>NZ_JBCNJW010000003.1:0-437240 GCF_039596355.1 Fluviicola sp. | reverse complement strand
CCTTTGTACTCTGCTGCTGCTGTTCCGTTTCCGGATACACCTGTATAGTCGCGGAATTCACAACGGAAGTATCCTCCTACCACGTTCAGCGGGTCGATTACTTTGACGTTGATCGGGCCCCCGTTGTAGTCGTATTCCAATTCGCCTAAGAATCCGTTGGATACAATCGCATTCTCTGATGCCGTTGTCAACTGCAACTCACGACCTCCGTTTCCGGTTCCGTCCAAACGCGTGATGCGAGGAGTTTGTCCGTAAGAAGAATTCGCCTGAGATCCACCCAATTCAGGTGAAATGTTGTGCGGGATTGCAGGGATTCCTGACAATGTAGATCCATCTGCATTGATACGGGAACGCAAGTACGGTTTTTTCTGTCCGTCTAAGCTGTTTGCTTCAGTCGGATCGTACGTTTTGTAGTTGTTGTAACCATATGCTACTGCGATATAGTAATATGTCTTGAAGTTCACCAGTTTACGGTCACCGGAAGCAAACAAGTCTTCCGTAACACGGAACGTATGCTTGATCCCTTCATCGGCTCCTTTTACTTTTTCAACCGGGAATGAGTATCCTAATTCCTCGTCGAATTCAAAGTTCACCAAACGCTTCACTCCGTTTTTAATGTCACACTGAGCAACCAAACGAGCTACTGTCTGATCATCCAAATCTGTTACACCAACAGATGCGTCTTTCAATTGGAAAATCTGGTATCCTTCAAAACGGTAGAATTTATCGTAAATGATCGGGTTACCGTTCGGCAGTGTATCGCCAGCTCCGGTTGGATCCACGATATTGATGATATCCTCTTCGGTATACTTCTCATTGAAGTTATTCGAGTTTGCAGGGTTATCCAACATAATGATCAGCTCATTACCCAATTCCTGGATCGTCATCACCGGTGCACTTGGCGGCTCCAGGATACGGAAACAGTTATCAAACAATGCCTGAGCTTTTGTATCGGCAGATTTCAATGCGTTCACTGAAGAGAAGATCTGTCCTTCGTAGCTTCTTGCGTAAACGATACCAACAGTAATGTTGTTTACCGCTCCCGGACGAAGGGTGAATGGTCCTGCTGACTGCACGAAACGACGGTCACCGGAAGGGTTGGATGTAGAACCTGTTCCACATGGTTCAAACTCTGACCAGTTAAATCCTGGGTTTGTTCCGGCTGTAGCCCAGTGCAGGGTATCGGAATCTGCCGGGAACATGTAGTTTGTTTTGATGCTACCTACACATGGTGCTCCAGGGAAACCTGTTCCACCATAGTAAAGCTGATCTCCAAACTGCCACAAACCTTGCATGTAGTTGTAAAACTGAGCAGTTGTGCTTGGATCTGATTGTCCTGCAGGAGCGTTTGTTCCTGTATAGATGGTAAAGTTACGCATCCCGTAACGCTCGTTATCCGCGATTCCGTCACCGTAACCGATTCCCAAACCTTTGTATACAATCCCTTTGTTCGCGATTGCATTTGCCACTGTAGGGATGTTCCACTGACCCATTGAGTCAACAACTGGTCCCGGGTTATCTACTCCATCAGCATCCTGGTAAGGACCTTCGAAGAAGTCAACACCGATTGCAGGAGGGTTTTGTCCGAAACCTGGACGACCGGAGTTCGGCTCATCATTCAAGTCACCGTTGTACATGTAGCTCAATCCACGAGTTACGTCACAACCAGCATAGTCATCGTTGTAGTTTCCTAAATCGGCATCGATGTACTGAGAGAAGTACGTATTGTACAATGTTTGTGTACCACGGTTGATCAACTCGTAGTTGTAGAACGTCATTTTGTTGATTTCGTCATCCGTAGCGAACGCGAAAGCTTGTGCGTGGATTTCCATCCCGATCGGTTCACCCTGAGATTCTGTGTGGATGTTTCCTTTATCGTTGAAAACCCACCAGTAAGTCTGGTCACCAAACAAGGTTACACGACGGTCAGAACCACACTGAACATCATCACGACCTAAGATGTCATCATACCAAGGGTAATCTCCATCTTCCGGTTCGTAAACCATGTCATTGTCATTATCATAGAATGGAGCCAAAAACTGGTCTTGTCCACGACCGATGTCACCGTTTCCTGGCCACGCGTTGATCTGAGCCATGGTCTCATTGCTCGGCGCCGGACAGTCTCCGGTTGTACATTCGTTGTACGTAATGAATGAAATAACTCCCGCTTTGGAGATCGTGAAAATGTTGTCATACAACAAACACTGATCCGGGTCGATTGTTCCTGCTCCGTAATCACGGCGTGCAGTATCTCCCTGCGGAACGGATGGATCGTAGTTTCCTGTTCCGAAGTTTACTGTCAACGGACCAGGCCAAAAATCATTTCCATCCTGGCGGAACTTCACAGCAGCCAGTTTCAGCTGACCGTTCACGTCGGTTCCCCCCATCCAAAGTGCACCTGCATAAATTGTTGTTACTGCAGTTTCACTTCCTTTTTTCTTTGGAACTGTATACGTAGCCAGGTTATTTGCACGGTCAAGGAACAAAAGCCCTCCCGTTTCCAGCTGGCAGCTTACGTCATTAAAGTCCATTGTCAGACGGTAATTCGCAGGCGCACAGTTTGCGGCCTTTGTCGTTACCGTGGGCTTCGGTTTTCCTCCCGACTTCCCACTTTTCTCAAAATCATGATTGTATGCGCTGGCCTGACCAACGAAACACATCGTAATTGCGAGTGATAAGTATTTAAATGTTCGTCTCATACTTTAATTTTTTTCTTTCTTAGAAATCAAACTTAACTCCTAAGCGAATTGTTCTTGGTGCACTGATGTTGTATGGATTTGCCACTTTCATTGCATAGTAATCTCTGAAAGACTGCTCATCCAATTGGTTCTGAATGGAAGTCTGGTATTGAGCTGCAGCCAAATATCCATCATCATTCCAGTTACCAGTTGCTCTATAAACACCCAGAACGTTCATTGTATTGAAAAGGTTGGTAACACGTAAATAAACTTGCAAATAAGTTGATTTCTTTTTGCCTTCTTTTCCAAAATCAATTGGGAACATACGGTCTAACTGAAGATCCAAACGGTATTGCCAAGGCAAACGAGATCCGTTAACTGTACCAGTAATACCGGAAGTATTCGGGCTCAACAAAGCGTCTCCTGTAATACCTGTCTGAGAAGTATAAGGCGATCCTGAGTAAATGTTTGTAATCAAGTTCAAACCTGTGTTCTCCAAAATTTTCGCATCACCGATCATTGGTCCGTTGTAATCAGCACCTTCACCGTAACGGTAGTCGAATGTGATTGCGAAGTTATGACGCTGGTCATATGAATAAGGGAATACACTTCTCAAGTTTGGCAAACCTGCTGTCTGAAGACCTGTCAACAAGGTTGCAGCAGAAGTTGCATCGGAACCTGTACCATCAGCAAACTGCAAAGTATAAGCAGCTGTCATACGAACGTTACCTGTTCTACGCAAGTCATAAGAAACCGTCAATCCTTTCACTGTACCAAAGTCACGGTTACCATATGTACGATACGTATTCGGGTAAGCTTCAAACACGTTCATCAACTGAACATTGTTACGCTGCTCACGGTAGAATGCTGAAATCTTCAGGGAAGATGTTTTAGTCAATACCTGCTGGAATCCGATCTCGTAATCGATCGTCTGCTCAGGCTTCAGGTTCGGGTTGTTAATCGTATTTGTACGTGCTTCGATGAACTGGTAATCGATCGGGTTAAAACGCACACCTGTTGTAGGGCGTTTTGTCAAGATGTCATAGTGAGCAAAGAACGAAGCTTCGTCTGAAATCGGGAACGAGAATGCGATACGAGGCATCACGTTGATCTGTGGCTTGTAATCCTGGAATGCATCTGCACTCACTTTGGAGTTTGTAGCTGCAGAAGGATTTTTCAACCAAGGAGAGATCCCTGCAACACCACGGATCAGTTTCGGATCTTCGATCGGAATACCGTTCGCATCGTACCACTGGTCTCCGTTACGGAATCCGTTGATTTTTGTAGGATTGTTCACATCGTCTACATATACTACATAATCATCACCCATCGAAGAAGGGATCACCATGTTTGCATATTTCGTAGGATCTCCTGAGATCAAAGAACGTGCTTCCTGTACATTGTTTGCCGTATACACCAGGTACTTATCTTTCAATACCGGCTGGTTAGCGTCAAATACGTCTACACGAACCCCAACGTTGAATACGATATCCTTGAACGCAAACTTATCCATGATGTAACCAGCGATGTATACCGGCTGGAATGCACCGATGAAACGTTTGTAGTTTCCGTTTGCATCAAATTCGTTGAAGTACTTGTTGATGTCTGTATTTCCTTTTACTTTTTTCCCTGTGTGGTCGTAACCGTAGTAGCTGATGTAGTTGCTACCCTGGTTGAACAACTCATCTGCAGAGAACATATCCAAAGAGAATGTGCTTGGATCGTACTGGTCGATTACCACGTAATCAGTTCCTGCAGGATTCAATCCTAATTTCTGACGCAGGTTGTAATCGAAGAATGACTGCTGGTCATTGTTCTCCTGACCTCCGTATTGTCCTGTTCCGGATGTGTAAGCGTAACCTGTATTCAAACGGTCGTAGCTGTATTGCTGGTATGAACCGAAGTTTACGACGTGCGGATTGGATTTATCCAACTCTGTCAAGTGGCTGTTTGCGTACAAACGTGCCAATGACCACAAACCGATCGGACCGTTGTCACCGCTTCCCCAGCCTCTGTCCCAACGCTGTTCGTACTCAAATCCTAAGGAAATAGAGTGGTCACCAACGTTAACAGATCCGGAACCTGTGATACGGAACTGATCCAATTCCTGTTTCCCGAATGAGTTGTTTGGTGTACCGAGATTGTACCAGATACCGTAAACGTTTGTAGGGATATCACCGTTTCTCAATGCACGACCTGCACTCACCTGAAGCAATGTTTCATAGTGTCCTGTAGGATCGTTTGCATAAAGGTCAAAGTAGTTTTGAGTAATTGAAGCCAATGCAGCATTTGACTGAGATGCCTGGAACTGTACCAGGTATTCTTGCGGAACAGCAGTTTGGTAGTAGTTACCATCTTTCTGATCGAACTCATACGTTGTACGGTAATTTCTGGTGAATTTACCTACGTGTCCGTAGCTGAACAAGTCGTACTTATGTTTTTTGTCATAAGATTCAACTTTCGTTTTAGAGTAGTCAACCATCAACGAGTAGAATGCAGACTTCACTTTGGAGCTGGATCCTTCTTTGTTGTTGGAGAAACGCTGAGTAAAGCGTCCGTATACACGGTAATCCAACTGGTTGTATACTCCGTAGTTTGTAAAGTTCAACAGGGAGTTGTTGTAATCGTAGTTACTTCCGTAAGAATAGTTCAGGGATCCACCGAATGTTAAGTTCACGGATGGTCCTGTATTCACGTCAATTTTAGCAGAAGCAGAAAGTGTAGAACGCGCTGCGTTCATTCTCCATGCTGTTTTCTCGAAATCACTTGCACGCAAATAGTTTGCATTACTGAAAGTACCGTTTCCTGTAGAGCTCGCTCTAACCGGGTTTTCCAACAAGTAATCTCTTGCTTCTTTTTTAATTCTCCAGCTTCCTCCGTTCAACGGGCGACTATCCAATTCATTGGTATAGTTCACAGAAAGCAGGAATCCTAAGATTGGTTTCGTTTTCTTTCCTGTAGAGTCTTTTCTCATCAACAGCGGTCCGGAAAGCAACCCTTCAACCAGGTTGTATCCGTATTTATCCAACCCGATTACTTTTCCGTCGTAACCGTTCGGATCTTTCCCTTTAAAGTAGAATCCGGAAGTTACTCCTTCAAGCGATCCGAAATACTTAGCAGACGGACCACGGGTTGTTACTGCGATAATACCTCCGGTTACGTCACCGTAGTTTGCTGGCAAACCTCCGGTAATAACGGATACCTCTTCGATAGAGGATTTTGGCAGGTTAGAAGACCCACGAACTTTGATACCATCGATAAAGAAGTAAGTACCATCCGAACGGGAACCACGAACGGAAATGTCTCCACTTCCTTCATCTGTCTGTACCCCACCTACAGTACTTGCAACACCTGCTGCAGAACGGGTAGGCATTCGGGAGATGTCCTCCCGGGTAACAGTAGCTCCTGACGGACCTCCATCTTTATTAATCAATGGAACCTTGTAGGCCACAACGACAACTTCCTCGATTTCCTTCGCACTGGTAGGAAGTCCGAGAGCAGTATTGTCCAGGAAGGTGATACGGTCAGCGTTGATGACAACTCCTTTAATCGCTGTCGGCTGATAGCCCTCTCCCGGATTACTGATCTCAACGTCGTAGGAACCTGGCGTCAACGAGTTAAGCTGGAATTTCCCATCCATATCGGTGGTAGTGTTCCCCTTAACTGTTCCATTTTGCTTGATGACTACGATACAATCGTATATAGCCTCTTTGCTGTCCTTGTCGATAACGCTACCACGGATGGTTCCCAAACCTGACTGGGAAAATCCATAAGTCACTGTCAACAAGATACTTGCAAATAACAAGTTGAGTTTACGTAACATAAGTACAGTTTAATTTTACATCATTTTTATTGTAACAAAGCGTGTAAATATAGTAATTTTCGATTTGTTAACATTTCCTAAAAAACTTTTCTGTTTTGTAACAAATTAACGCCCGTTAACTCTTTATTAACTTTTGGAAGCGCCAAAAGCCTTTATTTTTAAGGAATTGTGATGCAATATTAAACCGCGCGGAATCGTTTTATCCGATTTCTGACATACCTTTGCAGGATGCCGGAGATTTCAATTATTAATTTAAATGCGGTTTCTATTTATTTAATGGAAATCGATTTTTCGCGCTTTGAATACTATCAATCGGACTTCACAGCCCAGGAGCAATTGAAAATTGAAACGATCCGCAATCCGGGAAAACAACTCGAATATGCTGCGTCCAGGTACCTGAAACACCACATTTTCGGTTCCAAAAACATTGCTTACGATTCCACCGGCGCTCCCTTTATCGAAGGAGTCGGGTTTATTTCCCTGTCTCATACCAGTTCATACGTAGCTGTAGCAGTGTGTTCAGAGCATTTAATCGGTGTGGATATCGAGGAAATCCGGGAGAAATCCATCAAACTTTCTGCCCGCTTCATCACCGAAGAGGAAAAAGCATTCTTCAATCAGGAAGACGAAACCGACATGTCGACTCTTTGGTCTCTGAAAGAGTGTTTGTACAAGCTTTCCGACCGCAAACAACTGCTTTTCCAGAAAGACATTCTCGTTTACCGGAAAAACGGAACCTTGTACGGCAGCATCCTGAAAACAGACGGGATCTACGAATACGAACTTCAGTCAACGCGTTTCCGGAATATTTTAATATCTTTCAATGCGGGTAAAGGAAAACTGATTCATGAACATTCTAGCTAAAATACATTCCAAAACGGGCCAACTGGCCTTGCTGATCGATCCCGAGAAAACAAAAAACGAAGAACATCTTTCGGAACTCATCAAAAAAGCGGAGTTTGCGGCTATTGATTTCTTTTTCATCGGGGGAAGCACCGTGACACGCAAAGAAATTGAAACCGTGGTATCGTTTGTGAAGGCGCATTCCGTGATTCCCGTTGTGCTTTTCCCCGGCTCCGGAAACCAGTTATCCGAGCAGGCAGATGCACTTTTATTCCTGAACCTGCTTTCGGGAAGAAACCCGGATTTCCTGATCGGACACCACGTTTCCTGTGCAGAAGAAGTCCTGGAAATGAAGATTGAAGTGATCCCTACCTCCTATTTACTGATCGACGGCGGCAAGATGACATCCGTGGCATATGTCAGCCAGACGACTCCCATTCCGAGAGAAAACAACAGTATTTCCCTGAAAACGGGGATTGCCGGATACCTGATGGGACAAAAACTCACCTATTTCGATGCCGGAAGCGGTGCCCTGCATTCCGTTCCTCCCCGGCTTATCGAAGAACTCAAGAAAAAAATTGATACTCCGGTCATTGTTGGCGGCGGCATCCGTTCCGTGGAGCAAATCGAAGCCTTTAAAAATGCGGGCGCAAACGTGATTGTGATCGGTAATAAAATCGAAGAAAACATTGATTTCCTGCTGGATATCGAGGCTTATCAAAAAAGCTCATTTCGAAACGATTAACGGATAAGAAACCGTTCAATCAGCATCAAACACACTTCACTAAATGAATCTTTATTTAATCTTAGTGTTAAAAATAATTGAATTATATTTACCCGTTGTGAACGAATGAAAACGAGTGGCTTCGTGTCTTTAAGCGGTTTTTAACTACCTGACTTAAAACACATTAATTAAGTAACAAAGCCAAAAAAGCCCTCCGATTCAAAACGTCCGCAAGTGCGTCTTTATCAAGGTAAAACGTACAAATAAGTTGAAAAACAATGTTGAATCTATTAAATTGTTAAACATGCGCAAAAATTTACTTTTGGGTGTATTTTCTTTAATTGGTGTGATTTCGACTGGGAATTCTTTTGCCCAGGAAACTCATCTCAGTTGTGGGTCAAGTGCACAAATTCAAAAATTATACGCTGAAAATCCGGGATTAGAGCAGGATTACAAAAAACTATTGAACAGATATAAAGAAACACGAATGATTCGCGGGAAAGCAACAACAATCCGCGTGATTCCAATCGTTTTCCACATCGTTCACGAATATGGATCTGAAAACGTAACAGATCAGCAAATTCAGGATCAGATGGCTATTCTGAACAGAGATTACCAAAAACTGAATTCAGATACGGCAGTCGTTGTAACTCCTTTCGACACGATCATCGGAGATGCATTCCTCGAATTCCGCCTTGCAACGTTGGATCCTTACGGAAACTGTACCAACGGAATCGAGCACATTTACAGCCACATGACGAATCAGGGAGATGATTACTCCAAACTAAATCAGTGGGACAGAGACAAGTATCTGAATATCTGGTTGG
Source organism: Fluviicola sp. (assembly GCF_039596355.1). Classification (GTDB taxonomy): domain Bacteria; phylum Bacteroidota; class Bacteroidia; order Flavobacteriales_D; family Crocinitomicaceae; genus Fluviicola. The sequence goes on along the minus strand of NZ_JBCNJW010000003.1, from coordinate 428,345 downwards.
TAAAAACAATCGGTTCTCAGGGAGTTGCAGGTTACGCATACTACCCTACAGGTGTTACCGGAACAGGTTTCTGGAGAGACGGTGTAATCATCTTGCATGACTATGTAGGAAGCATCGGAACAAGTAGCCCACTGCATTCCCGTGCATTGACACACGAAATCGGTCACTGGTTAGGTTTGTCTCACCCATGGGGAAATACAAACGATCCGGGTCTGGCTGCTAACTGTGGTGAAGATGACGGTATCGACGATACTCCGAACTGTCAGGGTATGACATCTTGTAACCTGAATGCAAACACGTGTCAGGAAGTTGATACTGTAAACGGTTACTGGCATTTCGACGTAAAAGACAACGCACAAAACTTCATGGACTATTCTTACTGTTCTACGATGTTTACCAAACACCAGACTGAGTTCATGAACAATGTACTGGATCAGGAAACCAGCGGACGTAACAACCTGTACACAGCGGATAACCTGACTGAAACAGGAACAAGTTCATTGACTCCTGTAACATGTATTCCTACAGCTGATTTCTACATGGATGCTAACGGAACTTCCGGAAACACCGGAGCTAACGCAAACGTAATGACTGCTTGTGTTGGTGACCCGATCGCATTCAAAGATGCTTCATGGAAAGCAGGAATCACTTCCTGGTCATGGAACTTCCCTGGCGGATCTCCTGCAACATCTACCTCTCAGAATCCAAGCGTAACTTACAGCGCACCAGGATGGTACAATGTATCATTGACTGTTACAAACTCTGCAGGATCTGATACTAAAACAGTAAACAACATGGTTTACATCCAGGGAGACTGGGCTGAAATCACTGGTCCTAGAGTAGAAGATTTCAACCAAAACGCAAACTTCTGGATTTCTTTCAACCCTGAAAACAACGACGCTTCTTTCAACCGCGTTGCAACAGGAGGTCGTGGAAACACAGGATGTTTCAAACTGAACAACTTCAAAGACATCAGCTCTGCAATGGCATTTACAGAAGATTGGTTCTATAATGACCGTCTTGGAAACTCTAAAGATTACTTGATTTCCCCGGCTATTGACTTGAGAAGTACTTCTAACGTAAGCATCTCTTTTGATTACGCATACGGTACAAAAGCAACTGCAAGTGCTGACATTACGGAGAAATTGGTTGTTTACTCTTCTAAAGATTGTGGAAAAACATGGACTCAGCGTCTTTCTTTGACTGGTGCTGCTTTGGTAACTGCAGGATACGTTGGAAATTCGGATTACACTCCAAACAACGACCTTCAGTGGAAAACTGCAAGCTTCAACTACACGGCAAACGCTTCAGACAACAAAACGAAGTTCAAGTTCGAATTTACAGCTTCTGATTACTCTTCAAACCTGTACATCGACAACTTCAATATTTCCGGAACTCTGGGAATCGAAGATAACGGATTCACTTCTTCTGTATCTATCGCTCCAAACCCGGTTGCTTCAGGTTCTGATTTGACAATCGAAGTTCCTAACAGCGAAATCGGAATGAAACTGATCGTGATGGATTTGAAAGGTGCAATCGTTTCTACAACTGAGGTTCCTGCTTCTTCAGGTACTCAGACTGTAAATATCCCGATGAATGTTGCTCAAGGATGCTACATCCTGAATGCCGTTCAGGGAACAGCTAAATCTACTCACCGAGTGGTAGTTTACTAATAACAGATTCAACTTATATATAAAAAATCCCCTTGGCTCAGCCGGGGGATTTTTTATTTCTACCCCACCTGTCAAAAGAACACAACCGATTGCTTTTCCAATCAGGCAATTCAATACAAATCCCCGCTTCAAAACCATCCGATTGAACGCTTTTTTGTATTTTCACTTCTATGAACCAACGTGTTACGCTCGCCGATCCGTATCCGTTTCTGAAACCGGCTTTTATCGGAATTAGGGAATACAGTTTTACCAATTCGCTTGGTGACGAATACAGCGTGCAGTTTGTTCAGAAAAACAAACAGCGGACAGATTACATTGTTGATCTCAGCCTCAAAAACCAGGATCAGGACGAGTATCAAACCATGAATACCGGAGACGTGTACAAAGTCATGGCGACAGTAGTATACATCGTTCTGGACTTCATTCAGCAAACCCCTTATTGCAAGAACATCGAGTTTACACCCGTTTCGGAAAATGACCATCAATCCAACCGGAGAGCAATTTTATTTCAGCGTTACGTCCATTTTTTCACCTCCATCACCGGGTGGGATTACCGGATAAAAGACGGAGTCTTCACCCTCACCCGCCCCAAAACAAAATAAATTGCCTTATTTTGCAGTATGAAGTTTGAAGAATTAAACACACGACTGGAAAATACACTGGTAGAACTCGGCATCGAAAGCTATACCGAAAAACAGGAAAAATTAATCAAACTTGCCAAGCAAGGAAGAAATCACCTGGTGTACACCTCTACCGACGAGGATCTGATCAACGGACTGAACTTCATTTCTTTCATGCGGGCTCCGGAAATGCTGGAAGGATCTCCGCGAGTTTTGTGGTTTACGGCTTCCCCGGATCTGGCACGCGAACGCGTAAAAGCATTCCACCACCTCATGAAACGGTCAGATGTTACGGTTGAAATCGCAGACGACAAAGGAAAAATCATCGAACAGCGCAACGCCATCTTTGACGGAACCGAAATCCTCATCGGCAACCCGAAACGCATGCTGGAACTGTATAATCAAAACGGATTTCACATCAACCAATTGAGCCTCGTGATTATCGACAGCACAGAACTGATGTGTAAAGATCCTTTGGTGCTCCAGGCAATCCGCAGAATCGCTGAAAGCCTTCCGAAATGCCAGAAACTCATCTTTTCTGCCGGAAAACACGCCCGGTTAGAACCTTTTTGCGAAGATATTTGTACCTTTTACGAAACTTCTGAGTTATAGATGCATGACTGCTAAACAACTAAAAAGTATTGCCAACGTCTCCTATCTTTTGGGAATTACCTGTGCCGTGTTGCTGTATACACAGAATACTTTTGGTTATATCTCGGCAGTCAAAACCGGTTTTTACTTTTTCGGAGGACTGGGATTGGTGCTCAGTCTGCTTCAATTCCGCTTTTTGCCTGAAGACAAATGGGAAGACTTCAATCTCCTGTTCTGGGTCGGATCGGCGATCATTTTTATCGGTTTTATGTTCCAGACGATGTACATCAAGTACGCTTCTCAAATCATCATTGCAGGGCTTGCCATCACCGGACTTTCGTATTTCTTCAATCCGTTCAGGAAAAACAAGGACGAAGACAATGATCTTCTGGACAACTAAATCCAGGTAAGCATTTTATTTGCCAGCAGATTCCGCTGATTTCACAAACGACTCCGCATAAACATATACGTGACTTGAAAATCACTAAAAGTGTTATATTTCACCAATATAAAACCACATCACATGGATGAAAAAAAACACGCACTTCTTTCCTCTGAATACCTTCACTTGCAATCCACACTGGAAGGCTTTGATGGAAAAGCATTGACCATCAAAACATGGAGTGTCACATTCAGCTTTACGGCATTCGGAATCGCATTTACCAATCAGGTTTATTCTATTTTTTTGATAGCGGCATTTGCATCACTGATATTTTGGTTTCTGGAAGCCTCCTGGAAAAGTTTTCAATCCGCCTATTTTGACCGGATTCAAGAAATTGAAGCATATTTCAGAGATCAAACCCTTCCTATTTCTCCACTCCAAATCACTAAAAGCTGGTATACTTCCTTCCGAAAAAATGGTCAGAAAAACGTACTCAAAACCCTGTTCTGGTATCATATCTATTTACCGCATGCTTTGATATTCATTACTGGAATCATCTTATTCCTGTTCCTCTCCCGCGAATCACCTAAAAAAACAATTCAATCAAATCAAACAAAAATACTGATATACAGCAACTTACATGATAAAAATCAGGAACTTTCAAAATGAACAACCCAATACTATTGTTATTCATCGTACTTTTACTTCTCTAAGAAATCCGGTTAGCGCTTTTATACGTAATTAACCGATTATTCATCGGACTGAAATTCTATGACTAAAAACTATCTGCTTGCGTTCTTCTTCCTGTTAACAGGACTTGTTTCATACGGGCAGATTTTCGTATCTCCGCAGGATGACTTCATTAAAATCGATGGTTCCCAGCTGAAATATTTCATTGCTCCGACCGGAAAATCCGATCTGCAGTCTGTCAAACAACAGTTAAACCAGTTCAAGCCGATTCATTCACGCATGGTGAACCTGGGCTTCGAGACGAAAGACGTGTGGTTCTATTTTGAAACGCGAAATACTTCCGGTTCCAGGCTCATCCGCATGCTGAAACTCAGCAACCCGATCATTGATGAAGTAGATGTTTACAAGCGAATCGGGAACAGCACGTTTATTCCGGTTGCAAAAAGCGGTGATCAGCGTCCGTTTGCCTGGCGCTATAACGGAAACCGGGAACTTATTTTCCCGCTGAAAATCGATCCGCACAGCACCAACGGGTTTCTTTTCCGCGTCAACAACGGCGGGGAGCAGTTTTATTTTCAAAGTTCCCTCGAAAAAGGTTCTTCCATCGAGATCAAACACGGGCATAAACAAGTATTCTACGGATTACTGTTCGGGATCATGATCTTCGTGATTATCCTGAACTTGTCACTCGGGATACTTTTCCGGCAGCGAATTGCCTACATCTACACCTTTTACGGCATTAGCTTCACCCTGCTTCAGTTGTCCCTGCTCGGATTCGGAACAACCTGGCTGTGGACGGATCAGTATTTCATTTCCAACCGGGCCAATCCGTTCCTGGCTTCGCTGGGTGTTTTTTTCTTCCTGAATTTCACGTACCGTTACCTCGAACTGGCAGTCAATACGCCACGAATCAAACCGTATGTAACGATTATCCAGGTTGCCCTGCTCCTGAACTGCGTTATCAGCCTCATTCCGGGAACAGTTTTTATGAATATCTCGGCCGTTGCGGTCAATGCGCTGACCTTGTTTCTAAACCTCTTCATTATTTATCCGCTGATCGTCACCTTGCGCACAGGCTCCCGAACTGCCCGATCCTACCTCCTGGCGTTTTCAGTGCTTCAAATCTCCGTATTTGCGTTTGTATTGCGCAATTTCGGGGTCATTCCGAACAGTTTCCTGGCAGATAACGGGCTTCAGATTGGTTTTGCGGTAGAAATGATCATTCTGACTTTCGGGATTCTCCTGCGTTTCAAACTCATGAACGATGCTTCCATTGCGGTTCTGGCAGAAGCAAACGAACTCAAACAATCACTCAACACCCAGCTGGAATCGGAAGTGGAACTCCGCACCCGCGAAGTCATTGAACAACGCAACGAACTGGAACAGAAAAACGAAGAAATCACCAGCAGTATTCTCTACGCAAAACGGATCCAGAATGCCCTGCTTCCAAGCGGTTCATACTACAAAGATCTCATTCCGAACCTGCACGTGTGTTATCACCCGAAAGACATTGTTGCCGGCGATTTTTACTGGATCAAACGCATCCGTATCGGAGATGAAATCTGGAAATTTGTAGCGGTTGCCGATTGTACGGGACACGGTGTGCCCGGAGCCATGATGAGTGTCTTGTGCACCAACGCATTGAACGAATCGGCGCGGATGCTCGAAGATGCTGATCCGGCAGATTTACTCGACCGGGTGAATACCTACCTGCAAAATTACCTGCTCACCAACGGCCAGGAACTCTCCGACGGGATGGACATTTCGGTGGTTTGCTACCACTCCGAAAAGCGGATTATGCGTTTCTGCGGGGCGAATAACCCCTTGTGGATTTTCAGCAAAGAGGAAATTGAGGTGATTCCGCCGACCAAACGCCCTGTTGGAAAATCAGAATCCAGCCTGGCTTTTGAATCGCACGAGATTCCATACCGGGAAAATCAGCGTATTTTGCTGTTTTCGGATGGCTGCGTGGATCAATTCGGAGGTGTAAACGGCAAAAAACTAAAAACTCCGGGACTCAAGAAACTGGTTTTGGAAGAATACGATCCGAATCCTGCGCAACACCTTCAGAATATCGAGCAGGGAATTTTCAAATGGATGGGACGCGAGGAACAGCTGGATGATATCTGTATGATGCTGATCGACCTGGATTGAGGTTGTATTCCACAACAAAAAAGTGGCGCGTCAAATAGCCACTCCACTCAAACAAGTATGAAATTAAGGGGGTTATCCTTGCGTTTACAAATATCCTCTTATGAAACTCAAAGAAGCAAAGAGCGCTAAGCCCTGAAATCTCTTTATATTGAACAACTTTAGAAAGTCGCTTTCAGGCTCATGTCCAGGCTTTTGAAGCTATGCGTCAACGCACCAACAGAGATGAAATCGACACCTGTCTCTGCAAACGAGCGGATTGTTTCTTTCGTAATACCCCCGGAAGCTTCTGTTTCATAGCGTTTGTCGATGAGTTGAATGGCTTCCTGCAGTAGTTCAGGCGTGAAATTGTCCAGCATGATGCGATCCACCATCCCGGTTTCGAGCACCTGTTGTAATTCCGCAATATTGCGTACCTCGATTTCAACTTTCAGGGATTTCCCGGTCGTTTTCAGGTATTCCTGCGTACGCTGAATGGCTTGTTTGATCCCACCTGCAAAATCCACGTGATTGTCTTTCAACATAATCATGTCGTACAACGCAAAACGATGGTTCATTCCCCCACCGATGCGCACGGCCCATTTCTCCATGTAACGCACTCCGGGAGTTGTTTTCCGGGTATCGAGCAGGTTTGTTTGAGTGCCTTTCAGTAAATCGACATATGTTTTGGTTTCGGTCGCAATTCCGGACATGCGCTGCATGAAATTCAGCAACGTACGTTCGGCCGCCAAAATAGAACGCGCGCTCCCTTTCAGGTAAAAAGCAATGTCTCCGGGTTTCACCCAGGTTCCGTCAGGAAGTAATTCTTCGAATACCAGCTGCGGATCAACCAATTCACATACTTTTTTGGCAACTTCCACCCCCGCCAAAACTCCGGTATCTTTTACCAGCAATTTTGCAATTCCGGATGCATTTTCAGGGATACAGGCCAATGAAGAGTGATCACCGTCACCCAAATCTTCCTGCAATGCGTTTTTTACGATTTCATCAAACATAGTTGTAAAGGTAATTCAAAATGCAAAATTCAAAAAGAGCCTGTGAATTAAATCAACAAGCTTTTGCATTTTGCATTCATGCTATTTTGAATTTACTCTATGGAGAGCGATTCGATCTTTAAATCAGCACCGATGTGTTTCCACTTGATGGTTACGCGGAAAGATTCATCCTTCGACGTATAGATCCCGGTAGTGAGCGGCGAATCATCGCTTTCTTTTCCCTTGAAGGTAAAACGGAAACTGGAAACCGGCTTGCGGTTGAAAAAGTCTTTCAGTAATTGAGTGGCCTGCGACTGCGCATACACCCCTTCTTTTCCCTGGATTTGTAGTAATAGTTTATCTTTTCCGTACGATACAACCTTTGCGGCATCCTCTCTGTTAAACGCCTGTTCCACAGCAGCAAAATTGGCATCCAATACAGTATGAATTGACAAAACGAAGGAAGCAATCAATGATAAAACAAAACCCATAATTCAATTATTATTTGAACCCGCTGCAACAAATATAATGCCTAAATCCGGAGAAGGTTCAAAATTCTACTGTTTTTATAGATTAAAACAGCGAAAGACCGCCCTAAACAAAAGAATCAAGCAGGCCAATCTACAATTTTCGTATATTCGTCGCATGCAGGTAACACTACTTTGTATCGGTAAAACCGGAAAAAAGTTTCTGGAAGAAGGTGAACAGGAATATTTGAAGCGGCTGCGTCACTATATTTCCTTTCAAATGCAGATCATTCCCGATATCAAGCAGGCGAAAAATTTGTCCGAAGCACAGATCAAACAAAAGGAAGGCGAATTGATTCTTGAAAAAGTAGGAAATTCCGACACCCTGATTCTGCTCGATGAACGCGGAAAAGAATTTTCTTCCGTGGGTTTTGCCAATTACCTCCAGGAACAGTTCAACCGGGGCGGGAAACAACTTTTTTTCGTGGTCGGCGGACCTTACGGTTTCAGTGATGCGGTATACCAGCGTGCCAGCGGAAAAATCTCACTTTCACAAATGACTTTTTCCCACCAGATGATCCGTTTGTTTTTCATTGAACAGTTATACCGGGGCATGACCATTTTGCGGAACGAACCTTATCATCATCAATGAGTACGGGGTATAAATATTTCGCATTTACCTTCAACGACTACGTGTTCACTAGCGCCTGGCTGATCGTATTCACGATTATCACCATCGGCATTTACCTGAGAAATCACCAGAACCCGGATTACAAATACTTCATGCCGCATTTCTTTTGGAAAATGTTCCTGGGAATTGCCTTCGCCACGTTCTATGTTTACACCTACGGAAGTGGTGATACAACCGCGTATTACCAGGGCGCAGAATGCCTGAAAGATTTGGCAATGGAAGATCCATCCAGCTACTTGCACGAACTGATTTCCGGCCCGTCGGGTGATTACATTCCGTCTTATTACAATTCCCGAACAGGGATTCCTCCTATCTGGATTTACAAGGAACCTAATTCCTGGTTTATCTGTAAACTTGCCAGTTTCTTCGCATTTTTCACCTTCAAAAGCTACCTGGCACTCAACCTCATTTTTTCGTTTATTTCAACCCTCATCACCTGGCGTTTCTTCCTGTTTGTACGCTCGTTTCTAACGATCCGGGTTGGGTACGTAGCGATTGCCGTGCTGTTCATTCCCACCGTTGGATTCTGGTGTTCAGGACTTCTCAAAGACACCGTGGTTTACTGCGCCAGCCTGATTTTGCTCATGAACCTCATCAAAGCATTGAAAGGACTGAAAGTCACCCACGTCGTGTGGATCATTTTGTCGGCATACATTATCGGGGCAACGCGGTCTTTCGTATTGATCTCCATTCTGATTCCGTTCATCGTGACCTTTATCTTCTACTTCAACCGCTCGGCTTCGTTTATTGTGAAGTTCATCACACGAACCATCGGGGTCGGAATCATTTTCCTGGTGATTTTTGCCTATTCCCGCTACTCCAGTACGTTTGAAGAACTTTCAACTCAAAACCTGGTTTCAACGGCGGAAGTGATTTACAACGATTTCCAGCAAAACCAGGGGTATACCGGGAAACGCTACGACCTCGGGATTTCCGAATTTACGACTTCGAGCATGATCAAAACCACTCCGGTAGCGATCCTCACCGCTATTTACCGCCCCTTTATCTGGGAGGCCAGCGGTTTTTTCATGTTGGTAAACGGATTGGAAAGTCTTGTACTCCTCTATTTTACCCTGAAATTGTTTCAAAAGCGGGATAAACTTGCCCCGCGCATGGAAGAAGAATCGCGGATTTTTTTCATCATCTGCCTGTTTTCCTGCCTGATCATGGCATTTTTTGTCGGCTTCACTTCGGGACTATTTGGAGTATTGGTTCGCTTAAAAGCACCGCTCATTCCTTTCTTTTTACTCTTCGTGTTTCATCGAATCACCGAAAATAACCCGAAAAAAAACGCTCCTCTGAATGAAAAAACTGCTCTTTCGTAACCGGTTTTCGGAAGCGATTCTCCTGGTTCTCATCCGACTTGCGCAGGCACAATCCTGGGTATACAAGTTCGTTCCTGAAAACACCGATTATCCGTCTGGAAGCATCCGGGAGGCAAAACGAAACGGGATTTCCTACAAACTCGACATTTCCGATTACCAGGAATGGCTGGTTTATTTCTATTGCAAAACCGATTCGAGCGAACATGTGCTGAACTACCTCGAACAATCAGAAATCATCCTCGACATCGGGGCAAACATCGGGCAGACAGCTTTCAATATGTCGCGCACTCAAAAAGCCAAAGGATTGAATCCGGCCGTTTATGCTTTTGAACCTTATCCCCTCACCTTTCACAAGCTGGAATCCAACATCCGTTTGAACCCGGATTTGGCGGTTCAGGCGTTCAACCTCGGATTGAGCAGTCAAAAGGGAATGCTGCACATGACGCAGCACAGTCCATCGAACAGCGGTGGATTCCGCATGACAAACGATCCACAAAACAGTATTTCCGTTCCGGTAGTTTCACTCGACGAGTTTGTTTCCGAGCAGGCCATTCCACGGATTGATTTCATAAAAATCGATGTGGAGGGCTTCGAACTGGAAGTTTTAGCAGGAGCCTGGGAAACAATTCAGCGTTTCAGACCGATTCTCATTTTTGAATACAGCGTTGAAAACATCCTGGCCCAAAACGGGGAAATCGAAACTGCTTTGAACAGAATATCAGGCTATAACTACAAAATAAGTACAAAAGAAGGGATCAGCGACCTGAAAACGATCCTCAGCCTGAACTACCAAACAGACCTGGTCTGCATTCCGAATTAATAATTCCACAATATAAAGTGCGGATTTTTATTTAATTTGGTATCTTGAATCAGCCAGATTCACAGGAATCGGGCCGGGACAACTTTCTACGCGAAAAAATGATAAGAAACAAACGAATTTTTATTACCGGAGGTGCCGGATTTATTGCCAATACGCTTATTTCAAACCTGATTGAAGAAAATACAATTGTTGTGTTCGACAATTTTCACAGGGATACGATCAGCAGCAGTGCTTTTGCAAATCATCCCAATCTGACGATTATCAAAGGGGATGTACTCGATAAAGAAGCATTGACAAACTCCATGAAAGGCGCTGAAATTGTGGTTCATGCCGCAGGAATTGCCGGAATTGACACGGTGATCAAAGATCCGGTAAAAACCATGACCGTGAATATGATCGGAACGGCAAACGCCCTTGAAGCTGCGCGCATCAACCAGGTAAGCGACCGGTTCATCGATTTTTCCACTTCGGAAATCTTCGGTTCCATGGCGTTCAAATCCAGTGAAACCGATGAAACGGTTGCCGGTTCTGCCGGAGAAGCACGCTGGACTTACGCAGTCAGCAAACTGGCAGGCGAGCATTTAACGCACGCTTATCATGCGCAATACCAGCTCCCAACAGTTACCGTGAGACCTTTTAACGTTTACGGACCGGGACAAACCGGTGAAGGAGCGATGCAGATTTTCATCAAAAGAGCATTGAAAGACGAAGATATTTTCATCAACGGAGACGGAAGCCAAATCCGCGCATGGTGTTATGTAGACGATTTTGTAGACTGCCTGATGCGTTGTCTTGAAAATCCGAAAGCCATCGGAGAAAGTTTCAACCTGGGGAATGCAAGAGCAGTTATCACAACGCTTGGACTTGCTCAGACCGTGTGCCGGGTATTGAATTCCAAATCGCAAATCAAATTCCGCGACCAGCTTTCGGCAGACATTGAACTGCGGATTCCTTCGGTGAAAAAAACCGAAGAAGTGCTTGGTTTCAAAGCGCAAATAGACCTGGAAGAAGGAATTATCCGCACGGCGGAATACTTCAAATCGCTTTAGTCATGGAAACGAAGACTTTCATTCCCTTAATGATTCCGGATATCCGCCAGGAGGATATCGACTCGGTGACTGAAGTCCTGCAGTCGGGAATGTTGATCCAGGGAAAGAAAGTAGAAGCTTTGGAGCAGCAAATCGCCGCTTATCTCGGAGTCAAACACGCCATTGCAGTTTCCAATGGAACGGCAACATTGCACCTGGCACTCCTGGTGTCGGGGATTGGCCCGGGCGACGAAGTCATCGTTCCTGCTCTTTCCTACATTGCCACCGCAAATGTGGTGGAACTGGTTGGCGCAACACCCGTTTTTGTGGATGTGGAAGCAGGCAGTTTCAATATCGATCCGCAGTTGATCGAACAACAAATCACGTCTAAAACCAAAGCGATTATTCCCGTTCACGAGTTCGGGCTGGCCTGCAACATGATTGAAATCAACCGGATTGCTCAAAAGTACGGGTTGGTTATCATCGAAGATGCCGCTTGTGCACTCGGGGCAAAACAAGCAGCGGTTTTTGCAGGAACGAGCGGACACATCGGTTCGTTTTCTTTTCATCCCCGAAAAGCCATTACTTCCGGCGAGGGCGGGCTGATTGTCACCAATGACTACGAAACCGCACGCCAATTGCGGATTTTACGCAATCACGGGATCGAATACCAGGATGGAAAAATGAATTTTGTTTCCGCCGGGTTCAATTACCGCATGACTGATATTCAGGCAGCACTGGTTCTAAGCCAGTTTCAGCGCTTCAACGACATCTTATCATATAAACAAACACTGGCTGAAGTCTATTTTTCAGCACTTCAACAGTCAGAATTGAGATTACCTCATGTTCCGGAAGGACATACACATACCTGGCAGTCGTTCCACGTACTGGTTCCGGAAAACACCAGCCGGGATGCCCTGATCGGCATTTTGAAAGAACACGGAATCGGTGTGAACCTGGGGGCGCAATGCATGCCCAACGAAACATTCTACCAGGAAAAATACGGTTTGAACAGCGAAAAGCTCTTTCCGAATGCCTTCAAAGCCAATCAAAAAGGATTGGTCCTGCCTTTGTATGAACGTCTGAATGAATCGGATGTTCAGCGAATTTGTGACACTTTGAAACAGGTTTTGCATGCATAAACTGGCCATTTTTCCATACAGCGGATCGGGTTTGGAGGTACTGGATTGTCTCAGCGAGACGGAAAACATCCTATTCCTGTCAGACAACCCGGAACACATTGGTCAGCACTTTCAGGGGATTCCGATTCTTGCCCGCAGTGCATTTCAAAATGATTCTGATCGATTGATTGCTGTGCATGGAAGCACGGCATCTTACCGGAACCGGTTACAAGTCATTTCCGAACTCGGGGAAAATACGACCTGGGAAACCGTCATTCATCCCAGTGCGGTTGTTTCGAAATACGCATCAATCGGGAAAAATGTCTTTATCTCTGCCGGCGTTTCAATCGGTCCCAACGTGGTCATTGAAGATCATGTGATGATCCTTGCCAACGCAACCATCCATCACGATACGCACATCGGGAGTGGAAGCATTATTTGCGGAAACGTGCTGGTTGCCGGGAACGTAATCCTGGAAAGACAGGTTTATGTAGGCGCCGGATCAACCATCAAAAACGGCCTGACGATCGGCTCCAATGCCTTGATCGGTATGGGAAGCGTCTTGCTGCAGCCTGTGGGAGAAAATGAAGTGTGGTATGGAAATCCGGCTAAAAAAAGTGATCGATGAACATTCTGCTGATAAACAACGTTGCATCTTTTCACTCCACATTGGCTACTTCTTTGAACAAATTGGAGCAGGTGAACGCAACGTACATCACCACCTCCCGACATCCGTATGTCACGGACAACGAATTCGGCGTGTACATTCCGCTCTATGTTCCCAAAAGCAAGCCTTTTTCCTTTCTCATTCACAAACTCACTTACAAGCGCCGGATCAAAAAATTGATTCGCGAGGCCGATGTGATTTATTACCTGTGGGACAGCTTGCTGGAAGAAGAAGACCTGGCATTTGCCCGTTCACTCGGCAAGCCGATTTTCATCGAATGGGTTGGGAGTGATATCCGTGACCCGGAAAAACTGCGAAAAATCAATCCGTGGTTCGATGACACATTCGACAAGGGCTACGAATATAAAAACCTGGAATCATCCGGCCGGAAAAACACCGTTCAGGTCAAATTTTCCAACTACGGAGCGAAGGTTCTTTCGGCTCCTGAAATGAAACTCTATGTGCGGGAAGACTTGTTTGCTTCGCCGACAACACTTTTTCAGCGCATCAACCTGGAGCATTTCACTCCCGCTTTCCCGGATGTTTCGAACAAACGTCCCAAAATCGTGCATTCTCCTTCGGCCCCGATTGCCAAAGGAACACCGTATATCGAACAGGTCATTGCAGAGTTAGCAGAAAGCTACGACTTTGATTTTGTGTATCTGACGGGAATGTCGCGAAACGAGGTGTTGAACGAAATCCGGACTGCCGATATTTTCCTCGACCAGATTGTGATCGGCGGCTACGGGATGGCTTCCTGTGAGGCAATGGCTTTCGGGAAACCTGCCATGTGTTACCTCCTGCCCGAATTGTTTGAACTCGGGTTACCGGCAGACTGCCCGATTGTCAATACCAATCCGGAGAACCTGAAGGAAAACCTCATCCGTTTGTTGTCTGATCCGCACTTGCGAAACGAAACAGGTATCAAGAGCCGGAAATACGCAGAGACTTATCACGATTCGGACCGCATTGCAGCCGCTTTGCTTCCTGTTTTTAAACAAGCTGTCGTATGAGGTCTTTGCTGAAACAATTAGTCGGAGAAAGTGCCATTTACGGCATCAGCGGGATTATTACCAAATTCATCGGGATTTTCCTGGTTCCGCTCTACACCAATGTCTTTGAACCGTCGGATTACGGGACGATCAACATCATCAACTCCTTTTTCTTTTTCGTCGGAATCCTGGTGGTTTTCGCGCTGGACAATTCAGCTGCGCGCTGGTATTACGACACGACCGAAGAAGAAGATCGGAAAAAAACCATTGCCAGCTGGTTCTGGTTTCAATTGTCTTTCACAACGGTTGTTTGTGCCGGAATTATCGGGCTTTCGGGTTTCCTCAGCCACCGTCTGCTCCACACCAGCGATTCCAACCTGTTCATTGTTTCGGCACTCAGCGTATTTACAGGGGTTTTACCGATCATTGTCCAGAACTGGCTTCGCATGCAGCGAAAAGCAATCCACACAGTGGTTTTCAGTTTACTCTACTCCCTGCTCACCATCGGTTTGACGATTTATTTCGTCCTGCTCGAACAATCAGGAGTGATCGGTGTGTTTTACGCAGTCGTGATTGCGAATTCACTTGCAAGCATTTACTGCATTTTCCTGTTGAAATCCTGGATCAGCATTCGGTATCTGTCCATCCAACGACTCAAGGAAATGCTCCGTTTTGCCCTTCCGATGATTCCGACTTCGGTTGCTTTCTGGATCATCAACAGTTCATCCACCTTTATCCTCGATTATTTCTACAACCTGAAAGAAGTGGGAATCTTCCAGCTCGGATTAACGATTTCTTCCGCGGTTACGCTCTTTACCAGCTCGTTTCAGATGGCCTGGGGGCCGTTTGCCTATTCAATTATTCAAAACGAGAATGCGAAAAACGTATACAGCACCGTACTAACGGCTTACACGATTATTGCCAATTTCATTGCGCTGTCGGTTGCATTGTTTGCCTATGAACTGCTCGTGGTGTTCACCACTCCGGATTATTACAGCGCCTACCTCGTTGCCGGATTGCTATCGTTCAATTCAACTATTTACAGCTACGTGTACATTTTGGAGATTGGGAACGGAATCGTGAAAAACAACAAGCCATTGGCTATTGCTGTTTTATTGTCTGCCGTCGTAACCACCGGTTTGCTGCTTGGACTCACTCCCCTTTTCGGAAAAACGGGAACAGCGTTCAGCATGATTTTCGGAAACCTGGTGATTCCGGTATACGTGTATTTTGCCGCCCAGAAAAGTTATTACATTCCCTACAAAATAGCACTTGCACTGAGTCTCTGCGGATTTTCCTTCGGTTTGTACATCTTGTACCTGCTGATCCAGACGGAGATTGCTTATGTCAATGTGCTGATCAAAGGTGTTTTTATCATCGCGTACATCGTTTCAGGTTTCGCGGCGCTTTATATTTGGGACCGGAAAGCCTTTGATGCGATCCGGCAGTTTTACGACAAATTAAAAACCAGAAAAAACAAAGCTTAAATTTGTAGTTTCATTTCAGCGGACAAGACATGTGTGGAATCTCAGGAATCGTATCTTTTGCCCCTTCGGACGAACTTGCATCCGGGATTAAACGCATGACCTACAGCATCCGGCACCGCGGGCCCGATGGCGAAGGACACTGGATCAGCGAGAACGGACTCACCGCTTTAGGACACCGGCGTTTGTCGATCATCGACCTTTCGGAAAATGCCAGACAGCCGATGCATTATCTCGACCGGTACACCATTACGTTTAACGGCGAGATTTACAACTACATTGAACTGAAGCAACAGCTTGCGGAAGCCGGTTATGCTTTTCAGTCGGATTCGGACACAGAAGTACTCCTGGCTTTGTTTGATCAGAAAAAAGAAGCTTGTTTGCAGGAACTGGACGGCATGTTTGCCTTTGCCATCTGGGACCATGTTGAAAACAGCTTGTTTTGCGCCAGAGACCGTTTCGGAGAGAAGCCTTTTCACTACAGTTTTCACAACAACCGGTTTTATTTCGCTTCTGAAATGAAGGCTTTGTGGGCTGCAGGCGTTCCAAAGGAAAACAATCCCCGCTTGTTTGAACATTTTGAAAAAACCGGATCTGCTCATCACCCGGAAAACATCAACGAACCGTTTTACAACGGCATTCTCCGCCTGGAACACAGCCATTGGATGCGCATTCAGGCAGACGGAACGCACGAAATTCAACGTTATTACGACATCAACTGGAAGAAACAGGATTGTACACTCAGTTTTGAGGATGCCTGTACCGAATTCAACCGCCTGTTCCAGCTCAGTCTTACCCGGCGATTCCGGTCGGATGTTCCGGTAGGAACCAGTTTGAGCGGCGGACTGGATAGTTCTTCCATTGTCTGCAACATGAAGCAGTATGCGGGTCAAAACAACATCACCCCGCTTACTTTTTCTGCCCGGTTCAAAGATTTCAAAAAGGACGAAGGTTATTTCATTGAGAAAGTCATAGAAAAAACAGGCTTTGAGAGTCACCTTACCTGGCCAACAGGCAATGAGATGGTCGAAGACATGGAGACGGTATGCTACCACCAGGAAGAGCCTTTCGGGAGTGCCAGCATTTATGCGCAATACCGCGTGCAACAACTGGCGAAAGAACACGGAGTAACCGTGTTGATCGACGGACAGGGAGCGGATGAAATTCTCGCCGGGTATATTTCGTATTACCCGGAATACCTGGAATCCCTCTTTCACACCAAACCGCTTTTTTCGGTTTCACGCCTGAGAGAACAGTATCGTTTCATCGATTACCATACACCGCATAGCAAACTCAAAAAAACGGCAATCAAAAGCCTGCAGTTTTACGAGTTACGGGGACGCATGCGGAAAACCAACCGTCCGGTACGACTGAACGAGCAATTGTACAACAGTACCATGCGCGGTCCGCTCCAGGATTTACTGCGTTTTGCAGACCGGAATTCCATGGCACATCACCGGGAAGTACGTCTGCCTTTTCTTTTTCATGAATTGGTCGAATTTTGTTTTTCCCTTCCGGATGAGTACAAACTGAAACTCGGCTGGACGAAATACATCATGCGGGCTTCATTTGAACACGTACTACCCGCTGAAATTTGCTGGCGGAAAGAAAAAGTAGGTTTCGAACCGCCCCAAAACAACTGGCTCCGCGACACAGGAATCACACTTTCCTGGCAGTCCTATTTATTAAATCATTTCAAATGAAGAAGATCCTGATTATTTCGTATTACTTCCCGCCCTGTGTTGGAATTGCTCCGAACAGACCGGGGGCATTTGCAAATGATTTCTCAAAGTTTCACGATGTTAAAGTCGTTACGAGACACTGGAAAGGAAACGAAGACCAATGGGAAGATTACCTGAAAAGCGATCCTTCTCCGGTTGAGCGCGTGCGGGTACACGAACAGCTGGAAGTCATCAAAACGCCTTATATTTCGAAAGTTCAGAAACCCAATACCTTCAAAACGTTGTTTTACCTGGCAAGCGGCAAGCTCGATCCCGAAATCGATGCGATGCAGTTGTTACCGGTTGCTTCGGAAGTTGCTCAAAACTGGAAACCGGATGTGATCCTGGTTTCAACTCCGCCGATCAACCTGGTGCATGTGGCTTTTTTGCTTCACAAGCGCTTTCACATTCCCTTTGTGGTTGATTTCAGGGATTTTGAAAACGGCATTCTGCTCAACAAGAACAAACAAACCGACAAATGGGAAAAGCTGGTTTTCCGTTTCCGGGAATTCCATGTGATGCGCTGGTTGAAGAAAAGCAGCGGTATTTCGACCATTAACTCGGAGCTTCAAAACTACTTTTCCCGCAAAACAGGGAAAGAAACCGCGCTTATTTTCAACGGATTCGAACATGCGATCTTCGAATCGTTTACCCCTCCGGATGCATTCAAATCCGACCGTCTCGTGATTTCCATGATCGGAACGATTTACCCGGGACAGGAACTCGAATTGTTTCTCGAAGCTTTCAGAAATGTGCTTCCGGGAAGACCGGAATTGCTCTTCAAACTGATCGGCACAGATACCATCCAGGAAATCGGAGACCAGGTACGGGATTCCATTCCGGCAGAAAACCTATTGATCACCAAACGGATTCCGCGTCAAACAGCATTAAAACACCTGGAAGAAAGCCACCTTGTCTGGCACCCGGAATGGCGCGGGTATGTGGGCATGTATTCCGGGAAAATCTTTGAATACCTCGGAGCGAAACGCACCATCCTCATCGCTCCTTCCGTAGGAGACGTGATCGACCGGCTTTTGGAGGAAACCCATTCGGGTAAATCGTTTGAAACCAGTGAGGAAATTGCCGCTTTTATCGTGGAAAAATACGATGAATGGAAACGGAACGGGGTGATTGAATACCACGGAAACGACGAAGCTATTGCCTTCTATTCACGGGAAAATCAATCCCGGCGTCTGTTAGACCTGATTGAAAAACACCTTTAACCGATCCATTCACTAAAACAGCAAACAAGCATGAGTCTAAAAGATACTTTCCGGGCTTTGTTCAAAGTTCGACCGATGGAGAAACTACTGACCACATATACCCGCAATAAGCCGTATGGAAGCGGATTAACCAAACTCACTCCCAACCATTACAGTTATCAAAGTCCTGCTTTGCGAAAGGTCACACGTAATGGTGTACAATTTGAGCTGGACATTGCCAACATTGTAGACTGGAACATTTATTTCGGATTTTACGAAGAGGCGCGTGAAAGGCTTTTCAGTCTTCACTCCAACCCGGATCTGATCCTGGATATCGGTGCAAACATCGGTGAAATCTCCCTGCGGTTTGCGCAGTCTTTTCCGAACGCTGCGATTTACGCTTTTGAACCGTTTCCGGAAACATTCAGAACGTTGAAGCGCAATACCTCCCGCAATGCATTTCCCAATATTGAACTGCATCCTTTGGGCCTGGGTTCGAAACCGGGAAAAGTGTTTTTTGAAGAACGTACAGCCGGAAATCCGGGCATGAACCGCGTGACTTCCAACCCGGAGAAATCATCGGTGGAAATTGAAGTGATGACACTGGATTTATTCCTCAGGGATCGCAACGAACGAACCGTTTCACTCATTAAAATCGATGTGGAAGGCTACGAACTGGAAGTGCTCAAGGGTGCTGTGGAAATCCTGGAAAAAGATCACCCGGTACTCTTCATTGAGCTGGATGATGAAAACCTGAAAGAGCAAGGCGCAAGTGCTGCCGAACTGATTCGTTTCCTGGCTTCATTCGGTTACCGGATCCGCCATGCCGAAAACAATCAAATCCTGACAGAAAATAATTCGTTCGACAATTGCCATTTCGACATTATTTGTGACATTTGAGGTTCTAAAATGAAACCTTGACAAATCAATTGTTGAAGCTTTTTAAATTCCGGAATATCCTGGCATTTACCGGATTGGTGCTGGCCTTATCCGGCCTGGTATTTTGCACGTTGCTATTTAGTACCACGTATCCTTCGTTTATTGATTTCCTTTCCCGGTGGATGCACAAAAAACCGGAACAGCTTCAAAGCGTTATTTCGGAGAGCCGGTTTACATTCTTGCGACTCGCACCGCTTTTCCTGTTACTTGCAGGAGTATTGTTGTTTCTTTTCCGCGGGAAAATTTCACAAGCAGCAGCAAACACACGGGCGGTACTCCGCCAGGAACGAAGCTATTTCCAATCCATCTCCCCCCAACACAAGCTGATTTACCGGGTGATTTTGGGTTGCTTTGCAATCGCGGCGATTTGTAATGCCCTTTTTCTTCCGGTAACGTATGACGAAGCGTGGACGTATTTGAATTTCACGTCCAAGAATCCGCTGGTTTCTGCAACTTACTATCCTGCTCCGAACAATCACATTCTCCATTCGATCCTAACCAATTTCACGGCTTACCTGCCTTTCGGAAGTTTGTTTAATCTCCGTATCTCGTCTATTCTGATTGGAATACTCAGCGCGGCAGTATTTTTCCGTTTTCTGCTCAAAAAGACCGATGCAACAACCAGTCTTTTGGTGCTGTGCCTGTATTGTTTTTCGTACCCGGTTTTGTATTATTCCAGTGTTTCCCGGGGATATATCCTCACCGTCCTGGCTTTTCTCATCTGTTTGTATGCACTGGACGAACTTCGGAAAACCTATCGAAAAACATGGAATCTTGTGTTCATTGCGGGTTCTCTGATTGGTTTTTATGCCATGCCGTCGTTTTTGTATCCTTTCCTGACACTGGTTTCATTCTATGGTTTCAACGCTATTCGAACGAAAAACTTCAAAGACTTATTCCGCATGATCCGCACGACGATTACAACGACTGTTCTCGTTTGCTGTTTGTATGTTCCCGTTTTTGCCGTGTCGGGAATCCGCGCCGTAACTTCCAATGATTTTGTAAAACCACTTGAAAGAAAAATCGTATTTACAGGACTCTTCGATCACTTCAACGATACAAGCCGTTTCCTGACGTATCTTCCGCTGGTGTATTTACTCGTACTCCTTGCGATTTTGGGCGCTTTTTACCTGGCTTTGAAACAATCCAAAAAACTACCTGCAGTATCACTTTACATGTATTTGCTTATTCTTCCGCCCGTTTTATTGTTGATCCATGCTGTGATTCCGTTCCCGCGAACCTGGACATACCTGATCGTTCCGATCCTCTTGTTTTTTTCGGTTACGGGCAGTGCGTTTCTTTCCAAATGCAGCAAACCGGCATTTTTTCTACTGCTCCTTCCTGCATGTGGATTTTTGTTTGTGAAATCTGAATTAAAAGAGGAAGTACAGGCGTTCCAGAACAAGGAGTTGTGTCATTACCTGGATCAAAATCACTACCAACGGGTCATTTGCCGCCACCCGCTGATGGACACGTATTTGCGTTTCTACAACCGGGAAAATCCAGGCTTCGAACTGGTTTATCTCCAGCCGAATGAAGCAATCAGCCAAGCACTTTCCTCTGCTCGGGATGCAAAAGTGATTATTTCCGGGACTTCCCTGCCCGAACTATCCGGGAAGTTCTTGCTGAAGCGTTTCCGGAAAAATAATTACTGGTTGTATCTTCGGAAGTAGTGTTTCGTGTTTTATTTCCCACGGATTACGCAGATTCACGCTGACCATAGACATAAGGCGCATAATAAGTTTACTAAGCGATGTAGTTTCAACCAATCACCCTTTGCTTCTTTACCTTTAAGCCGAATCTAACAGGCTATGTTCCTATGTGGTTTACTTTTCCCGCAGAAGTGCGCAGACCAATCTTAAAGCATGGCACTTCCTCAGGTTACACTTTTCAAATAGAATTCAAATCACTTCCGGAACAAGCGGTTTCTGACTTTCAAAAAGTACTCTTCCACAAAGTGCGTGAAGAACACCGCCAATACGAAACTCACAACCAGGTATACGAAAAACGATAAAACACTCATCCCGAGGAATTGAATGCACAACATGGAAACGATCGGGTTCCACAAATACCAGTTATAGCTGTAATAACCGATCACGCGGAACGGAATGAGCCAGCGGTAACTTTTCATCGTCAGTGTAGACCAAATCAGGCAGAACATAAACACCGGCATGATCGAATGCATGACTAAAGCTTTGAAATAAGGAATTCCACCCCATTCGTGCAGGAAGATCGTCAGGGCAACTCCGCCAAGTCCGATTACTAGTAAAATACTGCGAAGCGCTGTTTTTCCGGATAAATCCTTTCCGATAAACTGGAGATAAGCAACCAGGATTCCCCAGGAGAAGGTATCCAACCGGTTGAAGGTCATCGAAAACGTGTCTTTTGAATTCGTCAGGAACAACATCACACATTTACAAACAAATGCCATGACAATGGTCAAAATCAGTGTAAACACAAAGACTTTGCGATTGGCACGGAACGCTCTCAGGATCAAAATCAGGCACGGAAGCAGGATGTAAAAATGCTCTTCGATACACAAAGACCACACGTGATCAAACGAAAAGTGGATCGGAAAACCGGTGAAATTCCGGTACCAGAAAGCATAGCGCGGCAATTCCGAAGCGTGCAGTTGTTCCGATGCAAAATCACCGGAAAACAAGAGGTTTGAAAGAATAAACCCGAGGAACAGAAACACGTAATACGAAGGCCAGATTTTGAATCCGCGCTTTAGGACGAAACCGAAAAAGGAGATTTTTTTGTCGAGCAGAAAGTCTTTCATCAACGCCCCGCCGACCAGGTAACCCGAAATCACGAAAAACAGGTCAACTCCCAGATATCCGTACGGAAGTGTGCTGTTAAAGTGGAACAACACCACTCCAAGGACCGCACAACCTCTCAGAAAGTCAATGTTTACCTGACGATTCGGATGTCGGAGCGTTCTCGTTAATTGATCAAACATTCTTTCTGGTTTTAACCTGTTTTATTCCCAAATATTTAGTCATCTTTGTAACTCGAAGGAGCTCCGGGCCACGTGTTGCAGGGATCATTCCTGCAAAACTACAATTTAAGTCGAATTTCACCTCATGGCAATGAATTTACACAGCACTTGTTTCATTTGTAATTCAACAGACATTCGTCCCCTGGCCCGCTATTACGAAAAGCATTCCCTGGTGAAGTGTCATTCGTGCGGCCTGGTGTTTGCCCATAAAATCCCGACTGCAGAGGAATTGAATGAACATTACAAGTTCTATTCCTATGACAAAGAAGCCCAGCTGTCTGAAATGACGCGCATGGCTTATGCCCGCCTGCTGGATGAATTCGAACCGTTCAGGAAGACCAACCGGATTTTGGATGTAGGCTGTGGACGTGGCTGGTTTCTCGAAGAAGCACAGAAAAGAGGCTGGGAAGTTTTCGGAACCGAATTTTCAGAGGCGGCGATCGAACGCTGTACCGAAAAGGGTATTCAGATGCGGCGCGGCGCTTTGTCATCCGACCAGTTTGAACGCGATTTTTTCGACGTGATTACGTCTATTGAGGTTATCGAACACATCCATACGCCGCTCAACGATTTGACTCATATTCACGCTTTTTTGCGGAAAGGTGGCCTGTTTTACTGCACCACTCCGAATTTCAATTCGATCATGCGCTATTACCTGAAGGAAAAATACAACGTGATTGAGTACCCGGAGCATTTGACGTATTACACGAAAAAAACGCTCACCGGAGCCATCGAACGGTTTCCGTTCAAGCGCCACAAATTCCGCTCGACCGGGATCAGCATTACCCGGATCAAACAATCATTGGCACAGGAAGGAAGTGCTCCTATCACACATGCCAACGACGAAAACATGCGTGAAGCCATTTCTAAAAAATGGTACCTGGACGTGGCAAAACGCACCCTGAACTTCCTGTTTACCCTGACCAATACGGGTTTGACACTCAAGGCATACTATATCAAAAAGTAAGTTCGGGATGAAACTCTGTTACATCATATCTGAAATCAACAAGGCGGTCTATTTCGAACAGACGGCACTGCAACTGAAAGCTCAGCATATTGATGTATGCTACATCCTGATCAATGGTACCAATGGCGAACTGCACCGCTTTTTATCGGAGAACGGATTAACCGTTTACACGCTTGAAACACCGGGAATTTTGAAATCAACGAAAGCCATTTTTGCCTGTAGGAAGATTCTCAAAGAAGCAAAAATCACACACATTCACTGCCACCTGGCACTGGCAAACTGGATTGGTTTGTGGGCGGGAAAGCTGGCAGGTGTGAAAACCCGGATCTATACGCGTCATTCCGGAGAACCGTTAAACATTCACTGGAAAGAACGCCTGATTGACCGCATTCAAAACCGGTTGGCAACACAAATTGTCGCTATTTCCGGAATCATTGATGAACTGCTCGAAAAGCAAGGCGTTCCTGCTAAGAAACGTGTGATCATTTACCACGGCTTCGACCTGGACCGGTTTGCGCATCCGAATGCAGAAGAGGTTGTCCGCATTTCCGGCGATTACAACCCGGACAGGCAATTTCCGGTTATTGGTGTGATTGCCCGCTGGCAGGAACTCAAAGGAATTCAATATATCATCGAGGCGTTTCAGGAATTGTTAAAAACACATCCCGACGCATTGCTTTCTTTGTTTGGCGCATCAGACAATGCTGATTATTCGCATGAAATATCCCGGCTTCTGAAGCAGCTGCCCGAACGGAATGTCCGCGTGGTTTCCTTTGAAAACAATGTCTACGACCTCTTTCAGTTGTTCAACCTGTATGTACATGTCCCGGTTAATCCGACTTGTGAAGCTTTCGGGCAGACCTATGTGGAAGCACTGGCATCGGGCATTCCGTCGGTTTTTACCCTGAGCGGCATTGCACGGGAGTTCATCACCGATCGTGAAAATGCGCTGGTTGTTCCCTTTAAAAGTACCGAAGCAATTCATCAATCCATGCTTTTACTGCTGAATGACCGGACTCTTTCCGAACGATTAGTGCAAAATGGCCGGGTAAGTGTTCGTGAATTATTCAATTTTGATCGGTATATTGCACAACTGAAAGCGCTCTACATCTCTTAGTTATGTTTCTCTCCATTGTTATCCCGACATACAACCGCGCTCATTTGATCGAGCATACACTCCAAAGTGTGCTGAACCAAACGTGCTCCGATTTTGAGGTCATCATCATCGATGACGGCAGTAAAGACGCTACCCGGGAAGTGGTGGAACCGTATTTATCCGAACGGGTGCGTTATCACCGGATTGAAAACAGCGAACGCGGTGCGGCGAGAAACCGCGGAACCGAACTGGCCCGGGGAGAATACCTGAATTGGTTCGACAGTGACGATGAAATGCTTCCGCACCATGTACAACACCTCAAAGATCATTGCGAAGCCAACAAACATCCGGAAGTTCTGAATGTCCAGTACCAGATGAAAGATGCACTCAGTGGTAAGATCACTCCAGTTCAATCGACTTACAAGCCCAATCAGAAGCAGCGCACACATTTCCTGATCGAAGGAAATTACCTGGCTTGTAACCCGGTGATCGTGAGACGTGATATTGCCCTGGAAAATCCCTTCATCGAAAACCGGGCTTTGAGTGCCAGCGAAGATTACGAATTATGGCTCCGGTTGCTGGCTAAATACCCGTTTCACCAATCGGAAGAAATTACGTCTTACCTCATCCAGCATGACGAACGAAGCGTCAATACCATGACCGATCCTTCGAAACTGGAAAAGCGTTTCCTGACCTTTTTGAGCTACATGGATCAAAACGAGCAGTTCAAGACTTTTCTCGGAGCAAATTACGGTTATTTCGTGATGCGGAACTACCTCGTTCTGGCAGTTGATCTTGCTTTCAACGGACACAAAAAACTGGCTTTCAACTACCTCAAAAAAGCATTCGGAGAACACCGGAGTGCCGTGAAGCAACGTGTCTTTTGGGCAACCTTCAAACACCTTGTTCTTTAACAACGGACCGGTCAGAGACGTCATTTTCTGCTTTCGGAAGTGTATCAAGGCAGGTAATCATTTGCCATTGATCCTGTTTTTAAGAAATCTAAACTCCGATTTAAAACGTTCGTATAATTACACTAAATACTCGCTCAGTAGATGTACTTATTTTTTAGGACGGAAAAAATAGTGATTTCCTTCATGGTTCTGTTAATTTTGTAATATGCTCGGTTCTCAATATCAACAATGCACCAGATGCGTCATGGACACCAGTGATCCTGACATCCTCTTCAACCCGGATGGAACCTGCAATCATTGTACGGATTACTTACTGAGAATCAGCCCGCTTTACAACGACCCCCTAAAGAACGAAACCGCTGTACGCCACCTGATTGATAAAATTAAAAGCAAAGGAGCCGGAAAAGCATACGATTCCATTATCGGTATCAGTGGTGGCGTGGACAGTTGCTACACGGCATATTTCGCAAAAATCAACGGATTAAATCCCTTATTGGTGCACCTGGACAACGGCTGGAACACCGAAGTTGCGGTTGAGAATATCCGGAAAGTGGCTTCCAAACTGGATCTCGACCTGGAAACTGTGGTTCTAGACTGGTCTGAATTCCGGGAAATCCAACTGGCCTTTCTCCGTTCTTCGGTGGTCGATATTGAAATCCCGACAGATTTGGCGATTCCGGCAGCACTGCATCAAATGGCAGAAAAACATCGGATCAAAACCATTCTTTCGGGTGGAAATTATTCTTCCGAAGGAATTTTGCCGCTGCAATGGGGATATCACGTGATGAAGGACATGAAGTTGTACCGCCACATTGTGCGTACCTTCAGCAAGGTACAACGAAAAAAAACACCGGATTTCGGACTTTGGAAAGAGTTCCAGTACAAAATACTCAAAGGTATCAAAACGTACTATCCGCTCAACCTGATCAATTACAACAAGGATGAAGCGAGGTTGCTGCTGGAAAAAGAACTGGGCTGTCAATTCCCGGTGAGGAAACACCACGAATCCCGCTATACCAGCTTCTGGCAGTCGTACATTATGCCGGTCAAATACGGTTTTGACTACCGCCGGGCTACTTTTTCAACGCAAATCTGTTCCGGACAGATTACCCGGGAAGAAGCACTCGAACACTTAAAAACGCTTCCATACAACCCGGAAACCATTGAGAATGAGAAAGGGTTCATCTGCAAAAAACTACAAATCTCTCCGGCAGAATTTGATCAGATCCTGCAAAAAAAGCCTTTGACGTATAAAGACTTTCCAAATTCAAAAAAGGCCATTAAATTCGTGTACAGGACTTATCGCTTTTTATTTCCAAAAAAATAAGCATGACACCAACCAAAACAAACATATTGATCACCGGAGGAGCCGGATTTATCCCGTCTTCCCTGGCTGACAAACTGCTTCAGAATCCGAACTATTTCGTGGTGCTGGTAGACAATTTCCTGACGGGAAGAAAAGAAAATATTCCCCAGCACGAAAACTGCAAGTTCATTCACGGCGATGTCAATAATTTCGATGACATCTCCCCGATTTTCAGTTTGTATAATTTCGACTATGTGTTCCATTACGCGGCAGTGGTTGGAGTGAAACGCACACTGGAAAACCCGATCATGGTTCTGGACGATATTTACGGTATCCGGAATATCCTTGACCTGTCTAAACGTACCGGGGTGAAACGCGTGTTCTACGCCTCTTCCTCGGAAGTATACGGCGAACCGGTTCACCTGCCGCAACACGAAACCATTACGCCGTTGAACTCGCGGCTTCCGTATGCGGTTGTGAAGAATGTGGGAGAATCTTATTTCCGTTCCTATCAGCAGGAATACGGCCTGGATTATACTCTTTTCCGTTTTTTCAATACCTACGGACCAAAGCAAAGTACCGATTTCGTGATGTCGCGCTTTATCAAGCTGGCATTGGCGAATCAAGATATCCCGGTTTACGGCGACGGTTCCCAAACCCGCACATTCTGTTACATCGATGACAACCTGGATGCCTGCATCAAAGCCATGGAATCGGGGCAATTGATCAACGACGTGGCGAATATCGGAAACGGGAATATCGTCACGATCCTGGAATTGGCACAGACCATTATCCATCTCACGAATTCCCAATCGAAGATCGTGCATTTACCGCCATTGGAAGAAGGCGACATGACCCGCAGACAACCCGATATTTCTAAAATGAATACGCTGCTGGGGCGACCTTTTACCGAACTGGAACAAGGAATCAGCATTATTTTGAAGCAGCTTCACTAACATTCCCACCGGATGAAGAACGTTCTTTACTTGTCATACGACGGAATGACGGATCCACTGGGACAAAGTCAGGTGCTTCCCTACCTCATCGGTCTGAGCCAGAAAGGATTTTATTTCACTTTGATCAGCTTCGAAAAACCGGAGCGTTTTGAACAGGAACGGGCAAAAATCCAGGCGCTTTGTGATGAACACCATATCGACTGGAAACCCCAGGTATATACTAAACGACCTCCGGTTTTGTCTACATTACTTGATGTCCGGAAAATGAGCAAGATTGCATTTGCACTACACCGGGAGAAACATTTCCAGTTGGTGCATTGCCGGAGTTACATCAGCGCTCTGGTCGGAATGAAACTCAAGCAGAAAAAGGGAGTCAGGCTGCTTTTTGATATGCGCGGTTTTTGGGCGGATGAGCGTATTGAAGGTGGAATCTGGAGCATTCAAAATCCGGTATTCAAAGCCATTTATTCGTATTTCAAGAAACAGGAAAAACGCTTTTTTGAGGAAAGCGATGCAATCGTGAGCCTAACGGAAGCCGGAAAAGAAGAAATTCTGAACTGGAAACTTTCGTCCGTTACCTCTGAAAAGATCACGGTAATTCCCTGCTGCGTTGACCTGAAATTATTCGATCCGAAAAAAACAGACGAAGACCTCTTACATCAGAAAAGAAATGAATTCCAACTCAAAGGTAAATATGTAGTAGGCTATGTCGGTTCAATCGGAACCTGGTATCAATTGCCGGAAATGCTCTTGGCGTTCAAACGGATCAAGCACCTGAAACCGGATGCTGTTTTCCTGTTTGTAACCAAAGAAGTTCCTTCGTCCATCTTGCTGGAAGCCAAAAAACTGGAAATTGACCCAGCATCGATCCGGGTTGTTTCGGCACAGCACCAGCGCGTTCCGCTGTTCATTTCCCTGTTCGACTGCTCCATTTTCTTCATCCGTCCCACGTTTTCCAAAAAAGCCTCTTCTCCTACCAAACAGGGCGAGATCATGGCAATGGGAATTCCGCTGATCTGCAATGCAGGAGTTGGAGACACGGATGGAATCGTGAACCACTATCACGCGGGATTGGTACTGAAAGATACCAAAGACGAAACCATTTCGGGTTTCGAACTCGATTTTTCCGGTTTCAACAGGGAAACCACCATGGAAGGTGCTAAAACGTATTTCGGGCTGGAACGTGGGATTGATGCTTACTTTTCGATTTATGATCGATTTGTCGGATAAGATAAGACACTTTGTCGATGACCTGAACCCTGCACTGCAACCGGGCAAATCCCGCACGTGCGGGATCCATCCTTTTTAAGTTACAAGGTGAATCAGGATGAAAAAAATCGCATCACTTGTTTTAATTAGCGAAATGTCTTCAAAAAAAAGCCCACTTTTGCTCCTGTGAATCCGAAGAAGATCCATATCATTGCCCCTTATCCGAAAGGTGAAGCTCCCTCTCAGCGTTTCCGCTTTGAACAGTACCTCGGATTCCTGGAAGAACATGCCTGTGAAATTCATTATCACGCTTTTCACACGCAAAAAAGCTGGGATCGTCTGTATCAGAAAGGACAATTTTTCCGGAAATTCCTGGATCTGAATTACAATTTTCTGCGCCGCTGGGCACTCCTCTTCAAACTGGCCGGAGCAAAACACATTTTCATGCACCGCGAAATGGCACATGTCGGCCCACCCGTATTTGAATGGTTCCTGGTGAAAGTCATGCGCAAAAAATACACCTACGATTTCGACGATGCCATCTGGATTCCGAACTACAGCTCAGTCAACGCGCGTTTTCAGAAACTGAAATGCTACTGGAAAGTACCCTATCTGATCCGCTGGGCAGAGCAAATCAGTACCGGAAACGAATTCCTGGCAAATTATGCCCGACAGTTCAATCCGAATGTGCAGGTCATTCCAACGACAATTGATACCCGAAACCAGCATTCCAAACTGGTCGATCATCACCGGAAACCTATTGTGATCGGCTGGACAGGAACGCACTCTACGATGCATTACCTGGATTTTATAGTTCCCATTTTGCGGAAACTGGAACAGGAATACACCTTTGTGTTCAAGGTCATTTCGAATAAAAAACCGGATTACCAGCTCCAATCGCTCGTTTACCAGGATTGGAAAGAAGAAACAGAAATTGAAGACCTGGCCGAAATTCAGATCGGTGTCATGCCACTGGTACTCGATGCCTGGTCGGAAGGAAAATGCGGATTCAAGGCACTGCAATACATGAGTCTCGGAATGGCGAGTATTGTTTCTCCGGTTGGTGTGAATACCAAAATTGTTGAGCAGCAGGAAAACGGACTGATTGCAGATTCTGCCGAAGAATGGGAAGCAGCCTTGAGGCAATTACTCCGGGATGAAACACTCCGAAGCAAATTGGGGGAAAAAGCCCGGAAATCAATCATTGAAAACTGGAGCGTGGAAGCCTGGAAAGAAAACTACCTCAAGTTACTGAGAGTATAACATATTCCGCTGCCCGTTTAAAAACGCCTTCTGAAAACTAAAAAAGGTGTCTTTCACCTTTTCGGATCCGGACACCTTTGCTTTTGTGTGATGTAAATTCAGTTACGAACCACAGCCTACGCATTCGATGTAACTGTCCATCGGACGTACACCTTCCAGCTTCATTTTCAGGTTATGGATTTGATCTTTGATGTCCATATCTGCAAACATGTCACCCGTCAACTGTGCTTCCAGCACTGCGATTTCTTCTGTCAATTGTTGTTTGTTTTCCATTATTTGAAGGGTTTAAAATGATTCATGCAAGTTACGAAATTAACCCTTTTCAACAACGGCGGGGAGTTCCGAATTTATGAAGAGAGTTTTGAACAATGTTCTTTATTCCACGAAGCCCCTACTTCGACTCCGCTCAGTAAACGGGGCAGTTTCATCATAGAACAATCCGTAGCGGGTTTACTGAGCGGAGTCGAAGGCAACATTCAACATGTCATTCTTTGTATTTAAAATGGCTCAAATTCTGACATTCGGCAAATTGTTTCAAATCAACTGGTCTGCTATTGATTAAAGCTTCCTTTTTTCGCCGGCTCCATCCCTGAACCTGTTTTTCCCGATAAAATGCCCAATCAATCCGTGTAAATTCTTCGTAATAGATCAATTCAACCGGTCCGAATTTCCGCGTATGATTTGCTCCTTTCCCGGATTGATGCTGTTCTAATCTCCGTAAGAGGTTTCTGGTACTTCCAGTGTAGTAGCTGTCGTCTGCACAGCGTAAAATATACATATACGCATTCATCCCAAATCAGTTATTCTATTTAAGTTACAAATCAATTTGATCACTACCAAATCTGATTTAACACCCTAATCCGACTGTTGATCAAACGATCTGTTTTAAGTTGACTGAACGACTTGTACTCTGTTGACTGAGCGGAGTCGAAGGCAACACTCTACTAATTTCTTCTTTTTATAACACTTCGATCAAACGAAGAGCCCGCTTTTTCGTTATCTTTACTATTTACGACCAAATTGTTCGAAACGGGATAACTATATGTGCGGAATTACGGGTTTTATTGATTTCAACGGGGCATCTTCAGAACACGACCTGGAGCAGATGACCCATTCACTGGAGCACCGCGGGCCGGATGGCTTCGGGACATTTATTCATGGAACCGCACACTATAAAATCGGACTTGGACACCGCAGATTATCTATTCTGGAACTTTCCGAACTGGGGAAACAACCCATGAACTGGAACCAGTACACGATTGTCTTTAACGGCGAGATTTACAACTTCTCAGAGATCAAATCCGACCTCCAAAAACGGGGACACCAGTTCCTTTCCGAATCGGATACGGAAATGATTCTGCATGCTTATGGAGAATGGGGCGAAAAGTGCCTGGATCGTTTTATCGGGATGTTTGCTTTCGTGATCTACGATGCCGACAAGGAAGCCATTTTCATTGCCCGCGACCGTGCCGGCGTGAAACCGCTTTTCCTGTATCAAAACAACGGTTTGTTCCTGTTTGCCTCCGAGTTGAAGGCATTTCACCAACACCCGGATTTCGAAAAACACATCAGTATTCCGGCTGTTCAGGCGTTTTTACAATACGGAAGCGTTCCAACGCCGCATTGCATTTTTGAGCATTGCCGGAAACTGGAACCCGGACATTTCATGCGCTCTTCTTTGAAGAATTTCCAGCCCGAAACCGTTCAATACTGGAACGTATACGATTATTACAATCAACCGAAACTGGATCTTTCGGTAGAAGAAGCTAAAAATCAAACGGAAGAACTGCTCAAATCGGCCTGTGAATACCGCATGGTATCAGATGTTCCGGTGGGCGTTTTTCTAAGCGGAGGTTATGATAGCACCTGCGTAACGGCATTGTTGCAGAAAGAGCGCACGGAAGCATTACGAACCTTTACGATCTCTGTTCCCGACATCGGGTTGAACGAAGCTCCTTATGCGAAAACTATTGCGGAAGTATTGCAAACCAATCATACGGAAACGGAGTGCAGCGCGCGCGAAGCCATCGACCTCATTTCCGAATTGCCTTATTTTTACGACGAGCCTTTTGCGGATTCGAGTGCTATTCCGACTACCCTGGTGTCGAAAATTGCACGTCAGCATGTAACCGTTGCACTGAGCGCAGATGGCGGAGACGAGGTTTTTGCCGGTTACAACCGCTATGAGATGATCCTCAAATACGGCGAAAAACTCAATAAAATTCCGGCATTTGCCCGCAAAAGTATGGCTGGAGTCATGGACCGGATTCCTGCTGATTCGATTCCTGTGCTCAAAAACAAGTACAACTTTGCACAGCGCTACGAAAAGACCAAAGCTATTTTACGCAATACCAGCGACCGGAATATCATGCTCAGCGTAAGCCAGTTGTTCACCGATGAACAAATCGAAAAACTGAGCACGCATTCGTTTGAAAAACTGTCCAGTTACTTCGATAGTACCGAGCTCACGAATTACAGTCCGCTGGCTTTTGCCCAGGCAATGGATTACCAGACCTACCTGCTGGACGATATCCTGCAAAAGGTAGACCGCGCATCCATGACGGTGAGTCTCGAAAGCCGGGAACCGCTTCTCGACCATCGTTTGATCGAATTTGCGGCGCAGCTTCCCGATGATTTCAAATTCCGGGACGGCTCCAAAAAATGGTTGTTGAAAGAAATTGTACACCGCTATATTCCAAAATCGGTCATGGACAGACCCAAAATGGGCTTTGCCATTCCGATTGAATCCTGGTTGAGAAATGAACTCCGGGATCTGCTCGAAACTTACTTATCCAGGGAACGCATCACTGAAACCGGGCTTTTCCACTGGTCCGAAATTGACCGGCTGAAAACGGCTTTCCTTTCCGGAAGGACTGAATTCGGGGTGAAGATCTGGTACCTCCTGTCTTTCATGATGTGGTATGAAAAGTGGGGAAAATAAATAGAACCAAAACAACGATTATGACAAATACGGCAATTGAAACTGTAATGGATTTTGACGTTCCCGCAAGAGACCTTTGGGAAGCAATTACGAATCCTTCCAATTTTAAGAAATGGTATTTTCATATACCACATTTCACAACAACGGTTGGCGAAAGCTTTGATTTCTATGAATCCGAAGCACGTAAATTTCTGCACCACTGCACGGTTCTGGAATTTGAAAAGGGAACAAAATTCGTTCATACCTGGGAACATCCGCAACAGTCGAAAGGTTCATCCGTTGTGAGTTGGCTGGTAGAACCGATCGACGATCACCATTCCCGGTTGACCCTGCGCCACGAAGGATTGGAAGCCTTTGCAGACGCCGGACCGGAATTTACTCCTTCCAATTACCAAATGGGCTGGGATGCAATCATCAAGACCTCCCTGCGCAATTACCTGTACCTCATCGAAAAACTGCATTTCTCCATCAATATCAACTCGCCGCAAAACCACGTTTGGCAGACACTTTGGGGAAAAGAAAGCTATACCGAATGGACTACTCCTTTTTGCGAAGGCTCTTATTACGAAGGTGAAATCAAACCCAACGGACGCATTCATTTTTTGATGCCTGGCGGAAGTGGCATGTACAGTGATATTGTATTCTTTAAAGAAAATGAACTGGTGATCTTCAAACACATCGGAGAGGTGCTTGATTTCAAAGAACAGGAACTCAATGAAGAAACAAAGCACTGGACCGGTTGTTTCGAAATTTACCGCTTAATGGAAATCAATGCGAACACGACCGAACTGGAAGTAGAGGTCGACGTGACGGATGCACATATCGAATTCATGAAAAAGAAGTTTCCGCTCGGACTGGAAAAACTCAAGGCTCTGTGTGAAGGTTAACCCCGGTTCAAACTGAAAATTGATTCCTTCTAAAACAAACAAGTATGAGCGAACCTCTGAAAATTACACATAACGAAGAACTACAGCAATTTGAATACCGGGAAGGGGATGTTCTCGCAACACTGACCTACAAGTTTTACAAAAAAGACATTGCGTTTATGCACACGGATGTTCCCGAATCACTGGCAGGAAAAGGAGTTGCAAGTGCGCTTGCATCGGCAGCTTTTGAATATGCCCGGAAAATCAAAAAGCTGGTGATGGTGTATTGTCCGTTTGTGGCATCTTATGTCAAACGGCATCCGGAATTGAAAGACCAGATTGACAAGCAATACCTGGGATAACAGCTGTTTTTCAATGGAAAAGTTAATTTTGGTGGATAAGTGTACACTTACCCACCATTTACCCGGGTAGATACCGAAAAGCCATCCTTTCGTGAGCCTGTGAGCAAACTATTTTGAACTTCTGAGCAAAATCAGTAACTTGTGAATGAACCAACTTTGCTGTATCAAATTCACAACGATGAAACACGTTATTTTAATTACAGGCGCTTCTTCCGGGATGGGAAAAGTATTCGCCAGAGACCTCGCGAAAGAAGGTCATATTGTTTACGGCGCTGCCAGAAGAACTGATTTACTGAAATCCCTGGAAAAAGACGGAGTCAAAACCATTGCGCTGGACGTAACCGATGATGCTTCCATGCGATCCTGCGTGCAGACCATTCTCGAACAAGAAGGCCGGATCGATGTATTGGTCAACAATGCCGGATACGGTTCCTACGGTACAGTTGAAGACGTTCCAATGGAAGAAGCAAAACGCCAGTTTGAGGTAAATGTCTTCGGATTGGCGCGGATGACTCAGCTCGTACTTCCTGCCATGCGCAAACAGAAAAGCGGGAAAATTATCAATATTTCTTCCATTGGAGGGAAAATTGCCACACCATTCGGAGCCTGGTACCATGCCAGCAAATTTGCAGTAGAAGGTATGAGCGACAGCCTCAGATCAGAAGTCAAACCTTTCGGCATTGATGTAGTTGTAATCGAACCGGGAGGAGTGAAATCCGAATGGGCAGAAATTGCACAGGAAAACTTCGTGAAGCAGACTAAAAATACGGCTTACGGCGAAATGGCCAAACGCTTCAAAAAAGCATTCGAAACGACGCTTTCTAAAAATGCGGAACCGGAAGTTATTTCCCGGTTGGTTTCAAAAGCCATTGCTTCTTCCCGTCCGAAGACACGTTATTCAGGTGGGTACATGGCCAAACCCGCACTATTTCTTCGCCGCTGGACAGGAGACCGCACGATGGATAAAATATTGTTGAGCCAACTTCCAAAGTGAGAACAAACGTTCAAATCGTATAAACGCAACATTGAACTATTGAACTATTGAACTATTGAACTATTGAACTATTGAACTCTCCAAATAAAAAAACAACTCCATGAGTGATATTCTTCAGCAAAACATCCTGCTTTCTTGTGTACACAACCAACATTACGGTACCGAACAACTCGTTCCGCACCACGTTCTCGGGATCATCATTTCAGGAGTGATGGAAGTCTTCACTTCCGAAGGAACCATTTTCCTGGAACCCGGCAGTATCGGTGTAATGCGAAAAAACACGTTACTAAAAACGAAAAAGCATCCGTCGGCAGACGGGAAACCTTTCAAGTCCATTTCTCTTTTTCTGACGGAAGACGAATTGAAATCATTTGCGTTGAAGAACAACATTCCGGGCCAGGAACGCTTTACCGAAAATCCCCTGTTTGAAATCCCCAAAAAAGGGCTCTTTGCCGGTTTCTTCCAATCCGTGATTCCCTATTTTGATCAGCCAGATTATTTCACTCCCAGCATCGCGGCGTTAAAAACCAACGAAGCCATTGAATTACTGCTTCAGCTCAATCGTTCCTTTTTCCTTCCCTATTTGTTCGACTTCAGCCAACCGTATAAAATCGATCTGGAAGGCTTCATGCGGAAGAACTTCCTGTTCAACATCCCCTTATCGGAATTCGCCCGGCTTTCGGGCCGCAGTCTTTCGACTTTCAAGCGGGATTTTTCCAGGATTTTCCGCGAAACACCTGAAAAATGGCTCAAGCAACAACGCCTGCAGGAAGCCAAAAGTCTCCTGCAATCAACCGAACTGAGACCATCCGACGTGTACCTGCTGGTGGGCTTTGAGAACTTTTCGCACTTTTCAAACGCTTTCAAAAATTATTTCGGTTACAACGCCTCGCTTGTCCCCAATTCGTAGAAAAAAACGTACATTAACGCAAAATTCGATGCATGAAACTACTTTTTGCCTCTTCCAACGAGCATAAAATTGCTGAAATCAAAGCTATCCTGCCACCCGGTTTCCAGTTGATTTCGCTGAAAGAGATCCAGTTTCACGACGAAATTCCCGAAACCTCCGATACCATTGAAGGAAACGCGATCCAAAAGGCCACGTTTCTGGCGGATAAAATGCACATTCCCTGCTTTGCAGATGATACCGGTTTGGTCATTCCAAGTCTAAACGGAGAACCCGGAGTGTATTCTGCCCGCTATGCAGGAACACAGCGCGATGCAGATGACAACATGAACCTGGTGCTTGAAAAACTGAAAGATCAAGAAAACCGCCACGCGTACTTCACAACGGTCATTGCGCTTTACATCAATCACAAAGTACATGTGTTTGAAGGGCGCATCGACGGAACGATTATCAACGAAAAGCGCGGACAGAACGGTTTCGGTTACGATCCTATTTTTATACCTGAAGGAAGCGAAAAGACCTTTGCGGAAATGTCTGCCGACGAAAAGAACGGGATGAGCCACCGCGGAAGATCACTCGCCAAAATGACGGAGTATCTCAAATTGGTAACACACTAAACAAGTCAGACTCCAGGTACTTTTTTGTTTTAACGGGCACGTATTTCACTTGCCGGAAAAAGCTGTTTTTATTCGAAAATGAACAGATCGAAGCGCCATAAACCGCTATTTCACAGCCGGTGTATACCAACTTTGCACAAATATCCCGAAAGAGGGAAAATTAAGCTTCTGATTTGTTGATATTCCAAACCTCAACCATTAAATTTGCCATCGTTCGTTAAGAATCTTTCTTAGCGGTAATAACTCAATAATTAGAATCAAAAAATTATGGCAGACTCACATTCAACCATTCTGTATACACTTACCGATGAAGCACCGGCATTGGCAACGTATTCGTTTTTACCGATCGTTAAAGCGTTTGCGGCAACTGCGGGCATCGATGTAGAATCAAGAGATATTTCCCTGGCAGGGCGTATTCTTGCAACATTCCCGGAATGCCTCACAGAGGAACAGCGTATTCCCGACGCATTGTCTGAATTGGGTCGATTGGCCACTACACCTGAAGCAAACATTATCAAGCTTCCGAATATTTCCGCTTCTATTCCCCAGTTGAAAGATGCCATCGCTGAATTGCAGGCTTTGGGGTTCAAGGTTCCGGATTACACGGAAACACCTGCTACTGAAGAGGAAAAAGCAGCAAAAGCAAAATACGATAAAATCAAGGGAAGTGCTGTAAACCCGGTACTTCGCGAAGGAAACTCTGATCGTCGTGCTCCGAAAGCGGTGAAAAATTATGCAAAGAAACACCCGCATTCCATGGGGGCATGGAGTGCTGATTCCCAAACCAACGTAGCAAGCATGCCGGAAGGTGATTTCTACGGAAGTGAGAAATCCGTGGTTGTTCCTGCTGCTACCGACGTGAAAATCGAATTGGTCGAAAACAACGGAACCACACAGGTTCTGAAAGAAAAAACTTCATTGAAAGACGGGGAAATCATCGATGCATCGGTGATGAGCCAAAGAGCACTTCGCGCTTACATTGCAACAGAAATTGAAGAAGCAAAAGCGAAAAACCTCCTGCTTTCCGTTCACCTGAAAGCAACCATGATGAAAGTTTCCGACCCGATTATTTTTGGAAATGTGGTTTCGGTTTACTTCCGGGATGTCTTTGAAAAACACGCTGCTGAATTTGCGCAATTGGGAATCAACCCGAATAATGGTTTGGGAGATTTGTATGCAAAAATCGAAGCACTTCCTGCTGATCAGAAGGCAGCTATTGAAGCAGATATCCAGGCGGTTTATGCAAAGAATCCTGCTTTAGCAATGGTGAATTCCGATAAAGGAATTACCAACCTGCACGTACCAAGTGATGTGATCGTAGATGCATCCGTACCGGCTGCAATCCGTACTTCCGGAAAAATGTGGAACAAAGAAGGTCAGTTGCAGGACACCCTGATGATCATCCCGGATCGTTCTTATGCAGGAGTTTACCAAACAGTGATCGACTTCTGTAAAAAACACGGTGCATTGGATCCAACAACGATGGGTTCTGTTCCGAACGTAGGTTTGATGGCTCAGGCTGCTGAAGAATACGGTTCTCACGACAAAACATTCCAGATTCCGGCTGACGGAAAAGTACGTGTTACAGACGCTGCCGGAAACGTATTGCTGGAGCACAATGTAGAAGCTGGTGATATCTGGAGAATGTGCCAGACCAAAGATGCTCCGGTTCGCGACTGGGTGAAACTGGCTGTAACAAGAGCGCGTTTGAGCAACACTCCTGCTGTATTCTGGCTGGATAAAAACCGTGCTCACGACCGTCAATTGATCGAAAAAGTAGAATTATACCTGAAAGATTACGATCTGACAGGATTGGATATCCGTATTCTTTCTCCTTCCGAAGCAACCCAGTTCTCACTGGAGCGCATTGTGAAAGGTTTGGATACGATTTCCGTTTCAGGAAACGTATTGCGCGATTACCTGACAGATTTATTCCCGATCCTGGAAGTGGGAACTTCAGCGAAAATGCTTTCCATCGTGCCGTTAATGAACGGAGGAGGATTGTTCGAAACAGGTGCAGGTGGTTCTGCTCCGAAACACGTAGAGCAATTCCTGGAAGAAGGCTACCTGCGTTGGGACTCTTTGGGAGAATTCCTGGCACTGGCGGTTTCTTTTGAGCACTTGTTCAACACAACCGGAAATGCAAAAGCAAAAGTATTGGCTGAAACATTGGATGCCGCTACTGAAAAATTCCTGGAAAACGATAAATCTCCTGCTCGTAAGGTTGGGGAAATCGATAACCGTGGAAGTCACTTCTTCCTGACATTGTACTGGGCACAAGCTTTAGCGGCGCAGAACAATGATGCGGAATTGAAAGCGAAATTCACACCTGTTGCAGAAGCATTGACCAACAGCGAAGAAAAGATCAATGCTGAACTGATCGGAGCGCAGGGACACAAAGTAACTATCGGCGGGTACTACAAACCAAACGCAGCAGAAGTTTCCAAAGCCATGAGACCGAGTGAAACTTTCAACCACATCATTGATGCAATTTGAGAATAAATCCTTTTGACTCATAAAAACAAGTCGGGGCGAAAAATTTTTCGCCCCGACTTGATTATTTATAATCAGAATTCAGCGCCACGAATAAATACTTTTGATTCGGGAAAGCCTTCAATAAAAACGTGGTTAATTCGCAGCCTCGCAAGTAACCGTTTCGGTCGTATACTTACTACATGCTTCCTTCAGTGTTTTCTTAGATGTGTCAACACTGAAACTATGTCCGTCACTGCATTTGCAGGTTGTCGATTTCTGGCAGGACAAAACTCCGAATAAAGGAATAACAAAATAAAAAATCCGCTTCATGATTTGAAGTTAATACTAATTTTGAAATGTCCATCATGAAATTTTCGTTGCTGTGCGTATTCTACAACTGAAATCCGGGTTCATCGCATTGTTGGTGCTTGTCTCCTCCTGCCGTTCCATTCAGCCGGAAGCGCCGGTTACCGGAAATTTGGCAGAAACACCACCTCCTGTCAATTCCTTAACGAACAGTATTGTCGTTCCGATCGAGATCAATCTTGCCGGTTATTTCAAACAAGCCGACAAGTCCGTTCCAACCGTTACGACCGGCTCCGACAATCCGTGCAGCGGCATCCGCTACCAGTTCCGGTTTCAGAAAGACTCATTCGGGATTGCAACGATTAACAATCAATTACTGGCGGAACTGATCGGGTCTTACTGGATCAAAATGGAATACTGTGCCGGCTGTTCGGACATGTTCACCGCAAAACCGGTCTGTGTTTCTCCTTTGGTTCCTTTTTCCTGCGGAATCAACGAACCGATGCCTTCGCTGAAAATCCGTTTTGCAACCGACCTCACAATCAATGAAAATTATGGTTTGGAAACCAAAACCCGGGTTCAGGAATTGAAACCACTGAATCCGTGCGAGGTGACGATTTTCCGGTTTGATGCGACCGGTGAAGTGATTAAAGAAGTACGCAAAACACTGAAAAAACAGTGCGAGGAAACCGACAAACAGCTTGCTTCTATTTCCTTTCAGAAAGATGCGGCGGAACTCTGGAAAAACATGAATCAGACAATGCTGGTTCCCTATCTCGGGTACATCCACTTCGAACCCTTGTCTCTTTCCTTGGTGAAACCACGACTGGCAGATAATAAACTCTATACGACTCTGGTTTTGAACTGCAGAACCTACCTCAACCAGGATGCAGCAAAAACCACCCTTCCGGAACTTCCCAAACTTTCGGTCATTCCCAAAGCTCCGAAGGACACCTTTGAACTGATGACGGATTTTGAACTCAACTACGATTCGATCTCCCAGCTCTTCACCAGTCAGGTCAAAGGGAAATCGGTTCAGATCGATAAAAACCACTTCGACTTTGAAACCGTCACAGTAAGCGGACTGGATCAGAAACGAATCTCACTCGAAATCACGTTTGGCGGAACAAAGAAAGGAACGCTTTACCTCGTTGGAGTTCCTGTATTCGACAATGAAACCAAAACATTGGAGCTAAGCGGTCTTGCATACGATCTGAAAACCAAAAGTCTGCTTCTCAAAAGTGCCAAATGGCTTTTTTCAGACCGGATTTACAACGAACTTCAAAAATCGACCCGGATCGACTTTTCCAAGGAATTCAACGATTTGAAAAAATCGATCGATAAAAACATGCAGCAAAAAAACGGGGATTTCTACCTTGCCGGAAAAACGCACGAAATAAACGTTGTCCATATTTTTCCAACAATCGAGAAATTATACCTCAGAACCTGTTTGAATGCACAACTAAATGTTAAACAGTAACTAAGAAATACAGTTAGTCTGCTCATTTAATCCGTTCAGAAAGAAGAAAATCTGGTTATTTTTAGTTAATTCGCGAAAAACCTATATTTGCTGAATAATGAAATTTAAGCTCCTATTGTTTCTTCTGTCCGTGATTTGCATGGACGCATCCGGGCAGCAAACAGCTGAAAGTTCGGAAGCGATATCAGATTGCACAGGAGCTGTCACTATTTTAAAAAACGGAGATTACAAACTGCAATTTCCGGGAAAAGGCGGAAGTGTAAATGATTTTCAGGCATACGCTACTCTGAAAGACATTCCCGACAAAAACACCGTATTCTGCTCTTTCAAAGCATCCTCCGACGGCAGGTTTACGCTCCATGCCAAATGCGAGCAACCTATCCAGATGATTATTTTCGAAGGAGAAACCAAATATCCGTGCGAAGAAATCCGAAAAGGAGCCGCAGAGATCAAGCGTATCATTTCAAAACCATCTCCCGAACTGGGACTCGGTCTCATTGTTTCCGACAAAGCACTTTACCCGATTGATCTGAAAGCAGGACAGGAATTGATCGTCTGTTTTATTGCTCCTCCAAAAACGAAAGAATACCTGGATGTGAACTTTGTATTGGAGCCGACCAACGGCGAATTACAGGAAGCATCGGACGGAGGAAAATTGATCGATGCCAGAACGACACGTGAACCAGGCTTAAAAATCATGATCCGGGATTACGAAACCGGAAAACCGGTCATTTCAAACATGACCATCACGGGAATAAAAGGCATTAAAGGAATCACAGCGGCTTACCAGGGATCAGATTTCCTGATTTCCATAGACCACTCCGGACGGGTACAGCTCAAAGTCGATGCGGAAGGTTATTTCTTCACCGATCGCGAAGAACCGGTTTCTGCCAATACGGAAACGGAAATCGTTGTGTGGATTGAACCGCTGGGCGAAGGAAAAAGCATGCAGATCGATGAAATAGAATTCCTTCCGGGAACCTCTGATTTTCTACAAAGTGCGGAACCGAAACTCCGGAGACTCCGCGACTTTTTAGCACTGAATGCCGGGGTAAAAATTGAAATCCAGGGACACGTACATTCCAACGGAGACAATACGTTTGAAGCTCAAAAACTATCTGAAGCACGCGCCAAACGCGTATACAATTACTTAGTAGATAACGGAATCGATAAAAACAGGATGACGACCGTCGGGTTCGGAAACACCAGGCCGATTTTTCCCAATGCCAAGTTTGCTTCCGAAGAACAGGCCAACCGGAGGGTAGAAATCAAAGTTTTATAAAATTGAAAAGATTCTGAGCATATCAAAACCTTTTCAATTCTCCATTATTTCAAGTCGACTTCGATTACTTTATCAGCTTGATTTACTTTAAGAATCATTGAAAATGGG
This sequence comes from Fluviicola sp., assembly GCF_039596355.1. Taxonomy (GTDB): domain Bacteria; phylum Bacteroidota; class Bacteroidia; order Flavobacteriales_D; family Crocinitomicaceae; genus Fluviicola. Next base: position 385,757 of record NZ_JBCNJW010000003.1, on the reverse strand, counting down.
CATTGAGCTGAGTCGAAATGCCTTTTCAATTATCCATTTTTAATTTTCAATTGTTTTAACAGCGTTTCATCAACCAATTCAGGAATTGTTACCTTCAGTTTCGGTTCAGCTTCCATGGCGCGTTTGATTGCGAAAATTGCTCCTTCGTTACGTGCCCAGTTACGGCGTGCAATTCCGTTATTCACATCCCAGTGAAGCATGGATTTCAGTCTGCGGGATGCGTCGTCAGAACCGTCAAGCAACATTCCGAAACCACCGTTAATTACTTCTCCCCAGCCAACGCCACCACCGTTGTGAATCGAAACCCAGGTTGCCCCGCGGAATGAATCTCCGATCACGTTTTGAATCGCCATATCAGCTGTGAAACGGGAACCATCGTAAATATTCGACGTTTCGCGGTATGGTGAATCTGTTCCGGAAACATCGTGATGATCTCTTCCGAGAACTACCGGCCCGATTTCACCGTTTTTAATGGCTTCATTGAACGCAGAAGCAATCTTGGTACGTCCTTCGGCATCTGCATACAGAATACGCGCCTGAGAGCCTACCACGAGCTTGTTTTGCTGCGCTCCTTTGATCCATTGAATATTATCTGCCATTTGCTGCTGGATTTCATCCGGACTGTTCTTCCGCATTTCTTCCAAAACAGCACAGGCAATCTCATCTGTTTTTTGCAAATCTTCCGGATTTCCGGAGGTACATACCCATCTGAACGGACCAAAACCATAATCGAAACACATCGGTCCCATGATGTCCTGAACATAAGACGGATATTTGAAATCAATTCCGTTTTCAGCCATCACATCCGCTCCCGCCCGGGAAGCTTCCAGCAAAAAGGCATTTCCATAATCGAAGAAATAAGTTCCTTTCGCGGTGTGCGCATTGATCGCAGCAGCATGTTCAATCAATGATCGGCGAACCAATTCTTTGAACAGTTCCGGATTGTTAGACATCAGTTCGTTCGCCTCCTCAAACGTTATACTTACAGGATAATAACCACCTGCCCACGGGTTGTGAAGCGAAGTTTGGTCTGATCCCAAATCAATGTGTACATTTTCCTGATCGAACTTCTTCCATACATCGACTACATTGCCTAAATAGGCAATCGATACCGCTTCTTTGTTTGCCTGAGCTTCACGAACACGTTTTACCAATTCATCCAGGTCTTCAATCACTTCATGAACCCATCCCTGCTCGTGACGGATTTTAGTGATCTTCGGGTTTACTTCCGCACAGACCGTCACACAACCTGCAATCGTTCCTGCTTTTGGCTGCGCTCCACTCATTCCCCCCAAACCGGAAGTCACAAAGAGCGACCCTTTCGGATCTTTTTTAATTTTCCGGAATCCGTTCAATACCGTAATCGTTGTTCCGTGAACAATTCCCTGCGGACCGATATACATGTACGAACCTGCTGTCATCTGGCCGTACTGCGTTACTCCCAGTGCATTGAATTTCTCCCAATCATCCGGCTTGGAGTAATTCGGGATCATCATACCGTTTGTTACAACCACACGCGGCGCATCTTTATGAGACGGGAACAATCCCATCGGGTGTCCGGAATACATCGCCAGCGTTTGGTCGTCTTCCATTTCGGACAAGTATTTCATCGTCAAACGGTACTGGATCCAATTCTGGAAAACCGCTCCGTTTCCACCATAAGTAATCAATTCATGCGGGTGTTGCGCAACAGCGTAATCCAGGTTGTTCTGAATCATCAGCATAATCGCTTTTGCCTGCTGAGATTTTCCGGGATATTCATCAATCGGACGAGCATACATGCGATAGTCCGGTCGAAAACGATACATGTAAATACGTCCGTATTTTTCCAGTTCCTCAGCGAACTCCACAACCAGTTCCGCATGATGTTCTTTCGGGAAATAGCGCAGAGCATTTCTCAAAGCCAGCACCTTTTCCTCTTCCGAAAGAATTTCTTTTCGTTTCGGGGCATGATTAATCGCCGTTTCATAGGCTTTCTTCGGAGGTAAAACTGCAGGAATTCCTGTTCTTATATCGTTTTGAAAATCTTCTAAATTCATAAATATCCGGTTATGCTGCGAAATTAAGAAGAAAAAGCATAGCTTTTGAAGACCAAATTATGACAAACGTCGGTGCGAAAATAATTTGGGAGTATCGCTTTTGAAACCCAAATGATTTCCGATCGTTCGCGATACGCTTCGCACTCGAACAGACCGGAGATTTTCCGCTTTTGTCGGTTCGAGAATCGGAGTGAAACGGAGCTATATCGAGAACTGACACAGCGGTTAAAAACAATAAGGGGCTGTTTGAAATTCAAACGGCCCCTTATCATTCGGATCAATTATCTACTTAATAAATAATCGTTACTGTTCCATTCCAGACATACTTCTTGTCGGAAATAACTTCCCGCGTACGGATTACCCAGGTATAAGCTCCCTGAGGCACCGGTACTCCATTGTACGTTCCATCCCAGGATGCATTGGAATCATGTGATTCCCACACAATTTCTCCCCAGCGGTTGTATACATGCAATGAAAAATCATATTCATCGATCCCTTCGATGTGAACTCTCCAGCTTTGGTTGAATTCATCTCCGTCAGGTGTAAAGGCATTCGGAGCATACAGAATCACTTCCGGAAGAATCACCACCTGCTTGGTCACCGTATCGGTACATCCCAGGTAGGATTTCGCAATCAACGTGACGTAATATGTTCCCGTTTCGCCATCAGGGTAAAGCACCATCTGATCGTTATTCGTAGACGTAGACGGAGTAGCTCCCGGGAAGCTCCATTCGTAGCTGTCCGCGTACAAGGCGTACTCAGAGAAAAGCACTTCGGTATTGAACATCGTGATCGGATCCGGACTCCATTTGAAATCTGCAATCGGAGTCTGCATCACGGTCAGGAATGCCGGCCAGGTGGTTGAATCGATACATCCGTCAGGAGAAGTAACAATCAATTGCACATCGTAACTTCCATTCATTGTTGAGGAAGTCAGGAAGGAGTTTGCATCGATAAATTCATCCCCATTGCTGATTCTCCAAATCGAACTCATCGTATTCAGGGAATCCGGGTTATACATTTCAAAAATTGCCGGCTCACATTTGGTTGCCTGATCCACCGCTATCTGCGGAACAGGAAGCGCGTATGCATTGATCACTCCTGTTAAGGTAATCGGTGTGGTTTCACATGCATCGTCGATAGTCACTGTATACGTAGTTGTCTGCTGCGGATTATCTCTCAGTGTACTGACAGATCCGACATCCGTTTGCCCGGTCGACCAGGTAATCGTATACGGAGCTCCGATACCACCCGAAGCTGCAACCATAATCGAATCCATGTATCCCGGACAGGTATAGGCATCCGGCGACATGATTCCGGACAACACCGGGTTCATCATCACGTAAATGGAATCTCTGTTGGACCAGCACCCCAAATTACTTTCAGCTTGTACCGGATAATAGGTATTTACCGTTGGGTTCACCTGTGTTACCGCAACCAAAGTAGGGCTGTGATCCCAATGATAGGAATACGTTGAACCCCCTGTTGCAGAAGCCCAGATGGTTGCCGTTCCGTTTTGACAGATGACCGTATCATTCGAAACCGTCATAACAATTTGTGCCGGATTCGTTAAAGTCGCAGTAGCACACTTCTGACATCCCAATGCGTTTTTAGCACATACAGTATAGGTTCCTGCTGCAAAACCTCCCTGTGTATTGGAAGCCTGCCAGCTTACTCCGTTATCAAAGCTATACTGAGTTGCCCCAGTACTGTTGATGGTAATGGTTCCGTCTGCAGCACCGTAACATAACGGGTTTGTTGTAGCGGCAGTCAATGTCAACTGTGAGACAGTCACAACAACTGTATCTCTGATCACACCACACACCGCGCTGGTTTCTCTCAAAACAAACTTATAGGTTCCGGGCTGATTCACATTCACCGTAGGTGTCAATGTAGAAAAGTTAGGTGAAAAAGTTGCTGCAGCCGGCGGTGTCATCCCGGTTGGAACAATTGCCTGCCAGTTGGAGGTATTTCCCGCACTTCCGATGGATCCTGACAAGGAAATCGGCTGTCCCAGACACACTGTTTGATCCGGTCCTGCATTCGGTGCAGGAGGGTTTGCTACGGTAATCGTAAATGTTGCGGTATCCTGAAGCGGCGGAGACGCCTGTGTCACTACTACCGAATAAGTGGTCGTTACTGTTGGAGTCACAGTCACATTCGATCCTCCCGTAGGGTTCGAAACACCTGTTGTTACCAACCAGTTGAAAGTCGGGTTCACATATCCCGGAGTTGCAATCGTTACGTTTGCGGAGTTTCCTAAACAAATGGTCTGATCAGCTGCCGATACTCCACAAACAACCGCTGCGGTACCGAAGAAGTTCAGGTTTACGTTTTGGTTCGTGAAACTGTAGTTCGACAAACACAAGATGAATGATTGTCCTGCCGTTACTGTTAAAGGCGGTTGATAACTGGAGCTGGAAGCACTCGGCGGGTAATTTGCCGGTGATGACATTCCTGTATTTCCGTTACATGACCCGTTCCAGTTACAGGAAACAGGCGGCAAGGTATTTCCGTTGATTCCCGCACAACCGTTGTTGTTGACATTCGGCCACATGATCCAGTCAAAACAACCGGAACCGGAAGGGCTGCCTGAAGCATTCAATCCGATCAGGGACCACTCCAGTGTTCCGTTGGATACCACGTTGATCGTAATGAATGTGGAAACCGTTTCACCGGAAAGCAAACAACCACTGTTTACCCCTTGTGGATTGGAACTCGGATTGGAAATGGTTCCTGTTCCGAAATCCTGTGTATTGTATGACGGGTTTGATCCTACAATTGGAAACTGGGGTGTCGAACATCCGGATACTGCCAGGTTACAGTTTACCGGAAGCTGTTGTGACCAAACTCCGAATGAGCTAAACGCCAATAATGTATATAAAAGCTTTTTCATCGGTTCTAGTTTTCTGGACAGTTAGTAAATGGATACGGGTTGATCGGGTCAACTCCCTGCAAACCTATTTGAAGACAGCTGTAAGCTGAAGCGTATGTTCCCATCCAGGAAATGAATTCCGTTTCAGAAAAGGAAGAGATGTCTTTTGTAATCAGGAACAACCGATGTGTTGGAATATCCACCCGAACTACCTGAACATAAGGGATCGTGCGTAGTTGGTTTTCCAAAGTTGTCAATTCCGTCTGATTCCCCACATTGACCATACATTGAGCAAAAAAAGCCGGTGCGTTTGCCTGATTGTTGCCCGTTTGAGCCATTCCTAAAAAGGAACCCAATACAAAAGCGAAACTTAGTAATAATGTCTTCATAATTATAGCTTTGATTTTTAAACGCTTTGAAAACAATAAGGTTGCCTACTGATAATAAAAACAACCAATTATGAACAATTTGTTAAAAAAGTGTTTTACGCTTAATTCCTTAGGTGATCCGTTTTTACTCTTCATGGGAAGCAAACACCAGCAAATACGTACGTCGAGGTCTGCAATCTGATGTAAAAGGTTCCGAATCATCCACTGGAAACCACAATATACGAAAAACAAAAAAGGGAGCCAAAGGCTCCCTTCCATTTCTATAAAGATAAGATTACAAGAATCGGAATGATTTTCCCGGGTAATATGCTGTTTCCCCCAATTCTTCTTCGATGCGCAATAATTGGTTGTATTTCGCCATACGGTCGCTTCGGGAAGCAGAACCGGTTTTGATCTGACCACAGTTCAAAGCCACTGCCAGGTCAGCAATCGTATTGTCTTCCGTTTCACCACTTCTGTGCGACATCACGGATGTATAGCTGTTACGTGTTGCCATCTGAACCGCTTCAATCGTTTCGCTCAATGAACCGATCTGGTTCACTTTCACCAAAATGGAGTTTGCAATTCCCTGCTCAATTCCCTGAGCCAGACGCTTGGTGTTTGTTACGAACAAGTCGTCACCTACCAGCTGTACTTTGTTCCCCAGCTTTTCAGTTGCTGTTTTCCAACCAGCCCAGTCGTCTTCCGCCAAACCATCTTCGATGGAAACGATCGGGTATTTCTGACACCAGTCGGCCCAGAAATCTACCATTTCAGAAGAAGTGCGTGATTCTCCGGTTGACTCGAACAGGTACAATCCTTTTTCAGCGTTGTAAAACTCGGAAGATGCTGCATCCAATGCGATGTGTACATCATGTCCCGGTTTGAATCCTGCTTTTTCAACTGCCTGCAATACAACCTGGATTGCTTCTTCATTAGATCCCAAATTCGGTGCAAAACCTCCTTCGTCTCCAACGTTTGTAGACAAGCCTTTGTCTTTCAAAACGGATTTCAGATGGTGGAAAATTTCCGTTCCCCAACGCAATCCTTCAGAGAAAGAAGACGCACCGAACGGCATCACCATGAATTCCTGGATATCGATTAAGTTATCCGCATGTGAGCCTCCGTTCAGGATGTTCATCATCGGAACCGGCATCGTAGTTGCGCCCACTCCGCCAACGTATTTAAACAAGCTCAAACCTGCCTCCTGTGCCGCTGCTTTCGCTACTGCCAGAGAAGTACCCAGGATCGCATTTGCCCCCAGCTTGGATTTGTTCGGAGTACCGTCCAATTCCTGCAATACACGGTCGATCAGTTTTTGATCGAAAATATCCATCCCGATCAGCTCTTCAGCGATAACTGTATTGACATTTTCTACCGCTTTCAAAACTCCTTTACCCAGGTAAACGGATTGATCACCATCACGTAATTCAACAGCTTCGTGGATTCCGGTTGAAGCTCCCGAAGGAACTGCCGCTCTTCCAACTGCACCGTTAGTGGTGTAAACATCTACTTCTACCGTAGGGTTACCTCTTGAATCTAAAACTTGTCTTCCGACAATGCGTGCGATATAACTCATGTGTTGTTTTATTTAGAAGCTTAATGCTTCGCCTGTTTCATATTAGAAATAAACTGATCGAACAAATAACGGGAATCATGTGGTCCTGCAGATGCTTCCGGGTGGTATTGTACCGAAAATACCGGTTTGTCCGTCAACATAATTCCGGCAATGGTCTGATCGTTCAAATGCTCATGTGTCACTTTGATTCTCGGATTAGACTGTACGCTGTCCTTTGCAATCACAAATCCGTGGTTTTGAGACGTGATCTCTCCTTTTCCGGTCAGCAGGTTCATCACCGGGTGGTTAATCCCTCTGTGACCGTTAAACATCTTCTCGGTTTTCAATCCCTGGCTCAATCCCAGGATCTGGTGTCCGAGGCAGATTCCGAAGATCGGTGTTCCGAGTTCTACCAGTTCTTTCACCAACGCAATTTCTGTCGGCATCGCTGACGGATCACCGGGACCATTAGACAACATGTATCCGTCCGGGTTGAATGCTTTCAATTCATCCAGCGTGGTATTCAGCGGGAATACTTTCACGAAGCATCCTCTTTCTACCAGACAACGGATGATGTTTTTCTTCACACCGAAATCCAGCAGGGCCACTTTCCATTCAGCGTCCGGGTTTCCGGATTCGTAAGCTTCTTTGGTTGCAACTTTGGATGACAGCTCCAGTCCGTCCATTGAAGGAACGTCTTTTACTTGTTTCAGCAATTCTTTCTCATCCAGCAATTCGGAGGAAATAATCGCATTCATCGCTCCTTTGTGGCGGATGTGACGAACCAGGGCCCGTGTATCGATATCCGTGATTCCCACTTTTTCATTCTCTTCCAGGTAATCCTGCAATCCGGACGTTGCCGAAGTTCTTGAGAAATTAGTTGCGAATTTTTTGGTTACCAATCCGGCGATCTTAACAGATTCGGATTCTACTTCTTCCGGGGTCACACCGTAATTCCCGATGTGGGATGTCGTCATGACTAGTATTTGTCCGTAATATGAAGGATCTGTGAACACTTCCTGATAACCGGTCATTCCGGTGTTAAAGGCGATCTCTCCGGTTGTTGTACCTATCTTACCGGTAGCTTTGCCGTAAAAAACTGTTCCATCCTCCAGGACCAGGAGCGCAGGCTTGCGTTCTTCCATATACTAAAATGTTTTTGCAAAATTAGGATTTCTCTTTCAACTTCAAAAATATCGTGCATAAAAAAGGGTAACCGTTTATAACCGGCTACCCTTTTTCTATTTTAAAAACGAAAATGTTTACTCTTCATCTTTCTTTTCTTCAGTAGAATCTGCTTCTTCAGAAGGCGTTTCTGTTGCCTCTTCAGTTGCTTCAACAGCTGGTGTTTCTTCAACAACCTCTGCTACTTCTACAGCTTCAACAGCCTCTGCTTTCTTCGTTGCTGAGCTTCCTCCGCGACGGGAACGACGAGTTGTTGTTTTCTTCTCTCCTGAAGTGTATACTTCGTTGAAATCAACCAACTCGATCAAACACATTTCAGCGTTGTCACCTAAACGGTAACCTGTACGGATGATACGTGTGTAACCTCCCGGGCGATCTGCAATCTTAGGAGCGATTGTTCTGAACAATTCAGATACAGCCTCTTTGCTTTTCAGGTAAGAGAATGTAGTACGACGATTGTGAGTTGTATCGTCTTTGGATTTTGTCAAGATAGGCTCAACATATACACGCAAAGCTTTCGCTTTTGCCAAGGTAGTTGAAATACGCTTGTGTTCAATTAATGAACAAGCCATATTCGACAACATTGCTTGTCTGTGTGCAGATTTTCTGCCTAAATGATTTACTTTTTTTCCGTGTCTCATGATATTAAATTTCGTAAGTAACGGTTAGCCGGAATTTGTATCGCTTCCTTCCGGCCACCTATTACGACATTGTATTTAAAAACTATTCCGCGATCCTAGTCTTTGTCTAATTTATACTTCGCAACGTTCATTCCGAAGTTCAATCCTTTGGAGTCAACCAGATCTTCCAACTCTGTCAATGATTTCTTACCGAAGTTACGGAACTTCAATAAGTCATTTTTGTTGTAAGAAACCAGGTCACCCAATGTTTCAACGTCTGCTGCTTTCAAACAGTTCAGTGCACGAACCGAAAGATCCATGTCTACCAATTTTGTTTTCAGCAATTGACGCATGTGCAATGATGTTTCATCGAACTCTTCTGTCTCAGATTTCACTTCACTATCCAACGTGATGCGCTCATCGGAGAAGAGCATAAAGTGATGAATCAAGATTTTTGCTGCTTCCTTCAAGGCATCTTTCGGGTGAATAGACCCGTCAGTTGTCAATTCCAAAACCAATTTCTCGTAATCCGTTTTTTGCTCTACACGGTAGTTTTCGATCGTGTATTTTACGTTTACGATTGGCGTAAAGATGGAATCGATGAAGATTGTTCCGAACGGTGAGTTACCGGTTTTGTTCTCTTCAGCAGGAAGGTATCCGCGTCCTTTGATGATTGTCAGCTCCATCTCCAGTTTAACGGAAGATTCCATGTTACAAATCACCAAGTCCGGGTTCAACACCTGGAATCCTGAAGTGAATTTACCTAAATCACCAGCAGTCAGTTTATCCTGTCCGGAAACAGAAACCACTACTGTTTCGTTGTCAGTTCCTTCGATTTGTTGCTTGAAACGAACTTGTTTCAGGTTCAACACGATCTCAGTTACATCTTCAACAACACCTTTCAACGTTGCGAACTCGTGGTCTACACCTTCGATACGCACGGAAGAAATAGCATAACCCTCCAATGATGATAGTAAGATACGACGCAATGCGTTTCCTACCGTAATCCCGTAACCTGGTTCAAGCGGACGGAACTCAAATTGTCCTTTACGCTCATCAGATTGGATCATAATTACCTTGTCAGGCTTCTGAAAATCTAAAATTGCCATTTGTTTTTCTTCTTTTTAATTGTTTTGCAGTTGCGCGGTATGAAAGATTGAAGAAAAGTCTAACAAACCCTTTGGCTGCAATCCAATATTAATAATTAATTTAAGGAGTCGAGCAGACTCCAAAATCTTAACCCCGTACTTACGGGATCGGCTTATTACTTAGAGTATAATTCGACGATCAATTGTTCCTTGATGTTTTCAGGAATCATGTCGCGGGATGGTACACTCAAGAGCTTACCTGATTTTTGAGAAGCATCCCAATCCAACCAGTCGTAACGTTTGTTAGACGCAGTCAAAGAAGATGTAATTGCTTCCAAAGATTTTGATTTCTCACGAACGCTGATCACATCACCAACACGCAAAGTGTAAGAAGGAATGTTTACCACTTCTCCGTTTACCACGATGTGTTTGTGAGTAACCAACTGACGAGCCGCACGACGAGAAGGAGCAATTCCTAAACGGTATACGGTGTTATCCAAACGCGTTTCGCACAATTGCAACAAGTTTTCACCTGTAATCCCTTTCATGCGGGATGCTTTCTTAAACAAGTTAGAAAATTGACGCTCCAAAATCCCGTACGTGTACTTCGCTTTTTGCTTCTCACCCAACTGGATTGCGTATTCTGATTGTTTACCTCCTCTACGTTTTGCAGGACCGTGTTGTCCTGGTCCGTAGCTTCTTTTGTCCAGCGCTTTGTCTGGACCGAAAATCGGGTCGCGGAAACGACGAGCGATCTTCGATTTTGGACCTGTATATCTTGCCATACTATAAAATATAAAAAGGGGGATTATGAATTAAGGCTTTCCTTCGATAATCACTGTCCCCTTTTTGATTAAAATACTAAAAATTAAACGCGACGTCTTTTTGGCGGACGACAACCATTGTGCGGAAGTGGAGTCACGTCAATGATCTCTACTACTTCGATTCCATGATTGTGAATTGCACGGATCGCTGATTCACGACCAGCTCCGGGACCTTTCACAAATACACGAACTCTACGTAATCCGAAGTCATGTGCTTCTTTAGATGCATCCTCAGCAGCAACTTGTGCAGCATACGGAGTGTTCTTTTTAGAACCTTTGAAGCCCATTTTTCCAGCGGATGACCAGGAAATAACCTGACCAGCGTTGTTTGTCAAAGAAATAATCACATTGTTGAAGGTAGCTTGGATATGCGCTTCACCCGCTGCGTCTACTTTGACCTGTTTCTTCTTCTTTTGATTTGCTTTTGCCATTTCTAATAAATTTAAGCCGCACTAACGTTTGCTTGAATCAACCGCTAGTTCGCGGTTTCTTATTTAGTCGCTTTCTTCTTGTTAGCAACTGTTTTTCTTCTACCTTTTCTAGTACGAGAGTTGTTTTTCGTACGTTGACCTCTCAATGGAAGACCAGCACGGTGACGAATTCCACGTGTACATCCGATATCCATCAAACGCTTAATGTTCAATTGGATTTCAGAACGCAACTGTCCTTCTGTCTTAATTTCAGAAATGGATGTACGGATCAAAGCGATCTGATCATCATTCCAATCCTGTACTTTGATGTTCTCATCAATTCCATTTGATGTTAACACTTTCTTAGCCGTGCTGCGGCCAATTCCGAAGATGTAAGTCAACCCGATTACACCTCTCTTGTTTTTTGGTAGATCAATACCTGCAATACGTGCCATAATTACCCTTGTCTTTGTTTTAGTTTAGGATTCTTCTTGTTAATCACGTAAACTCTTCCTTTTCGTTTAACGATCTTGCAATCTGCAGAACGTTTTTTTACTGAAGCTCTTACTTTCATCTTTTGCTTTTTTATCGGAGTTCTTTCTTACAAATTATTTGTAGCGGAAAGAAATACGTCCTTTAGTTAAATCATAAGGAGACATTTCCACCTTCACACGGTCTCCAGGTAAAATCTTAATGTAGAACATTCTCATTTTTCCTGAAATGTGAGCCGTGATGACGTGTCCATTCTCCAACTCGACACGAAACATTGCATTTGACAATGCTTCGATAATCGTTCCATCTTGTTCGATTGATGATTGCTTAGCCATAATCTAGAAACCTGATGACATTTCGTTTATACTTCTTCTTCCTCTCACGCGGGAACCTTCCATCAAACCATCCATGTGACGGTTCAACAAATAAGATTCGATTTGCTGAAGGGTGTCCAAAACTACTCCTACCATGATTAACAACGAAGTTCCTCCGAAGAAATACTCAAAACCAGAAGTAATATTACAAGCATATGCTATTGATGGCAAAATCGCGATCAGAGCCAGGAACATAGATCCGGGCAATGTGATTCGGGACACCAATGAGTCAATATACTCAGCTGTTTCCTCTCCCGGACGAACGCCTGGGATAAATCCTCCACTGCGTTTCAGATCATCTGCCATCTTACGAGGGTTGATCATGATCGCCGTGTAGAAGTAAGTAAATACGATAATCAAAAGCGCCAACAATGCGTTGTAAGGAACGCCGTGCGTATCCCCCAAAGCATACTGGATCATTCCACCATCTTTTTGCTGTGAGAAAATCATTACAGGGATGGTCATAATTGCCTGAGCGAAAATGATCGGCATTACTCCCGAAGCATTTACTTTCAAAGGCAAGTAGTTTCTTGCTCCCTGTGCATCTACTGCTCTTGCACCGACAACACTTTTTGCTGTATTTAAAGGAACCTTACGAACTCCCTGAACAACCAAAATCGTTCCTAGTACAATCAACATGAAGACAATGATTTCCAAAACAATTTTCAATGGAAAATCTTTGTTAGCAGCCATTTCAGACAAGAACGAAGATGGGAGTCTTGACAAGATACCTACGGTAATCAACAAGGAGATCCCATTTCCAATTCCTTTATCTGTAATGCGTTCACCTAACCATACAGCAAACATTGAACCGGCAACCATACAAGACACTGCTGTTGTCCACCATAACATGGATTGATCAGCAGGTAATGCACCTTGGATACTCGAAGCGTACAATGAAATATAACTTGGTGCCTGAACAGCACAAATTATAATTGTCAGGATACGCGTGTACGTATTGATTTGTTTTCTACCGGACTCTCCTTCATTCTGCATTTTCTGAACAGCAGGAACTGCCATCCCCAATAACTGCATAATGATCGATGCACTAATGTAAGGCATGATCCCTAATGCCATAATTGACACGTTGGTAAATCCACCTCCGGAGAACATCGATAGCAGAGACTCAAGTACATTGTCGCCTCCTTTGCGGGATGCGTTTGCCAGAATGGCATCAGCATTCACACCAGGCAACATGATAAACGATCCGATACGGTACACAAGAATTAAGAAAAGCGTCAATAAGATACGCTTTCTTAACTCTTCTACTTTCCAGATGTTTTTTATGTTTTGTATAAACCGTTTCATAAAAAAAATGTCGGCAAAGTTAATTAGATTTCTGAAATACTACCACCTTGAGCTTCAATTCCTACTTTCGCAGAAGAAGAAAACTTGTGTGCGCTTACGTTTACTTTGGATTTCAATTCTCCGCGGCCCAGGATTTTCACCAGGTCATTGCGGGAAACCAACCCATTTTCACGTAGTACTTCAATAGTAATGTCAGTGATATTTTTTCTTTCAACCAATGATTGAATAGCATCCAAATTGATTGCTTTGTATTCAACGCGGTTGATATTTTTGAATCCGAATTTAGGCACACGGCGCTGTAAAGGCATCTGTCCTCCTTCGAAACCAATTTTCTTTGAATAACCGGAACGGGATTTCGCTCCTTTGTGACCGCGTGTAGCAGTACCGCCACCACCTGAACCGTGTCCACGACCGATTCTCTTATCACTCAGGACGGATCCTTTCGCTGGTTTTAAATTATTTAAATTCATGGATAATTCGTTTTAAAGTATTAATCTACTACTTGTACCAAATGCGCCACTTTCTTGATCATACCAAGAATCTGCGGATTTTCTTCTTTCTCCAGTACCTGGTTCAAACGGCTAAATCCTAACGCCTTGATCGTGTCTTTCTGATCTTGCGGGCGTTTGATAGCACTGCGAACTTGTTTGATTTTAATCGTTGCCATACTATTTCTTTAATTAACCGTTAAACACTTTGTCCATACTGATACCACGCTGACGTGCAACTGTTGCTGCATCACGCATAGAAGCCAATGCATTCATCGTTGCTTTCACTACGTTGTGCGGGTTAGAGGATCCCTGGGATTTTGCCAATACGTTGTGAACTCCTACGGACTCCAACACTGCACGCATCGCACCACCAGCGATAACTCCTGTACCATTTGTAGCAGGTTTCAATAAAACTTCTGCTCCACCGAATTTTCCTTTTTGAGCGTGAGGAACCGTACCTTTCAGGATCGGAACTTTGATCAGGTTCTTTTTCGCATCATCGATTCCTTTTGTAATCGCTTCTGTTACTTCTTTCGCCTTTCCAAGTCCGTGACCTACGATACCGTTTTCATCCCCAACAACTACGATAGCTGAGAAGCTGAATGTACGACCACCTTTTGTTACTTTGGTCACACGGTTCACAGCTACCAATTTATCTTTAAGCTCAATATCTGAAGCTTTTACTCTGTTTCCTATAATTGCTGCCATGATGATTAAAATTTAAGTCCTCCTTCTCTAGCTGAATCAGCCAATGATTTAACACGACCGTGGTACAAGTACCCGTTACGATCGAAAACAACTGATTCTACACCAGCTTTAACTGCTTTCTCAGCAATTTCTTTACCTACAACAGCTGCTTGTTCTGATTTGCTTTTGCTTTCAGCAGCTTTGTTTTTGTAAGAAGATGCAGCAGCCAAAGTTACTCCTTTCGTATCATCGATCAACTGAGCATAAATCTGCTTGTTTGAACGAAATACTGATAGACGAGGCACGGAAGTTGTACCAGAAATTTTCTTTCTGATTCTTCTCTTAATTTTTGCTCTTCTGTTGATTTTACTAAATGCCATAACTTTCTAAAATTATTTTTTACCTGCAGATTTACCAGCTTTTCTTCTAATCTCTTCGCCGACAAAACGAATACCTTTTCCTTTATAAGGTTCAGGTTTACGAAGGGAACGAATCTTGGCAGCAGCCTGACCCAAAAGTTGCTTGTCGTGTGACTCTAAAGTCACAATCGGAGCTTTACCTTTTTGAGTATCTGCAGATACCTTAATTTCTTTCGGGAATTCGATTGCAATCGGGTGAGAGTAACCTAATGCCAACTCCAACAGTTGTCCTGTTGCAGTTGCACGGTAACCTACTCCGATTACTTCCAACTCCTTTTTGTACCCTTCGGATACACCGATAACCATGTTTTGAACCAATGCGCGGTATAAACCGTGCTTGGAACGATGATCCGGCGCATCAGACGCGCGGCTAAAAGTGATCTCAGAACCTTCGATGTTCAATGAAACAGCTGTTGTATCAAACTCCTGCTCCAATGTACCTTTGGATCCTTTTACGGAAATAACTGATCCGTCCACCTTTACTTCTACTCCACTCGGGATTGTTACTGGGGATTTACCTATCCTTGACATTGTTTATTTAATTACGAATTACGAAAACGAGCGCAAAGGTACAACAATAAAAGATACGAGTCAAGCTCCTATCTTTTTTGTGTCCCTAGCACTCAGAAATCTGCATTCTAGTTTCTACTTAATTGACCATTAAAAATGAAAAATTGAAAAGGTATCTTGATTTACTCAGCGATCAGCCTTTTCAATTTTAAATTCTCAATTTCCTTTTTTAATATACGTAGCAGAGTACTTCTCCACCTACGTTTTCTTTTCTTGCTTCTTTGTCAGTGATTACACCTTTGGAAGTAGAAACGATCGCAATACCCAAACCGTTCAATACACGTGGCATTTCATCAGCACCACTGTACTTACGAAGACCTGGACGAGACGCACGCTCAATCTTGGTGATCGCAGGAACTTTGGTAGAAGCATTGTACTTCAAAGCGATTTTGATGATTCCTTGTTTGTTGTCATCTTCGAACTTGTAGTTCGCGATGTAACCTTGATCAAACAAAATAGCTGTAATTGCTTTTTTAACATTCGATGCAGGAATTTCGACTGTTTTCAAACGTGCAGCATTCGCGTTACGGATGCGTGTCAAAAAGTCTGCAATAGGATCTGTTAACATGTTTTTATTGTTTTTTAATGAATACTCGGTAGAGTTTCTAAGCCCCCGACGTTCCTTACGGAAGTCGGGGTATCTAGACTTTTACCAACTTGCTTTTTTAACTCCCGGGATTTTTCCTGCCAGAGCCATTTCACGGAAAGTAACACGTGAAACTCCAAACTGGCGCATATATCCGCGAGGACGACCAGTCAAACCACAACGGTTGTGTACACGAACCTTAGATGAGTTCGCTGGCAACTGCTGTAATTTATCCCATTCGCCGGCAGCTTTCAACTCTGCACGTTTTGCAGCGTATTTAGCAACCATTTTTTCTCTTTTGCGCTCACGCGCTTTCATTGATTCCTTAGCCATTGTCTTATTTTTTGATGAATGGGAATCCGAAGGCATCCAGCAATGCTTTTCCTTCTTCGTCGCTTTCAGCTGATGTAACAAAAGTGATATCCATACCCAAAATCTTGCTTACCTTGTCGATATCGATTTCAGGGAAAATGATATGCTCCTTCACTCCTAAGTTGAAGTTTCCGCGTCCGTCAAATCCTTTCGCGCTAACTCCACGGAAGTCACGGGTACGTGGCAAAGCTACAGAAATGAAACGATCTAAGAAATCGTACATTTTGTCTCCGCGCAACGTTACTTTCGTTCCGATTGGCATTCCTTTACGCAGTTTGAAGTTAGATACGTCTTTTTTAGACGTAGTAGCTACTGCTCTTTGTCCTGCAATACGGGAAACGTCAGCGATCGCGTTATCAATGATTTTTTTGTCAGCAACCGCATCACCCAATCCCTGGCTGATGACGATTTTCTGCAGTTTAGGTACACGCATAATGGTTTTGTACCCAAATTTCTCAGTCAATGCAGGAATGATTTCCTCTTTGTACTGTTTCTTTAATCTTGGTGAATAACTCATTACTTGATCTCCTCTCCTGATTTTTTAGAATAACGAACTAACTTACCCTTCGCATTTTCCTTACGTCCGATGCGAGTCGCTTGTCCTTTAACAACCACCATTAAGTTGGAAATATGAATAGTTCCTTCTTTTTCGACGATTCCGCCTTGTGGTTCAGACGCGCTAGGTTTTGTGTGGCGTTTTACCATGTTCACTCCACCTACAGTAGCTCTTTCTTTGTTTCTGTCAATAGTCAGTACTGTTCCTTCCTGACCTTTAGACTCACCGCTTAATACTTTAACAGTGTCGCCTACTTTGATGTGTAATTTCTTTTGCATGACTTCACTAATATTAAAGTACTTCGGGAGCAAGTGAAACAATTTTCATGTAATTGTTTTCACGCAGCTCACGAGCTACTGGTCCAAAAATACGGGTTCCTCTCATCTCCCCCGCCTGATTCAAGATAACACATGCGTTATCATCGAAACGAATGTAAGAACCGTCCGGACGGCGAACCTCCTTGCGTGTTCTTACAACAACCGCCTTGGCAACCGATCCTTTTTTAACGGCTCCAGAGGGCATTGCGCTCTTAACAGCTACTACGATTTTATCTCCTACTGAAGCATAACGACGTTTTGTACCACCCAATACGCGGATACACAACACCTCTTTTGCTCCGGAGTTATCTGCAACTGCAAGTCTTGATTCTTGTTGTATCATTGCAACTAATTATTATTTAGCTCTTTCTAAAATTTCTACTAATCTCCAGTTCTTGTTTTTAGACAAGGGACGAGTCTCCATGATCTTAACGGTGTCACCAATGTTACAGTCGTTATTTTCGTCGTGGGCCACAAATTTAGTAGTTTTTTTTACGAACTTACCATATTTCGGGTGTTTTACTTTTCTTTCTACAGAAACCACGATAGATTTTTCCATCTTATCACTGGTAACAGTCCCGATACGTTCTTTTCTTAAATTACGCTTTTCCATTTCAAGCTTCTTTTACTTTCAAGCGTTACGCCTGAATTTCACGTTTTCTCAATTCTGTATTCAAACGAGCAATTTGCTTGCGAACGTCACGAATTTGAATCGGGTTCTCCAATGGAGTTACTTTGTGTCCGATTTTCATTTTCGCCAACTTTTCTGTTTCGCTTAACAATTGCTTTTTCAAATCGTCAACTGAAAGTTTATTAATTTCCTGTCCTTTCATGTTTCAACTATTTTCCTGGTATAACATAATCATTACGAACGATGAACTTACATTTTACTGGAAGTTTTTGAGCAGCTAAACGAAGTGCTTCCTTAGCTACTTCATAAGGAACTCCGTCCGCTTCGAACATAATACGACCTGGTCTTACAACTGCCACCCAGTGGCTAGGAGCTCCCTTACCTTTACCCATACGTACCTCTGCTGGCTTGGATGTGATCGGTTTGTCTGGGAAGATACGAATCCACACCTTTCCTTCACGCTTCATGTAACGCGTAACTGCGATACGGGAAGCTTCAATCTGGCGTGATGTAATCCATCCCGGCTCCAATGTTTTCAGTCCAAAAGATCCGAATGCAATCGTAGATCCGCGTTGAGCTTCACCACGATTACGACCTTTCTGAACTCTTCTAAATTTGGTTCTCTTTGGAGATAACATCTTCTGAAAATTTTAATGTGTTTTTACTTCTTTTTACGGTTGTTTCCACCTTTTCCTCCAGCCGGACGACGGTTTCCTCTGTCACCAGACGGAGCACCACCTTTCGCTGCAGCCGCAGCCATTCCAACATTCGGAGAAAGATCACGACGACCGTAAACTTCACCTTTACAGATCCATACTTTGATCCCGATCAAACCGTAAGTAGTCAATGCCTCACCTACTGCGTAATCGATATCAGCTCTGAACGTATGTAACGGAGTACGTCCATCTTTGTACATTTCTGAACGAGCCATTTCAGCTCCATTCAAACGACCTGAAATTTTCACTTTGATACCTTCGGCACCCATTCTCATGGTTGAACCGATAGCCATCTTGATAGCACGACGGAATGAAATACGAGCCTCGATCTGACGAGCGATACCATCTGCAACCAAACGAGCATCCAATTCAGGACGTTTTACCTCGAAAATGTTGATTTGAATCTCTTTTTTCGTCAATTTCTTCAACTCTTCTTTCAATTTGTCGACTTCCTGACCACCTTTACCGATAATCACACCCGGACGAGCCGTGTTGATTGTTACAGTAACGAGCTTGAGGGTACGCTCGATGATGATTTTAGAAATACTTGCTCTGGATAAACGAGCGTGAAGATACTTGCGGATCTGATCGTCTTCAACGATTTTATCGCGGTAGTTATCTCCACCGTACCAGTTAGATTCCCATCCGTGGATGAAACCTAGTCTATTACCAATTGGATTCGTCTTTTGTCCCATTTTCCTTTACAATTATTTTGAACCATCAACAACGATAGTCACGTGGTTTGATCTTTTACGAACTCGGTAAGCTCTACCCTGTGGAGCAGTCTGAATACGCTTCAGCATTCCCGCACTACCTACTTCGATAGATTTCACCACTAATTTCTCATCCTCAATGCTTTTACCTTCGTTTTTAGCTTCCCAGTTAGCAATTGCAGAACGCAATAACTTGGATAAACTAAGCGATGCGTCTTTCGCATTGTGTTGCAATATGTTTAGAGCTTTGTTTACTTCTACTCCACGTACAAGATCTGCAACCAATCTCATTTTACGAGGAGAAATCGGAGAATTGTTCAACTTAGCGAATGCCGTTGTTTTCTTCTCTTCTTTAATTTGATCAGCTCTTAATTTCTTTCTAGCGCCCATGTCACTTGAATTTTAAACTATCTTTTTTTATCCTTTTTGTTAGCACCATGCCCACGGAAGTTACGCGTCGGAGAGAATTCTCCCAATTTGTGACCTACCATGTTCTCTGTTACAAACACAGGAATAAACTTATTCCCGTTATGCACTGCAAACGTCAACCCAACAAAGTCAGGAGTGATTGTAGAAGCGCGGGACCATGTTTTGATTACCGCTTTGCTTCCGCTTGTTTGTGCCTCATCCACTCTTTTTGTCAACTTGTAGTGTACAAACGGTGGTTTTTTCAACGAACGACTCATACCTTATTTCTTTCTTCTTTCGATGATAAACTTATCTGAATACTTCTTTTTCGAACGCGTCTTGTATCCTTTAGCAGGCATACCGTTACGTGAACGAGGGTGACCACCGGCGTTACGCCCTTCACCACCACCCATCGGGTGATCTACCGGGTTCATCACAACACCACGTACACGTGGACGACGACCCAACCAGCGTGAGCGACCAGCTTTACCAGAAACTACCAATGAATGTTCTCCATTCGATACAGCTCCGATTGTAGCCATACAAGTAGTCAAAATCATACGAGTCTCACCAGAAGGCAATTTGATAATCGCGTAACGACCATCACGAGCGTTCAATTGAGCATATGTTCCTGCACCACGAGCGATTGCACCACCTTTTCCAGGCTGCAGCTCGATGTTGTGGATCACAGATCCAAGAGGAACATCGGATAAAAATAATGCGTTTCCAACGTTCGGAGCAGCACCAGCACCGGATACTACTGTATCACCTACTTTCAATCCTTCAGGTGCAACGATGTAACGTTTCTCACCATCCGCATAGTAAAGCAATGCAATACGTGCAGTTCTGTTCGGATCGTATTCGATTGTCTTAACAACCGCAGGAACACCATGTTTCTCACGTTTGAAGTCAATAATACGATACTTTTGCTTGTGTCCACCACCGATGTAGCGCATGGTCATACGACCATCATTGTTACGACCACCAGACTTGCTTTTCTTCGCAACCAAGCTCTTTTCAGGAACATTCGTTGTTACTTCAGCATACGTACTGTTGATCTTGTGTCTTTGCCCTGGAGTAATAGGCTGAAATTTTCTAAGACCCATCAGTTTTTACTTAAAAATTATTAAACAAATCAATCGTTTCTCCTTCGGCAACAGTTACGATGGCTTTTTTCCATACGCGGCTCTGTTGCTCAACGACACCTCTATTTGTATATTTCACAGAGGATTTTCCACCGCCATAAGTGAGTGTGCGTACATTCACAACGTGAACTCCGTACATCTTTTCGACAGCGCTTTTAATTTCCAATTTATTCGCCTTGCGATCTACTTCGAAAGCGAAGCTGCCGTTATCGTTTGCAGCTGTTGCTTTTTCTGTAATGATTGGCTTTTTGATAATTGTACTCATCATCAATTAGTTTAGAATCTTTTCGATTACTTCGATTGAACTTTCTGTTAATACAACTTTCTTCGCGTTCAACACATCAAATGTGTTTACGGAATCAGCAGATACAACTTTAACGCGTTGCAAGTTACGTGAAGACAAGTAAACATTGTCGTTACCCGCTCCTACGATCATCAACACCTTCTCGTTTAACAAGTTCAAGTTCGATAACATCGATTTGAATTCTGCTGTTTTTGGTGTTGCAATAGCTACATCTTCTACAACAACAATTGAATCTAATTTTGCTTTGTAAGCGAAAGCTGACTTACGAGCCAGACGCTTCAATTTTACATTCAATTTGAAGTGGTAGTTACGCGGGCGTGGTCCGAAAATACGTCCTCCACCTACACGTGTACCAGATTTAACACTACCGGCACGAGCACCACCCGTTCCTTTTTGTTTTTTCAATTTTCTGGTAGATCCTGCTACTTCGTTACGCTCTTTTGATTTGTGAGTACCTTGACGACGATTTGCCAGGTGCTGTTTCACATCTAAATAGATTGCGTGATCGTTCGGCTCAATTCCAAAGATTGTCTCTGACAAGGTTACCTTTTTGGAAGTAGCCTTTCCTTTGCTATCAATTACTTTTACTTCCATTATTTCTCAATTGTTACGGTTGAACCTTTAGGCCCTGGAATAGAACCTTTTACTACGATTAAATTTCTGTCAGCCAAAATACGCAATACTTGCAGGTTCTCTACAGTTACGCGTTTGTTACCTGTCTGACCCGCCATGCGCATTCCTTTGAATACACGTGCAGGGTATGAACAAGCACCAATTGAACCCGGAGCACGCAAACGGTTATGCTGACCGTGTGTTGATTGACCAACTCCACCGAAACCATGACGTTTAACAACCCCCTGGAAACCTTTTCCTTTAGATGTTCCAACAACTCCAACAAACTCTCCTTCTTCGAAAAGTGTTGCGTCTACTACATCTCCGAGATTAAGTCCGTCAAAGCCTTTAAACTCCACCAATTTAGATTTTGGTGTTGTGTTTGCTTTTTTGAAGTGACCTTTCAATGCATTTGGAGTGTTTTTTTCTTTACGCTCTCCAAATCCTAACTGAATTGCCTCATACCCATCTCGATCTTGTGTTTTAACCTGCGTTACGACACAAGGACCAGCTTCTATTACCGTGCATGGTGTTGCCTTACCCTCGGCACTGTAGATGCTAGTCATTCCGATTTTTCTACCAATAATTCCAGGCATACTTTTGTTTATTATAAATTATAAATTATAAAAGGAGACAGAGCCCCCGACTGTAAACGTCGGGGGAGTATCATCACACTTTAATTTCTACATCAACTCCGCTAGGAAGTTCCAATCTCATCAACGCATCAACAGTCTTGGAAGAAGAACTGTAGATGTCCAACAAACGCTTGTAAGAACACAATTCGAACTGCTCACGCGCTTTCTTGTTAACGTGCGGTGAACGCAATACGGTGTAAATACGTTTGTGCGTTGGAAGTGGAATTGGACCACTTACTACTGCTCCTGTTGCTTTAACCGTTTTCACGATTTTCTCAGCCGACTTGTCAACCAGGTTGTGATCGTACGACTTTAATTTAATTCTAATTTTCTGGCTCATTACTCGTTTGTATTAAGCGGATACTTTTCCATTTGATTTTGCAATAACATCGTCTGCAACGTTCTTAGGAGCCTCAGCAAAGTGAGAGAATTCCATAGAAGAAGTTGCACGTCCTGAAGACAAAGTACGCAACTGAGTTACGTAACCGAACATTTCAGATAAAGGAACGTCAGCCTTAACAACTTTAGATCCTGCTTTATCATCCATTCCACGAACGACAGCGCGACGACGGTTCAAGTCACCTACGATATCCCCCATGTTTTCTTCCGGTGTAACCACTTCAATTTTCATGATCGGCTCCAACAAGATCGGACGACATTTCTTCAATGCTTCACGGTATGCCATTTTAGCAGCCAATTCGAAAGACAATGAATCTGAATCGACCGCGTGGAATGAACCATCAATCAATTCAACTTTCAATGCTTCAACCGGGAATCCTGCCATCACACCGTTCTTCATAGACTCTTTGAAACCTTTCTCAACAGAAGGGATAAATTCACGTGGAATGTTACCACCTTTGATTGAGTTGATGAACTCAAGTCCTGTTTTCTCCTGGTTATCCTGAGGAGAGATTTTTACGTAAATATCCGCAAACTTACCACGACCACCAGACTGTTTTTTGTACACTTCACGGTGCTCGATAGAAGCTGTAATATCTTCACGGTAAGAAACCTGAGGAGCTCCCTGGTTTACTTCTACCTTGAACTCGCGACGCAGACGGTCAACGATGATGTCCAGGTGAAGCTCACCCATTCCGGAGATAACTGTTTGACCAGTTTCTTCGTCTGTGTTTACACGGAATGTCGGATCTTCTTCAGCCAATTTGTTCAAACCAATACCTAAACGATCCTGGTCAGCCTGAGTTTTAGGCTCAATTGCGATTCCGATTACCGGCTCAGGGAAGTTCATAGACTCCAATACGATTGGGTGCTTCTCGTCACACAAGGTATCTCCTGTACGGATATCTTTAAATCCAACCAAAGCAGCGATATCTCCTGCCCCCAGTTCTTCAATTTGATTTTGCTTGTTTGCGTGCATCTGGAAGATACGTGAAATACGCTCTTTGCTGTTTGTACGTGTGTTCAATACGTAAGAACCTGCTGGCAATTTACCAGAGTAAGCACGTGTAAAGCACAAACGACCTACAAACGGATCCGTTGCAATTTTAAATGCCAAAGCAGCAAACGGCTCATCGTAAGATGGTTTGCGGGAAGTAGGCTCATCCGTTTTCGGATCAGTTCCTTCGATTGCTTCGATATCCAATGGAGAAGGAAGGATTTCCATCACCATATCCAACATGGCCTGAACTCCTTTGTTTTTGAAAGAAGAACCACACATCATCGGAACTACTTTTCCTGAGATTGTAGCCTGACGCAATGCATCCAGGATTTCACGCTCAGTCAAAGAGTTTTCATCTTCGAAGAATTTCTCCATCAATGTTTCGTCGAATTCAGCCACTGCTTCCAACAATTCGGAACGCAATCTGCGTGCATCGTCAATAATATCTGCAGGAATTTCAACTTCTTCGAAAGTCATCCCCTGGTCAGCATCGTTCCAAACGATTCCTTTCCAGTTGATCAAATCCACAACACCTTTGAAATGATCTTCATCACCGATGTTGATTTGTAATGGCAAAGCGTGGCTTCCCAACATTTCTTTCACCTGCTTACACACGTTCAAGAAATCAGCTCCCTGACGGTCCATTTTGTTCACAAAACCGATACGAGGAACATTGTAGTTATTCGCCAAACGCCAGTTTGTTTCAGATTGAGGCTCCACTCCGTCTACTGCAGAGAACAAGAACACCAATCCATCCAATACACGCAAAGAACGGTTTACCTCTACGGTAAAGTCAACGTGTCCAGGAGTATCAATAATGTTGATGTGGTATTTTTGACCACGGTAGTTCCAGTTTACTGTTGTAGCAGCAGAAGTAATGGTAATACCACGCTCTTGCTCTTGCTCCATCCAGTCCATGGTAGCACCACCGTCGTGTACTTCACCAATTTTGTGGTTTACACCTGAGTAGTACAAAATACGCTCAGTTGTAGTCGTTTTCCCAGCATCAATGTGAGCTGCGATACCAATGTTACGTGTAAATTTAAGATCTCTTGCCATGACTTATTAGAATCTGAAATGTGAGAATGCTTTGTTAGCTTCAGCCATACGTAGTGTATCTTCTTTCTTCTTGAAAGCAGCACCTTCTTCTTTCGAAGCAGCGATGATTTCAGAAGCCAATTTACCTGCCATTGACTTTTCGTTACGTTTACGAGCGTAACCAATCAACCATTTCATAGCCAATGATTGTTTACGACCTTCACGAACAGGAGTTGGGATTTGGAAAGTTGCTCCACCAACACGACGGGAACGAACTTCCACAGATGGAGTTACGTTTTCCAATGCTTTTTTGAACACTTCCAATCCTTCTTGATCTTCAATTTTCTTGTCTACGATTTCCAATGCATCGTAGAAAATTTTAAATGCCAAATTCTTTTTTCCGGAGTACATCAAGTTGTTAACGAACTTGGTTACCGTAACGTCATTAAACTTCGGATCCGGGAGGATGGCAATCTTTTTCGCTTTTCTTCTTCTCATCTCTTAAAAGTTTAATTATTTCTTAGCTTTTGGACGTTTTGTTCCGTACTTAGAACGACGTTGTGAACGGCCTTCAACACCTGCTGTATCTTCCGCACCACGAACGATGTGGTAACGAACCCCAGGCAAATCTTTCACCCTTCCACCACGCACAAGAACCAAAGAGTGTTCTTGTAAGTTGTGACCTTCACCTCCGATGTAAGCATTTACTTCCTTACCGTTGGTCAAACGAACACGCGCTACTTTACGCATCGCTGAGTTCGGCTTCTTAGGCGTAGTGGTGTACACACGTACACATACTCCTTTGCGCTGCGGACAAGAATCCAAAGCCGCTGACTTGGATTTCTTAACTACCGCAGTCCTTCCCTTGCGCACTAACTGTTGTATAGTTGGCATACAGTACTCAAATTTTGTTTGTTAATAAATATACTTTTACCCCAAAGAACACACTTTGAGGGGTGCAAAGATAGATAGAAAAACTTACAATGCAAGTGTTTCTGGAAAAAAGTGCTGTTTTTGAACAGATTAATGTTCATATCACATTCCGAAGTGATCAAAAAGCAACAGATCATTTTTGGAGTATTTGATTTAATTTTGCATTCAATTTTTAATAATCTCATGCGATTTTTAGCAATCACCTTGTTTCTATCCATTCTACAGCCGGTTTATGCACTTGAAAAACTAAATCTGAAACTTTACAATTATGCAAAGGCGTGTCCTGAAAATTCCGCTAAGAATTTAAATAGCCTGGTTGATTATCTATATAAAGGAGGAAATAACCAGACACAGCGAGTTGAATTGTTCTGCTATTGGATCGCTGAGAATATTGCTTACGACACCGAAGCATACGAATCAGGAAAGAAAACAGATACGGATAAAATTCTCAGCTACAAAAAAGGCGTTTGCCAAAACTACGCAGAACTGTTACAAAAGATGTGTAACGCTGTCAGAATTGAATGTCATTTGATTTCCGGTTACTCAAAAGGATACTCTTATTTCAAAAACAAACCGTTTCCTGATACTGATCATTCGTGGAACATCGTTAAGGTTGATGGAAAATATCTTTTTATCGACGCCACCTGGTCCAGCGGATATGTTGAAAAAGTCAGCGGCTCACTTACTTTTTTTAAAAAACTCAAAATCAAAGAAATTTTTGCTGACCCCAATTATTTCCTGACGACCCACCTTCCAGGCGATCCCAGATGGCAACTACGTGATAATCCCATCACACTAAAAAGTTTTTCAAACAATGACTCTATTAAAGAGATGCTAAAATTCACCATCTCAAAGTATACATATTTAGATAGTCTAAAAACATACTTGGTTGCTGACAGTATAGATCAGAAAATAATCTCATTACGCAGCACCTACAATTTCAACCCTGTCAGCAGCCACCTAAAAAGCCTCGCTGATACTTACTTCAACAAAGCATGGAAAATATCACATGATGCAAAAGAAGCAAAAGACTATGAATCTGCCATTGACTGGTATAACCAAACCATCAATCTTTATTCAAAACTGAATAATTCGCATGGGGTGAAATGGATTGGCAATGCAAAGAAAAACATCAATTACTGTAATAGTAAAATCAAAGCTTTAAAAGAAATACAGCGGACGAACTAGAGAACCTCTCTCTGATTGAGGCGCTACCGCACCCCCTATCAACTTTTATACTTCCCGATCAAACGCTCCAGTTCTTTTGTTTTCAGAACCAGCAACAACCCGATCACTACTTTTGAAAGTGAAGCCATGAATAGCGGCAGGGTCACATTTCTGCTCAATACCACTCCCAGAAATTCCGGGATGCTTTCGCTCAGGGAATAAAGCCCGATGATCACCATAACCAAACCAAGGGTGTTCGCCACGGTAAGATTAACCGGAAACTCCTTTTCTTCCATCCCCTTTTCCAGTTTGAATGCGTGAATAACGCGCTCCGTGCGGAATAAGCAGAGAAAAGCGATCAACCCATCAATCAGCAGGACCAGGATAAACGAAAGGGAAACCGGATTCTGATGTGAAGACCCGGAAAATGGAAACTGAAGTAATACAGCCGTGCTCTGAACAACAGCAAAGAAATACCAGATTCCGATGATTTTAATAATGATCGACCAAAGGGTTAGCAATTTCATATGAATGATTTCGGTTATGATGTTTGCAAACAAAAGTAAGAAAAAGCTTCCGCTTGTATAGCCCGTCGGATCAAAACAAAAGAAAGCAACGAATGACTGCCTTCAGATGACACCCTGACAGATCATTGGTACAACTGAACTGACCAGAAAACAAGTTCTCCGCTCGTACAAAAGCATTCATTTTGAGTCGTTTTATATTCCTTTTGAAAATTTTTAAAAAATAATTCACTCAAATTTCAGTTTTTCCGAACACAACTAAATCGTTTTAAAACTGAATTTTCCGATTTTCAGTCAGTTACCTTCAGAAAAAATTAACCCTGGCTTAACTTTGACTTGTTCTCAGCCGCCGTACTTTAGCCGAAATTTTACTACAACATGAAGGTAATTCTCTCCACTTGCCTATTCTTTATTTTTGGCTGTGCTTCAGCTCAAACAACCATCGCCATCCAGGATTTTGATGGCGGAACGCCCACCTGGGTTTACACCAATACAAACGGTGCAACCGTTACCGGAAACTCCGCTGCGGGCGACCGCCCTGCTTCATCTGCCGTCTATACCAGTGCAACAACGGCTTTCGGAACAGTAAACACCACTTCGACATTAGTCTTTAGTAATATTACCGGGTTGGCAAGCTATACGTCCAAGTATGTCGAGTTTCGTTTGGCCTCCTGGTCAATCGGGTCAACAGCTAATGGCGCAGAAACTTCGGACGCAGTGAATCTGGACATTTCCTTTGACGGTGGAACGACTTACTCGAATGAAATCCAGGTTACCGGAAACTTAAACGCTTATTGGCACTATACTACCGGAACAGGTTTGGCAACGACGGTTTATGATGGAAATAATGTCCCAAGTACTTTTGCTCCTGGAGGAACAGCAGGTAACAAAACAACCGATGGTTACTCAACAGTTCACCTGGATTTGCCGAACTCATGTACACAGGTACGCATCCGTATTCGCGCAGTCAACAATGCTGCCGCAGAACGCTGGACTGTAGACGATGTGAAACTGATCGGAACACTGACAACTCCCTGTTCTCCGGGAGCAGCACCAACGACCAATGCCAGTGCAATTACTTCCGTTAATTTCTGTACCAGCGCGCAATTGAACTTTACAGCGGGGAACGGAGCAAACCGCATCGGAGTGATCTCTCTGAACAATTTTTCCAATACCCCTGTTAACGCGACGAACTATGCTGCAAATGCCGCTTACGGATCAGGAGCAACGCTTGGTGCTGGAAATTATGTCGTAATGAACGGAACCGGGAACACTGTTACCGTAACAGGTCTTACCGCCGGAACAACCTATTATTTCAAAGTGTTCGAATACAACGGAACCGGCACCAACTGTGATGAATCGTACCAGACAGCTTCCGTGGCAAGTTATTCTTTCACTACACAAACCAATTGTAATACTCCTCAGATTCGCTCCATCCTGGCGGATGCCTGCTCCAGTGTGGAAGGATTGGACGAACAGGTTATCATCGAAAACGGTTCAAATCCGCTATCGATCAGCGATATGACACTCGCATTTCCTTCAGGAGGAACGTATTGCAACTCGGGGTGCGGAACCAATACCCTGGGCAACAATGCAAGTTACATCACGCAATTGAACACGGCAGCCGGTTGCAACCTCTTTACATACGCAGATCCGATTCCTGCCGGCGCCATCATTGTGGTGTTTACCGGACAAACACCTTCCTACGTATTCGATTACTCTCCTCAATGCCCTTCCACCCAGCAATATTATGCTGTGTTCTGTAACAACACCAGTACCGCCGGACGTTTTGCGAATAGCGGAACCGGGACGCGCACCCTGGATGCCACATTTGCTGGAGTTAGTGAATCGGTCAGTTATGCTCCGAACTCACTTGGAGGAAACGGAAGTTTCATTGATTTCGACGATCCGGGAAATCCGACTTACCGCGTTGAACCAAGTTGTATTTATCCCCTGGGTGTGGAACTGCTGAACTGGCAGGCATCCATGCTGGACAATGACGTATTATTGACCTGGATCACACTTTCTGAAACCAACCTGGGTAAATTTGAAGTGTTGCGCGTGGATCCGTTCAATCAAACGGAAAGTGTGATTCAAACCATTTATGTGAATGGGAATGGAAATTCCGATACCCGACACGATTATTCGGCAATAGACCAGGCTCCGGAACCTGGATTGAATTATTACCAATTGGTATCTGTAGATCGCGACGAACAACAACAGCGCAGCCCGATGATTGTTTTGAATACCCATTTCTCCGATCAATATGCAAGCTATCATTCGGGAACAGTGCAATTCGGGCAGGCCTTGAAACACGGAGACCAGTTGACGTTCTACAATTCCGAAGGAAAGGAACTCCACTCCTTCGAGGTTCATGAAACAACCAACTACGTCATGCAGGAACTCACTGCCGGGGTTACATTGATTCGTATCACACACCGAAACGGTTTTTCAGAAACAGTACGACTCCTGGTGATCCATTAATTGGCACGATTACACCAAATAATTAAACACATCAAAGCGGCTTTATAATCTTGGTAAAGTCGCTTTTTTATTAATACCTTGCATTATCTCCCTGAAATTTGAACCGACTTCACTGTCTGTTCTCCGTTTGCGTTTTCAATATCCAGGTAATAGGTTCCCTGCGGCAATCCCGATAAATCAATTTCGGTCAATGTGAGGTTTGTATCAAACGCTTTCAAGACAGCTCCCAGCACGTTCATAACTTTGATCTGCTTCAAGGGAACTTCAGACAGCAATTCAATTTTTCCTGATGAAGGATTCGGATAAACGGAAACAGATTGCTTCACCGATTCATCCAATCCCAAATAATATTCACAAGCTCCTCCGCTCGGGTTGTAGTACAAGCTATCATCTTCAAAACAGAGAAAACTAACCTGATCCAAATCCAATGCTCCCCATTCTTCACACGTATTATCGAATGGAAACAGGTAGCATTCGGTTGTTCCAAAACGGGAATTTGTTTTACCATTCAGACTTCTAAAGGAATCTGCTGTCTTCCCCAAATTCAGCTCCACCGCATTTTGTCCACCGATCATCAACGATCCGACAGATTGGACAACACAGACAGACGTATCGTTACATGACATATATTCCGTTGGGGTGATATCCAAAATCCAGTTGTCATTTGGCTGAGCAGAAAAATCAAACAATACAAAGAATTGTTCCAGATCTCCATTCCAATAAAAAACGGTATCATTCGAATGGTAAATAATTCCTCCTTTATAATCCGAAATCGTTTCGAAAGGAGGACCAGTCGGACCCGACATGATGAAACTATGTCTCTTTGCCTTGATCTCCTTACATTGTTTACCCAAAATGGTTGTGTCGCCACTTTCCCACACTTTGATATATCCTTTTTCTCCGACATTAAAAAAACTGTAATGCCAGACCGCATGTCCTTTTGTCCAAATAGAAGATTGAGCCAGTGAATGCAAACTGATCACCGCAAACAGCATGAGTAACCCTTTTCTCATAGTAGTGGAGTTTAGAAAGTTATATTACCATGACGCGTTTTTTAGAAAAAAGATGCTCTCAATGAACAACTTAAGGTCAATTCATCCATGTTGAGACATAAAAAAACGACCCGAAAGTCGTTTTTACACTGGTTGCAGCGTATGTGTTTAGTCATTATCTCCCCGAAACCTGAACCGACTTCACAGCCTTTTCTCCGTTCCGGTTTTCAATATCTAAGTAATAAGTTCCCTGCGGCAATCCCGACAAATCCACTTCTGTTAAGGTCAAATCGGTATTTACTTGTTTGATCAGCGTACCGAGAATATTCAGCACGTTGATCCGCTTCAAAGGAACTTCCGACAAGACTTCCACTTTTCCCTGTGAAGGATTCGGGAAAACAGCAACCGATTTCTTTACCGCTTCATTCAGTCCCAGGTGGATTTCACAGCCCTGACCACTCGGATTATAGTACAAGCTGTCGTCTTCAAAACACGCAAACTGCACCTGATCCCACTCAACGATCACCGAGCTGTCGCAACTCGCAGGAAACGGAAACAAATATCCCAAACTTCCAAAACGCGCATTGGCTTTACCGCTGATGTAATATCCGGAACCCGGTGAACTACCCACAGTCAATTCCGGATAGTTTTGTCCCCCCAGATTGATGGTTCCAACCGATTCTACCATCGCTACGGAAGTATCGTTGCAGGAAAAAGGCGGATTCCCTCCGGTTTGCAACAACCATTCGTCACCCACCTGGGCAGAAAAGTCATACAACACGGAGAAATGATCCTGGTCCCAATAAAAAACGGTATCATTCGAAACGTAGACACTTGCGGAAATGTACCCACTTGTGGATTCAAAATACGGCCCGTTGGGGCCAACCAAAGAAAAACTGTGCCGTTCGGAACGCATCTTCGTGCATTGTTTTCCCAAAAGCGTCGTATCGCCGTTTTCCCACACTTTGATGTACCCGCTTTCGCCGACATTCGTGAACCGGTAATGCCACACAGCGTTTCCTTTTGTCCAAATCGGTGATTGAGACAACCCAGAGAAACTGATGATTGCAAAGAAGATGAGTAATGTATTTTTCAAGACTAAACAGATTTATGAGGTTAATACCTACTAAAACGCTTCTTCTCAAAAAAGGTTGGAAAAATCTTGCAAATGAATCATTTACCCGCTGCATCAAACCCGGTAACAAACTGCATTGATATTCATTCCGGCTCCTACCGAAGCAAACAACACAATATCGCCTTCTGCAATTTTATACCCGTTCATTTCTTCCCGCTTCACCATACTGAGCAAAGTCGGAATCGTTGCCACCGAACTGTTTCCCAATTTGTGGATGTTCATCGGCATCAGGTGTTCTGGCATTTCGGACACTTCATACAATTTGAATAGTTCGCGGACAATGGCTTCATCCAGTTTTTCATTCGCCTGGTGAATGAAGATCTTTTTCACATCCGTAATCGATACTCCTGCTTTGTCAAGGCAGTCCTTCATTGCTTCGGGAACATGCTTCAAGGCGTATTCGTAGACTTTTCGTCCTTTCATTTTGACGTAGCGGATACGCGGGTCGGATTCCGGGAAATTGGATTTTCCCAGATTGAGATAGGTCACCTCATCTTCGCAATGGCTTTGCACACTGAACGACAAGATTCCCGATTTCGAATCATCCGATTCCACGATGGTTGCTCCTGCTCCATCGGCAAAGATCATGCTGTCGCGGTCATACGGATCTAACACGCGACTCAGCGCTTCCGCCCCGATAACAAGGCATTTTTTCGCCATTCCGCTTTGAATAAACGCATGCGCCTGGATCAGTCCCTGGAGCCATCCCGGACAACCGAAAATCAGGTCATAAGCCACACAATTCGGGTTTTTGATTCCCAAACTATGTTTCACACGGGAAGCGATTGAAGGAATCATATCGGTTTGGATCGTATGCTTGATGACATCTCCGAAATTGTGCGCCACAATAATCTGGTCGATTGTTTCGCGGTCACAGTTTGCATCCCGGATGGCATCTTCGGCGGCAATGGTTGCCATATCCGAACAATTCAGATCAGAGGTTGCATACCGGCGTTCTTCAATTCCGGTAATGGATTCAAATTTTTGGGCAATGGCTTCCGGTTTCAGGTTGATTCGATTTTGGTACTCATCATAAAACTGATGAATCATGAAGTCACCGTTGGTTTTAACAACAGACGGGATATAACGTCCGATACCTGTAATTACACTTTTCATGCTTAACTGAATAAACTGTTTATTAAATAATTACAGAAGTTCTGGGGATGTTGTTTTTCCTTGTGGAAGGAGGGGCGCTTAAAGCAAAGATAGAAACTATTCTTTCAGAATGATTTTTTTTAAACTTTCTTGGCAAGTTCTCCCGAAAATAACATCTTTCGCCCATCTGTTACAGCTAATCCGCAAAACTACTCTATTTTTAGAGCGTGAAAAAAATGCTGTTCCTCCTGTTTGCTGCAATGCCGCTTGCCCCGGTATTCGGTCAGCCATACAAAGATTCCACACTGGCAATCGACTTGCGGGTAAACGACCTGCTCAACCGCATGACCCCGGAAGAAAAATTCTGGCAGGTCTTCATGGTTCCGGCCGACCTCGACTCCAGCAACGCACATTTATTTCAACACGGAATTTTCGGGATTCAACTCAGTGCTTCGGCGCAGGGTGATGCCGGCGGACAATTACTTTCCTACAATACGTCAGACAACGCCGCATTGCTGGCGCGCAAGATCAACCAGGCACAGCGTTTCTTTGTGGAGCAAACGCGATTGGGCATTCCGATCATTCCATTCGACGAAGCGCTGCATGGTTTGGTACGCAGTGATGCAACCAGTTTTCCGCAATCCATTGCAATGGCTGCTACCTGGGACACCGCGCTCGTCAAACAGGCTACCGGGCACATTGCTTCGGAATGCCGGGTACGCGGCATCCGGCAGATTTTATCTCCGGTGGTGAATCTTGCAACGGATGTCCGCTGGGGACGCACTGAAGAAACCTATGGTGAAGATCCGTTTTTGACCTCGCAAATGGGGTTGGCTTTTGTTCGCTCGTTCGAAACCCGGGGAATCATCACGACACCCAAACACTTTGTGGCCAATGTGGGTGACGGCGGCCGCGACAGCTACCCGATTCATTTAAGCGAACGGGCACTGGAGGAAACGCATTTCGTTCCGTTCAAACAAACCATTGCTTTTGGAAAGGCGCGATCCATTATGACCGCATACAATTCCCTGAACGGAACAGCCTGCTCTTCTAACCCGTGGCTTTTGACCGACAAACTGAAAAACGAGTGGAAATTCTCCGGTTTCGTGATTTCGGATGCCAATGCGGTGGGAGGCGAACTGGTACTTCACAAAACAGCCAAAGATTACGCCGAAAGCGGTGCACATGCCATCAATGCCGGAATGGATGTCATTTTCCAGACAGATGTCAATCACTCCGTCTTGTTTTATCCGGCTTTTGCAAATGGACTCATTAATAACGACCGCCTGAATGATGCTGTTTCACGGGTGCTTCGCGCGAAATTCGAACTAGGCTTGTTTGAGCATCCTTACATTTCCGAACAGATTGACGAAAAAGGACTCCATACCGAAGGAAAAAAACTGGCACGGAAAGTGGCGGAAGAAGCCATTGTACTGCTCAAAAACGAGCAAAATACCCTTCCGCTTGCTGCAGGAACCAAAAACATCGCTGTTTTCGGAACTGATGCCGTTGAAGCCAGACTCGGCGGATACAGTGGGCCGGGGTATCACAAAATCAACATCCTCGAGGGAATCAAAGAACTTGCCGGGAAAAATACCACGGTATGGTATTCAGAAGGGAGCAATCGAACTACCGACGAACTGGAACTTATTCCCCTCAAATATCTTGAAGCCAACGGAATTCCGGGATTAAATGGCGTTTATTTCGACAACCCGGAACTGAACGGAAATCCCGTTTTTGAACGCCGGGACGAACAACTCAATTTTCACTGGACTTTGTATTCCCCTCATGAAAAACTGCAGGCCGATCATTACAGCGTTCGCTGGACGGGCGAACTAACAGCTCCGAAGAGTGGTGAGTTCCGCATCGGGCTGGAGGGAAATGATGGGTTTCGCCTGTATCTGAACGACCAATTGCTCATTGACCGCTGGGAAAAGCAGTCTTATCATACCGATCTGGCAACGTATTCCTTCAAAAAAGGACAGAAATACACACTTCGGGTTGAATTTCGCGAAACACAGGGTGACGGAAAAATCCGCCTGGTGTGGAATGCCGAATCAGCAGACT
Source organism: Fluviicola sp. (assembly GCF_039596355.1). Classification (GTDB taxonomy): domain Bacteria; phylum Bacteroidota; class Bacteroidia; order Flavobacteriales_D; family Crocinitomicaceae; genus Fluviicola. Next base: position 350,620 of record NZ_JBCNJW010000003.1, on the reverse strand, counting down.
GGAAGAAAAAAATCGACGAGAGTATTAAATTGGCTAAAAAGGCCGACGTAGCAATTGTTGTAGCCGGAATCACGGAGGGCGAATTTCTCGACCGGGCTTCATTACAGCTTCCGGGACACCAGGAAGAGTTAATCAAACGCTTGAATGAAACGGGGAAACCGGTCGTGGTGTTGATCGTCGGTGGAAGCGCCGTAACAATGAATCACTGGATCGGGGAAACAGAAGCGGTTGCCATGTTGTGGTATCCGGGCGAAGAAGGAGGTCGTGCAGTAGCCGATATCCTTTTCGGAAAAGCAAATCCGGGCGGTAAACTCCCGATTACCTTTCCGGTGAGTGAAGCACAGCTTCCGTTGGTGTACAATCATCAGCCGACCGGGCGTGGAAACGATTACAACAACCTGAGCGGACAACCTCTGTTCCCGTTTGGCTATGGATTGAGCTACACCCAATTTGCGTATTCAAATCTGCGTTTGGATCGCGCGGTGATCGGAAGCTCGGAAAAGACGTTTGTACGTTTCACACTTAAAAATTCGGGAAAATTCGACGGCGACGAAGTGGTTCAACTATACATCAAAGATGTGTTAAGTTCCGTTGTACGACCGGTGCAGGAATTGAAAGGCTTCCAACGCATTCATCTGAAAGCAGGTGAAGAAAAAGAAATCGTTTTTGAGATCTCCCCGGAAATGCTGGAACAATTGAATAACGCATTACAGCCGGTCGTTGAACCCGGGATATTCCGCATCCTAATCGGGTCTTCTTCCCGGGATTTACACCTGAAGGCAGACCTGGAAGTAAGATAGGTAATCATTCAATGGTTCAAAAGACTTAAAAAGTTCAATTTGAACATTTGAACGGACTCTTTCCATAGCATCCATTATCAGTTAGGCAAAGCATGAACCTTCTCGTAGAGCGTTTAAATTAATTCATTTCAAAAGCAAATGCCCACACCGGGTTTCCGGTTGCTGTTAAGGCAGATTTCGGCAGTTGTACCTCTACCCGGTTGTTTTTGATTTTCCATTTCACCTTTTCTCCGGTCGGGAGATAGACCAGCTGCGATCCTTTTTTCGGCAGGTTGACCGACCAGGAAACCGTTCCTGCTTTCCGCAGTTCTTCGGATTGCACTACTAATGCGTAGGTTTTCTTTTTCTTCTGATTCGCGGTGAAGAAAACAGCATCTTCCCGGTAATGTTCCAGGCTTCGCGTTTCGTAAATCGCTTCTTTGTTTGCATCCATCCATTTTCCAATTTCGAGCAGGCGTTGTTCCACATTTTCCGGAATCGTTCCGTCGGCTTTCGGCCCAACTCCTAAGAGCAGGTTGCCTCCTTTCGCCACTACTTCGACCAACGTATGGATTACTCGTTCTGTTGATTTGATTTCATCATTCGGCACATAACCCCAGTTTGTACAAAGCGGCATGCAGGTTTCCCACGGATTGTCGATTCGTTTCTCCGGAATGGTGTGTTCCGGGGTTTGATAATTCTCATAAGGTCCCTGCACCGTTCTGTCGACCACGATCATTCCCGGTTGATGCGAACGCGCCATTCCGGCAATCCGGTCAATATTCAGTTCCTGGTTCCACTGCGGAATCGGTGCTCCCCAGGAAAGGACTTCCTCATCAATGGTATTCTTCGGGCGCACCCAGCCTCCGTCGAGCCACAGAATATCTACACTTCCGTAACCAGTGGCAATTTCCTGGATTTGTTTGTAGGTATATTCTTCAAACTGCTGCCAGCGCCACGGATGTTTTCGGGTATCGTAATTGTTATTTCTGTCGGGAGTTGCATACAAAGGCCACCAGTAATTTTCACTGTGCCAGTCGGGTTTTGAAAAATACGCCCCGATCATAAATCCCTGCTTGCGGTATGCATCAAAGACATATTTCAGCACATCTGCTTTCGGATTCGACGCAAAAGGCCCGGAAGTAATCTTGAAATCGGTCTGCTTCGTATCAAACATACAGAAACCGTCGTGGTGCTTGGTGGTAAAGACGAGGTATTTCATCCCGGCTTTTTTCGAAACATCCGCCCATTTTTCCGGGTTAAAGTTGACCGGGTTCAGCTTTTTGCTCAATCCCCAATACCATTTTTTGTACTCGTCATAACTGGACGTTGAATCCCGGGTAATCCAGTCTTCCGAACAAATCGACCACGATTCCACTATTCCGGGAACGGCATACAAGCCCCAGTGAATAATCACTCCAAATTTCTGATCCTGCCACTTTTCCAGTTTTTCCAGTACCAGCGGATCAGTTGGCTTTTGATAGTCATTCGATACGGGGTGAACTCCGAGGTTTTGCCCGGATGCAAAAACGGACAACAACATCAAAGCGGGTAACAACAATTGCTTCTTCATATTCTACTTCGATCGGGGCCAAAATTAACAGGAATCCTTTTGACTCTTACCTGAAGCCGAACTTTCTTCAAAAAAACGGTCGGTTAAATTTCCCGGATTGCAGTGAAAATTGTTCCGAACATCGATTTCATTTAAGCATGTGCTGTCATCGTTTCAATTTTGCCTTAAACCCATATTTGATGCAATATGATACGAAAATCATTGGCACTGGCATTCATCATTCCCGGCTCATTTTCTTCATTCGCCCAGGACGCGAAAAGCACGGTCTGGAGCCTGGAAAACTGCCTGACTTACGCGGTTGAGAACAACATTACCGTCCAACAGGCTGTACTCACCGGAAGCAGTGCAGAACTGGATTACCAGCAGGCGAAGATGAATCGTTTTCCAAACCTGTTTGCCAGCGCTTCACAATCTCTTACAAACGGACGCAGTATCGACCCGATCACCAGCGACTTTGTTTCCCAAACGATCCACAGTACGAGTTTCGGGGTTACTTCGCAAGTGGCCTTGTATAACGGCGGGAAGTTGAACAACCAGGTCAAACAGCAAAAACTGGTTTCCGAACAAAACGTGTTTTACGTCCTGGAAGCCCGGAACAACATTTCCCTGAGTGTAACGGAAGCCTATCTTCTAGCCGATTACTATTACGAAGGAATCAAGGCGGCTCAAAATACCCTGGCACTTTCCCAACAGCAACTGGAACAGGGAAAAGGAAAACTGGCTGCCGGAGTTTCCACCAAAAGCGCGATCGCGGAACTGCAATCACTGGTTGCACAGAATCAACACACGCTGGTTCAGACAAAAAACCAGTATGCACAGCAGTTATTGACGCTCAAACAGCTTTTGGAACTCGATCCCGGAACAGAGTTCGATATCCAGCACACCGATCTGAAAGGAAGCATTTCAATCATTCCCGACAAGCAGACCGTTTACACTGCCGCGCTCGGAAATATGCCCGAAATCAAGGCGGCCGAACTTCAAAAAGAAGTAGCGGAACTGGACAAGAAGATTGCCTTTTCGGGCTACCTGCCGAGTTTGTCTTTATCCGGATCATTGGCAACCGGTTACACCAATACGCAGGCTTATAATTTCAGCAACCAGATCGGGAACAACTTCAACCAACGGATTGCTTTGTCACTCAACATCCCGATTTATTCCCGCAACCAGAACAAAACCAACATGGAAAAGGCCAAAATCAGCCTTCAAAATTCGGAGTTGCAGCTGACACAGGAACAAAAGGACTTGTTCAAGAAAATTGAAACCGCGTGGCAAAATGCCGTGGCAGCACAGGCCGAGATGGAATCTGCAACTGCTGGTCTGGATGCTGCTCAAACGGCGTACGATCTCGTACAGGAACAATTCAACCGCGGGGCAACCGATGCGGTCAGCCTGGCAGTTAGTCAAAATACCTTACTCAATGCACAACAAAGTTTCCTTCAGGCAAAATACATGCACATCCTGTATGTGAACCTGCTGCATTTTTATCAGGGAACAACGATCAAATGAATCCATTATGAAAAAGAAAAGCATTAAAAATCTCCTTCTCGGAGTCCTCCTCCTCCTCGTCGTTTTTGTCATTGTGAAATTGATTCCGGGTAAAAAAGAAGCCCCGGTCTCATTGGAAACAACCCTTGTTGAAACAGGCGATGTAACCAGTGTCGTTACTGCAACGGGAACCATCGAACCGACCAAACAAGTAGAAGTCGGAACACAGGTTTCCGGGGTCGTGAAGAAAGTCTACGTCGACTACAACAGCGTGGTAAAAGCCGGGCAGTTGATTGCCGAACTGGACAAAACGACTTTGTTATCTGTATTGGCAGAAGCAAAAGCAAGTTACCGCATGGCTCAAAACGAACAGAGTTACCTGCAGAAAATTTACGAACGTCAGAAGGGATTGTTTGCAAATAACCTGATCAGTGAGGCAGATTACGAAGAAGCGCTTTACAAACTAAATGCTGCCAAAGGAACTACTGAACAACGGTTATCCGACCTGGAAAAAGCGGAAACAAATCTCAGTTATGCCAGCATTTATTCCCCGATCGACGGAGTAGTACTCGGAATTGATGTGGAAGAAGGACAAACGGTGGCGGCAAGTTTCAGCACACCTACCCTCTTCACCATTGCACAGGACTTGACGAAAATGCAGGTAGAAGCAGATGTGGACGAAGCCGATATCGGGAATGTGCAAACCGGACAACGGGTTACGTTTACCGTAGACGCCTATCCGGAAGAAGAATTTGCCGGAACGGTCACACAGGTTCGTCTCAATCCAACGGTAACTTCCAATGTCGTAACCTACACGGTAGTTGTGAAAGCAGACAACCCGGAACAACGACTGAAACCGGGATTGACGGCAACGATCAACATTTTCACCAAAGAACTCAAAAACGTGCTGACGGTGAAGGAAAAAGCATTGGCGTTTGTTCCCGACCAGGAATTGCTGAACACGTATTACAAACAACACCAGATTCATGCCGGCAGTGGAACATCCAAAAAGTCAACGGCAACGGAAAAATATGTGTGGATCGTTCAGAAAAACGGCGAACTGGCACAACAATCCGTCAAAATCGGTGATAGCGACGGCATCCAGGCCCAGGTACTGAGCGGTTTGACGAAGAATGACAAGATTGCAACAAGCATCACGGCAGTATCAGAAGAAGCAGTAGCGGCTTCAGGCGGTAGTCCGTTTATGCCCAAACCTCCCGGAAAAAAGAAATAGTCATGGAAACAGCAATTATTCACATCGACAACATCCAGCGTGACTTTCTCATGGGAGGAGAAATGCTGAAAGCACTGAAAGGGATTTCATTCGATATCATGCCGGGAGAATTCGTGACCATCATGGGATCAAGTGGTTCCGGAAAATCGACCCTGCTCAACATCCTGGGCTGCCTGGATCAGTCGAGTTCGGGAGTTTACGAGATTGACCAGGTGAATGTAGGGAATTTATCCCGCAATGAACTGGCAACGATCCGCAATCAAAAAATCGGGTTTATTTTCCAGGCATACAACCTGCTTCCGCGGACAACGGCCATCAACAATGTGGAACTTCCCTTGCTGTATAACAAAACCGTCTCCGCCAAAGAACGCAGGGAACGCGCACTGGAAGCTTTGAACCTCGTTGGTTTGTCGGAACGTTTACACCACACTCCGGCGCAATTATCCGGAGGACAACAACAACGCGTAGCGATTGCACGTGCTTTGGTCAACGATCCGGTGCTCATCCTAGCCGATGAGGCGACAGGAAACCTGGACACACGCACCTCTTACGAGATCATGGCCTTGTTCCAGGAATTGAACCAGAAAGGAAAAACCATTGCATTCGTAACACACGAGCCAGACATCGCCGCATTCAGCAGCCGCACGATTGTATTGAAAGACGGATTGGTCATCAGTGATGCTCCCGTTCAATCACCGCTTTCGGCGAAACAGGCATTGGAAACACTTACAACAGATCACAGCTTATGAGTTTGCTCAATTTATTCAGAATTGCACTGCGGTCACTTTCCCTGAACAAGTTTCGGGCGTTTCTGACCATGCTCGGAATTATCATCGGGGTGGGTGCGGTGATTACCATGCTCGCCATCGGGGAAGGTTCGAAAGCAAGCATCCGCAGCGAGATTTCTTCGATGGGATCCAACATGATTACCATTCGACCGGGAGCAGATCAACGTGGAGGCGTGCGCATGGATGCAAGCAACACCCAAACCCTGACGCTCGACAACCTGGAAACGATCCGGAAAGAGTCTCAATACCTGAGTGCCGTTTCTCCCCAAGTCATGGGAAGCGGACAAGTCATCAACGGTTCGGACAACTGGCCCTCCAGCATTTACGGGGTCAGCCCGGAATATTTATCGGTTCGCATGCTGGAGGTCGTAAACGGAAACATGTTTACAGAAAGTGCGGTGACTTCCAATGCAAAAGTCGCGGTCATCGGGCAAACGATTGTCGAAAACCTCTTTCCTTCCGGGGAAGATCCGATCGGGAAAACGATCCGTTTCAACAACATTCCGTTCAAGATTATCGGCGTACTGGGTGAAAAGGGTGAAAACACCTTCGGCCAGGATCAGGACGATATCATTTTGGCGCCATACACAACCGTTCAAAAACGGATTCTTGCGACCACATACCTGCAATCCATCGTTGCATCAGCAACCAGCGAAGATACCGCACCCAAAGCGGTAGAAGAAGTTACAGCACTTTTGCGCAGCGCGCATCACCTGAAAGAAAGTGATGACGATGACTTCAATGTGTTTTCCATGGAAGAATTAATCAGTACATTTAGTGCAACAAGTGAAATGCTGACCCTATTGCTGGTTGCAATCGCCGGAATTTCATTACTCATCGGGGGAATCGGAATTATGAATATCATGTATGTTTCAGTCAAAGAGCGCACACGGGAAATCGGGTTGCGGATGGCAGTCGGCGGAAAAGGCCGCGACATCCTGCTTCAGTTCCTGGTGGAATCCATTCTCATCAGTGTGACCGGCGGATTGATCGGGGTTTCTCTCGGGCTTGGCGCCACCTACCTGATTGCGACCTTTGCTTCGTGGCCGGTTTCGGTAACAGCGTCTTCGATTATCATTTCCTTCGTTGTATGTGTCATTACAGGAATTTTCTTCGGATGGTATCCTGCCCGAAAAGCCGCGGCCCTGGATCCGATTGCCGCTTTGCGTTATGAATAGTATGAATCTGAACAATAAATGGCTGGTCGTATTGCTTCATGCGATGGTTTGGGGAACTTTATTCGGTTTTCCCTACCTGCTCACGACTGGTCAGGGGCCAGACCTGCGTGAGATCATGCAGCATTCCTGGATTCCGCTGATCAGCTACATGGTGATTTTCTACATCAATTATTCCGTGCTGATCGAACGCTTACTTTTCCGCAAGAAACTGGTTCTCTACATTGTATTGAACATTTTATTGTCGGTCGGATTGGTTTTCGCTACTGCGTTTATCCGCTTCACATTCTTCCAGGATCATCACGATCCGGATCGTCCGCCGCCCCTTCCCTGGAAGTTCTTCTTTTACATGGAGTTCCTCTCTACCCTGATTCCATTATTCTTTTCCATCGCCGTACGCATTCTGATTCGCTGGATGCAGGCACGTGCTAATGAGCAGGAACAAGCGGCTTATCGTTTCCAGTCGGAATTACAGCATCTGAAATACCAGCTTCAGCCACATTTCTTTTTCAATTCGCTAAACAACATTTACTCACTCGTGGATCGTTCGCCGGAAAAAGCGAAAGAGAACATCCATGCATTGGGGAAACTGATGCGTTATTTCCTCTACGAATCCGATACCGAGTTGGTGAAATTGTCCAACGAAATCGACTTTATGCGGAAGTACATCGAATTGATGGAAGTCCGGACTGCAGACCGCACCAAGGTATTTGTCGAATTCCAGGAGGTCAAATCAGACATTCTGGTTCCACCGCTCCTGTTTATTTCATTGATTGAGAATGCATTCAAGCACGGTATTTCTGCCAAAGAAGTAACTCCCTTATTCTTTCAGTTGCAGATTACCAACAATCGGCTATTGTTCACAAGCCGGAATGCCTACCTTCCCAAAATGAAGGAAGACCAAAGCGGTTCGGGAATCGGGCTCAACAACCTGGAAAAACGCCTGAAACTGCTTTATCCCGGAAATTACCGGTTTGAAACACGCATTGAAAACGGGCAGTTCTTTATCGTGGAACTGTCCATTCACTTAGACGGATTACATCATGAAAAATGAACTCATTCGCTGTATCATCGTTGACGACGAACTCATGGCCCGAAGGCTGATAGAGGATTACGTAGCCAAAACACCGTTCCTGAGTTTTTGCGGAAGTTTCGGAAGCGTTGTTGAAGCACTGACCGTGCTCAATGCTGAGCAGATCGATTTGGTGTTTTTAGACATTCAAATGCCGGAAGTAAACGGCATCGAATTGTCGCGGATGCTCCCGAGATCCACACGAGTCATTTTCACCACAGCGTTTGATCAATACGCCATTGAAGGTTTCCGGGTCGAAGCACTTGATTACCTGCTTAAACCTTTCAATTACCAGGAATTCCTGGCAGCTTCCAACAAAGCACTGGAATGGTTTTCCCTGACGCGAAATGCTTTGAAAAGTGAAGATTTGAAAAGTGACCCGGCAGAAAACCCGGAATTCATCTTCGTGAAATCGGAATACAAGCAGCTCAAAATTGCTCTGAATGAAGTCCTCTACTTCGAAGGCTGGCGCGATTACGTCAAAATCTGGTTATCCGGACACCCTAAACCCGTTCTGAGTATTTTAACCCTGAAATCCCTGGAAGAAACGCTCCCTGCCGATCGCTTCATGCGCATCCACCGGTCGTTTATTATCAACCTGAACCAGATTGAGGCCATTGAGCGGAGCCAGGTACTGATCGGTTCCGAACGGATCACAGTAGCGGAACAATACAAAGTGCGGTTCGCCAAATACATCGCTGACAATTCTCCGGAAGCATAAATCGGATTTGTTTAAAATTAACGACTGATCCGCCGTTTTGTAATCAGCCGATACTCCATAGTTTACTATCTTTGCTTTATGGATTATCTAGATGGATTAAACGAAAGCCAACGCGTTGCAGTTGAGAATTTTGAAGGCCCTACGATGGTTATTGCCGGAGCAGGTTCCGGGAAAACACGGGTTCTGACCATGCGGATTGCATATATGATTGACCGGGGAATTGACCCATTCAACATTCTTGCTCTGACTTTTACCAACAAAGCAGCAAAGGAAATGACCGAGCGGATTGCTTCGATCGTGGGATCAAGTGAGGCTAAAAACATTACGATGGGAACCTTCCACTCCGTTTTCTCACGTATTCTCCGAATCAATGCAGACAGGCTGGGTTACCCTCAGAATTTCACTATCTACGATACACAAGATACCAAAAGCTTACTGAAAGATATTATCAAAGAGTTGAACCTCGATGATAAAATATACAAGCCGAGTATGGTTTACGGCCGGATTTCCGCTGCTAAAAACAACCTGCTTTCCGCTGACGATTATGCCCTGAATCCTGAAATCATGGAGGAAGACAAGATCAGTCAGCGCCCGGAACTGGCACGCATTTACAAAGCTTATTCTGTTAGGTGTTTCAAAGCCGGTGCAATGGATTTCGATGATTTATTGTACCAAACCAATGTGCTTTTGCGCAACTTTCCGGATGTACTTTCATACTACCAGCACAAATTCAAATACATCCTGGTGGATGAGTACCAGGATACGAACTACGCGCAGTACCTGATTGTGAAAAAACTGGCTGCGGTTTATGAAAACATTTGTGTAGTCGGTGATGATGCGCAGAGTATCTACTCGTTCCGCGGGGCAAACATCCAGAACATCCTGAATTTCCGGAACGATTACCCGGATTACAGCCTGTACAAACTGGAGCAAAACTACCGCAGTACCCAAACCATCGTTGACGCTGCAAACAGCGTGATTTCGAAAAACAAGGAACAAATCAAGAAAAGCGTCTGGACACAAAACGATAAAGGAAACCCGATCCGTGTCATTCGCGCAATGACCGATAACGAAGAAGGGAAAATCATTGCGAATAAAATTTTCGACCTGAAACACCAGGAAAGCGGTGATTGGACAGATTTTGCAATTCTGTACCGCACCAACCGCCAGTCGCGTGCATTCGAGGAAGCCTTGCGGAAAATGAATATTCCGTATAAGATTTACGGCGGACTTTCCTTCTACCAGCGAAAAGAAATCAAAGACTTGTTGGCGTATTTCCGACTGACCGCAAACCAACGGGATGAAGAAGCGCTGAAACGTGTGATCAACTACCCGAAACGCGGAATCGGGAAAACATCCTGGGAAAACATCATCATTGCTGCCAATCAGTATGATGTGGCTATTTGGGATGTCATTTCGGAATTCGGGAAATACCCGGTTTCAATTCCCGGACCTACGAAACAGAAAATTTCAGATTTCGTGACCATGGTTCAGAGTTTTTCCGCACAACTGAGTACACAGAATGCCTATCAGCTTGCTCAAACAATTGCAAAAAGTTCCGGAATTCTGAAAGAACTCTATTCTGAAAAAGACAAAGGGCCGGAAGAAGTGGAACGCTACCAGAACATCGAGGAATTATTGGCTGCGATCAAGGAATTTACTGTTCAAAGCGGTGACGATACGCCGGCTACGCTTTCCGACTTTATGATCGATGTAGCGCTCTTAACGGATGCTGACAACGAAAAAGAAGAAGATAAAAACAAAATTAGTCTGATGACTATCCACTCCAGTAAAGGACTGGAATTTAGACACGTGTATCTGGTCGGACTGGAAGAAAACCTCTTCCCTTCACAGTTGTCTGTCAATTCCAGAACAGAACTGGAAGAAGAACGACGGTTGTTCTACGTAGCAGTGACACGCGCCGAGAAGAACTGTACGATTTCATACGCCGCGTCGCGGTTCCAGTGGGGAAATCTCATCACTTCTGAACCAAGCAGGTTTATTTCGGAAATCGATCCGGACTACCTGAGTTTTGAAACTGCATACGGAGCACCAAAGTCAGGCGGACGTTCATTGAGTTCCGGAAGAGCCGGCAGTAATTTCGACAGACCTTTCACCGGCGGCTTAAACCGTATGCCAGGAAGCTCACCATCTGCATCGTCTTCATCCGGTGCACCACGCAGCCTGAAAAGCATGTCAGAGCTCAATTCCAAAAGCGGAGGCGGTGATGCCAACATCGACATCAAAGTCGGTTACAATGTAGAACACGAACGATTCGGAAAAGGAAAAGTGACCAAACTCGAAGGAAGCGGCGTTGACCGAAAAGCAACCATTTTCTTCCCGCATGCAGGAGCAAAAACGCTGCTGCTCAAATTTGCGAAACTGACCGTCATTGATATGGATTAAACAAAAAAGAGGTTGTACGCTGTACAACCTCTTTTCATTTATGCTTTCACCGGATTTACCAGTAGAACATCCCTATGATGATTTGATCACCGAAAGGCTGTCCTTTCAATTTCTGTTTTAATTCAGCAATTAATTCTGCTTCGGTATACTGCTTTCCTTTTTTCTTCGGCTGGGCAATTTGTTCCGGAGTCGGAGCGATGACCTCTACTTTCTTCGCAAAATAAACGATACTTCCGTCTTCCGTTGCCAATCCCAAAACCGCTCCGGGCAGTCCCTGGATATTCTCAGGCCCTACAGTCGGTATAATATCTGTCGTGAACCACGCATAAATTCGCGTTGAATCGTCTTTCTGCCAGATTACGCGCGTACATTCATAGCCTGCGATCTTACGTGTTTTATCCGTAATTTTCCAGGTATGCTTTTTCAACGAATCACCAACAGTCATTGAATTTCCCATCATGTCCATATAAACGAAACGCTGCCCTTTCGGAAACAGGTTGTAAACCGTATTTTTCATCGTCAGGAAACTCTGTGGATCCGGTTGTTCAGGAGCAATGTAGGAAAACAAAGACGCCGAATCATTAAAATAAAGCGAAAATTCTTCTGTCTTGATTTTATTCTTCTCCCCCACAAATTGTCTCATGCGGTCGTCTTCAAAAATCTTCCACAGGTTTGTTCTTCGTTCATAAGTGATTTTTCCCTCACGAACCAGCTGAGCCTGCACAGTACCGCCGAGAAATAAGAGCCCCAAAAGCATCCACGTTTTAATACCAATCGTTCCCATCTGCTTCTTTCGTTTTATAATTATTGAATCTCAAAGTTAATTTTGCCATGAAATAACGGCGAATGATGCTTGTACGCTGATCGACAATCACGTTGTTATTGACCGTACGGTAGTTACTGACATTCTGGTTCAGGATATCGTATGCTTCGATTCCAAACAACAAGTTTCCGGTTTTCAGGAATGCTCGTTGAATCGAGGCATTCCAGATAACGTAATTGATGTTATATCCGCTTGTGCGTCCTGTGTTGATATTGTAGGTCGCATCCGATTTAATAACCAATCTGAACGGTAAGGTCCAATCAATTTCCGCATTCAGGTTATACGTTGTATACGGTTGGTTCGACTGCGTTGTCAATGAATTGTACGGAACGTTGTAATTAAATCCACCGCCGATTTCAAAGCGCAACGTATCGCCATTGTAGTTCAGGGACAAATCCGATCCGATTCCGGTGTTACGGGTATCGTTATTCACTGAATTGACCTGGTTCATACTGGACGTAAAGTTTCCGTTCGCATTCACACGCAACTGCAGGTCTTTGACGTTTTTGATCGGAATTCCGGCTCCTGCCCAATAGTAAAGGAAATCGGAATTCTTCACGTTGATCGCCTGGGAAACGGATCCTCCGACAGGAGTAAACGTGGTGTTCGTACTGAAGTTATCCTTGATGTGCATATAGCTGAACCCAGAGTAAATATACAATCCGGACAATCCTTTCCAGGTATTGAAGCTACCGGTGATCGTATGTGTGTAGTTTGGTCTCAGTCCGGAATTACCGATCTGGATAAAGTTCGGGTTCGAGTTGTTCAAAACCGGTTGCAACTGGTCGATAGACGGCAAACTGGAGTTGGTATTGTACTGCAGCATCAAACGGGTTGTCTGGCTGAATTTGTATCGGAACACCACGCGTGGCAATACGTTACTCATGTTTTGTTTGATCAATGAGTCCGTAAAGATGTTTACGTTATCAATGTCGATGTTTCTCACACGTGAACCAACAGACAAGCGCAGTTTTGCATTTTCATAAATCAGGAACGCTCCCAAACGGTGCTGTGTACGGTCTGATTTGAATTTATTGGAATACATCGTATCTACTTCCACAAATTCTCCGTTGAGTGGATTCAATGTAGTCTTTCGCTGCGAGTTATTGTTTCGGTAAAATTCGTAATCAAACTCCAGTTTCAATCGTTTGGAGATTGGCTCCACGTAATCCGCGTAAGCCGTATGTGCCAGTGAGTTGCTTCGGTTCTCTTTCAACTGATCGAACCGGTAATTCTGAGCATTTGTTACCGCGTTGGTATCAGCGGAATGCAGGTAACCGTCCGAGCGGTTGTCTGTTCCAACGATGTTATAGCGTGCAATCAATTTCCGGTTTTTCTTTTTGAAATCCTTGAAGAAACGTACTGTTCCGTTCAAGTTTGTTCCAAAAGCATTTGCAGAGTTGTCGATTGTCGTTGTACGGGTCAATGTATCACGCTGAGACAGGAAGTCGGTTGTCGAGAATGAGTTCTGATCCGTTTTATTGAATGTAATCTTCGGCTCGATTTCCAGGCGGGTCAGCGAGTCAATCTGCTGCGTGAATTTGATCCCGATTTGATTTTGCAAGTATGATTCTTTTGTCAAACTGTTCACATCCGTCGTATACGAAGTATCGGACAACAAATACTGGGAGCGGCTGTTCGATTTTGTCGTTACACTGTATTGAGCCATGGAGTAGTTCAACCGTACACGTGAACCTTTTCCGAATTTTTGATCCAGGTAAAATCCTGCTTTGAACGTGGATGGAATCCCTTCGTTTTCGTTTGGATTACTACCTCCGCTATACGATTGGATATCGTCATTTTCAGCCATCCAGTCAAATCCATCAGACAATCCGAACTTGAACAAATCACTCCCGTTAATATTGGTTTTAGGTGTATTTGATCCAAGGGCATAAACTGCCAGTTTTTGGTTCTTATTATAGGAGTTGAATAACATCTCTCCTTCATAAAACCCGCGATTGGGGGAAGTGAATTGATTGAGGCCACCGGCCAGATTGACCTTCCCGAAATATCCCTTCTTGGCTTCCTCCTTGAGTTTCAGATCCAATACCTGGACCTTTTCATCACTTCCGTCTTCGGCATCTTTTTCATATACTTCAACGGTTTGTACTCCTTTTGCCGCTAAGTTTTTTGTCGCAATCGTTGGGTCATTTCCGAAGAATTCATCTCCATCAACCAATACCTGCCCGATTTCCTTCCCCTGGTTCTTAATCTTCCCGTTTTCATCAATGGTCATTCCCGGAAGTTTTCGGATCAAATCCTCAACCACTGCATTCTCCTTCACTTTAAAAGAATCAGCAACGTAAACCAGGGTATCACCACGATAATAAATCGGGTTTCGGTTCGCATAGATGAGTACCTCATCCAGTGCGGTGCTTTTATCCGGAAGCGCTAACGTGTCCAGGATAAAGGCATTATTATCTTTCGAACCGAAGAAGAAAGATCTGAACACACCGTAATCCGGGTGGATGACGGTAAATTCAATGGTATCAATCGGAAGATTGAATTCCATGTGACCGAATTTATCCGATCGTTTGAAATCAAGCAGAACAGAATCACGAACCCGCTTTACAATACCAACCGCATTTCTTACAACGGTTTGAGAATTCGTGTCTACTACATTAGCCTTGATCTGCATATTCTGGGAATGTCCCAGATATGAAATCAGGATGAAGAACAGAAGTACAATTTTTTTCAATACTCAAAGTGTTTAGATGGTACAAAATTAGACGTAAATTCTTCGGTTTAATAAAAAAAATGCGAAACGTTACACAAACGAGATGAATGGCTGAGAATATCCTTCAACGGAGGAATAAAAGCGGGGATCAATCGATCCCCGCATACTGCATATCGTTAAGAAACTATTGATTATGGAACTAAAACTTAACGACTTGCCTCACTTCCACTTCGGTAATCCGTTTTGTACTGCCGTCCTTATCTACATAAGTCCGGTTCACCAGTCTTCCTGAAACAGCCAGTTTGCTTCCCTTCCGGCAATAATTCGTCAGGAAGCTTGCGGTATTTCCCCAGGCAAACATGCGGTACAAAGCGGCCTCGGATTCGGCTTGCTGTTTATAACGATCTACTGCAAATTGAAATCGGGCAACGGTAGATCCGTTTTCGAATGTGGTGATGGCGGCGTCTGATCCCAGACGCCCCACCAGGGTAACTTGGTTTCTCAGCATATCCTACAGAATGATTAAATCATTGACTTCGATTTCCGAGAACATCTTCCGCTCTCCGGATTCCGTTCTGTAAAAACGGCTCACCAACTTACCTTCCACCGCCACATTCATTCCTTTCGGACACAACTCTTCCATGATACTCGCCCATCGTCCGAAAGCAGTCATTCGATGCCAGTCCTGTTTCACCCGAAGGTTCCCTTCCTGGTCCAGGTAATGTTCTTTCGTTGCAAGGGAAAAATTCACGACCCGTCGTCCTCCCGGTAATAAACTCACCTTCGGATCTGAGGTGATTTTTCCTATCATATTTACATGATTCATGTGCAAAATCTGATTCTGTTTCGTAGTGGTATTCATAACTTATGCTTTAGCGGTTTCTTGTCTTCTGGAACTTAACACCACGAACTCACACAATTCGATCTCCGTCACCATGCGTTTATCGCCGTCTTTGGTTTCGTAGTTGCGGTTCACAATTCTTCCTTCAATAACCACTTCGGTTCCTTTGTCCAGGATTTTTTCTACACGATCACATAGTTTACCCCACGCAATCACCGTGTGCCATTGAGTATTGTCTACCCAATCACCTTTTTTATCTTTGAACCGTTCGTTGGTTGCTACGGACAAGCGCACTTTCTTTGCTCCTGAGTCGAAAATTTGAGCAACCGGTTTTGATCCGATGCGTCCGATTAAATTCACTTTGTTTTTCAGCGTATTCATACTTGTTTGTTTTAAACGTTTGTAAAATTTTGATTCGATTGGCTTTCAACCGATTGGATGCTGCAAAGTTGATTCGGGAGTAAAATCTTTTTTGGTTATTAACTAATTACTGTCGAATATTTTTCGGTTGTAACCGGTTGCTATCGTTTTTACAACTGATTATCAATAAGTTATTTTATTCAAAATTTTAAACTCTCCAATTCAATAAATTCCTTAATTTCAATCCTAAAAGCAGTTTCATGACACAACAAAACGGATTTCATTTAATCGGGATTTCGACCGTGACTTCTAACCTGGACGGAAAGGCCGCTTCAGATATCGGGGCTTTGTGGGGACGTTTCATTTCCGAAAACCTCCTGGAAAAAATTCCCAATCAAACGGATCAGGATATCGTGTGTGTTTACACCGATTACGAAACAAACTATACCGGAAAATACACATGCATTCTCGGGCTGAAAGTCAACTCATTGGACACCATTCCTGAAGGATTGACTGGTCGTTCGTTTACCGGCGGCACATTCCGTCCCTTTTTGGCTTCCGGAGAATTGCCTCAGGCAGTAGTCGATACCTGGCAGAAAATCTGGGATCAGGATCGTAGTTTGAACAGAAGCTACACCTATGATTACGAAGTGTACGACGAGCGTTCTCGGAAAGGGGACGAATCGGAAGTTGCTATTTTTATTGCGACAAACAAGCATTGACAGGCATGACGATTTGTATTTCCGGAGCGAGCGGTTTGGTTGGAAATGAATTACTCATTCAGCTTTTAAACAAACCGGAGGTTGAGAAAATCCTGGTACTGAGCAGAAGTGCCCTGGCATTTAATCATCCCAAAATGCAGGTTGCCCTAATTGCTTTTGAAGAATTGGACCAGATCGAAGTTGCTGAAAAAATTGATGCGGGGTTTTGTGCATTGGGTACAACATTAAAAAAAGCAGGAAGTAAAGAACGGCAACAACAAATTGACCGGGATTTCGTGGTCGCGTTTGCTGCATTTTGCAAACGTTCGGGGGCAGAAAAAATAGGTATTGTTTCCTCCATCGGAGCAGATGCACTTTCATCCAACTTCTACCTGCGCACAAAGGGAGAAATGGAAAAGGGAGTATCAGCAATCGGTATTCCTCATACTGTTTTTATCCATCCTTCGCTACTGGTTGGTCAGAGAAAGGAATTCAGACTCAGTGAAAAAATTATTACACCGCTGAGTTTCATCATCAATCCGTTTCTCTTTGGTAAAGCCAGAAAATATCGAAGTATCCGCGCATCAGTCGTTGCACAAAAACTGATCGACGCCACCCTCACAAATTCCAGCGAAGTTGGTCAACTATAAAGTTCGGGAAAATTGATTTAGGAGTGTTACCTTAGCAAAATGGGGACTAAACTGAAATACTTTTGGGAAAGACAACGAAACCGATCGCTGTTTCTTTGTCTTTTTTTTGTCCTAATTTCCAGTTATCCCCTTCTTGCCCAATCCCTCGGTAAACTCATTGAATCCACATTGAATTCCGATGCTCCTTTCACGATTCGGGTTTTCGGAACGGAAGATGGAATTCCTCAACACCAGATTTCAACTATGATCTCAGGTAAAACGGGGAATATGATCATCGCAACCGCCAATGGATTGGTAGAATTCAACGGTCAAAACTTCACCGACATCAACCCTACCGATGAAAGCCGGAAAATCCTCTGCACTGAACTTTACCTGAACCAGCAGACAAATCAACTCTACGGACTGAATAATAAATCCGAGTTCTACCAGATTTCGCCGGTAACCAGATGCATCAGCAAGGATTTTCTCCATGCATCTTTTTATCACGATTCGATCATTTACGTTGATAAAAACGGGGATATCCGGATCGCACGGATCGGATCTTCCAAAAGTCGTTTTATTGCAAAAATGCCCCAGCAGGAAGAATTGTCCAGTATTGGAATGATCGATGGAAATATCTTCTATTCCAATGAACTGGGAACTTACCTTTTAATCGGAAAAAAATGGATTCAGCTCAGTAAAGAAACCTACTACCGTTGCAAAACAGACCCATATACCGGAACGATTTATTTACTGGGAATCAGCAATATTGCTATCTATAAAAAGGAGAAATTATTCATCGAACAGTTCCCCGAAGGAATATCCGGTTATTATTTTACCGACATGGCTTTCAGCCCGCATGGAGAAATTTTTCTTTCCTCACACAAGGGAATTCTGTATAAAAACGCCTACCACCATGTTTACCAATCATTGAATTCCAACCTGCCATCCAAGATTATTTTATCACTGTTCTTTAACAAAGACGAGAATTTCCTGTTTGCTGGCAGCAACGACAAAGGGCTTCTGCAGTTAAAACAGAAACACTGCATAACCTTCTTCGATGAATCTGTTTTAAAGGAATCCTCCCTCAGCTCCATTGTCAAATACAACAAGCATTTATTGGTCTCCGGAAGTTACAATGCCATTTTCGATTTCAAGCAGCGCCGGATTTCTCCGTATTTAACTTACCCGGCATCATTTTCCTGTTTAGCAAAAATCAACAAGGAACTTTGGGCCGGAACCTGGGGAGAAGGAATTTTGACCTTTAAAAATCAGCAGCTCACCGGACGCATTGAATCGAAGGCACTGCCCAATCCGTATGTTCACGCTATGTTCCAGGACCGCAAACGACGAATCTGGATCGGTACCGAAAGCGGAGTGGCATTCGGAGAAACCGTCAAAACCATTCACCCGGTTTTCAGTTCCCTCAAAATGGGGCTGATCATCTGTTTCTATCAAATGAGAAACGGGAATATCCTCATTGGCGGCGAACACGGATTTTGCATCTTTTCCGAAGACCTGAAACTCATCCGCCAATTCAGCATCCGCAACGGATTAAACGGGAAAGAAGTCCGTTGTTTTTATGAAAAGAAAGACGGAACACTACTGGTTGGCACTTACGGCGGCGGGTTGTATTACTGGAACAACAAACGACTACTTCCTCTCAACCGGATGAAGAACTGTCTGCTAGATAACGACATTTTTACACTGGCTCCTGATACAAGAGGAAACCTCTACATTTCCTCTAATCACGGACTCTATGTCATCAACGAACAAAAAATCGATGATTTCATTCATCAGAAAATCAATTTCCTGGTTCCTTTTCGTTTAGGACAGGAAGACGGAATCCTGAACACCGAATTCAACGGCGGATTTCAAAACAATTATTACTCCGAAGACCAGAAGCATTTCTATTTCCCGACCATCCAGGGAATTCTCACCAGCTTTTTTGAAATTCCGAAGTACCGGAAACTACGGCCATTTCTGAAAGAAGTCATTGTCAATGACGAAATCCAGAAGCTCTCCGACCGCGTTTTTCCACGAAATACACACACGATCAATATCCAATTCTATTGTCCCAATTTTACCCCGTTCTACAACCTGCATTACCAGTACAAACTGGCTGGACCGGATATCCGGGAAGAATGGAGTAGCCCAACTAAACAAGGAACAATCAGCTTTAAAATGCTCCCTCCAGGCGAGTACAAGGTGTACATGCGCGGAATCGACGGCTTCAACGATCACAATCCAAACGAAGTAGTCTATGAATTCAAGATTGAAAAACACATCTATGAAACGCTTTGGTTCCGTCTGCTTGCCTTCGGATTGGTATTCTTACTCATATTCCTGCTGACTTACAAGCGGATCCAGGTTTCAAAAGACCAGGAACTCAAAGACAGTGAACACAAAAACACCATGTTTGAGTTGAAACTCAAGGCAATACAGGCCAAAATGAATCCACACTTCATTTTCAACTGTCTGAACAACATTCAATACCTCATCGTGATGGGAAAACAGGAGGAAGCAGAATATGCTTTGAGTGATTTCTCCATTTTGTTGCGGAAGTTCCTCCAACAAAGCGACAACTCCTTCATTACGCTCCGGGAAGAAATCGAACTGCTAAAATCCTATATTTCCGTAGAGCGTTTCCGTTTCGAAGAAAGCCTGGAAGTAGAAGTCAATATTCCCGAAAACCTGCTTCACCTCAAAGTACCTACGCTGCTGGTCCAGCCAACCGTAGAAAATGCCATTGTTCACGGCCTGACGCATAAAAAAGGAGCTAAAAAGCTAATCATTGAGGGGCATCGGGAAGACGATTCGATTATCTTGCGGATTGAAGACAATGGAATCGGCCGGCAGGAAGCGAAACGAATCAATACTTATCGTGCAAACCACATTTCACACGGTTGGAACATGGTTCTCGACAAGATCAATTTACTGAAAGCAAAATACCAATATTACGTTATCTTTGAGATCATTGACAAGCCTGAAAACAATGGAACAACCGTTATTTTTAAAATTCCGCTGGTCCATGAAGAAATGCTGGAAAACTAATTCAATTTAACACCAAAACACGTGAAAGCTCTTATTTTAGACGATATTCGCATCAGCAGAGAAGGTTTGGCAGCATTGCTAAACAAGATCGATCCGGACATCGAAATTGCAGCAAGTGTGGCTACCACGGAAGAAGCCAAACAGGTTTTCGACGAAATGAGCATCGATGTTGCCTTTTTAGACATCCAGCTGCAGGCAGGAACCAGCTTTGATTTGGTAGATGAAATTCCGTTTGAAACCAAAGTAGTTTTCATTACCGCTTATGACGAACACGCTATTTCTGCCATCCGGAAGGGGGCCTTTGATTATTTGCTAAAACCGATCAATTCGTCGGATCTCCGGAACTGTATTCAGCGTATCCGCGATGTTGACTCTCAAATGGCAGAATCAAATTATACCGGCAATGGAAAAAACGACGATGCACGTGTCAATTCGGATTTAATCGGTATCACCGGGCTGGATTCGATCATTTTCCTGAAAATCGACGACATTGTTTACCTGAAAGCGGACGGAAAATACACAATGATCCAAACCACCACAGAGCACATCACCAGTTCAAAAAATTTAAAGGTATTTGAAACCATGCTTCCGGAATCCAAGTTCATGCGGGTACACCACTCGTTTTTACTGAACCTGAAATACATTAAGAAGTTTCAGAAAGAATACAACACGCTGGTTTTGGAAAACGGTGCTCAGATTCCGGTGTCCAAATCACGAAAAGACCTGCTCATGCAGCGCTTGATGCATGTTTAGCCAACCGTCACATTGAAGTTTTCATCCAACACAATGGAACCTTCGATCACTTGGTGAGACCCCGGGATCAATAAACCTTTCATCTTGGTGGTTTTCCCCTTGGAAAGCAGGTCGATCATTTGCTTGTCGGTCAATTTTTTGCCAAGTATCTCGAACGGAATCATGAATCCGCAGACTTTGAAATTACTACAGCCTACCCCGGTTTTCCCCGTCATCAGCTTGTGACTTTTGCATTTCGGGCAGTTCAGATCTCCGATATGTTGCTTTTCAGCTTTTTTACGTTCCTTTTTCTCTTTCACAACTGCAACCGGCTGATCGGTGTGCAGCTGAATCCGTGTCGGCGCCTGGGAAAAGATGACTTCGTCCGTGAGTTCACGTACCATTACCATCAATTCGCGCTTGAACTGCTCCAGGTCATACTCCCCCTTTTCAATCAGGCGCAGTTTCCGTTCCCATTGACCGGTCAATTCCGCACTTTTCAGCAACTCATTCTGAATCGTATCAATCAATCCCACTCCGGTTGACGTTGCAATGAGGTTCTTCCGTTTTTTTTCAATGTATTTCCGCTTAAACAACGTTTCAATGATATTTGCACGGGTTGCCGGACGACCGATTCCGTTTTCCTTCATCATGTCGCGCAGCTCTTCATCATCGACCATTTTCCCCGCAGTTTCCATTGCACGTAGCAAAGTTGCTTCCGTATACGGTTTCGGCGGACTTGTTTTTCCCTGGTGGATAAACGGCTGATGCGGTCCGCTTTCACCTTCTTCAAAGTGGGGCATGGTTTGTTCCGGTTTTTCAGCGGTTTTCTTTCCTTCTGCCTCATTTTCCTTCACCTCTTCCCAAACAACTCTCCATCCGGGTTCGATGATCTGTTTTCCGGTTGCCTTGAATTCAATCTGGCCTACTTTTCCCAAAACGGTTGTATTTGAAACCTTACATTCCGGGTAAAACGCCGCAATGAAGCGACGTGCAATCATATCGTAAATCTGCTGTTCCGGGTGGCTGATGCCACTTGGCTGAACTCCGGTCGGAATAATTGCGTGGTGATCCGTTACTTTCTTATCGTCAAAAACGGTTTTCAGTTTGGGAATCGGTTTGGATAAAACAGATTCCGTAAATCGGGAATAATAAGTCATTCCCTTCATGATCCCTTCGATCTTCGGATGTAAATCCTCACTCAGATAAGTAGTATCAACCCTCGGGTAGGTAACCAGTTTCTTTTCATATAAACTCTGAACCAATTTAAGCGTTTCCTCTGCCGAATTCCCGATTTTCTTATTCGACTCAACCTGTAAAGAGGTCAAATCGAACAAGCGCGGGTTTCCTTCTTTCCCTTCCTTTTGTTCAAATGAAGTGATTTCGAACGGATGCTCCTGCAAATATGCCAGTCCTTTATCTGCTCTTTCCTGCGACTGCAATCGGTCGATTGTTGCGGAGAATTCTGTTTCGCGGTAAAGCGTTTTCAATTCCCAATACTCTTCTGCGCGGAAAGCTTCAATTTCTTTCTGCCGGGTCACAATCATTGCCAAAGTCGGCGTTTGCACCCTCCCGATTGATAAGGTAGCTTTTCCCTGTCCGAATTTCTTGGTAAACAGGCGGGTTGCATTCATTCCAAGCAGCCAGTCGCCAATGGCGCGCGCGCTTCCCGCTGCATACAAATTCTGGTACTGTTCTCCCGCTCTAAGCGATTGAAATCCATCCCGGATCGCTTCTTCCGTCAGGGAGGAAATCCACAACCGCTTCAGCGGAACACGGCATTTTGCTTTGGAAAGTACCCAGCGCTGGATTAACTCTCCCTCCTGCCCGGCATCGCCGCAGTTGATGACTTCCGAACAAGAAGCAACCAATCTCTCGATCACGGAAAACTGTTTTTTCACCCCGGAATCGTCGATGAGTTTGATTCCGAATTTTTCCGGGATAATCGGAAGATCTTCCAGTTTCCAGTATTTCCATTTTTCATGATAATCGTGTGGTTCCTTGAGCGTGCAAAGATGCCCGAAAGTCCAGGTTACCCAATAGCCGTTTCCTTCATAGAAACCGTCATTGCGCTGTTTCGCACCAATTACTTCAGCGATATCTTTCGCTACGGAAGGCTTTTCGGCAATACACAATATCATAACTTGCAAAGTTAGTCAACTCGCAACGGCAAGACAAGACGGTTTTAAACAAAATCCGGAAAATATTTCAACAATTCAGGAAATCACCTACTCAGAAAATCGGCAGGAATTCCCCAAAAACACTAAGGATTCGTAATATTGCGAAATCGCAAAATCACCTACTTATCAGAATCTCTTCGTATATCTTTTAATCCGGAAACCGGCCTCATGCTTCTCATCTTTTCCCTGCTCCAAAATCGTTTCCACATTCCATTCCGACTCGTCGAAAGCAGGAAAAAACGTATCGGCTCCGTACCGGTGATCCACCTGTGTGATATACAGTTCATCCACCACTCCGGCATCCATCGCTTCTTTGTAAATCTGTCCACCGCCAATGATGAAAACAGTCCGTTCCGTTTCATCCGCATAATGTTTCAGACACGCCTCCAAAGAAGGAAAAACAAGAGCTCCGGGAGCTTCGTATGCCGCATTTCGCGTCAACACTGCATTTTCACGGTTGGGAAGCGGGCGAAATCTTTCCGGAATCGAATCGTAGTTTTTACGTCCGGTTACCACTACATGACCACTGGTCGTGTCCTTAAAAAACTTCATATCCACCGGTAAATGCCACATCAGGTCATTGTTCTTACCGATTCCACGTTCGTTGTCCATCGCAACGATCAGTGCTGTTTTCATGGGATAACTTTATAACTAGTTGGTGAAATAAATACACATTTGGGCTGGGCGATAAACGCTTCCGGAACCCGGGCTTTTTTCACATCCGATTCGGTTTCAAAATAACCCACCACCCAGTGATATTGTCCATCCGCACCGAGCACTTTATGCATCAATGCTTTAAATCCGGGTTCTATAATTTCTGCATTCTTATAAACCTCAACCGGGTATTCCTGGGCATAATATCCCTTCAGCAATTTTTGATAATAACCGGTAATGATTTGGTCTTTGCCAAGGTTCATTTCCTGAGTACCCTTCGAATGCTGTTCGAACAAACTTCTGGAATCAGCAAAAAACAAATCATATTTGGCTTTGGAATCCGTATCGAAGAAATCCGGGCGGTAATCCGAATACGGAAACTCCGGAAGGATGTAAAATGGCTTCACTACTGCTTCCTGACGCGGATAAACCCAGGTAAAAACATGTTCGGTATTTCCAAGCGTTGTTTTTCCGTTAACCTTTTGAACCTGCGCCATCAAAATCATTCCGCCGTCTTTATACCGATCGCGCTGATTCGATACAAAATTCCCAAGCGACCAGGCTGTCAGTTTCTTTTCTCCGCCCACTTCTTTCACTTCTACCGGCTGCAACACATGCGGATGGCCTCCGATAACCATATCAGCTCCCTGGTCGTAGCAAAACTTTTCCCAGTTTTTCTGGTAGGCATTCGGAAGTGATTGGTATTCCGTTCCCCAGTGCAGCATACAAACGATCAAATCCGGTTTCATGTCACGAGCCTTCTTGAAATCCGCAAACATGACTGCGCTATCGATGTAATTAATGATCAGCGGCTTTGCAACCGATAACCCGTTTGTACCGTAGGTGTAATTTAAAATCGCAACTTTCAATCCATTTTTCTCGACTATCAGCGGATAATTTTTGTCGCGCTCTTCTTTGCTCCGAAAGGTTCCGGTGTGTTTCACGCCCAAACGATCGAGCACATCCAGTGTTTTAACCACCCCGTTCGAACCTCCGTCGCAGCTGTGATTATTTGCTGTTATGATCACATTGAAACCCGCATCAACCAAACTTTCCGACAATTCGGGTGGAGCAGAAAACTGCGGATACCCTTTGTAGGGTTTTCCGGCGTGTGTCACTTCCAGGTTTGCAATCGAAATATCTCCCCGTTGAATGGCCGGCTTAACGAATTGAAAACAATCCCGGTAATCATAGGCATCTTTCTTCTCGTTGTAAGCTCCCGCAATTTGTCCGCCGTGCTGCATGATATCTCCGACAAACACAAACTGCAACCTGGCCGTATCTGCCTGTGAAAACGAAACAGAAATTCCGAAAACCGCCCCTAAAAATCCTCCAATCAACCGCATTTATTCTTCAAATTTGATGATTAACTTTTTGTCTGTCCGAACCAAAGACCTCAATGCTTTTTCCAAAGGAGCTTTGGCACGTTCCGGCAATTTCAGCCGGTCTCCGGTCGCGATCATTTTCTTCCGTGCTTTGCGCTGCAAGTACAACCGTTCGTAATCCTGCCAGTCCCCGTTTTCAATATAGACCTCTGTTCCTTTCGGATTCAACGATACAGAAAGCAATTCCGGTTTCGGAATCACGATAATCAACGAATCCGGTTTCGAAATAAACTGGAAATCCTTTCTTTTCAGGTCGACACCGTAAAGCAATTCACCTTTCATGATCAGCGTCAAACGGCGTTTGGTTCCATCCGCTTTGAGACCATGCTTAAATTGATCCGGATCAATCAATTTATTAAGCGAACCCAACAGCACTTCGTTCCCGGTTTTGTAATATTCCACCGTATCAACAACTGCCTCATCCTGGAATTTGAGCGTATTCAGCTCCAGGATGGAACGGATTTGTTCTACCTTCAGAGGAGTTTCGTCCAGGATGATTTCGTCCTCACCGGAAGAGCCCTTAAAAAACAGCTGGTAAACCCAATAACCGGCAAATGCGATCAATCCAATAATCGCCAGCCTAATGATCAAGGTTTGTATTTCTTTTATCTTTTGGAGTTTCATGTACGATTACTTGTTCAAATCCCTGGTTCTTATAAAAATCGATTAGAAATGTTTTGGCATTTCGTTCTGCTTCGTCTAACACATTCAGTTTTTTCAAATCTTTCCGGATGGATTCTTCGCCCTTTTGAAGCACTTTCGCTTTGTCTTCCTGGGAAAAATCAGATCGAAAACCGTTTACCTCTGTCATTTCCGTCCGGATCAATTCCGGATCCATTTCAAACGAAACAATTTCCGGTGGAGGCAGCTGAATCGTGATCGTCTTTCCTTTCACGGAAATATCGGAATCTTTGATCGTATTGAGGTTAATTCCTGCTTTCACCCGTGCTTTGCAACTCAGTAAAATTTTACGGTCTCCGAATTTATACCACTCTCCTTCGTCGTTCCACTTGATAATTTTCCCAAGCGTGTACTCCGTTGTAGAAAGCGTTCCCACAGAACGAATCTGGTACACTTCCGTTTCGGGCACTTCCTCTTTCTCTCCACAGGAAGCAGCGAAAAACGAGAGCAGAATCAAAAAACACCAATTTTTCATAGTCTATAATTCAAAAGCGGCCAAACACATGGCCTGCATTCCAACAATCAGCGCCTGGCTGTCGATATCAAATTTCGGATGATGCACTCCATAAACAATGCCTAAATCTTCGTTGCGCACTCCCAGACGGAAAAAACACACCGGAATCTCCTGCGCATAAAAGGAAAAATCTTCCGACGTTAAGCGGATCGGCAATTCTTCTACCTGATCTTTCCCAAAGAAAACCTCGCTTCGGGAAGTCATTTTCTGAGTCAGTACGGGATCGTTTTCCAGGTACGGATATCCTTTTGAAATTTCCAAATCGGCCGTTGCTCCAAATTGCCGGCAGGTCATGTGCACGTGTTCAGCAATCATTTCAAGCGCTTCTTTCCGCCACGCTTCATTCATCGTTCGGAACGTTCCTTTCAAAATAGCCTTTTCAGGAATGATATTCGTTGCCCCGAGTGCTTCAAAATGCCCGAAAGACAAGACACACGGCACTTTGGGATCGCATTTCCGGCTCACGATCTGTTGTAAACCTGTCAGCAATTGCGCTCCGATCATAATCGGATCAATCGTTTGATGCGGCGTTGCACCATGCCCCCCCTTTCCGTTGATGGTTATGTAAATTTCATCACAGGAAGCCATGTACAAACCTGGTCTGAAACCCAATTTCCCCACTTCCATTTCTGGAAACACATGAAGCGCATACATTTCATGCACCGGGGGATTTTTCAATGCTCCGTCGGCAATCATCAGGGAAGCGCCACCCGGATTTTTCTCTTCTCCCGGCTGAAAAAACAACTTCACCGGATGCTCCAGCCATTCGCGGTTTTCCCAGATAATTTCAGCTGCACCCAGCAAAATGGCTGTATGTACATCGTGTCCGCAGGCATGCATCACGCCCTCATTCACCGATTTATAGACACAATTGTTCTGTTCGGTAATCGGCAAAGCATCCAATTCGGAACGCAAACCGATACACGAAGCATGTTCTTTGTGCTTTTCGGAGCGGATGATTCCCAGAATTCCGGTTCCGGCTACTTCTTTCTGGTAGGGAATCCCGATTTTTTCCAACTGCTGCGCCACAAAACTCATGGTATTGTATTCCACATAGGACAATTCGGGGAAACGGTGCATGTGTTCCCGGTACTCTTTGACCTTGTCGAATAATTCTGTGGAACGGGTGCGGATGATATGTTGAATGGTCGAATCCATTTGCTGTTATGAGTGTTATTCAAAAATACGAAACTATCGTTAATTCCTAATTCCTAATTCCTAATTCCTAATTCCTAATTCCTAATTCCTAATTCCTAATTCCTAATTCCTAATTCCAAAACAAAATTATTTTCAATTCCTGTTTCAAGTCAGTTCGAGTACCGTAGTGAAACGAAGGTGTATTGAGAAAGACTTGAAACTCGCTAGTCATTCTCGATACGCTACGCACTCGAATTGACGAAAATGGGTCATTCGTAATTCAAAAAATCAATTCCCCACCAACAGATTACACCCCCGCACATCGGAGTGATCGAAGCGTCCCATCAGGCGGAGTTTTCCGTCTTCCAGCCGGCCCAAATCCTGGGTTTCGATGAAAGCACAAGAGTATAAATTTGCCAGATCGGTTACGTTTACGCCGCCGGTTTTTTCGTTAGTCAGCAGTTCAAAAGGATCGTTCACTTCCCGAAGGGAAATCCGCATCCAGGGCGGCAATTCAAATAAGCCGTTTTTGTCGCTGTAGGCCTGGGAGAGCAATTCGCACATCCCGTATTCCGATGCGATGTATTCACAACCGAAACCTGCAATCAATTCGAGGTGCATCTCTTCTTTGGTCATTTCTTTCCGGCGACCTTTCATTCCTCCGGTTTCGATCACCGTCACATTATGAAGATCCGGTTTCAATTCTGCCAGATCCAGCAAAGCATATGAAACACCGAATAAGACGAGTTTCTTGCCGGTTTTTCGTCCTTCGGAAATAGCCTGCAGTAAACTTTCTGCACTGTCGAGGTAGTAACCGGAAAGGCGATCTCCTGTCAGAGTAATCAACTTATCAACCATATAAACCAGGCTGGATTCGCCCTGCGAGACATAATTCGGCAATAAGGCAAAAATGATCTGATCCTCAAGCTTTCCGAGAAATCGTTCGTAAGTCGGCACAAAAGAACGTTCGTAGATGGAAACGTCTGCCACGTAGTGTGTGCTGCGCGTCATCCCGGTTGTTCCGCTGCTTTTAAAAACCTGCTGCACGTCCATTCCTTCCGCCAGAATTTGGTGTGTTTTGAAAAAAGGAATCGGCAAATGCGGAATTTCCAGGTAATGTGTAGGTTCCGGCCTGCGCGTCAGCTCCAGGTAGGTTTTGTAAACCGGCACATGTTCTCTCTGGAATCGAAACACTTCCAGCGCACAGGTATTGAAATCCGCTTCTGTCTGGATGGAAAAAATGCGATCAATCAGTTCTTGCATACCACAAAGATACGCTGTTTTTTATTCAGCTACTCTCTGCTCTTCCTTCTTGCCAGACGGAGCCTCAGTCTTCGCCAGCTAACGCTTTCCCTCAGCTTTCCCGTCTTTCCAGACGGAGCTTCGGTCTTCGCCAGCTAACGCTGGCTCTTACTTCAGGGGGAATTTCATCGTGAAAGTCGTTCCTTTCCCCAACTGGCTTTTCACCTGGATGGTTCCGCCGTGTTCTTCCACGATCAGTTTCACGTAATACAAACCAAGTCCAAAGCCCTTTACGTCGTGGATATTCCCCGTTGGAACGCGGTAGAATTTATCGAAGATCATTTTGATATCGTCCCGCTTGATCCCGATTCCGTTATCGGAGATTGATAAACAGAAACAATTGGCATCATTCCAGGTACGGATCACAATCTGCGGACGCACGTTACAGTATTTCACAGCATTGTCGAGCAGGTTGTAAATCACATTGGTAATGTGTACCTCGTCCATCATCAGGATGTCTTTTTCTGCATCCATCACCAGTTCAATCTCTCCGCCCAAATCCGTTTGATTGATCTCAAAACTGTCTTTGGCCTCCAGGAGCAAGTCGTGGATCGAACAGGATTCTTTCTTGAGCGTGAGTTTTTCTTTGTCGAGTTTCGCCACGTTCAATACGCGCTCCACCTGGTTCTCCAGGCGTTTATTTTCCTTGTAGATAATTTCCGCATAGCGTTTCAGGCGATCCGGTTCTTCCTTAAAATCTCCGCGCAAAAGCAGTTCGCTGGACAAGCCGATCGTTGAAATCGGTGTTTTCAGCTCATGCGTCATGTTGTTGATGAAATCTGTTTTCACTTCCGACAAGCGCTTTTGCTTGAGGATTACGTTCAACGTAAACAGGAAAAAGAGGAACAAGAGCATCAAAATCACGAAGAGGTAAATCCACGGGGAAACGTTCGTCCGTTCAATATCAATCGAGGAAGAACTCACATTCGGGAAAAGCACCGTGAAGTAATGTCCGTCGTTTTTCCATTTCAACTGGTTGGATGTTTTCCGGATTGAATCGCTGGCCTCAACGGAATAGGATGAGTCTTTCGTATACTTGATCATGTTCCCGAAAACAATCGAATCGGAGTAACAGTCGTAAATTCCGTATACGAAATCCTGGTTCAGACTTTGGTTATCGAATTCGCGCTTCAACAACTGTTCCAGGTAATACGGATGCAGTTCTTCTTCGATATCGACCGAAAAGTAATTCGAGCGAAGTTGTTTCACCGCGCCGTACAGATTCGCACTGATATCGTCGTGGGTATTCAATTCCCGCAACACATCACGCAGGGCAATATGTGCCCGTTCCGAAAACTGCTTCAGGTTCAAACTATCTTCCCGTTCCTGGATCTGCACGGTAATCCGCTGGGCTTCATTGGTTTTATGAATCCAAAACAACTGAATACTCAGAACACTCAACAGCGAGAGTATTCCAAGAATAATTACCGTATTAATCGTCTTGCGATTCAAGAATCTAAATTGAGAATGTATATTAATGGAGAATTGAAAATTGAAAAGTCAAAAATGCTTCCCGAACCAATCAACCTTTTCAATTCCCCATTTTCACTTTTAAATTAATATGCTTCCATGGAAGGATCAATTTCCTCGATCCATGCCAGGATTCCACCTTCCAGGTTGTACAGGTTCGTGTAACCGTGCTGCTGCTCCAGGAATTGGATTACTCCTGCGCTGCGTTTTCCCGAACGGCAATGAACCACTACTTTTTTGTCTTTGTCGATTTTTTCAACTTCTCCCGGAACAGTATTCATCGGAATCAACAATCCGTTCAGGGTACAAACATCATTTTCAGAAGGTTCACGAACGTCAATCAACTGGAAATCTTCGTTCCCATCCATCCATGTCTTCAATTCTTTTACTGTAATGCTTTTCATTTGTCTGTTTTGTTTAAGAAGGTTCAAAAGTTTAAAGCGTAAAAAGGTTCAACGTTTCACCGGGATCATTACCAGGCCCAACTCCCCCTTTTTTCACTACTTGTTTTCGTATTTAAATCTACGAAAAAAGCGACCAAACCGATCGCTTTACAAATTTACAGAAAACAGCTGTAGAAATCATTCTTCCACAGCCGGTTTAACCATTTTTTAGCCTTTTCCGAATACTTTCTGAAGAAGTGCAGTGACCTGGGCCGCAGGATCCTTGCGGATTTTTGCTTCCTGTTCGCTGATCAACAGCATCAACCCATTGATTGCCTTCGCAGTAACGTATGCTTCCAGATCCGGATTTTGCTTCGTTACTCCCGGAATTTTATTGTATGCCGTAACCAACGGGTTCCAATATTCCGTCACGCGTACTTTTTCCATTGCAGTTTTAATAATCGGGGTAAATTTCTCCGTCAAAGCAGGTGTTGTTTTTTCACGCAGGTAGTGCGTTGCAGCTGTATCTCCTCCATTCAGTATCGCAAAACCATCGGTAACCGACATCCCTTTTACTGCTCCCGCAAAGATATCGAAGGCGCTTTTCGCCGCTTCTTCTGCCGCACGGTTCATGGATTCTTCAAATTCCGTTACCTGTTTCTGCATTCCCAATTTCACCAAACGGTCTTTCATGGAAGCTGCCTGAGCCGGCCACGGAATGAAAATATTCTGGTTCTTGTAAAAACCATCTACCACACTTGCCGAACTTGCCGCTGTTTTCGCTCCGGTTGTCAGCGCTTCACGCAAACCACTCACCACTTCGTCATTCGTCAAGGAACTTTTACCTGATGACGATGTGGTAGTCAATTCTTTTCCTTTTGAAACTATTTTTCCCAGTGTTTGAGCCGATGCCAGGTAGCTCGTACTGATAAACACTGCTATTGCGATACTGATTTTCATACTATGTGATTTAATTCCGTTCTATTTGGAAGCAACGATCCCGGAAAGGTTTAATTACTCCTGCGTTTATTTAACGTTTGATAACACCAAAAATTGTTCCATAAAAGAAAGGGGACGTGATGCGCCACGTCCCCAACCCTTACATAAATATCATTCCAGGTTAGAATCCCTGTACCCCATTTACGGTTGTATACTTGAGGATATTTTTCTTATCCGGGTAAATGCGTGCAAATGCAGACTGAACCGCCAGTGTTCCTTCATGGAATCCGCACAGGATCAGTTTCAGTTTGTTTTCATATGTATTCACGTCGCCGATCGCATAGATTCCCGGGATATTCGTTGAATAATCCAGTGTGTCTACTTTGATGGCGTTCTTCTCGATTTCCAGTCCCCAGTCCGCAATCGGTCCCAAAGACGGTTTCAATCCGAACAATGGAATGAAGTGATCCGTTTCGCGGATGATCTCTCCCTGCGTATTGTGCTGGATTTTCACATGCGTCAGTGAATCTCCCCCTTCCAATCCGACCACTTCTGCTTCAGTGATCAGGGTAATTTGTCCGCTTTCCGCCATATCGATGACTTTCTGAACCGAATCCAGGTGACCACGGAAGGAAGCACTTCGGTGTACCAACACCACTTCTTTCGCGATTTTCTTTTCAGCCAGGAAAATAGACCAATCCAATGCAGAATCTCCACCTCCGGCGATCACACAGCGTTTTCCGCGGTAGAACTCCGGATCTTTGATGATGTACTCAACTCCTTTATCCTCAAAATCTGCAATGTTTGCAATAGGCGGTTTACGCGGTTCGAACACTCCCAATCCTCCCGCGATCATCACAATCGGAGCTTTATGCTGCGTTCCTTTAACGGTTGTTACGATAAACTGATCGTCTTCTGTTTTATCGATCGTCATGGCAGCTTCCCCCAGGGTGAATCCCGGTTTGAATGGCGCTGCCTGTTCCATCAGGTTATCAATCAGGTCTCCTGCCAGTACCGACGGGAACCCCGGGATGTCGTAAATGGGCTTTTTCGGATAAATCTCCGAACACTGCCCTCCGGGTTGCGGCAATGAATCAATCAAATGACAGTGCAGCTTCAACAAGCCTGCTTCGAAAACGGTGAACAATCCAACCGGACCTGCACCAATTATTATGATATCTGTTTCAATCATTATTGCTATAAAAAGTGTTGCAAAAATAACGATAGTTTGTCAGATTCTGATCGCTAAAACGAGGTAAAATCCATCGGAAATAAGAAGTTACTTCCGGATTCAGGTGCTCGTAAACGGATTCCATTTCAGAAAGGATGAAAAGGTTGATTTCGGCTATTTTCGGCGCTATAGCGCAGTCATATCAAGGGGTTCGTAATATGGCGATATGGGAATTTGACTCTTCAAAACATACGCGTTCGGAAAGTTTATCCATCCAGTTTCACCAGCTTTCTTACCTTTGTTTGAAAGGGTTATTCATGATTCGATCGAAAATCAATCTGTTTGTTCAAAAGCTGAAACAGCACTTCCTGCTGGTCTTAATCCTGTTGATCGCGGTGGCTCTTCGATTCTATCACTGGAGCGAAATCCCCTACATGCACGACGAACTCAGCGCCCTGCTCCGCACCGAATTCGACAATTTCTCCGACCTCATCAACTACGGAGTCAAATACCGCGACACGCACCCGGCGCTCATCCAGGTTTTCCTGTATTACTGGACTGGGATCTTCGGTTACTCGGCGTGGATTGTCAAACTGCCGTTTATTCTCTCCGGGATTGGGAGCGTTTATTTGGCCTACAAAATCGGACTAAGATGGTCGAACAAAACAGCGGCTCTGATCATTGCCTCCATCATGGCCTGCTCGGAATACACCCTGATGTACAGCCAGATCATTCGTCCCTACACCAGCGGGTTGTTTTTCACCCTCTTGATGGTTTATCACTGGAGCGAACTGGTTTTCTATAAAAATTACCTGTTGAAGCACCGGATTTACTTCGTACTGGCAACGGTTCTCTGTGCCTACAATCACCATTTCAGCTTGTTCACCAGCGGATTGATCGGACTGTCAGGGTTATTTTTTGTCGACCGGAAATTCATTTGGAAATACCTGCTGCTTTGTGCCATAGCCGTAATCGCCTACATCCCGCATTTACACATTTTCTTCAAACAACTCGGTGATGGCGGCGTGGGAGCCTGGCTTGGAAAACCGGAGTCGGACTTCCTGTTCCAGTTTATGTTTTATGTGTGTCATTTTTCGCTGGCACTAGTCATTTTACTAGCCGTGATCTGGTGTTTTTGCCGCATTTCCGGACGAAGCACTCCCAAACAGCGAAAACCACTCTATTTCTCAGGATTCCTGTTCTTTATCGTATATTTCACTGCTTATTTCTATTCCATTTACGGTTCCGCCGTACTTCAATACTCGGTACTCATTTTTGTATTTCCATTTCTGCTTCTCTTTATTTTCGGCTGGATCAAGGAACAAGCTCCCATTGCGAATGTGGTAATCACGAGCTGCATTTGTATCGGGTTTACGAGTACACTCATTTTCAGCAGGAATTACTATTCCATTTTTTATGTGCCGATTTTCGAACAATTGGTAACGGACGCGCACGATGCAGAGAAAGAAGGTCCAAAAACACTCACTATTCTGTATACCGACGAACCGAAAACACGCTTTTACGAAAGACATCTGAGCGTATCTATTCCGAAATCCTGGCTATTTATCAACAACCCGGCATTTACGGAAAAGGAGCTAACCCGTTTATTGGATGAAAAATCCAGGAATTACGACCGTATTTACCTGGGAGCAATCTGTCAAATCCCCCCGAATTTTAGAGCGATTATTCTTTCCAGGTATCCGCACATTCTCTGGCAACGCAATTATTTTTCGGCTTCATCCCTATTGGTATCGCAAGGTGATCCGAGTGAAAAACCAATCGCGGATTTGGCAAAAACACCACAAGCTTTCAACGGATACGATCCGAACAAATGGTACGATCATACCTATCATTTCCGGCAGGATGAAGAATGGGGACCCGGATTCTCCAAACCGCTGAGCGAATTAATCAAGCGACCTTCTGATGTGGTGGATGTGGTTGTCAAACTGAAACTGTCCGATTTCGAACACAATCCGTTGCTGATCATCACCGCACAGTCGAACGATTCAATTATTCAGTTTAAGGGAACGGAAGCGAAATTCAATTGGATCAACCGCACAGACAGCACCGTAACGCTGGTTCAATCCATCAGATTCATTGATCTGAACTACCAGCATTTCGACAAACCGTTTTTGAGCACTTATATTTGGAATCGCGACCGAAAACCATTGCAGGTTTTAGCATTCCAGGTCATCTACAGAAAAGACAATCCGTTTGTGTATGCCCTGAACGAGGATTTTCAGATGCCTTAAATGTATCGCTTGGCAAACTCCCACAATACAATTCCGGCGCAAACGGATACATTCAAACTGTGTTTGGTACCGAATTGCGGAATTTCCAGGATGTAGTCGGATGCATCGATCACGGATTGATCCACCCCATCGACCTCGTTTCCAAAGACCAATGCGAAGGTTTCGTTTTCCAGCGAGGAAATTTCGTGAAGCAAAACAGTTTTTTCAGCTTGTTCGATACTGCAAACCGCCACTCCTGCAGCTTTCAATTCCGAAACCAGTTCGTTGATGTCTTTCCGGTATTCCCATTCGATGGTTTCCGTTGCTCCGAGTGCCGTTTTGTGGATTTCGCGGTGCGGCGGCTGGGCAGTAATACCGCAGAGGTAGATTTTCTCAATATTGAACGCATCTGCCGTGCGGAAAAACGAACCGATATTGCTCAAACTCCGGATATCGTTCAGGATAACAATCAGTGGAAATTTCTCCTGCTGCTTAAACGTCTGCTCGTCCACCCGGTCGAGTTCCCACAATTTCAATTTTCGGTTCATGGGACAAAAATACCGATTTGAACCATTCTTTTACAGAACAAACCAATTCCTTCCGAAACTTTATAAAAAGACACTAAAAAATTTCGACAATTCATTAAAAATGAATACCTTTCACCAAACCCTACTATCACATGAAACAGAAAATCTCGTTATTTATTTTTATCACTTTTACCCTATTGCTTGTTCCCGGCTGTACCATTGAAAAGCGTTTGTTCCAGCCCGGCTACAACATTGAGTGGAAGAAAAAAGTACAATCTGATAAGCCATCCAATGAATACCATTCATTATCCCAGGTTTCTAACATCCCTTCTGAAAAACAAGTACCGGAAGAAATAACGATACAGAGCCAGAAAGCAGAGAATAATCCTCCGACACCGGAAAAAAACGAACTGGAGGCACTGGTAAAACCTGAAAGCAAACCGGTAATCTCTGCAAACCAGGCCAGCTCAACCGAATTGGCTTCCGTAAAAGTTGCAGCGCAGAAAAAAGAACATATTTCAGCAGAACAAAGTAACGATGACGATGAACCGCAAATCATTCCTAAAAAATTTGAACCGTTAGGAATTGCCTCATTTACGATATACTTCTTCGGGCTGGCACTGGCATTGTTAGCTATTATTGCCACTAACCCGGTAGTTTTTATTTCGTTTGCAGCACTTCTCTTCCTGCTGTCATTGACTCTGGGAATTGTCTCCGTGGTTAAATCCCATCGGAACAAAGCACTTTATCGCCGGAATTTTTTCGGGTATTTTGGTTTGATCGCCTCTGCGAGTTCGCTGGTTATAGGATTATTTCTGCTGCTGGTTACGGCACTCATCTTTCTGAGCGGATGGCCGGAATAAAACGTAACACAAATTGAATCATTGTTGAAAACTATCAGGCACAAAAATTAGTGTCCGTCTGACTTTGATTGTAAATTTGGGGTCTACGATAATTCAGAAAATCCGTGTCAAAAAAAGAGAAAGATCCGGCGGAAACGCCCCTGATGAAGCAATATAACCAGATTAAAGCAAAACATCCGCAGGCTTTATTGCTCTTCCGGGTCGGAGATTTTTATGAAACTTTCGGGGAAGATGCCGTGACGGCTTCAAAAGTACTGGGAATCGTTCTCACCAAGCGCGGAGCAGGTTCTCCTTCCGAAGTAGAATTAGCAGGATTTCCGCACCATTCGCTGGAATCTTACCTTCCGAAACTGGTTCGCGCCGGACACCGCGTGGCAATCTGCGACCAGCTGGAAGATCCGAAAATGACCAAAACCATCGTGAAGCGTGGTGTAACGGAATTGGTCACTCCCGGAATTGCTTTCAGCGACAAGATTCTCGACGGACATCAAAACAACTTCCTTGCTGCCATTCATTTCGGAAAAGAAATCCACGGAATCGCATTCCTCGACGTGACCACCGGAGAGTTCTTCACCGCACAGGGAAATACGGAATACATCAACAAACTGATCCAGGGTTTCGAGCCGAGCGAGATCATTTTTCAAAAGAATAAGCATCAATTGTTCCAGGAATTATTCGGAACGAAATACTATACCTTCCGCCTGGAAGATTGGGTTTTCACACCGGATTTCGGGAAGGAAAAACTCACCGGGCATTTTCAGACCAATTCCCTGAAAGGGTTCGGGATTGAGAACCTGGAGCAGGGAATCGTGGCTGCGGGAGCGATCCTGCACTACCTGGGCGAAACCCAGCACGACAAACTCGGACACATCACCCAGATTCAGCGTATCGAAGAGGAAAAATTCGTGTGGCTGGACCGGTTTACGATCCGGAACCTCGAATTGATTGCTCCCCTGAACGACGGCGGAAAAACACTCTACGATGTCATCAACGGAACCAAAACCCCGATGGGTGACCGTTTATTGAAGCGCTGGATTGTGATGCCGCTCAAAAACACAGAGCAAATCAACCTCCGCATTGATGCAGTGGCAGACCTGGCACAAAAACACCCGCTTCGTGCAGAAATCGACCACGAACTAAGTGAAATCGGTGACATGGAGCGTTTGATTTCGAAAGTAGCCGTGGGACGCATCCATCCGAAAGAACTCCGCGTATTGTCGCGCATCCTGGAACACATGTCTCCCCTGCGCGATGCTTGTTCACACAGCGAAAGCGATTTATTGCAGCAATTGTCCAAAC
Source organism: Fluviicola sp. (assembly GCF_039596355.1). GTDB lineage: Bacteria > Bacteroidota > Bacteroidia > Flavobacteriales_D > Crocinitomicaceae > Fluviicola. The sequence goes on along the minus strand of NZ_JBCNJW010000003.1, from coordinate 312,834 downwards.
GCATCGAACCGTGCGAGGAATTCATTCTCCAGGTTGAAAAATACATCCAGAAAGAACCTGCCGTGATGCTGGGCAAAGGCCCGGTCATTGCTTCCGGAGTACATCCCGAACTGGACGAACTGCGGGCTATCGCAGACAACGGAAAGGAATACCTGGAATCCATGCAGGAACGCGAATCCGAAAAAACGGGAATTCCAAGTCTGAAAATTGCATTCAACAACGTGTTCGGGTATTACCTGGAAGTTCGAAACACACATAAAGACAAAGTTCCGGAAGAGTGGATCCGCAAACAGACACTCGTTAGTGCCGAACGATACATCACCCCGGAACTGAAGGAATACGAAACGAAAATCCTTGGTGCGGAAGACAAAATCGCTTCCATTGAAGCACAGCTTTACCAGGAACTCGTTTTAAAACTGGCCGCATTTGTAGGCGAAATCCAGCGCAACGCTTACCTCATCGCTCAACTCGACTGCCTGAGTGGTTTTGCCGAAATTGCCGTGAAAAACCATTACGCGAAACCATCTGTGAACGACAGTTTTGTGATCGACATCAAAAACGGAAGGCATCCCGTGATTGAAGGACAGCTGAAACCGGGCGAAAATTACGTCCCGAATGATGTGTATCTCGATAAGGAAGAGCAACAGATCATTATGATCACCGGACCAAACATGTCGGGAAAAAGTGCGTTGCTCCGCCAAACGGCATTAATCGTTTTAATGGCACAAATGGGAAGTTTTGTCCCTGCCGATGCCGCTATTTTAGGAATTGTCGACAAGGTCTTTACCCGCGTCGGAGCTTCAGACAACATTTCTTCCGGGGAATCTACTTTCATGGTGGAGATGAATGAAACTTCCAGCATTTTGAACAATCTTTCAGACCGGAGTTTGATCCTCCTGGATGAAATCGGACGCGGAACCAGTACTTACGATGGCATCTCCATTGCGTGGGCCATTGCCGAATACATTCACGAATTCCCACAGGCGAAAGGAAAAACGCTGTTTGCAACGCACTACCACGAATTGAACGAAATGGCTGTTCAATTTCCGCGCATCCACAACTACAATGTGAGCGTAAAAGAAGTGGGGCAGAAAATCATCTTCCTGCGCAAACTGGTTGAAGGCGGAAGTGAACACAGCTTCGGAATCCACGTAGCAAAACTGGCAGGAATGCCTTCCAAAGTAATTCACCGCGCCGAACTCATGCTGGAACAACTGGAACTGAATCACCGTTCAAGCGAGGTGCAATCGGTAAAAGATGTGGTTGTACAAGCAGGAAATGCCTCCGATATGCAACTAAGTTTCTTCCAGCTGAATGATCCGGTTCTGGAGCAAATCCACGACCAGTTGGTTTCGATCGACATCAATACACTGACTCCTGTTGAAGCCCTGATGAAACTGAATGAAATCAAAAAGTTAACCGGGGGATAAAATACACGTAAAACAGGTTCAAACAAGGTTAAAAACGTTCAATGGATTCAACGAGTTAAAATCAATTTGAACTATTGAAAAAGGTTAGAAAGTAAATCTGCAAAGTGATGAAAAAGTGTTTTTTCCTGTTTCTGCTGGTATCAGTCGGTGTTCAGTCTCAAACAGATTCTACGCGCCTGCAATGGTTCAACGATGCCAAACTCGGTATTTTCATCCATTGGGGAATGTATGCTGTTAACGGCACTTCGGAAAGCTGGTCTTTCCACAACGGAACCGTTCCATACGACACCTACATGCACCAAATGAAAGGCTTCACCGCCAACCGATTTGATCCGGAAGCATGGGCTGCACTGATTCAGGAAAGCGGCGCCAGGTATGCAGTCATTACTACACAACACCACGACGGATTAGCTTTGTGGAATACCCTGGAATTAACACCCTACCCTTCCAAATCCGATTGGAACACCTCCTTTCCCAACAGTACTTATCCGGCAGCCAAAAACGCACTCTGGGACGCCAAAAAACCATTGAGTACCATTTATCAAACACCTGCAGCACGCGATTTGATCACTCCGGTTTCCAATGCACTTCGCAAAAAAGGAATCCATTTCGGGGCGTATTATTCGCTCCTGGATTGGTCGCACGGAGATTACCCGAAATTCCTGAAGGAAACAGACCGCTATCAAATCACACAAGATCCGCAGCGCTGGAATCGTTTTCTGCGTTTCATGCACCGGCAGATTGCAGAAATCAATACACAATTCTCTCCCGATTTGTATTGGTTCGACGGCGACTGGGAACATACGGAAGCTGAATGGGGCGCTTCCACCATCGATTCGATTATCCACACATCGAATCCAAAAGCTATTTTGAACGGTCGCCTGCCTTCTTACGGAGATTATTCGACCCCGGAACAAAACATGCCAATCACCCACCCGGAGAAAAAGAGCTGGGAATTGTGCCTGACAAGCAACGAAAGCTGGGGATATCAGCCAACTGACACCCATTACAAAACAACCAACGAGGTGCTCCGGATTTTCACCGAATGCCTGAACATGGGTGGAAATCTACTCCTGGATATCGGCCCGAAAGCAGACGGAACCATCCCGGAAGAGCAAGTGCGTTTGTTGAAAGAAATCGGTCGGTGGACAAACAAACATGCGGAAGCAATCTATGGAACAAACGCCGGATTACCTTACGGACATTACCACGGGAATTCCACGTTGAGCAAGGACCGGAAAACGCTCTACTTGTTTGTGAATGCTGTTCGTCCGGACGGAACACCCGCACAAGCAAGCATTGATCTGATGCTGAAAGGGGTAAAAAACCAGGTAGTCTCTGCCGAAGTATTGGGAACGACAACCAACGTTCCGGTAAAAACGGTCGGAAAAATCTCCTGGAGCCGGGTTCCGGGAACGCTTTTTCTAAATGTACCGGCAGAAGCACTGGACGCCGAAATTACGGTCGTTAAAATTGTACTGGACACTTCGCTGGACTTGTACCGGGGCCAGGGTGGCTTTCACTGATCTGTTTTCAGTCAAGAGTTTCTTTTGCTAAAGATCAGTAAATAGGGAAACGAGCCTTTACAAGCTCATTTCCCCATGTTCATTATTCAAAATCTCATCGGATCAATCCACTTTCTCAATATTCTGCGAGAATACCAGACCGTTGGAAGCAATCAATTTTACAAAGTAGATTCCGGATTGGTACTCAGAAATGTCAACCATCTTCAAATCGCTGCTTTGCTGCTTTAATAATTGTCCCTGCAAATTGTATACTTCGATCATCGAAATCGTTTCATCCGAAGTAATATTCAAGATTCCGGATGTCGGGTTCGGATAAAACGTGATGTTAGCCGAAAATGAGTTTTCTTCCAAGCCTAACCAGCTAATAGTAACACAGTTTGAGGTCATAGAACACGTTCCACTTGTCACAATAACAGCGTAACTTCCGTTAACTGTTGGCGTGTAACTTTGGGATGTTGCACCTGATATCGGAGCATTTCCGTTATTACAGTTTACCCATTGGTAGGACGTTCCTGTATTATTTGAAGTGATCGTATTATTCGTCACGGATGCCGTTACGTTCTCACAAGGCCCCATTTTCAATACAAACACATCAATATTTCCTGCTGTAAGATTTGCTGTACTTGCCCCCGGATCAAAATCAACTGTTCCCTGAAAAGTCCCAGTGGCATAGACATTACCCGACGAGTTGGCATAAATTCCTTTTCCTCTGTCTTCACCCACTCCACCGATTGATTTTGCCCATACGACGTTTCCAGCAGAAGTATACTTACAAACATATACTTCGCTAAGCCCCTGGGAAGTTAAATAACTGGTACCTGCATTCGGATCAAAGTCTACGGTTTCGGCATAATAACCCGTTACGTACAAAGCTCCTGAGTTATCCACTGCAATGGATAAACCCTGGTCATCTCCGATCGAACCCATTGCTTTCCCCCAAACATAATTACCAGAAGCATCCATTTTACTGATAAACAAATCATTAAATCCTGCTCCGTTAAAGTTTCCTGCTCCTGAACTGGGATCCAGGTCTATATCTCCCCAAAAATAACCTGTTATGAAGACATTTTCCGAAGCATCTACAGCGATCCCTCTTCCGATATCCGTATTACTTCCCCCGAACGTTTTTGCCCAGATAAAAGTTCCCGCAGAAGACAATTTACTAATGAACACATCTCCTGCTCCTACTGAGGTCAGGGAACTCGTACCTGTTCCCGGATCAAAATCTGCTGTTGCATTGAATGAACCTGATGTGTAGACATTTCCGGAAGCAGAAACCTGAATTGCATATCCACGGTCATCCCCGGAACCTCCAAGCGATTTACCCCAAACAAAATTTCCGGAGGCATCTAACTTTGTAATAAACACATCATAACTTCCCTGTGAAGTGATATTATTCGTTCCGGACCCGGGATCGGAGTCAATTGTTCCTTGATAATAACCTGTAAAATAAACATTACCGGAAGCATCCAGGGCAAGTGCCCTTCCATAATCAGCATAAGAGCTTCCTATTGTTTTTCCCCAGACAAAATTACCAGCATTGTTTAACTTGCAAACAAAGACATCAGATGTGCCATTCGCTGTAAAGCTGCTTGTTCCCGGTCCCGGATCCAAGTCAATAGTTCCTTCAAAATCCCCGGTTACGTATACATTTCCGGAAGCATCCAGGGCAATAGAATAGGCATAATTGGCTCCATATCCACCCAATATTTTTGTCCAGACCAAATTACCGGAAGCATTTAACTTCGAAATAAAAATATCCGTAGCCCCATTGGAGATCACAGAATTCACTCCCGGCCCCGGATCAAAATCAACTGTTGCTTCAAAATACCCCGTAGTGTATACATTTCCCGATGCATCAACGGCAATAGATTGACCCGAATCATTCGATCCTCCTCCCAAAAACGGCTTTGCCCATGAATAATATTGGGAGTAGCTGAGGTTGAAACATAAAGTAGTCGAAAGAAAAATAAGATAAGTAGTAACAAAGACGTGTTTCATAATTTAGGTATTAATTTGACCGCAAAAATAGCAATTATTCTAATTTTGAAAGGCTTATACGCATTCCTCCCGAAAATCATTTGAATAGCATGACTTCTAACACTCCCCGTTTTTACAGCACTTTTTACTCCTTGTATCTTATTAAATGACAACGAATTATTAAGAAAGAGCTAATTTTATTCCATTTTACTTCAAAAAAATAGTTCCATATTTTAAAAAAACTTTATACATTTGTCGCCCGTAATCGAAGTAAAGTTCATTTCAACTAATGATCAGCTTCATGCGATCTGATTGCTAACGAGCAGTTTGACAGATTAAAAAATGACATACGCGAGAGTAGCTCAGTTGGTAGAGCACGACCTTGCCAAGGTCGGGGTCGCGGGTTCGAATCCCGTCTCTCGCTCCAGAAAAAATCCCGCATCTCGACTCCGCTCGATGATCGGGATTTTTTTTAAGTCCGCTCGCAGTGCGAGAAATGCTCGAATGGTGGAATTGGTAGACACGCCGGACTTAAAATCCTGTGACCATTTGGTCGTGCGGGTTCAAGTCCCGCTTCGAGTACAATGAGTGCTTCCAACTCATAAGATTAAGCCTTGATTTTCTTCGGAAAGTTGAGGCTTTTTTGATTTTATACCATGGCTACTGTTTACATCTTATATTCCTCAAGTATCGATCAATTTTATATTGGTAGCTGTTTAAACCTCGAACAACGTCTCGAACAGCATTTAAACAAATCATTTGAAATCGGATTTACTCATCGGACAGATGATTGGGAATTATTCTATTCCAAAGATGACCTGGAATATCAGATGGCCAGACAAATTGAAATGCACATCAAGAAAATGAAATCCAGAAAATACACTCAGAATCTCAAAAAATATCCGGAAATCATGGAAAACTTGATTGAGAAATACCGTGCGGATTCATCCCGATAGCTATCGGGACCCGCTTCGAGTACTTCCGATAGCTATCGGAAGAGTGCCCAACTCATAAGATTAAGCCTTGATTTTCTTCGGAAAGTTGAGGCTTTTTTGGTTATCTTCCTCCCACTATGAACTTCTATCACAAAAACAAGCAGGACTTTTGGGTCATCGTCATTTTTATCATGGGGTTTATCTCGATTTATAGCTTTCTTCAAGTGGCTTTTATCAAGACTGAAGTGGTCTGTGGGAAGGTAACAAGGGCATCTCACTCCAAAAGCACCTATTCGCTGATTTACTGGTATGAGTATCAAGGAACGGTTTATGAAGGCAGTTTTTCCGCTCAGGGCTCCATGTGCGCGAGGGCAGATTGCTATGAAAATCGTTGCGTTGATATCGAAGTATCGACCTGGCTTCCCTGGATGAGCAGACTGAAAGAATACCATTCAAAATAAGGAGTACCATTCCGACACTTCCGGTGGAAAACTCCATTTCGACTGAAAAATTTTTAAAAACCACTTTTTCAGCTTACCTTACCAACTGATACTAAACATTATACAAACATCACTATTCACTTCGTTTGCTATATCTGCTTTCGAATCCAGTGCCGCAAACACAATACTACTATCCTATGAAAACATCCAACACCCTATTCCGGAATCACGGAAAACCAGCCGCTCAAGCTCATTTTTTAGTTGCATTCCTGCTGTTTGCGACTTTTGCAAAAGCGCAATACGGCACTTATTCCGATGGAATCAATGATCACATTTACACGTCAACCGGAACCATCCCCAACACCTTCCCCAGTTTGTACGGCCCCGGTTATGCAACGGCATCTACCGCTCTGAATCTAAAACGATCCGTCCCCATGAAGGGAGCAATCAGCCGTTATCAATCAACGGGAAGTTTATCCTGGACAAATTATTACACCACGGCCGGTGCAGAAATCCGGTTTAATCATATCGAGGTATTCCAACAAGCAGGACAACTCCGATACTTTGTTGTAGGAAGCGTCAAATCTTCTTCCGGAGACCGCATGCTGGTTGCCATTGTAGATGACAACGGAAATCCACTGGTATCAAATACCCTGTCGTCCGCAGCTTTTCCACACCTGCTTGGCGTCAAGGGCATTTACCTGAGCGACGGAAACTTTGGCGCAATAGGCGTTTCCAGCACCGGTTTTTTGAACACAGACAAACGAAACATCACGATCTTCAAACTGGATCCGACTTTAAACATCATACAGAGTTACGCATACAGCAGTCCCGCCGGAGCAAGCCCTAATGATTACGACACCCCGGCTGATGTGGTTGAAGGAGCAACACCCAATGAGTTTTTCATCACCGGTGCCTGCAATCCGAGTCCATCCGTGTCAAATGCCCTGATCGACATGACCACGGGTACTGTGATTTGGGCCAATCAATGGACAACCTCTTCCAAATACCCGGCAGTAGGTGCCGATGCGTTGTACGATCCGGCATCTTCCAGCATCTGGATTTTAGCCAACGCTTCCGGATCACACAATACACACCTGATCCGGGAAGATTACTCCACCGGAACGGTGTTGTCTCATCACCGATTCAACCCTGCCAACAACTGCTATTCCTATGAAATGAAACCTTCGCTTTACAATCCGGATGCACTTGTAATTGCCGGATATATGCCAACCGGTTCAGCACTTCAACCATTTATGCTGGAATACGATACCGCTCTTGACGCTGTATTGTGGGGGAAATTGTACCCGGGCTCTAACAACGGAATGAGACTTTACAATGAAAACAATTGGTTAAAAACATCCGCTGCAGGACCGTACGGGTATTATTACAACCGGATAATGGGGTATAATACAGATCAAACGGCATACGTTCTTATTGGCAGCGATTCCGCAAGTACCAGTACCGAAAACATCCGGCTGTGGCGGGACATCAGTTCTATCGGAGAAAACCGCTGTGGCAGCGCAACGTCTTCGTTTTCCACAACACCGTTCACCCTGCTAACCGGCTTCCTTCTGGAAAGCGTGAGCGATCTGTTTTCCCAAAATCCGCTTCCGATCATCCAGACCCCAATCACGAACTCCAGTTCATTCTGCATTCAGGAAGCATGGAGAACAGACACCCCGGAAACGGACCTTGCCGGACAATTCTCCATATCACCCAATCCGGCAAATGATCAGCTAACGATTGTCCTTCCGGAAGCAACAAGCAACGGCATCATTGCTATTTATGACGTGGCAGGGCGGAAAGTGTATGAAAAAACCATCACACCAACATCAACAACAGAATCAGTAACCATTTCAGACTGGACACCGGGTATTTACCTGATCAACCTGGAAAAGCCCGGAACGCAGCTGCTCTCTAAAAAAGTGGTGATTCAACCATAAAAAACACGAAAAAGGAAACGGGAGTTCCGCATCTGAGAGCTCCCGTTGTCAGATACTAAACCGATCTAAACACCTCATATTACATCATTTCCGTATTGAAATAGAAACAAAAAAATAACATTCTCTTATTTTCCAATTTAAGATTCACTTGACGCAACAACCGGCTTCAAGCCCGCGTAAAACCTGCGACTCAAGAATATTTTTACAGAATAAAACCACACACACCTTCAGCCTGTCATCCATTTATTTTACCGCTCATACCAACATTTTGTTTTTTATTTCATTTTCAATTGTTTATTTTTACCTCAAACAAAAAACTATGAAAAAAGTATACTTAGGTTTATTTTCAATGGCTTTGACTACCCTGGCGACTGCTCAGGTAAGCAATTCGATTGTTAGCGTAAAACAGAGTCGTTATGACAATTTCAAAGTTGGTGCTAAAACAGAAACTCCGTCTACTAAAACTGAAGGAGACATTTTGTGGACCAACGATTTCTCAACCACATCTGATTGGACTATCGGAAACAATCCGGGAGGAACACCACCGCACACTTCAGGAGACTGGGCGATTGTGGGCGCATTGCCAACTTCGTTGACGTCTCAGGCGGCAACTTACGGTTTCCCGACTACTATCGGTACAGGAAACTTCGCGTTGGTGAACTCTGATGCTGCAGGAAGTGGCCAAACTCAAAATGCTTACATTGAAACAACTGTAGCATTGGCAAACCTTCTGACAGCTAACGGAAGCGCACTGAACACTCCAATGTACCTGAAATTCACGGAGATTTATCGTCACTTCTACGATAAGAATTTCGTTCAGATTTCAAATGACAACGGTGCAACATGGGTAACTATCGAAGTGAACCCGGTTTCAGAAGTTCCGGTAAACACCAACTCTGCAAACCCTGAATTTGAAACAGTAAACATTTCTGCTGTATTGGCTGGTGGAAACTGGTCAAACACTGTGAAAATCCGTTTCTTGTACCAGGGAGATTACGATTGGTTCTGGGCAATTGACGATGTGAAGTTGGTTGAAGCATTCGCAAACGATGCGAAATTCACCAGAATCACTCAGGCTACAGCACTTGCATCCACAGAAGGATTGGACTACTACCGTGTAGCAGCTTCCCAAACATCTTTCCCAGGATTGACTTTCGGAGCTCTTGCTATGAACAATGGAGGTTCTAACCAGCCAAACGTTACATTGAATGTAACTGGTCCGGGATCATACAACCAAACAAGCAGCGCCGTATCTATTGCCGTAGGAGCTACAGATACCCTGGAAATCACAACACCTTGTGCTATTCCAACTGCAGCAGGAAGCTACACCATCAACTACACAACTGACCTTGGCGCAGGTGTAACCGACGGTGATTTGGCAAACAACACCAGAGCAATCACAGTCGTTCGTGACCAGTACCTGTACGGTCGTGACGACAACACTATCAAAGGTGGAATTGCTCAGGTAACAAGCCAGGATGGTGCTGAATTGAGAATCGGTAACCTGATGGAAGTATTCAACACTATGGAAGTAACTGGTGTTCAGGTTCGTTTGTTGAACCAATCTACAGCAGTGGGACAAGAAATCAACTGTGTGATCGAAATCTTCAACACAACTACTCAGGAGTTTGATTACTTGGGTGAAACAGTATACCACCCGATCGTACAGTCTGAATTGAACACATTCATTACTATTCCAATCGACGGAGGTTCCGTATCAATTCCTCAGGGAAGCCTGATCCTGGTTATGGCGCACCACTTAGGTGGAGCAAACGAAGTAGGATTCGGATATGCACAGCCAACTTTCCAGGGAACTGTATTGGGTTACACAGCTGACGGAAACAGATTCCAATTGACAGATCCGGGAGCAATCATGATCCGTCTTTCTGAAGACCCATCTTTGTCAGTAGCTCAAAACATCGCTAACGTAGACGTAAACGTATACCCTAACCCAGTTGTAGGTGAAGCCACAGTTGAGGTAAACGGAGCAGTTGCTTCTACAATCGCAGTAGTTGATCTGACAGGAAAAACAGTTTACACAACAACAGCTTCTGAAGGAACTTCTAAAGTATCTTTCTCTACAGCTCATTTCGCTGCAGGAGTTTACACCGTAAACGTTTCTACAGACAAAGGAACTGTTAGCAAGAAAATGGTTGTTAAGAACTAATCGTTCTTTCTAAATAACAATTTCTACCCCGATTCCGGTTCCGGAGTCGGGGTATTTTTATGGGTACCGTTTCAGGCAGAAACAACTAAGAGGTTGATCAAAGACTTTTCACTTCTCCATTTTCACTGATCACTTATTTCATGAAGTTACTATATTTGCCTGCTCATTGAAAATGAAATTATGAAAAAAGCATACGTATTTCCGGGACAAGGTGCCCAGTTCTCAGGAATGGGAAAAGACCTTTACGAAGCGTCTGATTTAGCAAAAGAACTGTTCGCAAAAGCGAATGAAATCCTGGGTTTTGACATCCAGAAAATCATGTTCGAAGGATCTGACGAAGAGTTGAAGCAAACCAAAGTGACCCAGCCGGCGATCTTCCTTCACTCCACGATTCTTGCGGCGTGTTTGGGCGATAGCTTTCAACCGGATATGGTTGCAGGTCATTCCCTGGGAGAAATCTCTTCATTGGTTGCCAACAAAACACTTTCTTTCGAAGACGGTTTGCGCCTGGTATCCAAACGCGCACTGGCAATGCAGGCTGCGTGTGAAGCTGTTCCTTCTACCATGGCGGCTATTTTAGGCCTGGAAGACGAAGTGGTAGAAAACGTGTGCAAATCCATCGATGGAATCGTGGTAGCCGCAAACTACAACTGCCCGGGACAATTGGTAATCTCCGGAGCAATTCCTGCGGTAGAAGAAGCGTGTGCCAAATTGACGGAAGCAGGTGCAAAACGCGCCATGATTCTGCAAGTGGGTGGAGCTTTCCATTCTCCTTTGATGGAACCGGCTCGTGAAGAACTGGCAAAAGCAATCGAATCCACAACATTCAATACACCGATTTGTCCGGTATATCAAAACACAACAGCTGCTGCGGTAACCAACCCGGAAGAAATCAAGAAGAACTTGATTGATCAGCTGACAGCTCCTGTTCGCTGGACACAGACGATGCAGCAAATGATCGCTGACGGTGCAACAGAAGTCATCGAAGTCGGTCCTGGAAAAGTATTGCAAGGTTTGTTTAAGAAAGTAGACCGTGCATTCCCAACTTCCAGCGCAGAGATTTAAAGATCAGAACGCCATGCATGGCGTTCCATTCCTATACCAATAAAAAAGTCGGGGTGAAAAATTTTTCACCCCGACTTTTTTGTTTATTAACTACGTATCTTCTTAGTTTCTGTACAACGTGCTTTTCACAGCTTTCACCAGTTTTTCAACGTTCGGCAATGCTGCGTCGATCAAAGTCGGTGAAAACGCAAACGGCGTATCTGTCTGAGTCACGCGTTGCACCGGTGCATCCAGGTAATCGAATGCATAACGTTGCAAATGGTACGCGATCTCAGAAGAAATCGAAGCCAGCGGCCAGGATTCTTCCAGAACCACACAACGGTTTGTTTTCTTAATAGATTCCACGATCAACGGGTAATCAATCGGACGAATCGTTCTCAAGTCGATGATCTCGATAGAAATTCCTTCTTTCGCCAATACTTCTGCAGCTTCGTGAGCCACTTTGATAATTTTCCCGAAAGAAACAACGGTTACATCCGTTCCCTTACGCTTGATATCTCCCACTCCGATCGGAATGATGTATTCTCCTTCCGGAATTTCACCTTTATCACCGTACATTTTTTCAGACTCCAGGAATACTACCGGGTCGTTATCGCGGATTGCCGCTTTCAACAATCCTTTTGCATCATATGGAGTAGACGGAGTAATCACTTTCAACCCCGGTACATGCGAGTAAAATGCTTCAAAACTCTGAGAGTGCGTTGCTGCCAACTGACCTGCAGTTCCGTTTCCACCGCGGAAAACGATCGGACAACCGTATTGTCCTCCGGACATTTGCAACATTTTAGCAGCAGAGTTGATAATCTGGTCAGCAGCCAAAATCGCAAAGTTCCAGGTCATGAACTCAACAATCGGGCGAAGACCATTCATCGATGCTCCAACAGCAATTCCGGCAAATCCCAACTCAGCGATCGGGGTGTCAATCACACGTTTCGGGCCAAATTCATCCAACATTCCCTGAGACACTTTGTATGCCCCGTTGTATTCAGCAACTTCTTCTCCCATCAAAAACACACCTTCATCACGGCGCATTTCTTCTGACATAGCTTCACGAAGGGCTTCTCTAAATTGAACTGTCTTCATTCTTATCGTTTTTTATTTCGCTTAAAAGCAGCACCAAAATTAATCAAAATTCGTTTCTGGCACACTAAAATGAGGTGCAAGAACACACATTTTAAGGAAATGGTGAACAAATTGTTCAAAACCCATCATATTATGCGTACATAATATTTTTGAAAATAGGAGGATTTGATTATTTTTGCTTCCGAAAGGATGTTTAACAAGCAAATACTGTACTTGTATAATTTTACACGCTCGCAGTCTTACGTTTAAATAAAAAAGATATGAAAATTCTTGTATGTATCAGTAAATCTCCGGATACTACATCAAAAATTGCTTTCACAGACGGGAACAAGCAGTTTGATGAGAATGGAGTTCAGTACATTGTCAACCCATACGACGAGTGGTATGCACTTGTGCGCGGATTGGAATTGAAAGAAACCCTTGGCGGTAACTTGACTATTATTACTGTCGGAAATGCAGCTGATGAAGCAATTATCCGCAAAGCGCTTGCAATCGGTGCAGATGACGCAGTACGCATCGATGCGGATCCGAAAGACGCTTACTTCACTGCAATCCAGATCGCTGAATATGCAAAATCAAACGGTTTTGACCTGGTATTGACAGGAAAAGAAACCATCAACTACAATGGTTCACAGGTAGCTGGAATGATCGCTGAAGCAATGGACCTTCCATTTGTTTCCCTGGCTACAAAACTGGATATCAACGGAACAACTGCACGATTGGAGCAGGAAATCGTTGGTGGTGTTCAGGTAGTGGAAGCAAACCTTCCATTGGTAGTTTCCTGTGCTAAAGGAATGGCGGAACAACGCATTCCGAACATGCGCGGAATCATGGCAGCACGTACCAAACCGCTTACAGTGGTAGCTCCTGCAGCTGTTGACGATCTGACATCTTACGTTGAATACGGATTGCCTGCGGCGAAATCAGCTGTGAAGATGATCGATCCGAACAACATGGACGAATTAGTTGCTTTGTTGCACAACGAGGCGAAAGTTATTTAATCTAGAAGAACAAAGGAATTATGAATATTTTAGTTTATATCAATTCATCCAACCACCTGGCAAAAAGCGCGCTTGAAGCAGTGACTTATGCAAAGAAAATCGGTGGTTCGATTACAGTTGTTGCAACGGGTTCTGTTGACGATGCTACATTGGCAACATTGGGAGAATACGGAGCAGAAAAAGTATTGGTAGACCGCCATGTATCTACGGAAGATTCTCAGCAGGTAACGCGTTTGGTAGCAAAAGCCGCTGAAACAACCGGAGCTGAACTGATCATTTTCTCTCACGACCTGGTAGCGAAAGCAGTTGCTCCGCGCTTGTCCGTTCGTTTGAAAGCAGGATTGATCTCCGGAGCAGTTGACGTTCCGAACACAGCAAACGGTTTCGTGGTAAAAGTGAATGTATTCTCCGGAAAAGCATTCGGTTTTGTATCGGTAAACTCAGCGAAAAAAATTATCTCCCTGCTTCCGAACTCATTCCAGCCTGAAAAATCAGGTTCGGCATGCAGCGTAGAAGCATTCGACGGAGCGGCTGGTGCTTCTGCTATCAAAGTGGTTGAAACCAAAATGCCGGAAGGTGAAATTCCATTACCGGAAGCAGAATTGGTTGTTTCAGCAGGTCGCGGATTGAAAGGTCCTGAAAACTGGGGAATCGTTGAAGACCTGGCAAAAGCATTGGGTGCTGCAACAGCATGTTCCCGTCCGGTAGCAGATATCGGTTGGAGACCTCACCACGAGCACGTAGGGCAAACGGGTGTTGCCATTCGTCCGAACCTGTACATCGCAGTCGGAATCTCCGGTGCTATCCAGCATTTGGCAGGAGTAAACGGTTCAAAAGTGATCGTAGTAATCAACACGGATCCGGAAGCTCCTTTCTTCAAGGCTGCTGACTACGGAGTGGTTGGTGACGCATTCGACGTATTGCCGAAATTGACGGAAGCTGTAAAAAAATTCCGTTCAACAGCACACTAAGATTAATCTATTTAGTTATTTTTACGAAAGTAATCCGGGGAGGGAAGCACGTACACTGCTTCCCTCCTTATTTAAACCCTTCGTAAGGAAAACGTTCGAATGGACAAGATTAAACTAGACATTATCGGGCTGTCATACAGTCAGACACAAAGTGGTGCTTATGCATTGGTTTTAGCAGAATCGGGCGGAAAACGCCGTTTACCGATCATTATCGGCGGTTTTGAAGCTCAGGCCATTGCCATTGAACTCGAAAAAATGACCCCAACCCGGCCACTGACCCACGATTTGTTCAAATCTCTGGCTCAAACCTTCTCCATTCAATTAAAAGAAGTGGTTATTTACAACCTGCAGGAAGGTATCTTCTTTGCCAAGCTGGTTTGCGAAAAAGACGGTGTTTATTCGGATATCGATGCACGCACTTCGGATGCCATTGCTTTAGCTGTTCGTTTCGACTGCCCTATCTATACGTTTGAATCCATTCTTTCTTCTGCCGGAATCCTTTCCGACGAATTTCTCGATGAAGAAGACGAAATCGAAATCGCAGATTCGGACGACAATGAATTCTCCAAAATGACCAAATCAGAACTGGAAGAACAGTTGCAAAGCGCTATTGAACAGGAAGATTACGAATTGGCTTCCCGTATCAGAGACGAAATCAAGAAGCGCGGAGCGTAATCAAATCAACATCAAATAATACTGTTATGGGGAATTCCATCAAAGTTCGATTGACCGTCATGAGTTTTCTCCAATTTTTCGTTTGGGGAGCGTGGCTCATTACCATTGGCAACTACTGTACGAAAACCATGAATTGGGATTTCTCCGAATTCGGAGCTATTTTCTCCACGATGGGAATTTCGTCGCTTTTCATGCCGACCATCACCGGAATCATCGCCGACCGCTGGATCAATGCCGAAAAACTCTATGGGATTCTTCATTTACTCGGAGCCGTTGCATTGGCCTCCATTCCTTCTGTCAGTGATCCGAACACTTTTTTCTGGGTCATTTTCGGCGCCATGCTTTGTTACATGCCCACCATTGCATTATCCAATTCCATCGCCTATCACGTCCTCAAAAATCATCAATACGATGTCATCAAGAGCTTCCCTCCCATCCGGGTTTGGGGAACAGTAGGGTTTATTCTCGCGATGTGGACAACAAATCTTTGCGGCTTCAAAACCACAGAAGGCCAATTCTACATTGCAGCTGCTTCGGCAATCATCCTGGCAATATACGCATTCACCCTGCCTGCATGTCCGCCGCAGCACCACAACCTGGAAGAAAAAAATTCAACCAAAGAAGTGATCATCAATGCATTCAAGTTGTTTGCAAACTACAAAATGGCGGTGTTCTTCGTGTTTTCCATGCTACTTGGCGCAGCGCTTCAGCTCACGAACATGTACATCGATACCTACCTGGAAGGCTTTTCCAAATTCCCGGAATATGCCGATTCCATCGTTGTGAAATATTCGACCATCATCAGTTCCATTTCCCAGATTTCAGAAACACTTTTTATCCTGGCGATTCCTTTCTTCCTGAAGAAATTCGGAATCAAAAAAGTGATGCTGATCAGCATGCTGGCCTGGGTGCTTCGTTTCGGACTGCTTGCATACGCAAATCCTTCCGACGGGCTTTGGATGATCATCGTTTCTTGCATCGTTTACGGTATGGCGTTCGACTTTTTCAATGTATCCGGTTCGCTGTTCGTGGAAACGTCCTGTAATCCGCGTATCCGCTCCAGTGCACAGGGAATGTTTATGATGATGACCAATGGTGTGGGAGCGATTCTCGGAAGCTACATCAGTGGAATTGTGATCGATTCGTACTTCAGCAACGGCGATCGTTTGAACTGGACAGGGATCTGGCTTACGTTCTCAGCTTATGCATTGATTGTAGCCGTGTTATTCGCCATTCTTTTCCGCCACAAACACAACCCGGAAGATTTGTCAGATATTTCACATTAATTTTGTTTCATTCAAATTAATTGTAACTTAACATTCAGATAATACTGAATGAAAGCTATACTCTCCTCTCTGGCACTTATTGTAAGTGCTGTTTCCTGTGCGCAAACCTTTAACGGAACTTCCGGGAATATTCTCGACAACCAGGAACTTGTCAACACGATCTCGGTGAACGGTTTACCGGCCGTCATAGATCAAACAACTTTTGGACTGGAACAGGTTTGCCTTTCCATTACCCATACCTGGGATGCCGATGTCACAGCCACGCTGGAAGCTCCGGACGGAACCCAAATTGTGCTCTTCTCTGCCGTAGGCGGAAGCGGAGACAACTTCACCGGAACCTGTTTTCGCGGAGACGCAACGATCTCGATTGTTACCCAAGGTGCACCATTCAGCGGAACCTTCAAAGCCATGAATCCACTTGGTGTTGCGAACAACAATCAAAATCCCAACGGAACCTGGAAACTGCGTGTTTTCGACTCGGCAAGCGGTGATGAAGGAACCCTGGACTCCTGGTCGATTACCTTCGGCTCGAACCCGGCAACTTATCAGCCGTTCAGCAACAGCAACCTCCCGATCGTGATTCTGAACACGAACAACCAGGGCATTCCCGACGAGCCCAAAATCCAGGCCCACATGAAAATCATTAATAACGGCCCGGGAAACATCAACCACGTAACCGATTTTCCCAACGCATACAACAACCTGATCGGGATTGAACGAAGAGGATCCACTTCCGGAGATTTCCCGCAAAAGTCTTATGCGCTGGAAACACGCGATGTCAACGGAACAACGAAAGACACGGTTCTGCTCGGGCTCCCGATAGAACATGACTGGATTTTGTATGCGCCATACAACGATAAAACCTGCATGCGCAACATTCTGACGTATGAACTGGCCAATCAAATGGGGCATTACGCTTCCCGCACCGTTCTCTGCGAATTGGTGCTGAACGATCAATACCAGGGAATTTACACGTTGATGGAAAAAATCAAGCGCGATCCGAACCGTGTAGCTATTGCAAAACTTCTTCCGACAGATATTTCCGGCGACGACCTGACCGGGGGGTACATCGTTAAAATAGACAAAACAACCGGATCTTCTGCCGATGGATGGGATTCCCAATACACCGCATCGGATAACACGCCGATTCACTTTCTGTACCATTATCCGAAGCCGGGCGACATTCAGCCACAGCAAAGAGATTACATCCAGGCGTATGTCGATTCATTCGAAACTGCATTGGCAAGCCCGTCTTTTGCCGATCCGAATACCGGCTACCGGAAATACACCGTTCCGGAGACCTTTATCGATTTCCTGATCCTGAATGAACTCAGTAAAAACGTAGACGGTTACCGTCTGAGCAGCTTTCTTCACAAAGAAAAAGACTCCAAAGGCGGCAAACTGCGTATGGGCCCGGTGTGGGATTTCAACATTGCCTGGTGGAACGCCGACTACTGCGCAGGGGACGATTATACCGGCTGGCAATACGAATTCACGAATACCTGTCCGGGCGGTGATTGGCAAGTTCCGACCTGGTGGTCGCGCCTGATGGAAGATCCGTGGTTCCAGGATGAAGTCAAATGCCGCTGGACAATTCTTCGCCAGGGCGTTCTTTCCAACAACGCGCTTTTTGCCAAAATTGATTCCATTGCGCAATACATCAACGTTCCGAAAGACCGGCATTTTGACCAATGGCCTTTACTGGGGATTTACACCTGGCCCAATCCAAGCCCGATTCCAGCGGATTACCCGGGAGAAATTTCAGCACTCAAAACGTGGATTTTGAACCGCACTTCATGGATCGACAGCAGCTTGACCGGAACCTGTCACTTGGGATTAGTCAGCCAGGAAATTGCATCCTTGTCCGTTTATCCCAATCCATTTAGCGAAGTACTGACTGTTTCGTGGTTCTCGACAGGAACTTCCGATGCTCAAATCAGTTTATTCGACCTCCAGGGAAACCAGATCAGTTCGGCAACAAAAGTCCCTTCTTACGGAATGAATGAGTTCAACGCAATGCCTTTCAATACCCTTTCAGCGGGAATTTACTGGATTGAAATCCGGGAAGGAGCAGCTGTCAGCAGGGTCAAAGTGGTCAAAAACTAAGCTCGTTTTACTACTAAGAACATCAGGAGGAACTTTAATCTCATCTGGGAACAGATACATCCATTTCCTCGTGTGTTTCGTGAGCCTCTTGGTAGAAGAAAGCCAACTATTTTACCACTAAGATTACGAAAGAAATTCTTTCCCTGAATAACGGCTTAACTCTTTTTCAGGAACACATCCGGCTGGGGATAGATTCCTTTTCGTTCAAGGCGCTTGTCTTTTTTGTACAACACATAGCTTTCGGGAATGTACTGTCCGTCCAGTTTGACTTCGAGGTAAACGGTATTTTTGTCTTCTTTCAGAATCAGGTAAGTGCCTTTTACGGCTTTGGAGTCGATTGTTTCAAGTAAGGTTCCGTCGGCATGCAATTCGACCTGGATTGCCGCTTTGTCGACCTGGAAAACTTCCTCTCCCAACTCCAGTGCATAGGAAGGAATTTCTCCCTGGTAAATACCCAGGGTTTTCTTCTTCAGAACCTGCGAATGAACAGACAGTGAGATCAATAACAGCCATACCGGTAATAAAAAACGCATCTCTCAGTTTTAAACAAAAATAGAGAAAGGAATCAACAAAGCAACCGAATTATTAACCAAAGCAATCTGCCTGTCATTAAAATCCCTAACTTCGAAGCGTATATTCCAATCCTCATTTCAGAAGGTAAAATGAAACAATATCACGATTTATTACAGCACATTCTCGACAAGGGCACATTTAAAGGAGACCGGACAGGTACAGGAACACTCTCCGTTTTCGGATACCAGATGCGTTTCAACCTGGAAGAAGGTTTCCCTGTTTTGACGACCAAAAAATTACACCTGCGTTCGATCATTCATGAATTATTGTGGTTTTTACAAGGAGATACAAATATCCGTTACCTCAAAGAGAACAATGTTTCTATCTGGGACGAATGGGCAGATGAACAGGGTGACCTCGGGCCGGTTTACGGTTACCAGTGGCGTTCCTGGCCGACTCCTGACGGCGGGTCTATTGACCAAATCTCCAACCTGATTGAGCAGATCAAAAAAAATCCGAATTCCCGGAGACTGATTGTAAATGCATGGAACGTTGCTTATGTGGACAACATGGCGCTTCCTCCGTGTCACACCATGTTCCAGTTCTATGTAGCTGACGGGAAATTGAGCTGCCAGTTGTACCAGCGCTCGGCAGATACATTCCTCGGCGTTCCGTTCAATATTGCTTCTTATGCGTTATTGACCATGATGGTGGCGCAGGTTTGCGGATTACAACCGGGAGAATTTATTCATACCCTGGGAGATGCACACTTGTATTCCAATCATTTGGATCAGGCAAAATTGCAATTGACCCGCGATTTCCGTCCATTACCGACTATGAAGATCAATCCGGAGGTGAAAAACATTTTCGATTTCAAATTTGAAGATTTCGAATTGCTGAATTACGATCCGCATCCGCATATTAAAGCGGAAGTAGCAGTATAACTTTCGAAGACTTCGAGAGTCAGGACATGGAGACAACAGAATTGTATATAACTAAAAAAACGGATGATTGCTCATCCGTTTTTTGTTTATACAAACTTGTCTTATGTCTTTTTCGTCTATCAGTCCTGGCTCTAATTCGCCATCTCGCTCATAAACTTTATTCGCATAAGACGCAATTCTTCTTCGGTGTAATCACCATCAAATTCATGATACGCAGTTGTTAGATCATCTGTTTCAGCTTCGGAAAAATAGTCGTAGATTTCTTCCTGATTATCCGGATCCAGGATATCATCAATGTAGTAGTTGATGTTTACCCGCGTGCCGGAAGAAACAATTGCCTCGATTTCTTCAATCACCTCATCGAGCGATTTCCCTTGTGCTCTTCCAATATCTTCCAACGGAAGTTTCCGGTCGATATTCTGGATGAGTTGTACTTTCAGTACGGATTTATTGATCAGTGATTTTACCACCAAATCCTGCGGACGGTCAATGTCATTTTCCTCCACATAGCGCTGGATCACTGCAATAAACGGTTCTCCGTAACGCTGTGCCTTTCCGCTTCCCACTCCCTGACAGTTTGTTAACTCGTCAATGGTAATCGGGTACTGGAAACACATGTCTTTCAAGGAGGGTTCCTGGAAGATCACAAACGGAGGAATGTTATTCTGCTTAGAAAGCGATTTTCTCAAATCCAGCAGCATATCGTATAATGCTTCGTCAAACGCACCGCCTTTTCCTGGAGAAACAGCAATATCGTCATCATCAGAAGCCGAATAATCGTGTTGTTTCAGGAGCGTGAATGAAACCGGATTCGCCAGGAATTCTTTTCCTTTTTCGGTAAACTTCAACGTTCCGTATGTTTCAATGTCTTTGTAAAGCAAGCCGGCAACCACTGTTTGACGAATCACTGCATTCCAGAAGTGTTCGTCTTTATCTTTCCCAACCCCGAACAACGGAGCCTGGTCGTGTCTGTAGCTTTTAATCTCTGCTGTCACACCACCCGACAAGAATGCGCATACGTGTTTGGATTTCTGTTGTTCCTGCAGGTAATCCACCGTCTGAAGCAGTTGGTAGACGAATTCTTTTCCTTCGAGTTTTTCTCTCGGGTATTTGCAGTTATCACACATGTCATTGCATTCCTTTTCATCGAATGATTCTCCGAAATAATGCAGGATAAACTTCCGGCGGCAAACAGATGTCTCCGAATACGACACGATCTCACTCAGCAACTGCTTCCCGATTTCCTGTTCGGAAACAGGTTTTCCCTGGAGGAACTTCTCGAGTTTTTCGATGTCTTTGTACGAATAGAACGTGATGCACTCTCCGACTCCGCCGTCTCGTCCTGCGCGTCCGGTTTCCTGGTAATAGCTTTCCAGGGATTTCGGAATATCGTGGTGAATCACAAAACGCACGTCCGGCTTGTCAATTCCCATACCGAAGGCAATAGTTGCCACAATCACGTCTACTTCTTCCATCAGGAACATATCCTGATGTTTGGCACGCGTCACCGCATCCAGTCCGGCATGGTAAGCCAACGCGTTGATTCCGTTCACCTGGAGCAATTCAGCCATTTCCTCTACTTTCTTTCTTGAAAGACAATAGATAATGCCCGATTTACCTTCCCGCTGACGGATATATTTGATGATTTCCTTTTCCACATTTCGCTTCGGGCGAATCTCGTAGTATAAATTATCGCGGTTGAACGACGATTTAAACACGTACGCATCCATCATGTTCAGGTTTTTCTGGATATCAGCCTGAACTTTCGGCGTTGCTGTGGCCGTCAGCGCAATGATCGCTACATCGGAGATTTTCTCGAAGATTTCGCGCAGGCGTCTGTACTCCGGACGGAAATCATGTCCCCATTCCGAGATACAGTGTGCTTCGTCGATGGCAAAAAACGAAATCGGCACAGAAGTCAGGAAATCAATGTTTTCCTGTTTGGTGAGCGATTCCGGCGCTACGTATAGCAGTTTGGTTTTTCCGGAAAGGATATCATCCTTCACCCGGTTAATTTCCGATTTGCTCAGGGAAGAATTCAGAAAGTGTGCTACCGAGTTGTGGTCGCTGACATTCCGTATTGCATCCACCTGGTTTTTCATTAATGCGATCAGCGGAGAAACGATAATTGCCGTTCCTTCGGACAACAAGGCGGGAAGTTGGTAACAAAGAGACTTTCCACCGCCCGTCGGCATAATTACAAACGTATTCTTCTTTTGCAACACATTGGTAATTATACTTTCCTGCTGTCCCTTAAACTGATCAAAACCAAAAAACTTTCTTAATGCGTCTTTCAGATCATTCTGATCCATAAAGTTTGAATATTAGAGGATTACCTAAATTTTACTAAATATCGAAATTACTGATAATAAAACGCATAGGCGCTATAAAATCGGCAACTACACTAAAATACAAGATAAATGAATAAAAAACAACTATTAACATTTCGTTACGCCTATTTTTTGATGAATTATTAACTTTGCGCCCACGTATGGAGGAAGAAAAAAACATGTCATTTCTACAACATCTCGAGGAATTGAGATGGAGGCTGGTTCGTTGCGCAATCGTAATCCTTGTGCTTGCGGTTGTTATCTGGTGGTACCAGGACTGGATCATGAACCACATTTTTCTATCCATGAGCAAGGCCGATTTCTTCACATTCGACTTCTTCTGCAGAACCATGAACTTCATGTGTGTGGACGAGATTCCAATCAACTTCCAGTCCACCACCATGGGCGGACAGTTCTCTTACGCTTTGTGGATGAGTTTCCTGGGCGGTGTGGTAGTTGGGTTTCCATACATTTTCTACCAGCTCTGGTCTTTTGTAAAACCAGGTCTGAAACAGAATGAAAAGAAAATGGTGAAAGGAATCGTATTCTACGTGAGTGTTCTGTTCTTCCTCGGAATTCTCTTCGGATATTTCATCGTAGCACCGATGAGTGTACAATTCTTCGGAACGTACCAGATTTCACGTGAGATTAAGAACGATTTCACGATCAATTCGTATATGAGTACGGTTTTATCAACTGTTTTCTATTCCGGCTTATTCTTCCTGCTTCCGATTGTGGCTTACCTGCTCGGAAAACTGGGTGTTGTTTCATCCGGTTTCCTCATCAAGTACCGGAAACACTCCATCGTAGTGGTATTAATCCTGGCAGCAATTATCACTCCTCCCGATATGATCTCCCAGATTATCGTCAGTATTCCTATTTTACTGCTCTATGAAATCGGGATTTTTGTCGTTAAACGTGTAGAGAAGTCGCGCCTGTTAAACGAATAATCTGACCCTTTCGGCGTTGTTATTATCCTAGTTTTAATTAGATTTACGATATCTATGCTCAAACTAAGGATTCTGTTTCTACTCTGCCTGACTCAGCTTTTGGTCTACTCCCAGCAGACGAAAGTTTCAGGTCGTGTAGTAGATGCCGCAACCGGTGAAGGTATGCCGGATGTCCGGGTACAGTTTCAGTTTTCGAAAATCGGAACACTGACTGATAGCCTTGGATTTTACACCCTGCAATCGTACTACGCAACGGACAGCATCACGTACTTCATGCCGGAGTTTGTCCTGGTGACCAAAGCCGTTAAAAAAGACACTGAGCAAACGATCGATGTGGCGTTGAAAGAACTCATCACGGACATCATTGAGGTAACGGTGAAACCTCCGGATGAATTCCCGTCGACTACGCTGCACAAGAAGGTTATTGCCCACAAAGACATCAATAACAAGGAGAAGCTCAAGTCATACGATTACGAATTGTACAACAAGATCCAGATCGATCTGAACAACATCGGCGACAAATTCAAGGACCGGGACATTGTCAAGCGTCTCGATGTGGTCATGAACTACCTGGATTCAATCGACGGGGGAAAGACCTACCTTCCCGTCATCCTGTCGGAAAACATCTCGGAATTCAGCTTTAAAAACAACCCCAAGAAAAAGCGCGAGCTGGTTACCGCAACCCGGATTTCAGGGATAGAAAACCTGCAGTTGAATCAGTTTTTGGGTGAAATGTACCTCGATTTCAACATCTACGACAACTACCTGAATATCTTCCAGAAAGCCTTCATCAGTCCGGTGGCGAATTTTGCGCGGAATTACTACAAGTTCTATCTCGAAGACAGTATGTTCATCGATAACAACTGGTGTTACAAACTGCGTTTCGCGCCGAAAAGAACCGGCGACATGACTTTTGAAGGAGAAATGTGGATCAACGATACGACCTACGCCGTCAAAAGCTTCAAGGCGAAGTTGTCGCCCTGGGCCAACATCAACTACGTGCAGGATCTGTACATGGAACATCATTTCGACCAGGTAATTCCGGAAGTGTGGATGCTCACCGAAGAAAAGATGATCCTCGATCTGAAAGTGACGAAGGGAACCAAACTCTATGGTTTTTATGGCCGCAAATATTCTTCCCGCAAGAATTTTGTGATCAACAAAGAACGCCCGGACGATTATTACAAAAGCGATTTCACCGTTGAATTTGCCGATAGCGCCAAGGTTCGCGATAAAAACTACTGGGCCGCCCACCGGCACATTCCGCTCAATGACCAGGAAAACGGGATTGATCAGATGGTCGATTCCCTGAACCAGGATCCGTTCTTCAAATTCCTGAAGAATTCCACCTATATGCTGGCATCGGGTTATTACCCGATCGGGAAAATTGAAATTGGCTCCATCTACTCGCTCATTTCGGTGAATCCGGTAGAGAAATTCCGTACCGGATTGGCAATTCGCACGTCCAATGCCTTTTCGAAGCGCATTGAATTCGGCGGAAGACTTTATTACGGTTTCGGGGATCAGCGCTTCAAATACGGATTAACAACCCGGATCAACATCACTCCGAAAAAGCGTGGAATGTTGATCATTTACGGGAATCGCGACATTGAACAGATTGGAATTTCGCCCACTGCTGCTGCCGTCGGATCTACATTCAGTTCCCTGCTTCGTACCGGTCCGCTCGATAAGCTCACCTTCGTAGACAAAGCCGGGATCAACCTGGAAAAAGACCTCGGGAAAGATTTCGTTCTTTTCGGCGGATTCGAATGGAAAGAGTATACTCCTTTGGGATTGGCAACTTACGAACGCAAGAACGAATACGGTACACTGGATACATTGAGACACATTCAAAGTGCTGAGGTGACACTGCGTTTCAGATGGTGTAAGGACGAAGAGTTTATTTCCGGGAATTTCGACCGCACCACACTTCCTTCCAAATACCCGATCTTCTCTATCCAGGGAATTTTTGGAATCAAAGGCGTATTCGGAAGTGATTATAATTACCAGAAGATTGAGTTTGCGATGGAACACAACCGGAACATCGGAGTGTTGGGACGAATCCGCTATGGCGTCAACTCCGGAATTGTTTTAGGAACGGTGGCTTATCCATTCCTGAAGGTGCACGAGGGGAGTCAGTCATACTGGTTGTATACCAACTCGTTTAACCGCATGTCGTATTTTGAATTCATTTCGGATCGCTATGTGGGTGGCTTCCTGGAGCACCACTGGCAGGGCTTGCTTTTCGACCGGATTCCTTTGATCAAAAAACTGAAATGGCGTTTGGTTACGGGAGGGCGTATTACCTACGGGGCAATCAGTACGAGACACACTGCTGCAATGATTATTCCTTCCTTCACGAAGCAGTTCGGAAGTATTCCCTATGCCGAAGCTTCCGTGGGTATCGAAAACATTTTCAAACTGGGCCGTGTAGACCTCGTGTGGCGCATCACACACCTCGAACAGGGAATTCTTCCACTGGGAATCCGTGCAAGGTGGTCGTTTATATTCTAAATTACGAATGTTTGATCAGACCAATTTAAAGATTCAACGAGTTCAAGGTAGTTAAACTCAATTCTGAACATTTGAACATTCGTTTATCAAATTCGAAAAAAGGTTAAGTTCAACAAAGGTTTTCGCTGAAAGACAAATCGCTATTGATTATCCTAAATTACTGCCGCACTAACGTTTGTTGTAATTTAGTCTTCAAAAGCGAAGCTTTTTCTTATTTTCGCAAAGTGAAGTTACATACACACGATATCAAAAAGACCTATAAAGGTCGCCATGTTGTAAAAGGTGTTACCATTGAGGTAAACCAGGGGGAAATCGTCGGGCTGCTCGGGCCAAACGGAGCCGGTAAAACGACCTCATTCTACATGATGGTAGGTTTGGTGAAGCCGGATGAAGGCCACGTATTCCTGGACGACCTGGAAATCACACACTACCCGATGTACAAACGTTCTCAGCTCGGAATCGGTTATTTGCCGCAGGAGGTTTCTGTTTTCAGAAAACTGAGCGTGGAAGACAATATTCTGTCTATCCTGGAACTTTCGGATCTCAACAAAGCTGAACGCAAAGAAAAGATGGAGCAGCTGCTGGAAGAGTTCAGTTTGACCAAAGTGCGCAAAAACTTAGGAAACCGCCTTTCCGGAGGTGAAAAGAGACGAACCGAAATTGCACGCGCTCTTGCAACGAACCCGAAGTTCGTCTTATTGGATGAACCTTTTGCCGGGGTGGATCCGATTGCAGTGGAAGACATCCAGAGCATCGTATCGGATTTACGAAAACGGAATATCGGAATCCTGATCACAGATCACAACGTGCAGGAAACGCTCTCTATTACGGATCGCGCCTATTTGTTATTTGAAGGAAGTATTTTGAAATCCGGAACGGCAGAAGAGCTGGCTTCGGATGAGCAGGTTCGGAAAGTGTATCTGGGTCAGAATTTTGTCCTACGAACGAAAAACAATCAGCCATAAAAAAAGCCTCCGTGGGAAGAGACTTTTTGGTTTGTTTGTTATTTTGACGCTAAATCAGTGTTTTCTGTGTTATTCACACTTCCATAAGCATCACAATGTCCTCTTGATGATCCGCAAGATGCCACAACCACCGCTAGAACTGCAGCCATTGCTGCGTAGGCAAAAAATTTCTTCATAGTTATCCGCTTTGTTTTGAGTTTACAAGTTGTTGTCTTGGGTACAAATCTATCACTTTTAACGAAATAAGACATAAAATATTATTCACATTTCTATTTTTATAACGTTGATTAAATGTGATTTAATTGAAAACCGAACTCTTTTTTTAACATCTAAAATGCAAAACGTAGATAAACCAACGGTTTTACCTACGTTCCGCTCGTCCAAGAACCTTGTTACTCATTCACATTTTTTATCACTTTATTTTGGTGTGTATCGTTCATAGAACTGTAAGCGTCGCAATGAGCTTTGGTTTTACAGGATGCTCCGGCAAGAATCAACAGAGCAAGAGCCAGCATTCCGAGTAATTTCTTCATGATTGTTTGTTTTACAGTGAATATGAATTGTGACTTCTATACAAACTTACTATTTTCATCGTTATATAGCTAAGATTTTTAATTATTCTCAACAGGAAATCATTGATATTGAAGTATTTCAAACGGATTTTACAGCAAAATATCCCCTCTGGTCTGCTGGTCATGCTGGTTTTCTTTGCAATCCCGGTACTTCATGCGCAAAAAAAAATCACTTTTTCCGACCCGGATTTCAAGGAAATCTGCAAGCGGAACAGCTTCACTTACACCGATACGATTTCACTTAAAAACCAGCTCAACGACATCCGCTTTTTAGCATACAAAAAAGGCTACCTGAGTTTCGATATCGATTCCATCATCCGGATTGACAGCTTAAACAGCGAGGGGTATTTCACCCTGGGACTGCGCTACAAAAAGCTCAACCTGTCTATGAGTGCCAAAAGCCGGAGCGCGTTGCGGGAAATCGGGATCAGTCCGCGCACCATCGAGACCCTTCCTCCTACTCCGTTAGAAATTACTAAAAACCTGCAAAATATTCTCAACCAGTTTGAAACATCGGGTTATCCCTTTGCACAAATTTCATTCGAAGATTTGCGGACTGAAAAGGAAGCACTGTATGCAGAACTGATCATCAAACCCAATTCCAGGGTGAAGTGGAACGAAGTAATTGTAAGTGGAAACAAGGTGAAACTTGCCAAAAGATACCTCGAAAACTTCCTGCACATCGAAAAAGGAGACTGGTACGACCAAAGCCAGGTGAAACTCATCGGCACGCGGCTCGCACAACTCACATTCGTCAAGCAAATCAAACCCGCCGAAATCCTGTTTACCCCGGAAGGAGCAAATTTGTACCTGTATATCGAAACCAAACCGGTCTCCCTCTTTAACGGGACCATCGGATTGCAGCAGGATCCTGTGAAACTGAAATACCAACTCACCGGAGACCTGCGTCTGAAATTACAGAATGCCTTCAAACACGGCGAATTGTTCGACCTCAACTGGCGTTCCATTCAACCGGGAAGTCCGCAGCTGAAAATCCAGGCAGCCTACCCGTTTCTCTTCAATACGCCTTTCGGACTCGACGGACAGTTTTCACTTTTCAAACGCGATTCAACTTTCCTGGAACTAAAGACAAGCCTGGGCGTGACCTATTTTGTATCGGGCGGAAAAACCCTCACCGCATTCTATAAAAACCAGCAATCCAACCTGCTTGGAGCCAGCACTACTTCCAGTACGTTGTACGGTACAACCAAAAGCAATGTCTACGGTCTTTCTTTCAAGAATCAAACGGTGGACTACCTTCCCAATCCGCGGAAAGGGTTTATCTGGTACCTGGAAGGAAATGTCGGGAAGCGCTCACTCAAAAAAGATTCCACGACTAACAATTACCTGATCTACGGCGGAAAACTCCAGATCGAGTATTATCAATCCCTCGGGAAGCGTTTTGTGATCAAAGGCGGAATCATCAGTGAAACGTTCTACACGAACAACATTCAGCAGAATGAGTTGCTGCGCTTTGGCGGAAACCTTACCCAGCGCGGGTTTATGGAAGACGAATTGCTAAGTACTTACCGCGCCACTTTCACTATTGAACCGCGTTTCATCATGGATCAAAATTCCTACCTGTTTGTGTTTTACGACCAAAGCTGGTATGAACGGAATGTGCAGAGTTATGTGCACGATGCTCCGAAGGGATTTGGTGCGGGACTTTGTTTCGGAACCAACATCGGGATTTTCTCATTGACCTATGCACTCGGACAACAGTTCTCCAACCCGATTCTGTTCCGGGATTCGAAAGTACATTTCGGCTATGTGGCTTATTTCTAACATTTCATTGTAGAAGGTTAAAAAAGGGGGAATCGTAAAAAGCGTTCAAAAACGTTAATGGATCCGGAATCAATGGAACATTCCCGATCCTGATCGCAAAATTGCCATATTGCCATATCGCAATATTACGATCAATCTCCATCAAAAAAAGACATCTTGCACCAAAATACAGAGAACACGGAAGGTCTTAAACCCTTCACCTCTATTCTCGCACAGAAACAAAACCACCTAACTATTTACAAACTGATCAAAATCAACAAAATCAACACGTGACTCAATACATGGGGTTGTCCATTCCTTTTTTTGCTATCTTACTTCCACTATGAACTACTTATCACTATCAAACAGGTATTGGAAACCCATTGTACGAATGGCTTTCATCCTTTTGTTTAGTCTGAATATAAACGCCCAGAACATGGTGGTTATCGGTACTGTTTCAAACGATCAAAATCAAAAAATAGTTGGTGCAGAAGTCAAACTCGGACAGCAAAACAGCAAAACAAATTCAAAGGGAGCATTTTCATTCAAACTCACTAAGTTTCCTGCTCAACTAACCATTAAACATGCTCTTTACAAAGAATATATCGACGTTGTCCGTGTACCACTACTCAATCAAAAAGACACCATTTTTCTGGATGTAATCCTTGAAAACAACGTGACTGAACTGGAAGAAGTCACTGTGAACTCCTCCCGCGTGATCTGGGCCTACCAGAAACCACACACCCATATTATTGATTTTGCGTTAATGGATGACGAAATCCTGTTGCTTTGCAGCGAAAATCACCAATACTTTTTAAGAAGACTGGATTCTCTCAGCCAGAAAATGACCGACCTTCCAATCAAAAAAAATCCGCAAAATCTGTATGAGGATTGTACCGGTGAAATTCATCTGGTTTATACCGATAGTCTTTTCGAATTAAAATTATTTGGAAAATCTACCATCCTATCGACAGGCTATCCTTACGTTCAGGCGATGGAAATTTTAAGTCCCTGTGTTATTTCCAACGCAAACAATTTCATTGTAAAAGCACTCGGGCCACATAAAAAACTAGTGAAATACACCACTATTGACCGAAATACAAAACAAACGGAATTACTTTACATCACCAGCGACCGGGAGCAAATGCGCGGTCTGGACGATTATGCCAAAGCCAATGACATTCCGGTTCCACTTGCCAATCCGAATTACAAATACAGTCCCCCTATCGCCAGTGGTCTGACCGACAGGCAAAAATGGCAAAACCAGCAATTTTACAGACAAATACTTTCAAAAGAATTGTACACTCCGATCTTTGAGATCAATGATTCCCTTGTCATTTTTGATCATTTCACGGATAGCGCCCTGGTTTTTAAACCGAACGGAGATTTTGTCCGGTCTTTTCAAATCAGTTATCATTATTTTGAAAACTGGAAAAACGAACTGATTGTCAACGAAGAAAAAACAAAAATCTACGCCAAATATGAAACTGACGGTCTGGTAACACTCCGTGAAATCGACCCTTCTACCGGAAAAGTCCTGAATACAACCCTCCTGGAGAAACACATTCATCCCCTGAGCATTCAGATCCGGAACAATAATGCTTTTTACATCTATAAACATTACCTGGATGATAGTATTCACTACTTGTACAAACAGGCACTGAAACACTAATTCCTACCATTGAATTCAACACATCATGAAACAAATCTACCTCATTTCGATCGTCCTTCTGCTCTTCTTCACCGGGTTGATCACCGAAAACAATTCCAGCTGGTCCCAGGCGGAAGTCCTTGTGAAAGGAAAAGTAACTACCGAAACAGGAACTCCTGTAAAAAATGCGATTATCAAATTAGGAAATACCGATGGACATACCAACTCAGATGGTATTTTCATTCTCAGAAACAGCACATTTCCGGCACAATTAACCGTTAAACACCCCTTGTTTTCGGAGTATGTTGACATGATTGCTTTTCCGGAAAGATGGAGAGATACGCTTCAGGTATTGGTTGTCATGCAGGGAAAAGAAACAGCCCTCGATGAAGTGACGGTTACAAACAAACCAATATTCTGGGTTTACCCGAGAAAACAGGCCAATGTGCTGGATTTTATTTTACAGCCCGATGATGGAATCATTCTGTGCTGCAGTGATGAAAAAACATACTTCATGCGTGGTTTGGATGCCCAGGGAGAAAAACTGTTTGAAACTCCCATCCGCAGACACCCAAGACAATTATTCCGTGATTGCATGGATCGAATTCACGTCGTTTACTCAGACAGCATTTATGAGACTTCCATCATCAACAATTCCATCGGTGCTTTCCAAGTCACATCAGCATCCAGGTTATTCGCCTACAATCTCCTGAAAACCTGCGTTTATAAAGACGAAAAAACACTGGTAAAATACAATTACTATGATCAGGATCAACGCATTGAATTCGTCTCCTACAACATTCAAACGCAAAAGAAACAGGTCATGTATGTCGGCGAAGACCGCAAACGATTCAAGCAACTCAGCGAATTCGCGCGGAACAACAGCATCTCCGGAGAGCAGCTATTCCATAGCTTAACCGTAGAAGAACTGAGAGTAGCGCGCAGACTATGGAATAATACAAAGTTTTATGAGCTTGTTTTAACAACACCGGTTTACGTTCCCTTATTTGAATTAAATGATTCTCTTGTCATTTTTGATCATTTAAACGATTCAGCGGTTGTTTTCACCAAAGCTGGTGTCCGCGTGAGGTCTTTTCCCATTCATTATAATCATTTCAAAGGCTGGAAAAACGAGCTTGTTACAAACCTGGAAAAAACCAAAGTGTATGCCCGTTATGAAATCGACGGATTGACCACATTGCGTGAAATCAACCCTATAAACGGGAAAGTGGAACGCAAAATTCAATTGGAAAAGCACATTTACCCGAAACACCTCCAAATTCGCGATGAATTCATTTATTACATCTACGACGATTACCTGGATCAGAGCATGCACTACCTGTATAAGCAGCCAATCAGGTGAATTTAAAAAGCATGCTGATTTTTCCGATTTACGCGAAACAGGAGATTGACGGCCTGATAACGCTCCGTTAAACCGACTTCTCCTACGGGGAAAACCCTGAATACAAACCTTCCGGAAAAGCACCTGCACCCCATGAGCATTCAGATCCGGAACAATTGCGATTTTTACATCTATAAACATTTCTCAGACAACAGGATTCATTATATTTACAAACAAGCCTTAAAAGCATTCAATCCATTCACCTGGAAAATTCACAATTATGTCACCTTGTTCAAATCGATTCAGAACTCTTTTTTTACTGCTTGTTGTAAATTGTGTTTTAGTGACTGATTTCAGTTGGGCACAGCTTGAGATCGTCATCAAAGGAAAAGTGGTGAATGAATCCGGCGCTGCAATCAAAAACGCGTCTGTCCAAATCGACATTCAGAATACCCGAACCAATTCGGAAGGTTACTTCTATGTCCGGAATCAGAATTTTCCGGCGCAGCTTACGGTGAAAAGCAGTTTGTATGACGAATACCAGGACATCCTGCTTTTCCCGGAGAAATGGAAAGACACGATGACGGTTTTCGTGGTGATGGCCCCTAAATCCACCCAACTGGAAGAGGTAACCATCAATGCCAACAGTAAATTCTGGGTTTATCCGCGTAAACAAGCCAATGTCCTCGACTTTAAACTGGAACCAAACGGAAATATCCTGCTTTGCTGCAGCGATAATCATCATTATTTCCTGCGTCATTTGAACGGGTCCGGCGACAACGTCTACGAAACAAGCATCCGGAAACACCCCAAACAGATTCGGTCGGATTGTAACGGGCAGTACCATTTGGTTTACAACGACAGCATCTACGAAACGTCCATCATCGGTGAATCGGTCGGATTTTTTTCTCCCGTGCCTTACAGCAGAGCAATCGGAATGCTGGACAACTGTTCTTACGCAGATGATACTTCGATTATTATCCGCACCTATATGAACCAGAAGCAGCACCTCGAATACATGCTGATAACCAAAAAAACACATGTCCGCAAAGTAATTTATGTGAGTGAAGACCGGCATAAAAAACGCCAGTTGAAGGATTACGAACGGGAAAACAAACCAACCGTACAGGAAATTCTCAAACAATCGGATGCCAACCACAGCGACCGGCTTTCCAACAGAAAAGACGATTTAAAAAAAGCAAAAGATCGCTGGAACACCCAGCAGTTTTATGATCTCATTCTTTTGAAACCGATTTACGCCCCTTTATTTGAGTTGAATGATTCGCTGATTATTTTCGATCATCCGAACGATTCTGCTATTGTCTTCACCAAAACGGGAGTCCGCGTAAGAAGTTTCCCGATTTCCTACCAGTATTTCAAAGACTGGAAAAGCGAACTGATTCCCAATATGGAGAAAACGGCGATCTATGCCCGGTTCGAAAAAGGAGGTATCACCAGCTTGAGAAAGATTAACCTGATGACCGGAAAACCGGAGGAAGAAGTGAAAATCAAGGAACATATTTTCCCGGAGCATATCCAGATTCAAAAGGATTTCATCTACTACCTCTACAAGGATTACCTCGATCTGAGTATGCACTATATTTTCAAACAGCACTTAACGAATCACTAAAGATTGCACGCCAACTTGCAGACTATGCTAATTTTGCATATCTTCAAGTAAGAGATGAAAGAACAAACGGAATCCGTCAGCAATCCCGCTGAATTTACAGAACGATTTATCAATCAGACAAACAGTCCGGTGTTCCTGACCGGGAAAGCCGGAACGGGAAAAACAACCCTGCTCCGGAAAATTGTTGAAACAACCCATAAAAATACGGTGATTGTTGCTCCAACCGGCATTGCGGCGCTGAACGCAGGCGGCGTAACCATCCATTCGTTCTTCCAGCTTCCGTTCAGCTCATTCATCCCGGATTTTGTTTCGGAAGGATTGGTTAGCGGGAACACCAAATTTGAATCGAAAGAAACGCTGAAACGCCATTTTCATTTCAACAAGACACGTCAGAACCTCATTCGTAGTGTCGAACTGCTGATTATCGACGAGGTGTCCATGCTGCGTGCCGACCTGCTGGATGCCATCGACTGGACGTTACGGAATGTGCGCCGAAACAATGATCCGTTTGGTGGCGTGCAAGTGCTTTTCATCGGGGATTTGCTCCAGCTCCCGCCCGTTATCAAACCGGAGGAGTGGAGTTTACTCCAAAAATATTACCGCGGCATTTTCTTTTTCAATGCGCATGTACTGCAGGAACAGGCTCCGGTTTACATCGAACTGGATAAGATTTTCCGGCAGGATGACCAGTTGTTTATCGATCTGTTGAACCACTTGCGGAACAACCAGATCACACTGGAAGATCAGCAACTGCTCGAAAAATATGTCGACCCGAATTTCGATTCCACGAAAGAAGAAGGCTACATTACCCTCACGACACACAATTCGAAGGCTGATCAGATCAATGCGACTGCGTTGCATTCACTCCAGGAAAGATCCCGGACATACTCTGCCGAGATCAAAGGTGATTTTCCGCCGCATTTATTTCCGCTGGAAAAAGACACCGAATTGAAAGTCGGAGCACAAATCATGTTCATCAAAAACGATATTTCCTTCGAAAAGAACTTCTACAACGGGAAGATGGGTGTGATCCAATCGCTCACAGCCGATGAAGTTCAGGTGTTCTTCAAAGATGAAAAACGCAGCATCATTGTAGAGAAATACGAATGGAATAACATCAAATACACGCTCAACGAGCAAAGCGGTGAAATCGAAGAGGAAGTGCTCGGAACCTTCGTCCACTACCCGATCAAACTCGCCTGGGCTATCACGATCCACAAGAGTCAGGGTCTCACATTCGATAAGGCTGTTTTGGATGTATCTCAGGTTTTTGCTCCGGGTCAGGCCTACGTTGCATTGTCGCGACTTCGCAGTTTGTCCGGATTAGTCCTGCTCAAACCGCTTTCCATGAACGGACTGGTCAACGATCAGCAGGTTGTTTCCTATTCTTCCAACAAAGCGGCGGAAGACGTCATGCAACTCTACCTCGATCGTGAAACCGCTCGGTTCATTTACCAAAGTCTGGTTCAGGCCTTCGACTGGTATGATTACACCACCAAATGGGCCACGTTTGAATTGGGGCTCAAACTCCAGGGACCGAAGACCGAAAAAGGGAAAGACAAATCCTGGGCTGCCAACCAATTGCAAACGGTTCAAAGTACTTTTGATGCCGCACGCAAGTTTCAAAACCAGCTGGCAAACCTCTTTTCCAAAGACCAACCGGAATGGGCGTTCATCAACGAACGGGTTCAGGCCGCATATCAATACTTTTACAAGCCGTTGGATGCTCAGGTCTATTCGATCATGAAACGTCGTTACGAGCTCTCTAAAATCAAAAAAACGAAGCAATACGCCGAAGAACTCGAAGAACTCGAACAAGAAGTAGTGACGGTGGTGCACCGTTTGATGAAAGCACGCTTGTTAATGGAAGCGGTTGTGAACCAAAAACCATTTACGAAAGACACGATCAAAGCACCGGAACTGACCAATTACGTTCTTTCGAAAGCACAAAGTATTCAGCAGGAACTGAGCGCAAACCGATCCATGCTGGACGAAATGATCGACGAGGACTACAGTGATGTAGTGAAACTGAGCAAACCCCAAAAAGCGAAAGAAGAAAAACCGGTCAAAAAAGACACCTACGAACACACCCTGGAGCTATTCCGCGAAGGAAAATCGATGGAAGAAATTGCGCGCGAACGCCAGCTGGGAGTTTCCACCATTGAAGGGCATTTTGTGAAACTGATCCGCCAGGAACAGATCGATGTGACGGAAATCCTGGATCCGAAGCGCATCAGTGAGATTGAAACGTACCTGGAAGGCACTGAAGGGAAAACACTTGGAGTGATCAAAGAAGAGTTGGGCGATAAAGTGAGTTATGGTGAATTGAAGTTGGTCCAGGCGTCGAAGATGGTGTAAAATCAGCGCTGCAGCACCTGTAAAATCAGAGGGTTCGCAATATGGCGATATGGGAATTTCGCATCCGGAAAAACAAAAAAATCACAGAGCCCAATACCCTGTGATTTCACCAAATTACCATAAACTTACTCTCCAACAAGTTCAAACCAACAGAACTTATTTTCCTATAGAATACAATCTTCCGAAAAGGTAACAAAAAACCCTGACGTTCCTTTCGGAGGCCAGGGTTTCCAAGCTGTTTAAAGTGCTTCTTACAATTCAAAAGCAGCTTTTACTTTATCTACAAAATCTAATTTCTCCCATGTAAACAACTCAACTTCTTTCACAACTTGAGTTCCATCCGGAGCATTAAATGTTTTCTTCACTACTTCGTTCTTACGTCCCATGTGTCCGTAAGCTGCAGTTTCAGCGTAAATCGGGTTTCTCAATTTCAAGCGCTGTTCGATTGCGTAAGGACGCATATCGAAGATCTCAGCACATTTCTTCGCGATCTCACCGTCTGTCAGATTCACTTTAGAAGTTCCGTATGTGTTGATGAACAAACCACATGGTTGTGCCACACCGATTGCGTAAGAAACCTGTACCAATACCTCATCACACAAACCAGCACCAACCAGGTTTTTAGCGATGTGGCGTGTTGCGTAAGCTGCAGAACGGTCTACTTTAGACGGATCTTTTCCGGAGAACGCACCACCACCGTGAGCACCTTTTCCTCCGTAAGTATCTACGATGATCTTACGACCTGTCAAACCGGTATCTCCGTGAGGTCCTCCGATTACGAATTTCCCTGTAGGGTTGATGTGGTAAGTGATTTGATCGTTGAACAACGCCTGCAATTCCGGCTTCAATTTCGCTTTCACACGTGGAATCACGATGTTGATAATATCTTCGTTGATTTTCTTCAACATTTCTGCTTCTGTTCCAAAGTCATCATGCTGTGTAGAAACTACGATTGTATCGATGCGTTGTGGCACATTGTCATCAGAGTACTCAATGGTTACCTGAGATTTTGCATCCGGACGCAGGTAAGCGATCACATGTCCTTCATTGTTGCGGATATGGGAAAGCTCCTGTAGGATTTTATGCGCCAAATCCAATGCCAATGGCATGTAGTTTTCAGTTTCTTTGGTTGCATAACCGAACATCATTCCCTGGTCACCAGCTCCCTGAGCTTCTGCTTTCGCTTCAAAATCATCGTTTGAAACTTTGCGGTCAACTCCCTGGTTGATATCAGAAGACTGGTCATGAATTGCTGAAAGAATTCCACAAGAATTCGCTTCAAACATATATTCTGACTTCGTATATCCAATTTTACGGATTACCTCACGGGCAATCGTTTGAACGTCCAAATATGTATTCGTTTTTACCTCTCCGGCCAAGACTACCTGACCTGTTGTTACTAAGGTTTCGCAAGCGACTTTTGACGTCGGGTCAAAAGCCATAAAGTTATCAATTAGCGCATCTGAAATCTGATCCGCTACTTTATCCGGGTGTCCTTCAGAAACTGATTCTGAGGTAAACAAGTATGACATAGTCCTTGAGTATAAAAATTATGGGGGCGAAATTAGTGAAAAAAAAGAAAATGATTCCCGAATGTTGAAAAAACAAGTGTTAATATTCTACAAAAGTGATAGACTATTCATTTCATCCCTGATCTGCTTCATTTTATGAGACAACAAATCATTCTTTCCGTTCATCCGATTCAAAAATTGTATCTTCGAATTTCAGAAGTATGGTTTCAGTAGCACTTTTTTCCGTTTCAGTACTCTTCCTGGCACTTGCAGTGTATTGCAGGATGCTCTACCTGAGATTGAAGGAAACCCGGAAAAACAACCGGGAGTTGACACTCAAAAACCACGAACTGAACACCCGGGTTCATTCCAACGAGCTGAGTTCGATCCGCTACAAACTGAACCCTCACCTGTTCAAAAACGCATTGAATTCCATCCAATCCCACGCATACCAGACCTATTATTCGATGGACAAACTGTCGGGCGTGCTCGATTATGTGTTGTATGAAAGTGATCAGCCCCTGGTGAGCTTGCGGGAAGAAATGGATTTTGCAGCCAATTTCATCGAGATTAACCGTTTGAAATTAAGCCCGCTTTTCGACCTGCGCATCCGCAATACGATCAACCTGGACGACGAACGTATCGGGAACCTGAAGATTTTGCCGCTGATTACCATCGACCTGATTGAAAATGCATTCAAACACACTGATTTCCAGAAAAACGAATCATTCATTTCCATTCACCTGGAGATCAACAACGGAGAATTCCTCCTGGAAGTCAGCAACCGGATTTCCGAGCGCGCTCCCCTGAAAAAAGAACGCAGCGGACTCGGTTTGAAAAACCTGGAAGAACGATTGAACATTGCGTATCCCGGAGCATATCAACTCACACTGAACAATGAAAAGCCCGTTTTTCATGCTCAGTTAAAACTGCGATTGAATGGATAAAACACTGCGCGTTGTATTGCTGGACGATGAATTGCTGGCGCTGGGTTATCTCAGAACCTTGTGTGAATCCATTCCCGGAATTGAAGTTGTGAAAGCCTTCGCCGATCCGCTTCTTTTCCTGGAAGCAGTCAAAGATTTGAACTTCGACTTCTGCATTTCAGACATCGTGATGCCGAGCCTCACCGGGCTGGAAGTAGCTGAAAAACTGAAAGCAACACCGATTATTTTCACCACGGCGCACAACGAATATGCCGCAGACGCATTCGACATCGAAGCAATCGATTACCTGCGAAAACCGGTTCAGCGCGAACGCCTGGTGCGGGCAGTGGAAAAAGCGCGCCTGCAGATCGAACAGCAGAAAAAACAAGCTGCCTGGACGGTGAATACCAATAAAGGAAAGCTTTCTATTCAGCAGGCACAGATTGTCTCTTTTTCGACCGATACGTACGACCGGAGAGACAAGTTACTCCTGCTCGAAAACGGAGATCAGCTCGTGGTCAAAAACAAATCATTTGATCAGCTGCTCCAGGAACTCGAAGCCGTTTCATTCATCCGGATTTCCAAATCGGAGGTGATTTCGACGGATTTCATCCAGGGTTACCAGGGTGATTTTGTCATCAGTAAAGTCCGGAATGAAGAAGGAAAATACCTGGAGTTCAACCTGAGTGAAAATTACCGGAAGTCCTTCCTGGAAGCATTCCAGAAGCAGTAAATCCGGACTTGGTACATTAAATCAAGGTTTCAGTACATTCTCTAAATACAGGAACTTCCCTTCCGGATCAAGCACCTTATTTTTGCTAAAAATTTCAAGATTATGCGTAACCTCAAGAATCTGTTATTCTACATTTTGACAATTGGCGGCTTTGCTGCTTTGATCTTTGGTGTCATTGTTTCCGGACAGTCATTGGAACCAGGTAAAGTAACCACTTTCAAACCCCAAGTCACTGCCTCCACCTGGCAGCAATTTACCGAAACGTATTATCACAACCTCACCCATCCGCTGGCAATTTTACTGCTCCAAATTATCACAATCATAGTCGTAGCCCGCATTTTCGGGTTTTTCTGTAAAAAAATCGGACAGCCTTCCGTGATCGGTGAAATCATTGCCGGGATTTTCCTCGGACCGTCATTCATCGGAATGTATTTCCCGGAATTCTCGCATTTCGTATTCCCGGATAAATCCATGGACAACCTGAAATTCCTGAGTCAGATCGGATTGATCTTATTCATGTTTGTTGTTGGAATGGAATTGGAGTTAAAAACCCTGAAAAACAAAGCCAACGACGCGGTTGTCATTAGTCATGCAAGCATTATCTTCCCGTTCACGCTGGGAGTTGGACTGGCTTACATGATCTACTCCGAATTTGCTCCGGAAAATGTCAACTTCCTGTCTTTTGCACTTTTCATCGGGATTTCCATGAGTATCACAGCCTTTCCGGTACTTGCACGGATTGTACAGGAACGCGGACTGAGTAAAACCAAACTCGGATCGATCGTGATTACTTGTGCGGCCGCTGACGATATTACTGCATGGTGTATCCTCGCTGCTGTAATTGCCATTGTAAAAGCCGGTTCCGTTTTGAGTGCAATCTACATCATCTTCATGGCGATTGGTTACGTTCTGATCATGCTGAAACTGGTACAGCCATTCCTGAAACGCATGGGCGACAAATATTCCAACAAGG
This sequence comes from Fluviicola sp., assembly GCF_039596355.1. Classification (GTDB taxonomy): domain Bacteria; phylum Bacteroidota; class Bacteroidia; order Flavobacteriales_D; family Crocinitomicaceae; genus Fluviicola. The sequence continues at coordinate 272,547 of NZ_JBCNJW010000003.1, read as the reverse complement.
AAAGCTTGAGCAAACCGGTAGTAGCGATTTTCTTCATTACCCTGCTTATTTCAGCATTTACAACAGAAGTCATCGGGATTCACGCATTGTTCGGAGCATTTCTGGCTGGGGTAATCATGCCTTCCAACATGAATTTCAGAACCATTTTCATTGAAAAGATCGAAGATGTTTCTGTTTTATTACTCCTTCCGCTCTTCTTTGTATTCACCGGGTTGCGTACACAAATCGGCTTGCTGAACGACTGGCATTTGTGGTCGATTGCCATCCTGATTATTGCAGTTGCAACTATCGGAAAATTCCTGGGTTCTGCGCTTGCAGCCAAATTTGTGGGACAAAACTGGAGAGACAGCCTCATTATCGGAGCCCTGATGAACACCCGCGGACTGATGGAATTGATCGTTCTGAACATCGGGTATGACTTAGGAGTTCTTTCTGACGAAATCTTCGCGATGCTGGTAATTATGGCTTTGATCACCACATTTATGACCGGTCCGATGCTGGATCTCATCAACCGATTTCTTCCTGAGAAAAAATCACAGGAAGAAATCAGCAGTACACAGGAACTTTCCACGAAATACTCTATCCTGCTTTCATTCGGAAGTCCGGAAAGAGGCAGAACCCTGCTGCGTCTGGCAAACAGTTTCATCCGCAAATCACCGGAAAACGCCAATGTAACTGCACTTCACGTTTCACTGAGTAACGACCTGAACCAGTTCAATGCAGAAGAATACGAACGGGAAAGTTTCGCACTGATTACGGAAGAATCCCAAAAACTGCACATGCCGGTTGTGACCTTGTTCAAACCTACGGTTGATATCGACAAAGAAATTACTGATACGTCAAATGCGGGGAATTTTGACCTCTTGCTCATCGGGATCGGAAGATCGGTGTTTGAAGGATCGCTTTTGGGAAGAATTCTCGGATTCACGACTAAACTCATTAACCCGGAGCGTTTGTATGAAACCATTACCGGTAAAGAACCGCTTTTTGAAAACACCATTTTCGACGAACGCACACGCCAATTGATCAAAAACGCCAAGCTTCCGGTGGGAATCGTCATCGACAAAAACCTGGAAAAAGTGGAGAATGTCTTCTTACCGATCTTTTCCATTCACGACAGCTTCCTGCTGGTATATGCACAAAAATTGATTCACCACAGCGATGCACGTGTAGTCATTATCGATTCTTCCGGAATTGTAAAAACACACCCGGAACTGAAAGAATCCATCCGCATGATCGAACAAGTAGCACCCAACCATATCTCGCTTCAAACAGAACCGCGCCTCGACAAAGAGTTCATGGTACAACAGGATCTGATGCTGATCAGCCACGACAGCTGGAAAAAAGCAGTTGAAACGCAGAGTTTATGGCTAACAAACACCCCTTCAGTACTTATTCTGAAACCTTAACCGGTTATTCAAAACAGTCATATTAGAGGAAAACGCAGTTTTAAATTCATCAGAATAAGGCTGAAGGGGATTTTTTCGATTTCCATCATTTCAACAAAAAAAGCCATCCGTCAATGGACGAATGGCTTTTCAATTTTATCGTGTTTCGGATTATCTCGTAAATCCGCTGGTGTACTCATTCAGCTCTTCAATACTTGATTCAAATTTGAACGCATCATTCAACTGGTAGTAATTCCCGATATCGTATGTATATCCGTAAGCATATTTCGCCAAATCCAAACGCGTATCTTCGAAGCTGAACAACATCATCAGGCGTTTTACCTGGCTGCTTTTCATACAGTTGGTATTGATCACTTGTTTCGCCATAGTCAGTTTGGAATCGTCAAAGTTTTTGGCTTCGATAGACTGTACAACCTGGTTGAAACGGGTTTCATCCATCGGGTAACCGTTACATCCTACATTTCCGCTGTATCCAGGCATCACATATCCTGTTTGCTGCACTGTTCCAACCGTCCCAACTGTTCCTGTATTGGTATTCGTTGAAGTGGTCGTCGTCGAATACGTGGTAGTCGTGCTTTGACTTTGTGTATTCATTCCGTTTTCACTCACCTGGATATTCATGTTGATGTTTCCACCACCATAACCCGGGTCATTCACATTGATTCCCATGTTGATTCCGCCGGCATTTCCAGGATTGTTCGTTGTTGTAGAAGAGCTGGAAACAACAGTTGTTTGAGTAACGGTTGTTGCAGGAGGCGTGGTGTGATAAACAATCACTTGTTGATTCGCCATCGGACGCGGAGCTTGTGCAATCGGAACTTCACTCATCCATCTCAACACCACTTCACCTTTGTTATTACTTTTAATGGAGTAGGTTGTTTCCGTACCTTGTTCGAAGTTGATTGTTTTATCAATTTCCGGCGTAATTCCATCCGTGAACTTCACTTTCACTTTGTAAAAAGGCTGGATCAGGTTCGTAACACGTACATTCGTTTCAGGATTCGCATTCTGCTGAATTCCGTTCAGGATGATGTAAAACTGCTGACCTTGTTCGGAGAAGAAAACCAGGTTGGTGTTCTGTTGCGCCTGCGTCAGCTGCGAAATAAATAATAGAGCAAAGAGGGTAAAAAAGTGTTTCATTGTTATACGTTTAATTTAAATGCGCATTTCAAAAACGATGCCAAAAGCATGCTGTCAAGTTGTAGCATTGGTTTAAAAGGCGTGCAAAAATAGTAAAAACAATGTGTTCTTCTCCGGGCCGGACAGCAATTTACGAACGGACATTATGCTCTGCTTTTCAATTTTAGCCAGAAGATTTTTTGATTTCAACAAACGAAACCGTTAATTCGCCAAAATTGCGATTACTTTTGTATCGTTATTACCTGGAATAAATGAGTGGATTATTTGAGCAATTTTCGAAAGAATTCCAACACCTGATCGGTCAATTCAAATTGCCGCTTGAAAATCCAATCCTTACATTTTCCATCCTGCTCCTGATTATTTTGTTCTCTCCGATCATTCTCAGAAGAGTCAAAATTCCGGCTTTGATCGGTTTGATTATTTCCGGAGTGATCATCGGGCCGAATGGGTTTCAGCTCATTTCGGAAGCAAATATGAAAACGGGATTCGTGAATATGTTTGCGAAAATCGGCTTGCTCTACATCATGTTCATGGCAGGATTGGAACTCGATATGCAGGAATTCAGACGCTACCGGAACAAATCACTCGCATTCGGGGCACTGACCTTTTTCATTCCGCTTTTGCTGGGTTACCCGACCTGCCGGTACGCACTGGGCTTAAGTGAAATGGCCAGCTTGCTCACCGCAAGCATGTTTGCAACACATACGCTGGTTGCCTACCCGATCGTTTCCAAATTCGGAATTTCCAAAATGCAGGCCGTTGCGATTGCAGTGGGTGGAACGATTCTCACCGACACTGCCGTTTTGATCATTCTTGCGGTCATTTCGGGTTCCGATAACGGCGTGATCAACACCAGTGTATTGATTCACCTCGCCATTACGCTTTCCATCTTCAGCCTGATCATGTTCTGGGGAGTTCCGAAAGTTTCCCGCTGGTTTTTCAGCAAACTGGAATCCGAAAAATCTTCGCAGTTCATCTACGTACTTTCCATTTTGTTTTTCGCGGCATTTTTGGCAGAAGTAGCCGGAATCGAAGGTATTATCGGGGCGTTTGTGGCCGGCTTGGTGATGAACCGGCTCATTCCGCATTCATCTACCTTGATGAACCGCGTGGAGTTTATCGGGAATGCGTTGTTCATTCCGTTCTTCCTGATTTCCATTGGGATGGTGGTGGATGTGAACGTTTTGGCAAACAACCCGTGGGCATGGGCAGTAGCCGGAATCCTGAGCACTTTTGCCATTTTCAGTAAATTCCTTGCTGCCCTGATTACACAACTCATCTTCCGTTTGAGCCGGCCGGAAAGACAAATCATTTTCGGACTCAGCACGGCACATGCGGCGGCAACGCTGGCGGTAATCAATGTCGGGTATACGATGGGAATTCTGAACATCGAAATCGTGAACGGAACCGTGATCCTGATACTCATTACCAGCATGACGGCTTCGTTTGTAACGGAAAATGCCGGAAAAAAGCTCCGCATCGCCCAAACGAAAAACGAACCGCTCGAAGGTCCTTCCATGCGGAGCCAGCATGTTTTGGTGGCTGCCAACGAATTGAAAGGAAATGAATCATTGCTCGATTTCTCCGTCCTGATTACAGATAAATCCGTGATGAACCCGATCTCCGTGGTGAGTGTTCTTGAAAATGACGAAGAAGCTGAAATGCGCATCCGGCGTTCCCGCAAACACATCGATGATTTCATTACGCACTACAACAGCGGCGAAATCAATGTGCACGCCATGGCAACGATCGATCACAATCTTTCCAGCGGAATTGCGCGCGTTTCAAAAGAACTGGTAGCGGATATCGTATTGATCAATGACAACTCCAAAATCAATTTCCTCAAGCGCCTGATCAGTGATGACCGGGAACATTTGCTGAGCGTCTGTGAGAAAACCGTTTTCTTCTGCCGCTTAAATCACGCTTTTTCGAGTTACCGCAAAATATCCGTAGTTTGTCCGGTTTATGCGGAATTGGAAGAAGACTGCAAGCAATGGCTGGAGCGCGTTTTACGGATTTCGAAAGAACTGAATCTCGACATCGACGTATACAGCACGCGGGAAACATTTGAAAAACTCAAGGCGTACCGCACACATCGAAAATACAATGCCGATCTGACACATTATCCGGTCGAATCGCCGGAAGATATTCTCCCGAAACTGGCTCATTTCGGCGAATATCACTTGTTTATTTCGGTGTTTGCCCGTTCCGGGTCGGTTTCTGCTTTCACCGGAATGGAATCGCTTCCGCAACGCATCGAGAAGGAAAACCCGAACCTGGATCACGTGTTTGTTTATCCATCGCAAAGTCTTTCTGATTTGTCGTATGCCGCATATGATGATATGAACGGAAGTCCACTGGCTGCCGGTGTTGAAACCATTCAGCGCATTTCCAAAGAAGTTGGCGGCATGTTTAAGAAAGGCGAAGAGTAACGTATTTTCGATACTTTTCTTATTATTGTCAGAACCAAATCACCGCTTATGTTTCGAATAACAATCCTGGCAGTCATTTCCCTTCTGATCCTGGCATCGTGCGACCAAAACAACCCCGCACAAAAAACAATCCCGGCAGAAAAACAACTTGCTTTCCCGCAGGTTTTCGATACCTTTCAGATAGATCAATTCTTCCGTCATTTTCACGAGGAAAATCCGGTTTGGTGTTCAACTGCAGCGTATCGGTTTCACTACATCGGGCAGCGAAAAGACAGCATTTACCTCCTTCCCATGGTTCGTTTTCAACTTCCGATCTTACCTCCGATTGATGAAATAGAACAGCAAACCGAACCCGAAGAAACACCCTTTTCAAAATACTACATTGAATGGGATGATGAACGTGATTCCAAATACACGTTGGGAACCGAAGCCGACATTGAGATTCGCTTCGATACGAAACGGAAAATTGCCGGTTCGCACCCTGTTTTACTGACCAATACAAGCAAAGACACTTGTTTGATCGGGTATGGAGATTACCTGCCATTGATCCTGGAAGCAAGGAACATCCATGGGGAATGGAAACCGATTCAACAACGGTTTATGTACATGTGTGGAAACGGTGTCGGATCGATTCTTTTACCTCCGGGCGAAATGGTCCTGACTTTAGCTCCGGTGTTTAACGGAGAATATCCCACCCAGCTCCGGTTTTGCTTCGGAAAAAACTATTCGAAACCTTTCCCGGGAAACATTCATTACACGCAATTTGACTTCAAACCTTATTAAGCAATGAAAAAATACCCGGACATCGCCCGAAAGACTTGTGAACTACTGGAACAATTGCACGAAGCGAGCAGCGATGCGGAAATAGAAATCTTGCTAACGGAGTTGCACGGCATTCAGTACGGTTCGAACGCGATGAGTGTTTTCCAGTTCTATCTTCCGCTGGTTGCTCATTTACTGTATTACAAACCCGCATGCGAAAACGAGGTATTGAAATACCTCATCGGGCCACTTTTTGCGCTGGGCGTTTCAGAAGCAGACGATTTTATAGCCATCATTCAATCCGAAGCTAAAAACCCGGATCAGTTATCGGATGAAGGGCAGCGTTGGGCAATCCATGCTCTACCCGAATTAAGGGACGCGATCAACCGGGAAATTGAAATCTGCGAATGGGAATTAGGTGAAGAATAAGCCGGAAATCAAAATACTCCGCTCCACCACTTTCCCAGTGGGATAAAAACAAGCGGTGAAAACAACAGAATCAATTGAAAAAACAGGTCGAGCCATTCTCCTTTAAATCCAGCGTAATTCCGATGAAACACAATGTGCAGATGCCTGTCGTACCGCTTCCGGATGATGCTGTCAAAAAGCTTGTACAGCATCATAAACGATAGTGGAATAAATGTCGCTCCCAGGTAGTACGGATCATTCCAGCTTCCCAAATCATTGATGATCAATTCAAAGGTGATCCAGGGAAAAAGCAGCGAGATCAACAGAAACAGCACATACATAAAATACGCTCTCAGGAGGTAATGTGCAGGTGTCAGGCTGAAAATCACCACAAACAAAAAGGCGATGCAAAAGATTTGGTACATGTAAATTCAAAGGTATTCATTTCAATGAGGTTTAATGTAGGAATTCCAGTGATTTTGATGGAAAACACCAGATGCTTTTCAATAAATCCGAAATTGAAACGTTATGATCTGTAACACCGAATCCAATAAACAACCCAGCCCATGAATGCCATCCAGCGATTAGCACGACACCTCATCCTGAAAACGTTTGATCTCACCGTAAAAACCATTCAGAAACTGCACGATGAGCAGTCTGCATACGAACAAAAGAACGAGTGGATCCGGACTCTTCCGGAAGGTACGCTCGGAGCAGACATTGCACGTTGTCTCGATCAAAACGGGGTCAAACTCGTTCCGGGTTTCGAAAGCCACGATCTGAAACACGTACTCCTCGGTTACCAGATGACCCCGGTCGATGAAATCAGGTTGCAGGCGTTTATGATCGGGAACCGCAATTACAGCCTGGTTAGTTTCGCTATCCTGGTTTTTGGGGCTTCCCTGCTCCCGGATGAATGGAGAAATCTATACCGCGATTTCAAAAAGGGCAGAAAAGCGCTTCCGATCCGCACCTGGACGATTGAACAATATGCTCACCGCAATACCCTCGAATTGAGAACCCAACTGATGGAAAACAGCACACAAAAAGCGGAACGACCGGCTCTCAAAAACCTTGTGATGTATGGAGCTGTTTGTTCCGTCGCGGCGGGAATTTCCGGCATGTTGTTCTGCCTGCCGTTTTTGTTTTCTTCCGATATTGCAGACCTTATCGGTGCAGGGTTTTCATTCGTGGGCGGAGCTATTTTAACAGTCGGTGGACTCCTGGCGCTTGCAAACCTGAGTAAAAAATCAGTTATTTCAGAATCATGATTGCAATTGTTCTCAACTTCATGGCCTTTGCCGGATGTGTTTTCTGGTTCCACAAAATCCTGAATAACGAAAAGCGGCCGCTGATTATTCCTGTCGTATTGAGCTATCTGGGAAGTGTCCTGGTCTGCCTGTTTTTGTCATTCGCGGCACAACACGATTACCTCGACGGCGCGATTCAACTTGTTGTGGCGGGAATTTTCCTGGTTCTATTCTGGCTTTGGACAACGATTGCCATCATTGTAAAACACATTCAAACCGGCAATCCCAAACGGATTTGGATTGATCTCGCTCAAAACAGTTTGTTGGTGGTCTTTCCCTTACTGATTGCATCAGTGATCAGCAATATGTCTTTTAAAATCGGGGGATAAAATTTCCCGCTGATTCCGCAGGTTTCAAACAAAAAACCTCGTACCCTTCGCGATCTTAGTGGTTTTTACCACCAGGTACACGAAGAGCACGAGGATCGTTTTTTACAATCAAATCAATGACCGCCAGGCTTACAACACGCCGGTAGTTTATCGAAGGCTGCCTGATCTGCTTTGACTTCATCAGCCTGGTAACCTAACTGGCTCACCTGCTTCTTGATTTCGTCCAGCGTGATCACATCATTTTTGAATTTCACAGTCAATTTTCGCGAATCCACATCTAATTCTGCGAATTTAATCCCTTTAGTATAATTCAACGCTCCTTCGATACGTTCTTTACACTCACCACATTCAGCACTGGTCTGGATCACAACGGTTTCTGTTTTTCCGCTTGGTTTCTGGCCGAATCCGAAACTGCTCATCAGCAGAATTGCAAATAATAATAAACTGGTTTTCATCTTTTCTATTTTAAGTTTTACATATTTTATTTTCTCCGAACGTCCTGGTTCTGGAAGTTTTTGATTGAAAATTTCGTCAATCAGTTCAAAGGGGTGAAAGCCTTCAAAGCGTTTAAAATCAAATTTGAACTCTTGAACTCTTGAACTCTTGAACTCTTTTAATATCTTAATTTTCAAACAACTATTTAAATCTTTACTATTCTATTAATAAGAGTATTCCCCTCCTACTTTTTCTCTGTTTTTCGTTTAATTTCATATCTGAACCCGGCATAAACAACCGTTCCCATCACCGAAGCCCACACACGCGTTGCATCAAAGGTCGGATCGTATGGATTGTTGGCACTGATGATCGGATTTTTCTGTTTGAAGTTAAACAAATTCTCTCCGCCCACATACACATCCCAGCGCTTGAAGTGGCGTGTAACCTGCGCCAATCCAACCGGCACTACCTGGCTTTTCTCGTTGGTTAAACGGGTTCCGTCGGGAAGTGTCACATCCGGCAAACGCATCGGACTGTATACAGAAACCGTACCATCGATCTCCCACTTTTTGTTTCTGCTGGCAAACGCCACATTGAACAAACCGCGGTGCTGCGGAATCATCACCTGCTGGCGCAAACTTCCGGCATAATCTGCTTTTACCTCCAGGTATTTGTATGCCAAACGGAATGTAACTGTTCTCCAGGGCATGAAGCTAAGTTCGGCCTGAAAGGTGCTGCTTCGCGAGGTATTGGACTGGAAACCGAAGAAGATCGAATCGGTTGATTGTTCGCGGTCAATGATCAGCTGGCGGCTGAAGCGCGCGTGATAGAAATCGGCAGAAATGCTTGCCGCACGGTTCCACCATCTCATGGAGCGGATCACTGAAATTCCTGAATTCCACACTTCTTCCTGCTGGTTGCTTCCGTTTACCACCCAGGTTTTGGATGTGGCAAGCAAAGAGGAATTATCCATGATGATCGTTGGCAAACGCCATGCTTTCCCGGTCGTAACGCGCACGTCTGTGTATTCATCCAATGCGCATTTCGCATGAACGCGCGGCGAGAACTGGAATTTCGCTTTCTGATCGCTGAATGCCGTTTGATAATCCGCACGCATTCCCGCAACTAATGTGAGACGCGTTCCGGTGTAGGTGTATTCGAAAAAGGCTCCCGGTGTAATCACATTCCGGTTGAAGTTGACCGAATCCAGGTGCTGCTGCAAATCCTGACCCACGGCAGACAATCCGACTTTGTATTTATGAGCCGTTGTCCCGATAATTCCGTCAAAAATGGCATTGATATACCCGCGCAGTTCTCTTCCTCCGAAATTTCTCAGGCCGTACAATCCATCCGATTGATGGTATTTGAACTGGTAGACAATTCCGAGACTCTGATAGGGTTTGTTCGGGAACAAAAAGCCGGTTTTGGCAAAGAATTCGGCATGCTGATTGGTCGTTTCTGCTTGATAGCGGTTCGCGATTCCATACAACTGCCCTCCCTGGCGCTGATCGTAATAGGCATTTACGCCAAAACGCGATTCGAACTTTTTCCCGTTGTATTCCCAGCGGTTCATAAACGACCCGGATTTACTCAAAGGCGCATCGCGGAATCCATCTTTGTTCATGTCCCATTCGCTTTGCAGCGTTGAAACGTGCGCAAAGGTTCCGGTGCTCCATTTGTCGTTGATGATTTGTCCGCCGTGGACATTGAGTTCTGCTCTTCCGAGTGTATTTCCGTAACCGTTTACAAAGAAACGCTGCATGGTAGCCGGTTTCCGGAATTCCACATTGATAAGTCCGGCCATCGATTCGTAACCGTTCACAACCGATCCTGTTCCTTTGGTAATCTGGATGGATTCTACCCAGGTTCCCGGCACGGAATTCAATCCGAAACTGCTTTCCAAACCGGTCAGGAAGGGGATATTTTCCATTTGTAATTGGGTGTACACACCGTCCAGTCCGAGCAACTGGATCTTTTTCGCCCCGGAAACGGCATCCGTAAAATTCACATCGACCGTGGCGTTGGTTTCAAACGATTCGGACAAGTTACAGCAGGCAGCTTTTTTCAACTCACCTTCGCCCAGGTTTTCTACCTGCAGTGGTTTCAGGCGTGAAAAGGTTTTGGAATCCTGTTTGAATTCCACCACCACTTCATCCAGTTCATCGATTTCAAACAGGTCAATTTCCATTCCGGAAAACCGATCGTCTTTGGTAACTGTCACCGAATCGGGTTCGAAACCGGGTGCAGAAACGACCAGTACATCCGGCAGTTCTTTTGATAATATGATTTCAAAGCGCCCCTTTTCGTCTGTATAGACCTGGATTTGTGCTTTTCGCAAGATCACTTTTGCTTGTTTCAGCGGTATTTTCCCTCCGTTTTTTATTCCAAACACGATTCCCTGCAATTGGGCGTGACTGAAGGATATAACAAACAGGAAAAAACCGGAAAGAATGTATTTCATTGGTTTTAACGTTTAATTCTACTTCACTTTTTAGTCAAAAGGAAGTTTCTATAAACGCCAGATACACCATTTAGTTAACCGTTCGAGAACCGATAAGACGGTGGGGGGATCAGAACCGGAAAACAGCTGCTGATCTTCGTTGGTCAGAATAATTTCAAACGGGGAAAAGAATGATAAAACGGATAGTTCTTCAAAGGTTTCGGTAAAAACCGGGTGTACGCTCTGAAAGAAGAAAAAGGAGAACTGCCAATTGGACACTTCGTCCACGCAACACTGCCCTTCCACGCTTTCCTGGTGTTCTTCCACCACTACTTTCGGTGCGGAACAACAAGCAGGTTTCACTTCTTTTTCGTGTTCCTTCGCGCACTCATGAGAAGCTACAAAAACAGATTGATGAACCTGATTTGCACTGAAACAGGTATGTTGATAGAATGGAATACCGATGGTTCCCATCAGCACGACCACAATCATTCCTATTTGTAAAATTCGCTTCACGTGAATCCAAAAGTACGAAAAAAGAACTTCGTTTAATTTCATAAAAAAGATTTATCTTGAAATGCCAACGGATTAAACTTCGTACCTTTGTTACCTGTAAAATCACAATGAAGACAACAAGAAATACAGCTGCCCGGAGTGCCATTTTGGAATTAATCAACGATTCGAATGTGGCACTGTCCCAACCTGCTATTCAGCACAAGCTGAATGGGTTGTGTGACCGTGTGACGATTTACCGCGTGCTCGACCGCCTGCTGGATGACGGGTTGATTCATAAGATTGTCAATGTCAATGGCGTGGTGAATTACGCTGCTTGCAGTTCCTGCAATCACAAACACGAGCATGGACACGAGCACGAGCACATTCATTTCAGTTGCCGCATTTGCAGTGAGCTGACTTGCCTCGACCAGGTCATTCCCTCCTTCGCACTTCCGGAGGGTTTCCAGGCGGAAGAGACGTTCTTCACGATTTCCGGTATTTGTAAAAACTGTCAAGATTCCCCGGCATGAGTGAGAAGCATGATAAGGCTGAAAAAACAGCCTGGTTCAGCCTGATAGGAAATTTCCTGATGGCGGCGATGAAAGCAATTGTGGGGTATTTCGGAAACTCTTATGCACTTATTGCCGATGCGATTGAATCTACCGGAGATGTTTTTTCATCTGCTTTGGTCATTATCGGGTTCCGCTATGCCAAACGTCCACCGGACGAAAATCATCCGTACGGTCACGGGAAGGTCGAGCCGCTGATCACTTTCGTGGTGGTTGGATTTCTCGTTGCTTCCGCTACCCTCATTATTATTGAAAGTATCCACAACATTCAGACACCTCACAAAGCGCCTAAATCCTACACCTTATGGTTCATTGCTGCGGTTGTCCTGACGAAGGAATTGTTTTTCCGCTTCGTGTCCAAATCCGGGAAAGAGGTCGGAAGTTCGTCTCTCGAAGCCGATGCCTGGCACCACCGCAGCGATGCCATTACTTCTGCGTGTGCTTTTGTCGGTATTGCCATTGCCGTATACATGGGTGACGCGTGGGCACAGGCAGATGATTGGGCTGCTTTAATTGCGTCCTTTATCATTTTTTACAATGCGTACAAAATTTTCCGGCCTGCCTTGGGTGAAATTATGGACGAACACCGCTACGATGATTTCATTGCTATTATCCGTGAAAAAGCGATGGAAGTGGAAGGAATTCACACCACTGAAAAATGCTGGGTACGCAAATCAGGTATGCGTTATTGGGTAGATTTACATATTCACGTAGACGGAAACCTGAGCGTACACGAAGGACATACCATTGCCCACAACCTCAAAGAGCACCTGATCCAGGCCTTGCCGGAAATTGAAGATGTTCTCGTACACGTAGAGCCAGCTGAACATAATTGAGAATGGAGCATTGAAAAGTAGGTTTCGGATAAAATTCTCCGCCCTTTTCAATTTTACATTTTCACTTTTCAATTTAGAGTATCTTTGTAGAAATAAAATTGACAAACATCATGACATCAGTTCCAGTTACAGTATATGTTGAAATGACTCCCAATCCGAACACGATGAAATTCGTCGCGAACAAGTATTTATTGATTAACGGAGAGTCTGTAGAGTTTCATTCAGGTGCTGAAGCCAAAGGCTACTCACCGCTTGCTGAAGAGTTATTTCATTTTCCTTTTGTAAAAACGGTTTTCATCACGGCAAATTTTGTGACGATTGCTAAAAACGACACCATTTCCTGGGATTTCGTAACAATGGAGTTGCGTGAATTCGTGAAAAACTGGATTGTTGAAGGAAAAGATATTTTGATCCAAATGCCGGCTCCAAGACCGAAAGCAGCTGACGAAGACAATGCGAAACCGGTTAAAGAGTACGCTCCTTCCGAATACGATGATGCCATTCGTTCGTTGTTGGATGAATATGTACGTCCGGCAGTCGAAGGTGACGGAGGTGCAATTGATTTCGTAGGTTTCGAAGAAGGAACCGTTACCGTTGCTTTGCGCGGATCCTGCTCCGGTTGCCCGTCCAGTACGGCAACTCTGAAAGGTGGGATTGAGAATTTATTGAAGCAGCACTTACCGGATGTGAAGGAAGTGGTTGCTGAATCTTTGTAATTAAGAAGAAGTTTAAAAAAGAGGGGACGCGATGCATCGCGTCCCCTCTTTTTGTTTTTATTTTCTGGACGTAATATTGCGGAATTACGCCCCACAAGCATCTCACTTCCACCCAAATTCGGTCGCCACCAATTCCCAGTTTTTATAATCCAAATTTAAAAACAAAGGTTTCTTTTTTGCCCCGTGAAGAATAATCGTCGGGCCGTAGATATCAAGATTGTATTTCTGCATCATGTAATTGCTATCGACAAAAATGCGTTGGTTTTTCAATTGATCCAGTTCTTTGGTAAAGGCCGTTGCTAATTCAGGTTTTCCGCCCAGGATGACTGTTCCTTCATGATTATTCCTGATTAATGATCTAAAAACGGTCTGAACACATTTATCGCAGCTATTTAACGGAACAAAGTACAGTGTATCAAAAGCAGCATCCGAAACTTCGGCAGAAAGTTCTTTCCGTACATACAGCGACAATTCCTTTTTTCGCTGATAAGCATCAAAGTGAAATTTATATGGAGTTGATTCAACAGCCGTATCTGGTTCATTTTGACACGCTCCTAAAAATAAGATTGAAAAAATAAGCAGTTTAAAAAAATGCATAATAAGTAAACGTTTTATGATTTTTAGCGGATAAGATGTAAACCGTTTTATTTGTCGTGATGACATTGGTAAACACATATTCATTAGGATTGAAGTAATGAATGTGTCCTTTTTTTGATTTTAAGTCCAGCACTTCCATACTCCATCGCGCATTCAGCATCGTATTTTTTAGTCCCGAAGCAGTATTAAAAAACGGCTGCTGATGTTTCGCTATCCGCACTAATTTTTCAGAAGTGGCATGTAGCCCGATCACGTAGGGATTCACCACATATTTTTCATCAAGCACTTTAAAATCACCAAGCTCACCCCTGGCAATATCCTTTTTTAGAATCTTCGCCAATTGGCTTGAAAAACAAACAGGAATACTTTCGTGCCTGTTCGTCTTCAGATTGAATTTGACAGCACCATTTACAACACTGGATGATACAAAGAACTCATCATTTTGAATGCGGGATGTAATAGGGGAATCGGAAAACGGGGCAAACAATTCGGCATCGTGATTCTCATAATTCGCTAACCCTTTCAAATAGTTCAGGTCTTGATCAAACAGCCCGAAGACATTGTTTTTGGCAGAAGCATCATCATATGAGACAATAGGAAGCAGCAAGTGTCCTGTATACGCCGTTAATCCGAAGTTCAGGAACGGAGCAATCTTCCCGACCGAACTTTTACTAAATCTCAAATCGATGTGTTTACCTGTTTGCGGATTATACCAGGTGAAAATTTCCGGGTTGTCGTTCCAGGTAATCAACATGCGATTATCACCGGTAATTAAAAAATCAGAAACGGATTCATGAATAGGCGGCAATTGAAGCACGTGTTCTATTGGGCGGAAGTTCTTTCCATCCACCGATTCATAATAAACCAGATAGTTTTTTTCCGTAAACAATATCATCGAATGACCGATCTGTTTGGGCGGAATATTGGAACTTAACTCTCCCAGGGAATCTCTTCTTTCAAAAGAAATGGAATCAACTGCAGTGTTCGCTTGAACACGTTCGAATTCAACAGCTTCACATTGGTTACATGTTTCAACTATTGTTAATGGATTTGATGAGCAGGCAGTAAACAGAAATGGGGAGCAAAACACTCCCCACTTTAAAAAATTAAAGACCACGGTTGCAAGGGTATTCTGTAATGTTGCAACCTCCATTTACCCCTCCGGCACTTACCCGATAGCAATCCGGAGAATCAATGGTTCCGGTTGTACTGCATTTGTAATAAGCTACTCCGCTCGGACAAAATAAGATTGTCTTTTTACACGGCTCAAGCTTCTTTTTAGAAGAAGTGGTAGAGGAAGAAAATGAATACAGGGCTCCGGCTAAACCAATAGCCAGTACTCCGAAGAGAATTGATTTTTTCATGATTAAATTATTTGGTTACAGCAATATAAAAAAAATAAAACAGCTTCTCCAGGTATGAAATGTTAAATTCAGGGTAATCCGGAGTGATTTAACACTTGAATCAATTCATTTTTCGTTGATTTTCGCGAATTAATCTCTCGTGAACGTCCTATTTATGAACCACACTCGGATGATAATCAACAACTTAAACCCAACATTCATTTTTTTCTTCCTCTTTTTATGGAATCTCCTCCCTACCCACATCTCTATAGAAATCAATTAAAATTTCAATCATGAAAACAATCACATGTATCGCAGCGTTGTTTCTGACAGGAATGACTTTCGCTCAAAACACATTCGGAGATATCATCGGAACTTTTGTAACACCCGACAAAAAAGAAGGCGTTTTCGGAGCATTTGTTATCACCTCCCGTGGAGACCAGGTTTTCAAAGCCGTAACCGATGAAGATGGAAGGTTCCGCATCTCCGCAGTTCCTGCAGGATCTTACAAGGTCTACTTTATTTTTGAAGGAGATACTACGTATGCACCGGAAATGGTCGAAGTAGCGCCAGATGGTTACGGGAACACGGGAATTGTTGCTCAGGCAAATGTAAACGAACTAGACGTTTTTGAAGTTATTGCCGGTCCTCCGAGTTTAAGACTGGGAGTTACACCGGAGGTAAAACTCACCGCTAAAGACATCAAGCACATGTCCGTTAAATTCGATGCCAAGCAAATGGTTACTGCCATTTCATCCGATGTGAAGCTTTCCAATGACGGAGAACTCATCTTCCGCGGAGCACGTAAAGGCGATGTCATCAACTACATCGACGGGGTAAAAATGACCGATGTTCAAAACGTACCAAGTGCTGCTTTAGGCTACATCATGGTGTACTCAGGAGCTATTCCGGCAAAATACGGTGACACAACCGGCGGAGTAGTCGTGATGGAAACTTTGAGCTATTTCGACTTGCTTCGCGAATACAACAACAGACCTTAACATCTTAGAACCAAATCCACCCGATGAGATCAAAAAAATGGGCGCGATACATCGCGCCCATTTTCTATTTATTCAAATTTCTGTTATTTCTTGAAAAACTCCGGGCTGGATTCTTCCATCGGAGCCATGTATTTTTTCAAATTCTGCTCGTCATGCTGATTCAGGATCATCAGCATATTATCTGATTCCACGATAATGTAGTTCTCCAATCCCTGGATCAAAGCCAGTTTATTACTTGGCAGATTCACGATACAGTTTTCCGAGTTGATCATGTGTACATGGTCTCCGATCACTGCATTTCCGTTGTAGTCTTTTTCCAGGTGCGTGTACAAACTTCCCCAGGTTCCCAAATCGGACCAATCGAAATTTGCCAGAACCACATCGACGTTTTTCGCATTTTCCATCACCGCAAAGTCAATCGAAATGTCTTCACAAGCCGCAAAAGAAGCATTGACATAGGACTGCTCCTCCGGTGTGTTGTATTTCTCCGACTGATCGGTAAACAAATGATACAATTCCGGTTTGAATTTCTCCAGAGCATTCAGAATCGTTTTTGCACGCCAGATGAAAATTCCCGAATTCCAGTAGTAATTTCCGCTTCTCAGGAAAATTTCTGCCAGTTCGCGGTTCGGTTTCTCGGTAAAATGCTTCACATCTTTCACCTGTCCCGGAAGAATATCACCGTCTTCAATGAACTCAATGTAGCCGTAACCGGTATCAGGGCGCGTCGGTTTGATTCCCAACGTCACCAAACGATCTTCTTTATTTGCCGCTGAAATAGCCGTGTTGACAATTTCAGTGAATTTATCTTCTTTCAGGATCAGGTGATCCGACGGAGCAACAATCAAAGTCGCATCCGGGTTGCAGGAATAGATCTTCGCTGCGGCATACGTGATGCACGGAGCGGTGTTTTTGCGTTCCGGTTCGGTCAGAATCTGCCCGTCTGTCAATTCAGGAAGTTGTTCTTTTACCAGCGAAGCATAGTTTGCATTGGTAACAATGTAGATATTTTCTGCCGGAGCAATGTGTAACAACCGCTCAAAAGTCATCCGTAAAAGGGATTTCCCGATTCCAAGCACGTCTAAAAACTGCTTCGGACGCTGCGCGGTTGACATCGGCCAGAACCGGCTTCCGATTCCCCCGGCCATAATTACACAATAATTATTTTTCATAGTTGTTTTCTAGAAGTTGAACTGTTGCAAGTGAATGAATTAAAAATTGGCGCTTTGAAGGCACTTCGGTACACAGAAAACGGGTTCGTCTCAATTCTCCTTTCACAAAGGTTTTTCCCTGCAAAACAAAAGTAGCATTTTTTGGGATTTCCTCCAGTATGATCTCCCCTCCCTCCCGTTTATCGTACTGGCGCAATACGCGTGAAAGCTGGGTATCTGTGCAGGATGAAGCCTTCATATTGGTCAGGCTGGTCATCAACGCAATTTCAATATCCTTCGGAAGCAACCCGGTTTGAATAGCCGGCCAAAGCAATTTCCGGAATTCGGCTTTCCATTCCTCGCCATGCGGTTTGACCCGGAATCCGAATTGAACGTATACTTTCAGATGAGCAAATTCGTGCAGTGTGGTGATCAGGAAATTGTACGGATTCATGTTTCCATTGACCGAAATCCGGTGGAAAGATTCTCCCGACTGTGGCGCACGGTAATCTCCCAATTTGGTTGCCCGCGGATTGGTGATCGCAAAACGAACCGGATGACTCGTCAGCAGATCAGCCACCATGGACTCAAATCCAGCCGGTAAATAAGGCTTCAGCTGTTGTTCGTATCGTTCTTTCTTTGTCAAAGTATCTTTCCGGTCTACAAAAATAAGGGTATTTCCGGCCCGAAGTACTGCGCAACCCAACAAGTTATCAGTCCGATGCGGTGGATAAACCACTTTTTTAATTGAAAGTTACAAGGGAGAATTGAAAAGAATTTATACTGACTTGATTCTTGATCATTCATCATTATCAATTGCAAATGATCAAGAAACACCCTTTTAACTTTTCCCTTTTAACTTTTACATTTTCAATTTTCAATTCTCCCTTTTCAATTTTGCATTTTCAATTTAGCCCCCTCTATTCCTTTTTTTTTAACTTTATATCCGAAATGGCGATCATACAAAACATTGGCAAGTATTTCATGATGATGTACATCGTGTTTTCGAAGCCGGAGAAGTGGAGAATATTCCGCAAGCGTTTTTTTGAGGAAATGGAACTCATTGGAGTCAAGTCGATTCCGATTGTTGCCTTGATGTCTGCCTTTATGGGAGCGGTCATTTCCCTGCAAACGGCATCCAACATGGATAATCCGCTGCTTCCTTCTTACACGATCGGTTACATCACCCGTTCTTCTACGATCCTGGAGTTTTCTCCAACGATTATTTCATTGATTTTAGCCGGAAAGGTCGGTTCCAATATCGCTTCCGAAGTGGGAACCATGCGTGTAACGGAACAAATCGACGCACTGGAAATCATGGGGGTCAATTCCCTGAGCTACCTCGTGCTGCCGAAAGTGACCTCCGCTATGGTATTCTTTCCGATCCTGATTATTTTCTCCATCGGCTTGAGCTTGATGGGAGGCTGGTTGTCTTTGCTGCTTTCCGGACTTTCTTCTACAGAAACATACGTTTACGGAATCCGCTTCTTTTACAGAGACAGCGATATTGTTTATGCATTGACCAAAACAGTGGTGTTCGCATTCCTGATTACATCCATCGCATCATATAAAGGTTACTACACCAAAGGAGGTTCCCTGGATGTCGGGAGATCTTCCACGGAAGCCGTAGTAAGTTCCAGTATCGCGATCCTGATTGCCAATTTCTTCCTCACTCAAATGTTCCTGTTGTAATGATCCAAGTTATTCACGTTAATAAAACATTTGGGGAAAACCAGGTACTGAAAGACGTTAGTGCTACGTTCGAAAAGGGAAAGGTGAACCTCATCATCGGGCAATCCGGTCAGGGAAAGTCCGTTCTGGCAAAATGCATCGTAGGACTTCACGAAGTGGATTCAGGAGAGGTGTTGTACAGCGGACGGGATTTCACGAAGATGGATCGTCTGCAACGCAAAGAAATCCGACAGGAAATCGGGATGTTGTTCCAGGGATCGGCACTTTTCGATTCGATGACGGTGGAACAAAACATCATGTTCCCGCTCACCATGTTTACCAAAATGAGCAAAAAGGAAATGCTTGATCGTGTAAACTTCTGTCTGGAACGCGTAAACCTTGCGGGAAGAAACAAATTGTACCCGGCCGAATGTTCGGGAGGAATGCAGAAGCGGATCGCTATTGCACGCGCTATTTCCATGAACCCGAAATATTTGTTCTGTGACGAACCGAACTCCGGGCTTGATCCGCAGACCTCAATCCTGATCGATAACCTCATCCGTGAGATTACTTACGAATACGGAATTACCACCATTGTGATTACACACGATATGAACTCCGTTATTGAGATTGGCGACAGCGTGGTTTTCATCAACAAAGGTCAGAATTGGTGGCAGGGCGACCGCAAATCAATCATCACGACAGATAACAAGGAAATCAACGACTTCGTTTTCGCTTCAGACTTTATGAAGGAAATCAAAGAGAAAATGAAAGAGCAATAGAGAATTATGAATCCCTAATGCCTAATGCCTAATGCCTAATGCCTAATGCCTAATGCCTAATGCCTAATGCCTAATGCCTAATGCCTAATGCAAAAATAATCCTCTCGCATTCGTAATTCGTAATTCGTAATTCGTAATTCGTAATTCGTAATTATCAATAATAAATCTTCAGGATCATCGGCTTTGATTCTCCATCAATAATCGGGATCAATTCTTCGAAGTAATTTTCGGAAAGCATGGCACAGCCCAAACTGTTACAAATCGGGGAATACTGTTCCTCATCCGGAACGCAGCTGTAACGGTGCAGCACGATGGCACGGGCCAGCGCTTTATCGTTTGATTTTTCCAACCCGAGGAGTTTATACGATTTCCCGAAATTTCCCTGGTACGCATTTCCGATTTGATACATGCCAAGCGACGTCATATAGGAATTCGGCGTATTACTGAACTGAAGGGAATCTGTTCCGGGAATTTCCGACCCGGCTCCATGAGCACATAATCCTTTGGAGAGAATCTCGTTCGTTTTCAAATCCACGACAAAAAAGCGGTAGTATTTCGATGGAATTTTCATATCCACCAGGATGGCTTTCCGTTGGGAATAAACCGTTCCCCGGCTCTGAACATATTTTTTGACGGCTTCAATCTGCCGGGGCAATACATGCTGAATCCGGAGAGAATCGTAATCAGATGCAACACTTGCTGCTTCAGCTTCGATGGAATTCAGCTGTGATTTGGATGATTGGGAAAATGTGCAAGCTCCGCCGATCAGGAGACTGACAATAAAGTACAATTTGGTCATGCTCAGTTTTTTGTTCTAAACGCTCAAAAATCAATTTTGGTACAAAATACAAATCCTATTGAAACGAGTAGTGAAAATGAATCGTGATAATTCCCTTTTCAATTTTAACTTTTCAATTTTCAATTGATATATTTACATAAATACGTTTGATATGAATAGAAAAACGATCGCTATTGTACTTGGAATAATTATCGGTGGACTTTTTGTTGCTCTGGGAGACAGTTTGAGCCTCTATCTTTTTCCTCCCTCCAAACCATTTCCCATTGACCGTGCTTTGATGGCTGAGTTTGTTGAAACAGAAGTACCGTTCGGCGCGAAACTGATTATCGTCAGCAACTGGGTATTTTCTGCTTTCGTAGCCGGAATCGTGAGTACCTTCATTTCGGGCAGAACTTCTTTCAAACCCATGCTTGCTTCAATCGTTGTGCTCAACGTACTGGCACTGATCAAACTCATGCTCGGTTATTACCCGAACTGGATGACCATTACCTGTTTACTGGCATTTATCCCGACCGGATTCATTGCCTATTTCCTCATTCGTAAAAAGAAGACCGATGAAGCAGCAGGATGATCGCATCACAGCTTATATTGAAAAATCTGCAGATTTTGCACAACCGATCTTAAAACAATTACGCGAAACCGTTCATGCTTTCTGCCCCGACGTAGAGGAAGGCTGGAAGTGGAGCTTTCCGCATTTCATGTACCGTGGTAAAATCCTGTGCAGCATGGCTTCTTTCAAAAAACACTGTGCTTTCGGTTTCTGGCTTCAGCCTGAAATGAGTGATTCCTATGGGATCTTCAAGCGTGCAGAAGAAGGCGGCATGGGTGCGCTCGGAAAAATGACTGCTCTTTCGGATTTACCGGACCGGGAACAATTGGGAGCTTACATCCTGGAAGCTATGGCACTCACCGAACAGGGAGTGAAACCGCGCGTTTTGACCGGAAAAGCGGAAAAACCGGCATTGAAAGTTCCGGCAGAACTCCAGGAATTGCTGGATCAAAATCCACAGGCGAAAAGCGTTTTCGAATCCTTTCCGCCATCCCACAAAAAGGAATACATCGTGTGGATTGTGGGAGCAAAAAGACCAGAAACCAAACAACGGAGACTGGAACAAACGCTTGAAAATCTGAAAGAAGGAAAGTCAAAAGAGTGGAAATACGGACGTTAACCGATTTTCGTCCACCATTGACCGATTTTGACTGGTGAACTGCTGATCCTTCCCGTACCTTTGTCATGTAAATCGTTCAGATTATGGAAACAGATAACATGAATATCCGCACGGAAATCGAACACGAAATCCTAAAAGCACAAAAAAGTCACCGACGCGGAAAGATAGCAGGAGGCCTTGCCATTATATTCTTTGGTATCGTATACCTGCTAAAACAACTGAAATATGAAGTTCCCGAGTACCTGCTCAGCTGGCAAATGATCCTGGTGGTGATCGGAATAGTTGTACTTGTTAAGCACAAGTTCCGAAAAATGCACGGCTACATCCTGATTGTGATCGGGTATACCTTTCTGCTCACGGAATGGTACCCGAAACTCATCGATGTCAAGTTGATTCTACCGGTTGGCTTAATTATCGTTGGCCTCTTCATGATCCTCACCAATAAGAAATTCGGGAGAAGACACAGAAGACATCACCGGTTTACGAGGGAAAACTGGAAACACATCCACGAAGCACACCAACGCGGTTACGGTTCGTACAAATACAACGAAAACGACTTCATCGACAGCGTGAGCTTCTTCGGTGGAATTACCAAAACGGTTGTGAGTAAAAACTTCAAGGGAGCAGATATTGTTTCCATCTTCGGAGGATCGGACATCAATCTTTCACAGGCAGATTTTGAAGGTCGTGTAGTGGTCGACATGACTACCATCTTCGGAGGAACGACCCTTACTATTCCGAATAATTGGGAAGTTATTTCTGAAATAGCCAGTGTCTTCGGAGCATTTGAAGACAAAAGACCGGTCTACACCCGTGAAGCAGGAGAACCGAATAAAGTCATTATCCTGAGAGGAACCTGCATGTTCGGGGGAATCGAAGTCAATAGTTTTAGCAAATAAACAATAACCAATCCGATGTTTATCCGAACAAGTACAAGAGTTCAATTGCTGTTCATAGGCTGTACAGTACTTGCAAGTCTTGTACTTTTCTGTTTGTTGCTGGTTAATCATTTCCCATTCGACATCGCCTGGAAAGACGCCTTGTTTTCCGGATTGATTATCTCAATTCTTTCACAGGTTCTGTATTTCATTCAAACCTATTACCACGCAAAAAGTCAGGTCAATTTTTCCAATTTCGGTTTGATTTTCATGCTGACCGCTTTTTACCAGATCATGATCAACAGTGCGTTCAAACTGGTTTTAGGTAACGAACGCTGGACACACTACATTCTCCCATATGAAGGGCCGCGTGCCTGCATTGTTTTCTTCATCCTGATTGCGATCAGCCAGTATTGGTGGATCAATAAAAATCAGCAGATCCAGTCGCAGGTGCAGCAACAACTCATCGAACAGGAACGTGCCTTAACAAAGGCAGAGCTGGATAACATCCACCAGCAGTTGCAGCCGCATTTCCTCTTCAACAGTTTGAACTCGATAGCAGCACTTACGGAACTCAATCCGAAGGAAGCCAACCGCATGATTTTGCTCCTGAGTGATTTTCTCCGCGGAACCTTGCGGAAAGACATCCAGACACTCGTTCCCATTTCGGAAGAAATCGAACAGGTGAAACGCTATCTTGAAATTGAAAAAATCCGCTTCGGACACCGCCTGAAAACAGCATTCGATATCACGGATGACTGTCTTCAAACTCCGGTTCCGCCCCTGTTGCTTCAACCGCTCATTGAAAACGCCATCAAATTCGGCTTGTACGGTTCAACCGGTGAAGTAACGATTTCGATCCGTGTTTCAACAAACGAATCCGGAGTATCCATCGAAGTGCAAAACCCATACGACCCGGATTACGTGCAATACAAAACCGGAAAAGGATTCGGACTCACCAGTGTCAGAAGACGGCTTTCCCTGCTCTACAATCAATACGATCTGCTCACCACCGAAAAGCAAGACAGACTATTCATTACAAAAATTTTGATCCCACAATGATAAAGGCATTTATTGTAGACGATGAACCTTTGGCAAGAGAAGTTGTCAAGAAACACTTGCAGAAGTACAGTGATATTACCCTGGTTGGTGAGGCCAGCGACGGATTTGAAGCATTGAAGCTGATTCCTGAACTGAAACCGGATCTACTTTTTCTCGACATTCAGATGCCGAAAATCAGTGGTTTCGAATTGCTGGAGCTCCTCTCTGATACGCCATCGGTGATTTTCACGACCGCCTTTGACGAATTTGCCCTGAAAGCATTCGAGGTCAATGCGCTGGATTACCTGTTAAAACCCTTCTCTGAAGAGCGTTTTGACGCGGCTGTCAGCAAAAAAAGGAATTCAGAACTCAGTCATACGACCCAAAAAGCAGATATTCCGCTTCAGATTATCCACGAGCAAAACCGCATTGTGGTGAAAGACGGAACGGAAATTAAAATCATCCCGATCCAGGACGTGGATTACATTGAAGCATACGACGATTACGTCAAGATTTACCAGGACAAAAAGTATATCCTGAAAAAACAGACCATGAATCATTTTGAACAGGTGCTTCCGAAAGATCAGTTTATCCGCATTCACCGCTCGTATATTCTGAACGTCAATCAGCTGACGAAGATTGAATCCTACGAGAAAAACAGCTACGTAGCAATCCTGAAAAGCGGAACAAGTATTCCCATTTCGCGTTCTTCCTACAGCGATTTGAAAGCACGATTGGGACTTTAACAAATCCATCCTGTTTTAGTTAATATTGTCATTTTTTGAATACTTTATGTTAATAATCAAACATGAAGCATCCTTTATCTATTCTCTTCGTTAACTTTGATGTACTTACATCTACGACGCTGATTAATTAGGGTCTACTACTAACAAGCTTATTGTGAAGGCAATAAGTTATTTTTCGTGTATTGAGCCAATCGCCATCCAGTGCATTGGTTTAAACCCGAATCGTTGATCTCTCCCAAACGATTTCGAAAAAACTTCAGGGTATTTCCTTCCTTCTCAGGAAGTAGATGAGTATGGTCTTGCGCGTTTTCCGCAGGGTCATTGATTTCATTATTTCCCAAAAAAGCCTGCATGAAAAAGTGTCTGCTACTACTATTACTCACACCATTCCACTATTCCGTGGTGTCTGCTCAATGCGACATCAACGCTTCCGCCAGTTCGACCACGA
The DNA here is from genome assembly GCF_039596355.1 of Fluviicola sp. Taxonomy (GTDB): domain Bacteria; phylum Bacteroidota; class Bacteroidia; order Flavobacteriales_D; family Crocinitomicaceae; genus Fluviicola. Next base: position 247,640 of record NZ_JBCNJW010000003.1, on the reverse strand, counting down.
TTACCTGCGGACAAAGTGTAAACCTCACTGCTTATGGTTCTTCAACCGGGCAGATGGTTCTGAATGAAACGTTCAACACCGGAGGGTTTGGTTCCGGATGGAGCTCCACTCCCGGTTCCACGAATTTCAACAATCCCTGTTCTTCCAACGGAGTGGACGGGACAACGCATGCCTGGATGGGAAGTTCCACCAGCGTTCCCAGAACCTTAACTTCTGCTCCGTACAACCTCACTTCAGCAACCGCAGGAGTGTCGATTTGCTTCGACCTGCTTTTTGCCGAACAAGGCGATGCCGCTCCATGCGAAGGTCCGGACGAACCGGATGAAGGTGTCTACCTGCAGTATTCCATCAATGGCGGTGCTACCTGGATTGACATTCATTATTTTGATCCGAACGGTGGAAACGATCCGCAACTGACGAACTGGAACAACTGGTGTTTTGCACTTCCGGCAGCAGCAATTACATCCAATACGCTAATCCGCTGGCATCAAACGGCAGACTCCGGTGCGGATTATGACCACTGGGGCATTGACAACGTGCAGATTTTCCAGAACGACATCAATGCAGAAGTGATCTGGCTTCACGACAACTACTCATACGGAATCGGAAACCCGGGCGGCGTGAACCCCAATCCTGTAACTCCGACAACAACTACGACTTATACGGCTCAGATCACAACCGGAACCGGGCAGGTTTGTACCACCACCGTTACGGTCAATGTACTTGCACCTGTTTACGACGTACAGGTTGCTGCTAATCCGACAACGGTATGCGCCGGAAGTTGTTCTACCATTTCCGGAACCGGGCAAATCATCCTGGATCCGGGAGGAATCGAAACCTATGAAAACAACGAATTTTCCGTTGTTGCATCCGGAAATGCATCCGTCAATATCAATGTGCAGGGAATCAACACCTCATCCATTTCCAACGGACTGATCCAGAACGTGACGATCAACGGATTCAGTTTTTCCGGGTCGTTTTTCTGTACGTCTTTCGGTGGATGCAACTGCAACGGAACCAATATCGGGTTCGGGTCGACCTGTAACCTGACGGCAAGCGGATTTACCGTTACCCTCACTTCACCGGGAGGATGTTCCATTGTATTAGCTCCGGCAGGAGCTGCTTCCGGGAATTACAACTCTACGGTGTTCGTTCCGGTTGGAGGGACAAACATCGGAACCGGTTTTCCGACAGGAGGTCCCTGGAACCCCAATCAGCCTTTTTCAAATCTGAATGGCTGCGATCCGAACGGAGTATGGACTTTGTCATTCAATGCGCCGGGATTGGGACTTGGAATCGGGACATTGCAAGGCTGGTCGATCACCTTCAACGATCCTCCGATTTATGCGCCGGTAAATTACTCCTGGTCGCCCACAACCGGACTTTCCAACCCCAACAGCATTAACACGCAAGCCTGTCCGACTTCCACAACGAATTATGTACTGACCGTTTCCAACGGAACGCCAGGCTGCCCTACGCATACCGAAAATGTTCAGATCACTGTTGATCCATGTGGAGGATGTATTCCTCCGGCAGTCAACGTAAACCCGATCACCACCTGTTCACCGGTAATGATCAATCTGAACTCGGCTATCGCCAGCGGATCTGCTCCTGCTACCTTAAGTTATCATGCTACGCAAACAGACGCACAAAACAACACAAGCCCAATTTCACAGACCGTAGCAAGTAGCGGGACTTACTGGTTGCGCTACGAAGATCCAGGCGATCCGATCTGTTTTGGAACAGCTCAAATTGTTGTCACAATCAATCCGGCAGATAATCCGGCATTTATAGTGACCAACTTCTGCCCGGGAACCAGCAACCAGGCTTCGGGAATTGCGACTCCGGGCGGAACATTCAGTTTCAATCCCGTTCCTGGCGACGGAGCTACGATCAATGCTTCGACCGGGGCAATTTCGAATGCCACTTCCGGAACAACATATACCGTTCAATACACGACAAACGGAGCTTGCCCGGCTACCGCTACCCAAACAGTAACGGCTTCCGGTTTTTCATTCTCAACAACGGTTATTCCGGAGAATTGTGGAAATGCCGATGGTGAAATCAGCATTACTCCAACAGGAGGAACACCAGGCTACACTTACAGTATCAACGGAGGAACTGCTCAAAATTCGGGAACTTTCACGACGCTTACCGCGGGTTCCTACTCCATTACCGTAACAGACAATACCGGATGCCAAAGCAGCGGCAGTGCAACAGTTGGAAGCGTCGGCGGGCCGGTGATTGATAACTTGCAAATCATTCAGCCATCTTGCGGCACGGGGTGTAACGGTTCTATCACAGCAACTGTTTCGGGAGGAAGCGCTCCTTATACCTATGCATGGTTCGACGCTTCCGGAAACGCAATCGGAACCAATGTGGCAAGTAGTTCAAATCTATGTCCCGGAACCTATTCACTTGAAGTTTCAGATGCATCGGGCACTTGTCCGACGATTGATTTCGCAACTTTAAATGCTCCGTCCGGAGGAGAAGATGCCTCCTTCACGCTCACAGATTTTTGTGAAGGAACGACCAATGCGGCAAGTGGAATTGCCACTCCGGGAGGGTCGTTTGTCTTTAACCCGCTTCCAACAGACGGTGCGGTCATCAATCCCGCAACAGGTTCGATTTCCAACGGAATCGGAGGAACAACATATACAGTCGAATATACAACCGGCGGAGCTTGCCCGGGAACAGACACTCAAACGGTGACGGTACACGAATTACCTGTTATCTCAGGAAGTGAAGTCTGCATTGGGACAACGATTCCATTCAGTGCAACAGGAACACCGGCTTCCGCTTCTCCCTGGAGTTCATCTGATCCGGCAATCGCAACAATCAGCAATACAGGCATGGTAAACGGAATTGCGGGAGGTACGGCGGTTATTACGTTTACAAATGCAAACGGCTGCTCTTCCACTTACACACTCCAGGTTGTCGGCGCACCTGCCATTTCCGGAAACACAACCGTTTGTAACGGAACCAACTCTTCTTTATCCGGAAGCGGAACACCTGACCCGGTGAATCCATGGGCATCCTCCAATCCGGCGGTTGCAACGATCGACAACAACGGATTGGTTTCCGGAATCGCTCCCGGAACAACGACCATTACGTATCAAAACAGCGGCGGATGCAGTACTTCCGTTTCGTTTACCGTGGTTGATGCTCCACAGGCTTCATTCACCAGCAACCTGACCGAAGGATGTGCTCCTCAAAACATTGTCTTTACGAATACCGGAGGCGCTTCTTCCGGATGTGTCTGGACGTTCGAAGGTTTGGGCACGCAAAACGGCTGTGGTTCGGTGACTCAAACCTTTCAGCAGGAAGGAATTTACGATGTCACGTTAACCGTTACGAATGCCTACGGCTGTACCAATTCAGCAACTATTGCAGATATGATCACCATTCACCCGGCAGTCATTGCAAGCTTCAATGCCGATGTTACGGAACAAACCGTATTGAACCCGGTGTTCCAGTTTACCAATACTTCAACAGGAGCAAACAACTATACCTGGAATTTCGACGACGGAACCGTTTCCACATCGACCAACACGGTTCATGTGTATGAAGGCACTGCTTCTGTTTACACGGTCGTATTAGCTGCAACAAATGATTTCGGATGCCGCGATACCGCCCGAATAGTCATTTCCGTGACGGACGAATTGTACTGGTACGTTCCGAACAGTTTCACTCCTGACGGAAATGAGGTCAATAATTACTTCGTTCCGGTCTTTAGTCCCGGTTTCGACATCAAGGATTTTTCGTTCCTGATTTTCAACCGCTGGGGAGAAATTGTTTTTGAATCCAAAGACATGTACACCGGATGGGACGGAACCTATGCCGGGACGATCTGCAAAGAAGGAATTTACACCTATAAAATCACGCTGAAAGAGCGAAACATGGATAAACGTTATGAGATCACCGGACACGTGAATCTCATCAAGTAACACAACTATAAACCAATACAAATGAAAACAATTGCATTTTTATTCGTCGCCACACTGTTTGCTTTTCATTCGAAAGCGCAGGAATGGCAGACTTACTACGAAGAAGCGGGAGTTGTCATTCAGTACCAACTGACTGAAATCAACGATCCGCAACAAGGAATTCACCATGCCCGGATCGTATTCCGGTATGAAAACCAAACCAACCGGGAAGTACAGCTGAGCTTTAACCGGCTCGTGACGTATTCCGATAGTGAAACGGCGAAACCCCAGGAAAAAGAATTCAAGGTGGTGATTCCGGCAAATTCGAGTGTCGGGTACAACACCTCCACTACAAGCGACAAGACTTTTTACCTGTTTGCACAAGATAAGAAAAACACAATCAAACGTTCTCTGGTGAGCTTCGACCTCCGGAATGTTACAATAAACTAGGTCATGAAATTCTTACTACTACTGATTACTACCATGTTCATGGTAGCGGAAAGTGTATTCGCCCAATGCGACATCAATACTTCCGCCACTTCGACCACGATTACCTGCGGACAAAGTGTAAACCTCACTGCTTATGGTTCTTCAACCGGGCAGATGGTTCTGAATGAAACGTTCAACACCGGAGGGTTTGGCTCCGGATGGAGCTCCACTCCCGGTTCCACGAATTTCAATAATCCCTGTTCTCCTGGCGGTGTAGACGGAACGCCGCATGCCTGGATGGGAAGTACCACCAGTGTTCCACGAACCCTGACTTCTGCTTCCTACAACCTTACTGCAGCAACTGCCGGAGTGTCGATTTGTTTCGATTTGCTTTTTGCAATCCAGGGAAATGCGGCTCCGTGCGAAGGCCCGGACGAACCGGACGAAGGTGTCTACCTGCAGTATTCCATCAATGGCGGTGCTACCTGGATTGACATTCATTATTTTGATCCGAATGGCGGAAACGATCCGCAGCTGACGAACTGGAACAACTGGTGTTTTGCACTTCCGGCAGCAGCAATTACATCCAATACGCTAATCCGCTGGCATCAAACGGCAGACTCCGGTGCGGATTATGACCACTGGGGCATTGACAACGTGCAGATTTTCCAGAACGACATCAATGCAGAAGTCATCTGGCTTCACGACAACTACTCGTACGGAATCGGAAACCCGGGCGGGGTCAATCCAACTGCGGTAACTCCAACAACGACTACTACTTACACCGCTCAGATCACAACCGGAACCGGACAGGTTTGTACTTCCAGCATCACGATTACAGTGGTTGATCCGGTATACGACGTACAGGTTGCTGCCAACCCGACAACACTTTGTGCAGGAGAATGTTCCACGATTTCAGGAACGGGACGAATTGTTCTGGATCCGGGAGGAATCGAAACCTATGAAAACAACGAGTTTTCACTGGTGGCTTCCGGAAGTGCAGCCGTAAATATCAATGTGCAGGGAATCAACACCTCATCCATTTCCAACGGACTGATCCAGAACGTGACCATCAACGGAGTCAGTTTTTCCGGGTCGTTTTTCTGTACGTCTTTCGGTGGATGCAACTGCAACGGAACCAATATCGGGTTCGGGTCGACCTGTAACCTGACGGCAAGTGGATTTACCGTTACCCTCACTTCACCGGGAGGATGTTCCATTATTCTTGCTCCTGCAGGTGTGGCCTCCGGAAACTACAACAGTACAGTGTTTGTTCCGGTCGGAGGAAGTGCTTTGGGTGGAACTTTCCCAGCTTCCGGCGGACCATGGAATCCCAATCAGCCCTTTTCGAATCTGAATGGCTGCGATCCGAACGGAGTATGGACTTTGACATTCAATGCACCGGGATTGGGACTTGGAATCGGAACGCTACAAGGTTGGTCAATCACCTTCAACGATCCTCCGATTTATGCGCCGGTAAATTACTCCTGGTCGCCCACAACAGGACTTTCCAACCCAACCAGCATTAACACGCAGGCCTGCCCTACTTCCTCTACAAATTATGTATTGACAGTTTCCAACGGAACTCCGGGTTGTGCTACACATACTGAAAATATCCAATTGATTGTTGATCCGTGCGGCGGATGCGTTCCTCCCGCAGTCAGCGTAAATCCAATCACCACCTGCGCTCCGGCAACAGTCAATCTCGCTACAGCTATCACAAGCGGATCTGCTCCTGCAACCTTGAGTTATCATGCTACGCAAACAGATGCGCAAAATGATGCCAGCCCGATTTCTTCGACCGTGACCAGCAGTGGAACCTACTGGCTGCGCTATGAAGATCCAAATGATCCGACCTGTTTTGGAACAACTCAAATTGTTGTCACCATCAATCCTGCAGATAATCCAGCATTTACCCTGACCAACTTCTGCCCTGGAACCAGCAACCAGGCTTCGGGAATTGCTACTCCGGGCGGAACATTCAGTTTCAATCCCGTTCCTGGCGACGGAGCAACAATCAATGCTTCGACCGGTGCGATTTCGACTGCCATTTCCGGAACAACGTATACCGTTCAATACACAACGAACGGAACTTGTCCGGCATCAGAAACACACACTGTTACTGCAAATCCGCTCCCCAATCCGGTTATTTCCGGGAATCTGACTTACTGTACCGGAAACCAAACGGTGCTCAGTGCGGGCGGGCCTTATGCTTCCTATTCCTGGAGCACGGGAGCCAGCACTCAAACGATCAGTACAGGTGCTCAAAACGGAATCACGGTAACAGTCACCGATAATAACGGCTGCCAGGCAACGAGTCCGGCGGTAAACGTCACCGAAGTGGCCCAGATTGTTACCAACTCATCGGTTTCTGTCTGCCAGGGACAAAGTATTTCGATTCATGGAATTCCTCAAAACACCGCAGGAACGTATACGCAAACTTTCCCTTCATCCGGAGGTTGCGACAGTATTTCAACCGTAACGCTGACGATCAATCCAAACCCGGTTCCGGTGATCAGCGGAAATCTCTGGTATTGTGAGGGAGACCAGGCGGTGCTAGATGCCGGCGGGCCTTATGCGACATACTCCTGGAGCACGGGAGCAAGTACGCCAAGCATCCAGACCACGACATCTGCACCGATTACTGTTACGGTGACTGATGCAAACGGTTGTACGGGTACAAGTGCAGCAGTGACTTTAACACCTCCGCCAATTGCGGTTGTTCATGCCAATCCATCGAGCGGAACTGCTCCACTGGTCGTGAACCTGAGCAACGGAAGTCAGCATGCAAATAGCTATTACTGGTCTTTCGGAAACGGCATCGATCTGCACACAGCCAATCCAAACGGCCAGACACAGACATACGACAGCACCGGAACTTATACCGTGATCCTGGTTGCTTCTCAAAACGGCTGTTCAGATACGGCGTATGTGACGATCGTGGTTACCGAACCGGAGCAGTTGCTTCCGATGGTGATCGAATTCCCGAATATTTTCACGCCAAACGGCGATCACACCAACGATTTCTTCGAATTTGCAGGTTTCAACATCGCTACTTTGGAGGTAACTGTTACCAACCGCTGGGGCAACAAGCTATTCCAATCTTCCGATATTGATTTCAAATGGGACGGAACGTTACCGAACGGAGATCCGGCTTCGGAAGGAGTTTATTTTTACCAGTACAAGGTGACAGGAGTTCTGGGAGAACAACTGGAAGGACAGCAATTTGTGCACCTGATCCGGTAGCGTTTTGTGACCAAAAACGACAGGCAGTTCCTTCAAAGGGGCTGCCTTTTTTGTTTTTATCAGTTACGTTCTTCTCTCTTAACCTTTTAATTTCTTTACGATATTGGTGGTGCTGAAGCCTTCCACCAGGCTCACGGTTTTCACTTCGCCGCCGTTCTCCAGGATGATTTCCCGGCCAACGATGTACTTTTTATCCACCGGATTGGTTTCAGCCGCATCGTAATCGGCTCCTTTTACCAAAACAGAAGGAAGCAGCGTTTCGATGACATGCAACGGCGTATCTTCATCAAAAAGCACTACGCCATCTACAAAACCCAATGCAGCAATCAACAAGGCTCGGGAACTTTCCGGGTTAATCGGCCGTTCCGGGCCTTTCCCCTGTCTTCTGACAGAAGCATCCGTATTGAGAGCAACAACCAGGCGGGAACCCAAATCTGCCGCTTTCGATAAATAAGTGACATGTCCTTCGTGCAGGATATCGAAACAGCCGTTGGTAAATACCACTTTCTCACCGGCCTGTTTCCAGTCGCGGATGCGCTGCGCCATCTCTTCCAGGGAAGTTACTTTATTCCTGATCTGTTCGAATTTCCCCATCTTTTGAGTAATTTTTTGGTAAGAGAAAGAAGGATAAAGCTCCCAGTACAATAATCAACAGCGTTTGGGAAGACCAGATAATCGCTCCGAGTGCACAGCCGATTCCCCAAGCCTGATCGCCGTACTGATCTTTCAGGTAGTAATCAATCACCAGACCAACTACGAGCGGGAAAACCCCGATTCCACCATTCGTGAGCGTAATTCCGATGGACCCCGCCAAGAAAGCAAGCAACATTCCTGTTGGCGGTACGCCGGATGTCTCCGGAAGTGCGAAGAAGCAGATTCCGAAGTAAACCACATACGACACCCAGATAAACAAGGTGTGCCCGATAAATGAAAACGGATGTTTGGTTTTGAAGACAGACAATACGCCGGCAAACAACCCCTTTACAAACCCGATCAGTTTGTCCCGAATCTTTTTAATCAGGAAGACAACGGCAAAAGCAAGTACAACCAAACCGATGATTCCCCATTTGATCCACTGCAGGGTTGCAGCAGAATTGGGATTAGCGGAAAATTTCGCTTCAATCAACCCTTTGATTTTCCAGAAATCGCCGGCTCCCACAAACGAAGCAAGCAATACCACCGAAAACAGCATCATCAGGTCGAAAACGCGTTCTGCCAGGATCGTTCCGAAAGATTTTGCAAAAGGCACACCATCCGAACGGTAGAGCATTCCGGCACGCGAAGCTTCACCCGCACGCGGAATTGTCAAATTCACGATGTAACCGATCATGATCGCGTGATACCGGTTCCACAAAGACGTTTTGTAACCCATTGGCTCCAACAGGTATTTCCAGCGGTAAGCACGGGACAAAAGCGCAAAGAAACTCAGTAAAAGAGAAAGGAAAACCCAGAAATAATTGGCTTCGCGAAGTGCCTTGTAAAAGTACTTCCGAACTTCCGGGGTCATCGAGTCAAAAAAGAACCAAATCAGGTAGACACCCAAAGCCAGTGGAAGCACTGTTTTTAGAATGATACCTGCCGTTTTTTTCATCAGACTATCAAATTAGTCATTTCATTCGGGAAAACCAAAGACGGTTTGAACAATCTTGCTTCTTCGGAAGTCATGTAACCGTAACCGATGATAATGATCATGTCTCCAACCGCTACTTTTCGGGCTGCCGGACCGTTCAAACAAATGGTTCCGCTGTTTCTGTCGCCTTTAATAACGTATGTTTCGAGCCGCTCACCATTATTGATATTGACCACCTGCACACGCTCACCTTCTACCAGGTTGGACGCTTCCATCAACGCTTCATCAATGGTAATACTTCCGACGTAATTCAATTCTGCCTGTGTAACGCGTACGCGGTGAATTTTTGATTTGACTACTTGTATCAACATGTTTGTAAAAATCGAGGTGCAAAGATAGTACTATAATTACGAATTATGAATGCTTCATTACGAATTTAAGATTCGTATTTCCAGATCAAAGCCCCTTCATTCGGCATTCTGAATTAGTAATTCGTAATTATGCAAGAGGGCTTACTCAAAATAATCTGTCTTCTCAATTTTCAATTAAAGAAAGATTATCAATCAACCGGACTTCTCCGCAAAAGCAGGCAATACACATCGTTGCTCCGGGAACCCAGTGACCGGTCAGATCTTCCAGCGTATCAGGATGAACAATATTCAGGTATTCCAGTTTCAGCGTTCCGGTTTCAAAAAGTTCCAGGGCTCTTTTCAATGTTTCGGCAGGAGAAAACTGTTTTGCATCCTCTCTTGCTTTGGAAAGCGTTTTGAAAATAATCAAGGCTTCTTCGCGTTGTTCTTCCGTCAAACGTTTGTTACGGCTACTCATGGCAAGTCCCTTCTCTGTCCGGGAAGTTTCACAGGCAATCACCTGAACCGGCATTTTCAGTTCGGAAACCATGCGCTTCACCACCGCAACCTGCTGAAAATCTTTCAATCCGAAGAATGCTTTTTCCGGTTCCACAATCTGGAAAAGGCGTGAAACCACCTGAACGACTCCGTTGAAATGTCCCGGTCGGAATTTTCCTTCCATCACGGTGTCCAATCCGCCTAAATCTACCCGGGGAACTATCCAGTTTTCGGGATAAATTTCCTCCACGGAAGGAAAAAAAGCGAAGTCGCAGCCAAATTTTTTCAACAACCCGGCATCGGCTTCCGGAGTGCGCGGATAAAGTTCCAGATCGGAGGAATTATTGAACTGGGTCGGGTTCACAAAAACACTAGCCACTACCACGTCACATGCAGCACCGGCGCGACTTATCAGATCCATATGCCCCTGGTGCAGGGCTCCCATAGTTGGCACAAAACCAATACTTTTACCTTCTTTCCGGAGTGAGTCCAGAGCCTGTTTCAGCCCGTCAACCGTGTTTATTATTTCCACATTTATCCCCTTTCGTTCAAAACAAGCAGGCAAAACTATATTAATATCTTGAAGATTCCGTCTTTTTTTCTTAATTTTGCACTTGTAATATTCAAAAATTCCCCTATTGAATTCTATGGAAAAGAAAAGAATTCTCTTCGTTTCACAGGAAATCTATCCGTTTCTTGCGAAAACAGAAATTTCTCACAACGCTCGCAAACTTCCGCAAGGAACTCAGGAGAATGGTAAAGAGATCCGCGTTTTCACACCTCGCTTTGGCAGTATTAATGAGAGAAGACACCAGCTTCACGAAGTAATCCGCCTTTCGGGAATGAATATCATTATCGATGACAACGACCATCCACTAATCATCAAAGTAGCGTCGATTCCTGCAGCCCGCCTACAGGTTTATTTTATCGACAACGATGAGTTTTTCAAGCGTAAAACCAACGTGATGGATGAGAAAGGTACCGATTTCAACGACAACGATGAAAGAAGTATGTTTTTCTGTCGCGGCGTTTTGGAAACAGTGAAAAAACTGGGTTGGAAACCGGATGTGATCCACTGTCACGGCTGGATGACTTCTTTGATGCCTTTGTACATCAAAAAGATCTACAACAAAGACCCTCATTTTGCTGATACCAAAGTGGTTTACAGCATTTATGATCACAACGAAGGGTTCCAGTCTTCCTGGGACGAACGTTTTCATGAAAAACTGAAATTCGACGGTTTTGATGAGGAAGTCACAAATTTAGTTAAATCGCCGAGCCTCGACGCAATAACTAAGGCTGCTGTGACGTTCTCTGACGGGGTTGTTCAAAGCAGTGAAGTAATTCAACCGGAATTACAGAAAGTGTACGATGAAGCAACTTGTCTGAAATTAAATTACTTACCGGAAGAACACTTAACAAAAGGACTGTCAGAGTTCTTTGACAAAGTCATAGAAGAAGGCATTTTGATACAATGATGAATCTGAAAAAACTCACTAATAACTGGCGGAAAGCAACTTTACTTTCCGCTTGTTTTGTCTTAACTGTTTCCGTTTTACCTTCCTGCAAGAAAAAATCCTCCTCTCTGGGAACCCAGGTTCTTAGCGTGGATGAACTGTTGAAAGCAGGCGGTGTAGACACGTTTAAATTAAAAACATACACCATCGACGAAGACTCCATTCCGACGGATAACCAAACCTACGGAACACTTGGAGCCTGCCATGATCCGAAATTCGGGATCATGAACAACTCGGTTTACACCCAGTTGTCTATCGAAGGAAAAGTAACTCTTCCAACAGGTGCCGCGCTGCAGCAAATCGATTCGGTGGTACTCAGTTTGTCTTACGGAGGTTATTACGGAAAATTATCTCCGCAAACATTCGAAGTATACGAATTGGACGACACCCTTTCGATCAGTTCCATGTATTTCCGCAACAATACCAAACCGGTAACGGGTTCAGACCTGGTAGATCCTTCTTCAGCAACACAAACCCCCAATACGACGGCGGAAGTTTTGGTTCACAGCAATACCAGCAGCAGCGGATACGATACATTAAATCCGCAGTTGAGACTGAAATTGGTGAATTCCCTCGGACAGCGCTTTGTAGAAGATGCCATTGCAGGAAACGTTGCCTTCAACAGCACGTCCGAATTCTTAAGTTCCAATTATTTCAAAGGGATCAGAATCAGTGTTGCCAATGCCAATCCAGGACCCGGTTCGGGCGGAATCCTGTACCTCAAAATGGGGAACCAGGAAACCAAATTAACGGTTTACTTCCACCTCTCCGGGGAAACAGACCAACGCAGTTTTTCCCTGAGACTGAACGGAAGCAGTGCTTACTTCAACCATTCGGATATTGATCACAGCGGATACCATGTAGCAGATGTACTGGCAAACCCGGACAACGGACAAAGCAATTTCTACGCACAGTGTTTCGGACTTTGGGGAGCAATCGACGTTCCGGGTCTTGCGAATCTTTCGAAAAAATCGCTGATCAACAATGCATTGCTCTATCTTCCGATTGCGTACCAGACTGGAAACGTATACAGTCCGAGTCAAACCATTACACTGGTGTATAAAGACGACGACGGAAACAACATTGTGATCCAGGGATCTGCAACAACATACGACAACAACCAAAAAGGATTCATCATTAACCTGAGATCCTACATCCAGGATGTGGCTTCCGGAAAGCTTCCGAACAAAACCATTTACGTGATTCCTTCTCCCGATTTGTTTTCAAGTACTGCAGAACGCCTGATTTTCAACGGGCCGTCAACTTCTTACAAAACAAAACCTAAATTGGTTATTAAATACACTGAATTCAATTAGACATGTGTGGAATTGTAGCATATATTGGAAAAAAAGAAGCTTATCCTATTTTGATTAAAGGATTAAAGCGCCTGGAATACCGTGGTTACGACAGTGCGGGGATCGCGCTTTTGGACTCAGGAAAGATCAATTTATACAAACGTCAGGGGAAAGTATCTAACCTGGAGGAATTTGCTGCAGGTAAAAACATTGCCGGACACGCAGGAATCGGGCACACCCGCTGGGCAACTCACGGAGCTCCGAACGATGTCAATGCACATCCTCATTTTTCAAACAATGAGAACATTGCATTGATCCACAACGGAATCATCGAGAATTACAACAGCCTGAAAGAAGAGCTGATTGTTCGCGGATACCACTTCAAAAGTCAGACCGACACCGAAGTATTGGTTCACCTGATCGACGATATTCAGAAAAAAGAAAATGTAGATTTGGCAGAAGCTGTCCGCATCGCGTTGCAAAACGTCATCGGGGCTTACGCCATCGTCGTGATTTCTTCCGACAATCCGAATCAATTGATTGCCGCACGGAAGAGTTCACCGCTGGTGGTTGGAATCGGGAAAGAAAACGAATTCTACCTGGCTTCCGATGCTACACCGATCATTGAATACACGAACCAGGTTGTTTACCTGGAAGACGAAGAAATCGCAGTCGTAGACCTCGTAAACGGGTTGAACATTACCAACCTGCGCAACCAGGCAAAAACACCTTATGTTCAGGAACTGGAAATGCAACTCGAAGCCCTGGAGAAAGGTGGCTACGAACACTTCATGCTGAAAGAAATTCACGAACAGCCACGTTCAATCAAAGATTGTTTCCGCGGACGTTTGAATGCAGCTGAAGGATGGGTTTCCCTTGGTGGAATCAAAGACTACGAACAAAAAATGATCAATGCCAAGCGCATTGTCATGGTAGCCTGTGGAACATCCTGGCACGCTTGTCAGGTGGGAGAATACCTGATCGAAGACCTGGCACGTATCAATGTAGAAGTCGAATACGCTTCGGAATTCCGCTACCGCAACCCGATTATCGGTGAAAACGATATCGTGATCGCAGTATCTCAATCCGGTGAAACGGCAGATACATTGGCAGCTTTGGAACTCGCAAAATCAAAAGGAGCAACAATTCTTGGAATCTGTAATGTGGTTGGTTCATCCATTTCCCGCATTACCGATGCAGGTTCGTATACGCACGCCGGCCCGGAGATCGGGGTAGCGTCCACCAAAGCGTTTACCGCACAGGTAACCGTTTTGACCCTGATGGCACTTTCCCTGGCGCACAGAAAAGGCACTTTGAGCGAATCCAAATTCAGAACCATGCTTTCCGAACTGGAAGTGATTCCGGAAAAAGTGAAACGTGTGTTGGAGCGCAATTCAGAGATCGAAGAAATTTCGAAAATCTACAAGGATGCAACCAATGCCTTATACCTTGGACGCGGAAGTTCATTCCCGGTTGCACTGGAAGGAGCTTTGAAACTGAAAGAGATTTCCTACATCCACGCAGAAGGTTACCCGGCAGCAGAAATGAAGCACGGACCAATCGCACTGATCGATGAAGAAATGCCGGTTTTTGTCATCGCAACGAAAGGAACTTCTTACGAAAAAGTAGTGAGCAACATCCAGGAAGTAAAAGCACGCAAAGGAAAAATCATTGCAATCGTAACGGAAGGTGACACGGAAGTACGCGCAATGGCAGACCACGTGATCGAAATTCCGGACACGGATGAGCACCTGGTCCCAATCCTGGCAACCATTCCGCTTCAGCTATTGAGCTACCACATTGCCGTGATGAGAGATTGTAATGTGGATCAGCCAAGAAACCTGGCGAAGTCGGTTACAGTAGAGTAAACAAATAGAAATTATAACAAGAAAGGGACGTGATGCATCACGTCCCTTTCTTGTTTGTCATATTGGAGGTTTTGGTAATATCAATTTAATAGCGCAATTTTCCTTTGACCGTACCTCTTGCACTTCTTTTGCTCAACGTAACCACCAGGTTTTCGAATGATTGCAGCCTGCTGAAATAGATTGTACGGGGATAACAGCCCGGAGCAGCCACACGGATTCCGGAAGGATTTTGGCTCCAGTCCAGCGGAATTTGAAACTTTCCGTCTCTGTCTGAAGTAACCGAAAGCAATTCTTTCGAATTTTCGTCGAATAACGTGATCTGCGACAGCTTAGAACTTTTACCCGAAATCTGAACAGTTCCTGAAACGGCCTTTGCCGAACCATGACTATAAGCCGTCGTGATATTTCCCTGAACCACGATCTTAATGGTTGAATCCAGCTCAATAGCCGGTTTTTCCTGTGCCTGGGAAGGCAACGCTGAAAACGTACTCAGCGCCAAACCCAAAGCAACCGCTTTCAGATCAAAATGAAACGGACTTACATGCGGTTTGGTCCACACATAGGTTTTATCCAGCTGATCCTCAGCAAAACGCCCGCAAACAGACTGATGCCTGTTATTTTCCAGGTAATTTACAATCGAGAAATCCGACATTTCGCTGAAATCTACCACCACTTTGCTGCACTCGGAACAAAAACGTCCCTGAGCTTCCGGCTTCATGGTGTCCCAATCGGCATGACACGGCTCATCAATATGGTATTGGATCTTTTTAGTTTTCATCTTTCAAAAGGTTCAATCGCATCTTATTTATTCAGTCTTTGGTGGCAAACTGTTCGTGGGTTTTACTTTTACCAACGAAACCTTCAGCTTTTTTAAATCCGGTTGATTGTGCAGCCAAAGTTTTTCAGAAACGTATCCGTAGGCATAAATCCAAAGAGAAGCGGGTTGTTTTGACCAATCCAGTTCAATGGTGAATTTGCCATTTCGATCAGGTTTTACGGTCAAAATCCCGGCATCACCACTTCCAAGTAACTGAATGGTGACCTGTTCGTAATTCCCGTCTGGAACCACCACCACTCCACTCAGCATTTTTTCACCGGAATGATTTACATCAATTGCATATTTAGCCGTATTCATTAACATCAACGAATCATACAGATGTATTAAAGAATCATTCTTCCGGTGATCGGGTGTTCTTGAAGCTTGTGCAAAAAGGGGATTTCCAACTAACGAAAATATCAGGAAAGAAGCAACTAAGAGGCTATTTATTAAAGGGCGCATTTTCATCATCGTACTTTGAATCAAAACAGTTAAACTACTCCGGATCAACCTGGATTACTTCTCCGACAATCATGAATTCTTCTTTCTCAAGCAGTTCAACCCGGATTCCGGATAAGGAGTTCAGAGAAGAGAAAGTGCGCACGGCTGTTTCAAAGCCAACACCCGAAATCTCAATATATGCCGGATTGCGCTTCCAGTTCAGTTCGATTTCAAAGTTTCCTTTTTCATCGGGCTGCACGGTTTTCAATACATGCCCTTTTGCATTTTTCAGCTGCACATAAATTCCCTGGTACGAACGCAGTTGATTCGTAATGGTTCCTTTTACCAATTTCTCGGATAAATGATTGACTGGAGGTGGCAGAACGGCAATTTTTCCCATAATCACAGGCTCTACCTGTACCATCGAATCAATTTTCACCGGTTCCTGGGGTTCGGACTGTGCAAAGGTATGAACAGCCGAAAAGGTAGTCAGTGCCAAACCAAGTACCACTGCCCGCAGATCAACTACCGGCGAAGGAACAGTTGTTTTCACCTGATATACCCGTTCCAACTGCGGCTTCGTGAACCGGCCGCACACTTTATCGTGTTTGTGGTTTTCCAGATAGGAAACAATGGAGAAATCTGACATGTTCGTGAAATCTACCACTGATTTTTCACAAGAACCGCAAAAACGCCCTTGTTTTTCGGGCTGCATATCGTTCCATTTCTTATCACACGGATCCTGGATAGCGTATCGGACAGTTGTTGATTTCATAACCTCTTTTTTTTACAATACAGTAAATAACCCCAAAAGTTCAACCCTATTTTGTTTATTTATTCACTTTAACAATCAGGCATTGCTTTTTTAGTTAAATTTCACTCAAAACCAGATTGTTAATGATTCGAATAAAACGTTTTCAGCGGACACTGATTCTTTTGCTTGCAGCCATTAATTCGCTTTTTTACTGCTATTCACAGGCGTATTCATTTGCACAAACGCTTTCAGTCACATGCATCTTTACAGGAATCCTTGCTTTGCTTGTTTTCACTTATGCTTACTTTCTAAAGCATTCCCGGCGCAAAAAGCCCAGACTCAAATCATAAGGAAAGCCGTATTTACTTGTCTTTTATAGTCTTCTTCTTGACTTTTTTAGGTATTTTTGAGCAACTTGAAAAATATCTATGGGTAAACTATCATTTTTACTTGTACTGATTACAAGCTCTTTACTGCAACTCCAGGCAGCAGCGCAAGAATTTACTCCTGAAAAACTGTGGTCTCTGAACCGGGTTTCCGGAGCTGCAGGATCGCCCAACGAGGAGTGGATGCTGTATCAAAGTACAAAATACGATTACACCATCAACAAAGGAAAAACCAGCACCCGTTTGGTTGAGTTGAAAACAGGAAAAACGCACCCTCTCGAAGTGGACGGAGCATGGAATTTTTTCTGGAATGCTGAAAATCAGTTGATCTTTTTGCAACCGGTTGGTTCGGATTTGAAACTTCAAAGCCTGAATCCGGCAACCAAAGCGGTGAAAACACTACACACTTTCGGACCTTTATCCGTTGAAGGGTTGGTGATGAGTCCCGATGGAAAGCGTTTTGCTACGCTGGAATTCCTGAAAATCAAACAAACAGTTGCTGAAAAATACCCGGACTTGCCGCAAACATCCGGCCGCGTGGAAACGGACCTGATGTACCGCCACTGGAACCAATGGTCTTCACCGGAAGTCATGCACTTATACTGGTATGAATTTGCTTCGGAAGGAAACTTCACCAAAAAGGCTGACGTGATGCAGGGAGAAAATTTCCCTTCCGTAACGGGTCCTTTCGGTGGAATTGAAGGTGTGTGTTTCAGCAAAGACGGACAAACGATTTTCTACTCGACCAAGAAACTGGCGGGAAAAGCATTTGCACAGTCTACCAACTCCGAAATTTATGCTTACCGCACGGCAGATAAAATCACCACGATTCTTTCTTCTGCGCACAAAGGCTACGATACCAATCCATCCGTAAATGCATCGGGAAAAACGCTTGCATGGCTGAGCATGGAAAAAGACGGTTTCGAAGCAGATAAAAACCGCATCCGCATCATGGATTTGGCGAGCAGACAGGAAAAAGACCTTACTGCTAGCCTGGATTTGAGCGTAGACGATTACGCCTGGCATCCATCCAAAGAACTGATTTATTTCACGGCAACCATCAAAGCGACCAAGCAGTTGTTCTCCGTGGATGTATTGACAGGGAAAATCCAGCAATTGACATCGGATCGCTGTGACTATGTTCACATCAGTGTGATGAAAGACCGCATTCTATTGGAAAGACAGGATATGATCCACCCGACGGATATCTGGATCTACACTCCGAAAACCGGTCAGAAAGAACAATTGACTTTTTCCAACAAAGAAGAATTGAGCGGAATCGCGGAACCGACCGTCCAGGAAAAATGGATCACCACTACAGACGGAAAGAAAATGCTGACCTGGGTGATTTATCCTCCGAACTACGATCCGGCGAAGAAATATCCTGCATTGTTGTACTGCCAGGGCGGACCTCAAAGTCCTGTTTCGCAGTATTTCTCCTACCGCTGGAATTTCCGGTTGATCGCTTCCCAGGGTTACATTGTGATTGCACCGAACCGCAGAGGTCTTCCGGGATTCGGGCAGGAATGGAATGATGCAATTTCGAAAGACTGGGGCGGACAAGCCATGCGCGATTACCTGACGGCAGTGGATAGCTGTGTGGCGCAAATTCCTTCCATCAACAAAGACAAATTGGGAGCTGTGGGAGCAAGTTACGGCGGATATTCTGTTTACTACCTTGCCGGAATCCACGAAAACCGCTTCAAGACATTCATCGCACATTGTGGTTTGTTCAACCTCGAAAGCTGGTACGGAACAACCGAAGAATTATTCTTTGCAAACTGGGATATCGGCGGGCCATACTGGCTTCCTGAAAACAAGGAGCTTTATGCGAAAAACAGTCCGCACCGCATGGTCGACAAATGGAACACGCCGATGCTCGTCATTCACGGAGGAAAGGATTTCAGAGTTCCGGAATCCGAAGGAATGCAGGCATTCCAGGTACTTCAGCTGAAAGGAATTCCAAGCAAGTTCCTGTACTTCCCGGATGAAGGCCACTGGGTAACCAAGCCGCAAAACAGCCTATTGTGGAACAGGGAATTCTTCGACTGGTTGAATACGTATTTGAAGTAAAGCCAGCACAACCGGATAATAGAAACAAACGTTCGTGCAGTTTTAAGAAATAAAACACCGTTTCAGACAAAAACAAGCGTTCACACAGATTAAAAAGTAACCAAAAACAGGTCCGTTCAATCGGTCTGATTCAAATTAAAAAACGAAAGAAGCATGTGGAATAGAATAGCCAACATCATTCTCAGAAACCGTTTCATCATTCTTGCCATCATGGCGCTTTTAACCGTGTTATTGGGTTATTACGCTTTGACCGGTTTGAAAATCGATAACAAGTATGGAAACATGCTTCCGAAGGACAGCGACACACAGATTACGTATCTGAAGTTCAAAAAAATGTTCGGGGAAGATGGTTCTGCGCTGATCATTGCGATCCAGGACAAGGATTTGTACACCAAGGAGAAATTCCTCTTGTGGAAAAACCTGGGAGATTCGATTCTCCAGATTGATGGGGTTGTATCGGTCATTTCGGAAGCGAAACTGTTCAACCTGATCAACGATACTGCCAACAGCCAGTTTACCATTAAACCAATTTTCTCCGATATAACCTTCAAGGAGAAATCCATTGAGCAGATCAAGAAGGAAATCCGACGCAACCCGATTTACAACGGGGTACTTTACAACGACTCTGCAAACGTGAGTTTGATGATGGTGAGCCTGGACGAAAGCTTCCTGGTTGACAAGGACAAACAAAAGGTGGTAATCGAGATCGAAAACCTGGCAAAATCCTACGAAAAGGAATTCAACAAAGTTCACTTCGCCGGATTGCCACACATGCGTGTACTTATCGGGAAACGCGTGATGAGCGAGATGTACATTTTCGTGATCCTTTCCTTGCTAATCTCTTTCGGAATCATGTATTTCTTCTTCCGTTCGGTGCGCGTAACACTCATCAGTTTGATTGTGGTTGCCATTACGGTAATCTGGGCAATGGGAACCATCGGGTTGTTCCAATACAACATTTCCATCATCATGGCGCTTATTCCGCCGCTGATGATTGTAATCGGGATTCCGAACTGTATTTACCTGTTCAACAAATACCACTTCGAATTCCGTTTACACCAAAATAAGATCAAGGCACTGGCACAAACGATCCGCAAAACCGGAACAGCCATGTGGCTCACCAACGTGACTACGGCAATCGGTTTCATGACCTTTATCTTCACCAATTCTACGAAATTCTTCGAATTCGGGGTGATTTCTTCCCTGAATATCATGCTGTGTTACGTGGTTTCATTGTGTTTGATTCCAATTTTCGCGTCGTTCTCCAAGCAACCGAAGACCCGGCACCTGAAACACCTCGACAGAAAAGCAGCTGTCCGATTCCTTGAAAAGCTGGTTTACATCACTGCAAACCGCCGCAAACTGGTTTATACGATCACCATTATTCTCACACTGGGGACAGGAGTTGGTATTGTTTTTATCAAAGTAACCGGAAACATCACGGGTGACCTCCCGGCAAAAGATCCGATCCTGAAAGACATCCAATTCATGGAGGCAAACTTCGGGGGAGCAGTTCCATTTGAAGTGTTGATTGATTACAAGGAAAGAGGCCGTTTGTTCGGGAAAAATACCATGCAAAGCGTGGAACAGGTTCAGGACATGCTCAACAAAGACACGTTGTTTGCGAAAAGCCTTTCCATCGTGGATTTTGTAAAAGTCGTGAACATGGCTTATTACAACAACAATCCTGCTCAATACAAGATTTTTGCAACGAAAGACAAACTCCGTCTGAATGATTACCTGAAGAATTTGTCTACGACTACAAACAATTCTACGTTCTCCATCAAGGAACTCGTTGATACGACGAACCACATCCTGCGTGTCCGTACTTCCATGAAGGATTTGGGATCGTATGAAGTGGAAGATGAGGTACACCTGATTCATCAGCGTATCGACAGTATCATGAACCCGGATAAGCCGATCCTGGAAACGTACTACAAGCAGGTGAAAAAAGGCAAACTGGGGTACATCGATTCTATTTTCGATCTGTCGAGCGGTGTCTACAACAACGTAACGGAAATTCTGTCGAACGGAGATGATAAAAAACAATACGCGTTTGACTCCGATCCGGAAATGGTTCGCCAATACTTCACCAAACCGAATTTCAAGAAAACGCTCCGTAAAGCCATTGATAAAGAATACTACGATGTAACGCTGACCGGAACCTCGGTTGTGGCGTCTGAGGGAACCAAATACCTGGTGAGTAACTTAACGCAGGATATTATTGTTGCGGTCTTTTCCATTGCCGCTCTGATGTGTGTCCTCTTCTACTCTTTCCGCATGGTACTCGTTTCGATGATCCCGAACCTCATCCCGATGGTAACTACTGCAGGAATCATGGGGCTTTTCGGAATTCCGTTGAAACCTTCTACGTTATTGATCTTCTCTATTGCATTGGGGATCACCGTCGATAATACCATTCACTTCCTGGCGCATTACCGTCACGAACTCAAGTTAAAGAAATGGGATTTGAAGGAATGTGTCGCAATCTCTATCCGCGAAACCGGTTTGAGTATCATCTACACTTCCGTGATCCTGTTCTTCGGATTCATCGTGTTTGTATTCTCTGATTTCGGAGGAACACAGGCCTTGGGTTACTTATCTGCGCTTACTTACTTCGTGGCTTTGTTCACCAACCTGATCCTGCTTCCTTGTTTGTTACTGAGCTACGAGCGCAGATTGACAACCAAATCATTCGAAGAACCGCTTTTCGAGATTTACGACGAAGATTCCGATATCAACTGGGATTTGCTGGAGATCGAAAAGGCAGAGGATGAAGAATTGAAGAAGCCCAACCCGGATTCGGAAGGTGAATCAAACGACAAAAAGGAAGATTAAACCATGAAAGGAATCATTCTGGCAGGAGGCTCAGGAACCAGGCTTCACCCGCTGACATTGGCGATCAGTAAACAGCTTATGCCGATTTACGACAAACCAATGATTTATTACCCGCTGTCGATTCTAATGACAGCCGGAATCCGGGAGATCCTGATTATTTCTACGCCGCACGATTTGCCACAGTTCAAAAAACTGCTTGGTGACGGAAGCCAGCTGGGATGTGCATTTTCCTACGCCGAACAACCGGAACCGAATGGACTCGCTCAGGCCTTTGTAATTGGAGAATCGTTTATCGGGTCTGATTCCGTGGCGCTCATTCTCGGAGACAACATCTTTTACGGTGTCGGAATGGACGAATTGCTGAAAGAAAATGTTTCTCCGGACGGGGGCGTTGTTTACGCGTATCATGTCAGTGATCCGGAACGTTATGGTGTGGTGGAATTCGATGAGGTCATGCAGGTCATTTCCATCGAAGAGAAACCCAAAAATCCGAAATCGAATTATGCTGTTCCCGGCTTGTATTTCTATGACAACGATGTGATCGAAATTGCCAAAAACCTGGAGCCTTCCGCACGCGGAGAATATGAAATTACCGATGTCAATGCAGAATACCTGCGACGTGGAAAACTGAAAGTGGCTATCCTGAGCAGGGGAACTGCCTGGCTCGATACCGGGACTTTCCCTTCACTCATGCAGGCCGGACAGTTTGTTCAGGTCATAGAAGAGCGCCAGGGACTGAAAGTAGGGTGTATCGAAGAGATTGCCTACCGGAACGGTTTTATTTCGGCAGAACAGCTAAAAACCATTGCTCAGCCTTTGGTAAAAAGCGGCTACGGAACTTATTTACTGCAATTGCTGAATAAATAATGGAGGAATTGACGGAATACACACAGTATCTCGAAAGCCGGATCTCAGAGATTGATTTCGACCGGGAACCGCGCAACTTATTCGACCCGCTGCGTTACTTTTTGGCTTTGGGAGGTAAACGCATGCGCCCGATGCTCACCATTCTTTCGGGAAGTATTTTTGATCTTCCGAGAGAAGAAAGTATTCATGCCGCTTTGTGCATCGAACTCTTTCACAATTTCTCGCTGATCCACGACGACATCATGGATGAAGCGCCGGTGCGCCGGGGAAAAGCAACCGTACACACCAAATGGAATTCGAATATTGCGATTCTTTCCGGCGATGTACTTTTCGTGGAAGCTTACCAGCAACTCGCAAAGTATGCTGATGCACGCCTGCCGCTGTTATTGAAACGATTCAACGAAACGGCCATTGAAGTGTGCCAGGGACAACAACTGGACATGGATTTTGAATCCCGGAAAGATGTTACGGAATTGGAATACATTGAAATGATCCGCTTGAAGACTTCTGTTTTATTGGGATGTGCGCTTGAATTCGGTGCAATCCTGGCAAACCAGGATGAAGAAACACGGAGCAGTTTGTACCAATTCGGTGTTTCGCTGGGAATTGCCTTTCAAATCCAGGACGATATTCTCGACCTTTACGGTGATCCGGAATTATTCGGGAAACAAGTCGGCGGAGACATTCTCTCAAACAAGAAAACACTGCTTTTCCTGAAGGCCAAAAAACTGGCAGCTCAACAAGGAGATTCGCGCTTTGACGATTTATTAAAGATGGAGCCTGCAAAAGACAAAATTGAGTTCGCGAAAGTCCTGTTTGAAGAAATCGGGGCACGCAACAATACGCTGGAAGTGATGGATTCCTATTACCAGTCAGCGATGCAGAATTTGAAAAACCTGGAAGAAAAAGGATTAAAAGTTTCTCCCCTGTTTAAACTTTCTGCCTATTTGATGAATCGAAAC
Source organism: Fluviicola sp. (assembly GCF_039596355.1). Classification (GTDB taxonomy): domain Bacteria; phylum Bacteroidota; class Bacteroidia; order Flavobacteriales_D; family Crocinitomicaceae; genus Fluviicola. The sequence continues at coordinate 223,803 of NZ_JBCNJW010000003.1, read as the reverse complement.
GTTTAAATACATCAAGCTTATGTTTAAATTCAAGGTACTCACAAGCATTTTAGTCCTGTTTTTGGCTGTTTCCTCGTTGAACTCCTGTAAGAAATATCCGGACGGTCCGGGCCTTTCTCTTCTGACGAGAAAAGCACGCATGCAGGGAAAATGGGATTTGCAGCAAACTGAACACGCTGATGGAACCACGACCAACGATCCGTATAAATATGTGCTCGAACTCAAAAAAGGAGGTACATTGACCTACACGATGGGAAACATTTCTTCAGATGGGCAGTGGGCGTTTTCGAGTGATAAATCGCATGTGACTTTTACAGGTGCAGGAGCTACGGGAACATTCCTGATCAGACGTCTGAAGAACAGACAACTTTGGCTGCAGGATGAGAGCTCACTGGACGTATTCAAATACGAAACATTCGATAATAACGCATTGTATTAAATAGAATCTAATTTTGACAGGGCGGTCTTCGGATCGCTTTTTTTTGCGCATTTCTTTTCAGAAATCACAATAGCAAAACATTTATGAATTATTTCCTTCAAAAAAACGTGTCTTTTTTTTGAAAATGCATTTCTTTTTTATACCTTTCACAAAATAGTTAACCTTTCTAGAAACCATTTAAACACCAAATATGAATAGCCCTATTAATGATGTCTTCAAGTTTTTGAACGTAAGACAGGCTCAAAAACTGACAGATGAAGAAATAAGCGCTCGCTTTATTACCTATAACTTTTTTTTCTCAATTGATCCAATTATCCTGCAAGAAATTCAGAGTCACGGACAACTACTTTATTCCCGTTTACTATCTGACCTCTCAAAAGCAAATCCACGGGATGTCATGGAAGCAACTGTATCTGAATACAGACTATCAAGTTCTTTTTACTGGGAAACAAAAGCAGAGTTGTCTGCAATCTTTCCCGGACTCAGTTCAATTCTGGATTATTTAACTTCCAAACAATTTCTGGATACTGCAGCATCTTTTAAAAGTGAGGTTGAGGATCACTTTATTGAATCTACGATAATTGAGTATCTAGAATCTTCCGATTATCTTGAAAAGAAATTACGTTTGTGGGATATCCTAATGGCGGAAGTAATTCTTCCTAAGAATCTGGGAGAAAGAGAACTCATAACCAACTTTCTCCGAGTTCTGCACATATTCGAGGAGATCGCTTCGAATAACAAATTGATGATGGACGAGGGCGGGTTTCGCAAGGTTGCTCTAGCATCCTGTGTTTTACCGAAACCCATATTTCCCTTACCGGAAATTGTAAATCCTATTGATGAAAATAATACTCCGATTGAACAGGACAACTCTGATATTATTGCAGCTCAAAAAAAGATTGAAGCCTTATCAGCAGCATTGGAAGAAATCACTCTATCATTAGATAATCAAGGGTATAATACTGCTTTCTCGACAAAGAATTCGGATGAAAAGTTAAGAGAAGATGTAAATAGTGCGACCGAGAACCCCATAAGAGAAGGGCCAATGTCAAAACTACCTGTTGATCCTATTTACTTAACCAGTGATAGCTATGATTTACTTACAGAAGAAACAAAAGAAGTTATCAATCTTTTAAAGATTCCTAACCAATATACCAAGATTGATACTGTTGCCGCAAGAATTCAAAAAGAAATCGACAAGCAAACAAACATCGTTTACCAAAAAAGAAAAGGTTCGGAAAGAGTCGTTCGCATCGGAGGGGCATTGGTTTCATTGTCGAATTATTGCTGGGAACTTCTTGAATTAGAAGATCAGCGAAATCCTTGTGATCCATTTTATGGTACAACAATCCCAAAAGGTTCAGGAAATATTCAACCGATAGGTGTAGCGGACTTATTAGTAATCAAGCAACAATTACTAAAATATGAAATGGGCGAAATTGCTCATATCGAAAATATTCTTCAATCGGAGAAAAAAGAACGTGAACATCGAAAACTGGAACGTATTGAGGAGACATATACCACTGAAACGGAAACAACTACAGAGACACAAAGAGACACTCAAACCACAGAACGTTTCGCATTGGAAAGAGAAATATCCAATGTAGTTCAGGAAAGTCAACAAAATCAGTCCTTCAATGAAAGCGGATTCGGAGCTACACTTACTGCAAGTTACGGTCCGGCAAGTATCTCCGCTTCGTATAACAACTCTTCAGGTGGCTCCTTTGCCTCTTCTTCTGCTTCTCTTGACGCAGAAAAAGTAGCTTCTTCTTATGCAAAAGAAGTGACCGAAAAAGCAATGCAAAGAGTCATTGAACGAGTTAGAGAACAACGCTCAAGAACAACAATAGATGAGGTTGTTGAAGTCAATACTCATGGCTTCGATAATACAGCCGGTACAGGTCATGTAACAGGAGTATACCATTGGGTTGATAAATATTATCTCTCAAAAATCATCAATTATGGTCGACGGATGATGTTTGAATTCATGATTCCGGAGCCAGCCGCATTTCATATTTTCTCACAAATAAACAGACCTCCGGAAGGTGGAGTTTTAGAAAAACCCGTTCCCTTAAAAGAAAACGGGCTGAATAACTTTAACGATATTACAGAAAGCAATTACGCGCACTTAGCTGCTTTATATGGAGTTCCAGATATTACGCCTCCCCCATCAATTTACAAATGGGTAAATAAAGCCTTTAATAAAGATAAAACTCCCAATAGTGATCCATATCCATGGCCGGTTACTTTTTCAAGTAATGATCTGGCTGTACCTGATGGATACGTTGCTAAATCAGCTATTGTTAAAATCATGAAATCATGGAGCGGTTGGGTGAAAGTATGGATTGGCGACAAATGGCAAGATGACGCCAACCAATATACCGTTTCACTAAACGATGAGACTGGAATAGTTCCATTTTCAGTAATGGCGGATCACCCCAACTCTTATGTTATCAACGTAGAAGTATTATGCCAACGGGCAGCGGATACATTGAGCAAATGGAAAATAAGCACATATAACGCAATTGTCGACACTTACAATCGCTCACTGGCAGCTTATGAGGAACAAGCCTCAGCAGCAAACATACAAGCAGGTGTCAGCATTTTGGGAGACAATCCTGCCCGAAACAGAGAAATCGAAAAAGAAGAATTAAAACGAGCATCGCTAGAGCTGTTCACCGGTCAGAAATACGAGGCATTTGATGCCATGAGAGATAATCAGCCATCACAAGGTTATCCTCAATTTAAGAATAACGAAGCAATAGCCGAAGGAAACTATATTAAGTTCTTTGAACAAGCATTTGAATGGTATAATATGATGTACCTCTTCTACCCATATTTTTGGGGCAGAAAGAAAAACTGGGTTGTCACTAAAAACTATGATGATACAGATCCTTTATTCATGAAATTTTTGCAGGCAGGCTATGCCCGTGTTGTCGTTCCGGTTCGTCCGATGTTTACTAAAGCGGTATTACATTATGTAAAAACAGGGCAAATCTGGAACGGTGGAGATCCTCCAACAATTGATGATGATCTTTACTTGTCTATTGTTCAGGAAATAAAAGATGCTGAAGATGACACAGAAGGTACTCCGGTAGGATCGCCATGGACTGTAAAAATGCCAACCAACCTGGTCATGTTACAGCAAACAATTCCTCCTGTACTTCCAGACTTTTCAAGTACTTTATTACCTCCGGTAACTCCATAACAAGTTTAACTGATAATTATCCGTCGACCATTATTTCTGCTAAAATGAAGGAGTTAATAAGAGTTTATTCCCTTGAAGACCCTATTATTTGGGATGAAAATAAACAGCTTTTATTGAAAGCTATTTTAAAAGCTATCAATATGCCATTTTCTATGGGAGTAAAAAAAGAATTTGCTTTTCAAGTTAATCCTGTTTCAGGATGGGTAAACTTTGAATGGCAGAATCAACTATGGACCTCATTCCAAAAGAGGGTGTTAAAAACTCCTCAGGAAGCAAAAAAAGTGGCCGATACTTTTTTGAGATCACTCATTAAAGAATCTGCGGGTAAGGAGTTTTCATCTAAAAAAATCCCTCCTATCCTGCCTCATAGCATTCATACAAAGATCGTACATAAATCAACGAGACTAGTACCACACCAGGACCGTTTTTTAATTGATCATTGGATGGTGAGTTATGCCGTTCAATTAAAAAAGAATAGTACAGATACTGAATTTATCGAGTTAGAAGGTAGTACAATTACAATTCGGATCGGATTTAATGACAATATCATTGGTTTTTCATCTCAATGGAGACCTTCTTTTTTGCAATCAGAAGAAGAAGAATTGGTTCACCATCATGAAGAAGAACACTCAGATGATGAAACTCACGACCACGATGAAACACAAAGTACTAGTTCAGACCAGGAAGAACATGAAGAACAAACAATCATTTTTGAATTAGCTGGAGAAAGTGAGTTTCAGAACAGAATAGTTCCATACTATAAGTCAGCTGAATCGCACCACTCCAGCTATTCTCCCGCTTCTTCAACTGCTTTTGTAATTTCGCTATCAGAAAATTACACTTTATCAGGAGAAAAGGAAATATCCATTCAAATTAATGGAGGATCGGGTGATTTTGCGTATTCCGTGCATGCATTCAAACCTGATGAAGTATTCGAAGAAGGGCATTTTAAAATAGCTGACGGTATTTACAGGGAGGGAGACTCAAAAATTTACCTCCCCAAGGCTATTTATAACCTGATAATATGGGTAGCCGACGTGCAAACAGGATTTATCCGAAAATATGAACAAAGTATTTATTCATTTCCAATAACAGACGGTGAAACTCCGTCTGAAAGTATCGTCTAACATGGCTATTTTCAAAACATCTCGTTGGTATATGGAATATGATGCCGAAAAAGACGGCTCATTACCCGATGGCGGAATTATTCTCAGAAATGTTCGGCATGATAATTATAATCTGGCAAAAGAAATCAGGGTCATTGGATTTTGGATCGAGTTTGAAACTTTTACAAACGGAAAAAGCACCGCAAAACAACATAAATTTTTTGCTCTCAACAAGGCAACATTTACATATGGAAATCAAGGCAAACCCCTTCTTCTGGATGAAAGAAGTGATTCTGCCTTAAAAAAGATCAAGGATCTGAAGTCAAAAAAGCTTTATGATAAACAGGATAAAAACCAGAAGAAAAAGTACGATTCCTACATCAATATTCTGGACAATTTGCAAAATTTTTCAAAATACCACTTTATCAAAGGAATTCAGGAAAAATACCTATTAAAGAGTACCTTTGATTTTGAAAATTGCGAGTTTTCGGGGGTCAATATCACACAAACCTATTTATTTACTGACTATCAGGACAGACCTGCCCATGAACCCAGCGGAGCGCTGAAAGCCGCCCGGCTTTTCCCGCTGGTCAAAACGGAATTCACAAAAAACCAGGATTTTAAACCAAAAGAGCAAAAAGTAACTCGGATCAATTCCATACGCATTGATTATAAATTTCATCCTGCTTTGGATACTTACCTATTTGATAGTGACACACAAGAAAAAATAAACCAGGCAAACAATCAAAAATTGGAAGGAATGGTAAATGGTTTATCCGGAATCTCCAAAGATGAAAAAGCAGAAGCTCTTTATATATTAAAAAACAAACCGCAACAAGCAGGTGTTTTTATTGACGAAGAAAGTGTTGACTATCCGAGCGGCGGGCTTTATGGTCCACAAGAAGCAGTATTTAAAGCTGCAGAAAAACCCTTAGTGTATGAAATTGGCGGAGTTGGTCTTGCTAAAGGAATGCCTGCGTTTTCCGATAAGGATCAGAAAGCGTACAAAACCTGGGACAATATCCACTGGTGGGGAGGATACAAAAAAACACATATTCCTTCCGCTCCGGGTGCTTTTCATGCTCTTCACTTACATTGGCGCTGGGGTGGAGCTGTAAAAAAAACGTCGGATCCGGCGAGTCCCAAATACGGAAATGACTCGCAATTTTCTTCGTCAGGTGTGCCATCAGAAGTTTTAAAAGACAAGCGGTACAAGGGACTTCTCGGACCACTTGTACATCCGGATTGCTGGATTCAGTCTATTCGTTTTGCCGTCGTGAAACATACTGACAAAACAACCAATACAACAACTAAAGAATTTAGAGATAAGTTTGCTGATAAGATCGATACTCCGTCAACGAATCTGAAAAAGATTGATCAAGGGGATAATATATTGCTGTGGTACTCTATAGAAATTCACAAAAAAGTAACCTTGCCAGGATATACGACTGAAGACATTTCTCTTGCTCCTGGGAATACGAGAGTCAATATACCTGAAAAGGAACTCACCGGAAAATTGAACGGAACAGTATTCATTCATGGAATGTTTTTTGCGCATGAGCAGGAAAAAACGGTAAAAGCAAAAACTTTTCTTGGTGTAAAAATTGAAACTACAGGTTCTCAAACAGAAGAGTATTTTCCAAACGAAAAAAATACTATTATTAAAGAAAAAAAGTTTATACGTGATGTCGAGTATTAAGAACTGCATAACAATATATACCATACTAATTGTAATCAATGCAATTGCGTGTTTCATTGACTTACCTGTAATATCCTCGAATATTCAGGCGAATTCTGGCGTTAGATTACATATCCTACCAACAATCATCAATAGCTTCCTGTTTTTAATTCTGGTTTCTATATCAAACGTCCTATTGCAAAAAAAGGCTTCTGAAACAATCCTGAAAGCCCTTTATATCGGGGTTTCTTTTTTCATTTATTTGATATCCGTTATTTTCCTGTTTGCCGGAGCGTACATCATCGGAGGCGAATACGGAGCATTGGCTCTATTTCTAATTACTTTATTAGTATCACACGGTATTATCTTTTATACGATACATCCTAAAAGCGAAAGGAGCCTATTCATATTATCTTCTATTTTAATCATGATCGTATATTTTACGATGTATATTGTAATTCCGGCAAAAGCTAAATATGGTTTTGGAAATTACTTGTCTTTCTTATTAGATTTTATCTTATTGCTTAATAGCATTGGAGCACTTGTGATACTCCGAAAGAAATTATCCTGATATGGAAAAGTATAAAAGTGGCGTTCTTATTGACTTATTGACTCTACCCCTTCTTTCTCTTCTGTGACAGTAACTCGTGAATGAACACAACCGGTAGCAACATATCCAGGTTGTAAAAAATGTCTTCCAGTGGAATGGTTCCGATCCGGATTCCCACGATATGGTCTTCGGAATACCAGACCACGGGTTCAGGAGTTGTAAAACCTGTCAGGATACCATTGACAATCAGGAAAGGAATCAAACAAATGATAAATGCAAGGGCGAAATGATTGAACCATGTGGCCCGTGCCCGGAAGTAAATCCCAATGATCAGCAGAACGGACAGTGCGCAAGCAGTGAGTGTGTACCAATTCCGCAGGTAGCAGATCGTCAGTAACAAACCCGAAAGCACCATCAGGAAAGCAAAAGCACGTCCCAGTAAATCCAGTTTTAGATCCGGGAAATATCCCTTGATTACTTCGTAAACAAACACACAGGCATACGGAACGACCAGGAAAAACAAGATTTCTTCGAGCGGAAGCCGGAGCAGGTAAATTCCCTGTACGTATTTTCCGTTGAACCCCCACACTCCGTGATCGGTGAAATAATTATCCCACAGGAGAAAGAATAAACCAACCAGTAGAATCGCCGGGAAAATGGTTTTCCAATGCGTGTAAAAATGAATTTTCCGATCAAAACTCAACAGAAAAGGAAAGGTAATCGTTCCCAGGATGATCCACAGATACAAGCTCATCAGACAGCCCGGTTTTGCCTGGAAGCTTTTCGGGCTTCCAAATAATACTTCATCGGAACAATCAACAGACCGAAACATTCACCATCTTCTTTATTCACGTGCTTGTGATGCATTTTATGCGCTCTGCGAATTGCCATGAAATAAGGCGTATTGATCTCCCGAATCCATTTGAAACGTCGGTGGATAAACACATCGTGGATGAGGAAATAGGTAAATCCGTAAGCCATAATCCCGAATCCCATCCACACAAAAATGTAGTATTGGTACATGAGTCCGAGCATGATTCCAAGCCAGCTCGGAATGGCAAAAATGAGGAAGAAGACATCGTTTCGTTCAAAAAATCCGGATTTTCCCTGGTGATGATCCCGGTGGAAATGCCACATAAAACCATGCATCACGAATTTGTGTGCAGACCACGCAGCGAATTCTGTCAGGAAAAATGTCAAGACCAAAAAAAATATGCCAAGTCCAATTGAAATCATCGGTTTAAAATTGCGAAAAAAAGTGCAATTATCACAAATAATCCGACACTTACTTTATTCGTTTCAACGGTTTTCCGTTTCAGGATCCAGTAACTGAACAAGGTTGAGAAGATCATCCAGCACACGTAGTTGTATACGGGAATCGCGCCATTTGTCCAATGCCAGAAACCGGAACGAACGGCAACCGGTTCCATCAACCAGTCCAAAGCGGTCATTAAAACCCCGGAAACAAGTGCTTTCAGCAGCAAAGGCAGCTTCCATTTGTGTACGATGGCCGCAGCACCAAACGTGAGCAACACCCAATTCAGCCCAATGATCAGCGGAATGTCATCTGCTTTGAAACCTAAAACCGTTCCGTAAGCGTAATGACCGAACAGCAGCGAAGTATGCACTCCAACCCACTCGATGAGGTAACCACAAAGCGCTACCAGGAACAGGTCGACATGTTTTTTTGCAGAATAATCTTTAAATGACAAATACAAGCATCCGAATGACAACAGCAGGTTGAACGGTGTCAGCTTCAGGAAAGCTCCCCGCATATCCGTATGCAGACCGATTACTCCGACCGTATAGAAAATCATCAGAATCACCAGCAACAGGTTCTGTCTTTTACTTAAAATCATCTTCTCAACTTATTTTCACTCCGAATACACACACATCATCTACCTGATCCAGGTTTCCTTTCCAGGCCGTAAAATGCGTTTGCAGCAAATGAGGACGATCACTCACCCGCTCTTTGGTTAATTCCTTCAGGTACGCATTCAGGTTAGCCAGTTTCAGCTTCTTCCCTTTTTCTCCGCCAAACTGATCGGCATATCCGTCTGTGTAGGCAAACAACGTGTCTCCTTCTTTCGTTTCGATGGAATAGGTTTTGAAACCTTCCATGGCATCACTCTTCCCAACCGGCATTTTATCCGCCGGAAATTTGATTAATTCCTCATCGCGAATCACAATCGGGCTGTTATAAGCCGCGGCGTACGTCAGGGATTTGTTTCCTTCGTCAAAACAAAACAAGATGCCGTCCATTCCGTCGCGCGCGCCGTCGTGCGAAATGGATTCCACCAAACGGCTGCGTACATGGTTGAAAATTTGCCCGGGCTCTTCGATGCCCAGCTGGTTAATTGCTTCTCCAAGCAGTGTCATGTTCAAAGCGCTCATAAACGCTCCGGGAACGCCGTGTCCCGTACTGTCGCAAATAGCCAGGTAGAATTTCCCGTTCCGCCGGGTTGCCCAGTAAAAATCTCCCGAAACAATGTCTTTGGGTTGAAAGAAAATAAAGGATTCCGGAAGAGTTTCCAGGAGCAGTCGTCTTTGAACCAGCAGGGATTCCTGGATGCGTTTCGCATAATGAATGGAATCGAGGATTTCGGTCTGCTTCGCTTCAATGAGGGATTTCTGGGCTTCAATTTCTTCGTTTTGCCGGTTGAGCAACGCATTCGCCTTTTTCTTATCCCGGTTCGACTTAAAGCTGATTGCCAGCGAAATAACGATCAATCCCCCGATTAAAAACAACCCGAAGATGAGGTTACTCTTGCGTTCGTTTTCGGCAGAAATCCGCTGGTTGGTTTGCTTCGAAAGTGCCAGATCCTGTTCTTTCCTGTCGAGTTCATTCAATGAGTTCAGGGTCGCAATCTGGTTGGTGACAGATTCCAGGTCCATTTTCTCTTTCAGGTTATTTGCCCGCTCGAAATATTCCAGTGCTTTCTTATGATCTCCCGCTTTTTGTAAAATCTCTGAGAGTGTTTTGTATGCCCGAACCTGCGCATTGAGGTCTTCCGTATCGAGAAAGGCATCCAAGGCAATTTCGCCATGTTTGACCGCCAAAGCCGTTTTTCCCATGGACTGGTAGATCGATGCTTTTGTGAGCTGAACTTCTGCATAGTTCAATAAATCCGCTTCCTGGTTCGACATCTTTTCGGCCCTGTTTGCCGCTTCCAATGCCTGGTCATACTGCTTGATATCTGCCAGGTAATTTGCCTGCGCATGGTAGTAGGAAAGCCAAATCTCGTCTTCATCCAGTTTCTGAGCAACGGTATGAAGTTCCTCCAGGGTGTTCTTTGCCTTCCCGAACTGTTTGGTATTCCGGTAATCCAGCGTGAGGTTGTACAGGATGGTCTCCAACGTTCTGTAATTATTGGATTTCTCCATGATTTCTTTCGCGATCTGGTGATACTTCACCGACTGCCCATACATCTGGCGCTCGTGGTACACCGTTGCGATATTCAAGTACAAACGTCCTTCCTGCTCTTCGTTCCGGATCTGCTTGTTGAGTTCGAGCCCTTCCTGGAATGCTTTGACCGCCTGATCGAACAAACCGCTCGATTTATAAGCAACTCCAAGATTCGTATACAGGATCAGCACATTTTCATCATCCTTGAATTTTCGTGCAATGTCGATCGCTTCCTGGTAATTTTTCAATGCCTGTGCATAATTTCCCTTTTCGAGGTAAACCGATCCCAGGTTCGAATAGGCCCCTACCAGTTTATTTTCCTGGTGGTATTTCTGGCGCAGACCGATCAATTCTTCGTATGTACGGATTGCTTCCGGGTATTGCGAGTTGAGACGGTAATATACCCCCAGCGTATTTTTAGCATCCATGACTCCGTTCGCGTAGTGCTTCCGGCGGGCCAGTTCCAATCCTTTTTGCAAATAAAAATAAGTAGAATCAAGGGAATAATCCAGGTAAGTCCACGCAATCTCGTTGTATTGAAAAACGCGCATGGTGTCAGAAGATACGGGCTTCTGAAGCGCCAACCTCAAACTATCCAGATAAGGCGTCTGCCCCTGTGCCAGGGAACAAACAAACAGGACCGTCACCAAAATCCAACTTCGCATAACCGAAGATACGGAAAATTCAAACGGGTGAATGTAAAATTCAAAAAGGATCAACCGAAAGGTTCATTTCAATTCAAAATGATCAATGCAAAAAAAGCCGAATTCAAAATGAAAAAAGAAGTTTCACAGAAATTATCCTTTTTGCACTTCGAATTTTGAATTTTGCTATTTTGAATTAATCAATCAGTATAGGAAATTATTAAACGGGTAGCGGACAGCAAAAATACGTTTGATCTCCGAATACATGGTTTCTTTCAGCTCTTCCACGTTCTGCTTATCCGTTGCGGAAATAAACACACATTTGGTAGCCGGAAGGCGGTTCATCCACGTTTTCTTCAATTCTTCCAATGTCATGTTGGAACCTTGCTCATCCGGTTTGTACGCATCAATTTTATTGAACACCAAAATAACCGGCTTGTCTTTGTTGTCCAGTTCTGCCAGCGTTTCGTTTACCACGTGGATGTGGTCTTCAAAATTCGGATGGGAAATATCTACTACATGGATCAGCAAATCGGCTTCGCGCACCTCATCCAGCGTCGATTTGAACGATTCTACCAGCTGGTGCGGCAATTTACGAATGAATCCAACAGTATCGGTCAACAGGAACGGCAAATTCTCTATCACTACCTTTCGCACCGTGGTGTCTAATGTTGCGAACAGTTTGTTTTCTGCAAATACTTCGGATTTACTCAACAAGTTCATCATCGTGCTTTTTCCAACGTTGGTGTACCCCACCAAAGCCACACGAACCAGTTGTCCGCGGTTGCTTCGCTGCACGGCCATCTGCTTATCGATTTCCTTCAACTTTTCTTTCAGGAGAGCAATCCGCATTTGGATAATCCGGCGGTCGGTTTCAATCTGGGATTCCCCCGGACCACGCAGACCAATCCCCCCTTTTTGTCGCTCCAGGTGAGTCCAGAGGCGTTTCAATCGCGGGAGCATGTATTGCATTTGTGCCAGTTCTACCTGTGTTTTCGCATGGGATGTACGGGCGCGGGACGCAAAAATATCGAGGATCAAAATGTTCCGGTCCAGGATTTTGCATTCCAGTTCTTTTTCAATGTTTCGCAATTGAGAAGGAGAAAGCTCGTCATCAAAAATGACCAGCTCTACTCCGTTTTCTTTAATGTATTCTTTGATTTCTTCCAGCTTCCCGGTTCCCACAAAGGTTCTCGGGTTTGCAATCGGAAGTTTCTGTACAAATCGTTTGACAGTCGTTGCCCCGGCTGTTTCAGCGAGAAACTCCAGTTCATCGAGGTATTCATGAGCTTGTTCGTCCGTAACAGAAGAGGTAATAATTCCAACAAGTACGCAGGTTTCTTCTACTGCATCCACTAATACGTGACCTTCACTCATAATTTATTTTCGTAGTGTTTGAACGAATTTTACTAATCCTTTAATTTCAGGGGTAGTGAGCATTTCTTCGTAAGGCATCATCCCCTTGTCATTTCCTTTGCGAATGGTCTGTTCAATCTTTTTGTCATCGATTGTACTAATTGACAAATCCGCTGCATTGGAAGCTTTCAATGTTCCGTCCGGGCCGTGGCAGGAAGCACAATTGAGTGTGTAGACCGCACGTGCGTCTTCCAGTGAAATCGGTTCGTTGGAAACAGGTTTCGTTGTTTCTTCCGGTGTATCGTTTCCACATCCCGCCAAAAACAGGCTGCAGAAAAGTCCGGGAAATAGTATTCTTAAAACCATGATCCTCCTAATGCTGTTCTGAACGGCCACGGAATTCCTGCAAAAATGATAATCAATACAATCGTATACCAAATCAGGATTGTTTTGTGTTTTTTCGCCGGATCAACTGCTTTTTCCGCTTTCTTTCTTCCGATAGTTGCCAATACCACAGCCAATACCATCAACAGGATGTGCTCCAAGCCGAAGAAACGGTATTGCGGGTTTTTCATCCAACCCTCCGCGTAGGAAATTTTACCGGAAACGAAAGCCAACACAGTTCCCAACGTAACCTGGATATGCAGCATCACCATCGCAAACAAGTTCAGCATCTTGTCGCCTTTCTCGTATTTACCGCCTTTCAGTTTCAACATGGCATTCACGATCGCGAAAACCAACAATGCAAGAGCCAGCCAACGCAGGCCCGAATGTCCGTGTACTAGTGCACCCATAATCAAAAAGTTTTGGCAAAATTACCGAAAAAAAGACCTCATTCACCTTCTCAGATCACTTATTTCCGCAGAGAATCATTATTTTTCAGCCCTCAAAACCAGAAGTTACCAAAAAATGATTCGTTATATCCTTGCGCTACTGATTCCTTTCAGTGTATTCAGTCAGGCGGAAAAACCTCAAAACGGTGTCAAAGCACCTGATCAGAATTCATTCGTACTGACGAATGTGACCATCCTGGTTTCACCAGACAAAACCATCGAAAACGGAACCATTACCGTTCGAAACGGAAAGATTGTTTCAGTCGAAAAATTCTCGCTGACGAATCCGAAAGACCTGCAGGTCATTGATGGAAACCAGGCAATTGTTGTTCCATCGTTCATTGAAGTAAACAGCACCCTGGGGATTCAGCAAGATCAAAAGGCAGAAAACAAAACCGGACCATACTACTGGAATAATGCCATCCGCGCCGATTTTGATGCGGTGGACTGGTTTAAAGCAGACGAAAAACTCATGTCCGAATACCAGAAAATGGGCTTCGGAACAGTGCTTGTTCACCGGCATGACGGATTGGCCCAAGGATATGCACCGCTCATTCAGCTGGGGATGAAAAACCCGGATCAACAAGTGTATGCCAACAAAATTGCTTCGTTCTATTCTTTCCGTAAAGGAAGCTCACAGCAGGAATATCCGAGTTCGCTGGTTGGAGCAATCGCCTTGCTCAGACAAGCTTTTTACGATGCGCAGTGGCATGCCGAATATGGGAAAGATGCCAATTACAGCCTGGATGCGCTGACGCAGCAATTGAAAAAACCGGCCTTTTTTACCCTGGACGATAAATCAGATGTGTTCCGCGTGAAGATGTTCATGCGTGAATTCAAACGCGATTTCACGGTTATCGGAACCGGGCAGGAACAATTCCTCGGGAATATCTGGGACACCATCAAAGTACCACTCGTGATTCCGGTTAATTTTCCGGATGCGTTCGATATGAAAGATCCATACCTGGCGCATGAAATCCCTTACGGCGAATTGAAAATCTGGGAAATGGCTCCTAAAAACCCGGCCTTCCTGATGAAGCACAAAGTTCCCTTCATTACTTCTGCTTCCGGACACACTGCTGCCGCAGATTTCTGGAAACACATTCATCAGGCACTGGCTGCAGGCTGGACCATCAACGACGTGCTTCGTTCCCTGACCGTCGCTCCGGCAACACTCCTTGGAGTTCAGAAAGAAACCGGAACCATCGAAGCGGAAAAATGGGCCAATTTTACCGTATACGATCAAAACCCCTTCCTGTACCAGGCCAAAGTACTGGAAGTGTACGCCAAAGGAGAACGCAAAATATTCCAAAACCAGCCGATTGCTGATATTCGCGGAACCTACAGCCTCAATATCGACGGAACAAAATTCTTCCTCGACATTGCTGGAACAACCACTCAGCCGGAAGGAAAAGTGAAGCTGATCCGCACCATCCAGGACTCACTGACGCTGGCAAACAAATCAGACACACTGACGACCAATGCTAAAATTTCGGTCGTGAACAACGATATCGCGATTCATTTCATCCAGCAAGTGGACGGTGAAAAACAAAGCTTCAGTTTGAAGGGAGACATCAACCCGCGCGTCTTTATTTTCGAAGGGGAAGGAACCAACAACAAAGGAAAATGGATCAAATGGAGTGCTTTCCGAAGCAAAAAGTTTGAACCGAAAGATGAAAACAAACAGGCCTGGACATTGGATACCTTATCTGTTCCCGGAATCCGTTTCCCGAACAATGCTTATGGTTTCACCACACTTCCGAAACAAAGCACCATTATTTTCGAACAGGCTACCATCTGGACCAATACCGACGAAGGGATTATCCAGGAAGGAACTGTGATTGTTGAAAACGGAAAGATCAAGGCCATTCACAAAGGTTCCGGAACGTACCTGAAACCGAACAATGCCATTGTGATCAATGCACGCGGAAAAATTCTCACAACCGGAATCATCGACGAACACTCACACATTGCACTTACCCGCGGTGTAAACGAGGGTGGACAGGCTATCAGTTGTGAAGTCCGCATGGAAGATGCTCTAAATGCAGACGATATCGACATTTACCGCCAATTGGCAGGAGGTGTTACTGCCGCGCAATTACTTCATGGTTCAGCGAACCCGATCGGCGGACAATCTGCCCTGATCAAATTGAAGTGGGGACACTATCCGCAGGAATTGCTGATCAAAAACGCACCGAAATTCGTCAAATTCGCTTTGGGTGAAAACGTGAAGCAAACCAACTGGGGTTCCGGAAGTCGTTTCCCGCAAACCCGCATGGGAGTGGAGCAAGTCTATATCGATGCCTTTGTACGTGCTTTGGATTACCACCAGGCACAAAACCCTTCCGGGAAACACAAAGACAAAAATGCAGCTCCGCCGGCGAAAGACCTGGAACTGGAAGCATTGTACGAAATCGTGACCGGCGAACGAAACATTACGTGTCACAGCTATGTACAATCGGAAATCAATATGCTCATGCACGTGGCCGATTCGTTCGGGTTTAAGGTTAACACGTTTACGCACATCCTGGAAGGCTATAAACTGGCCGATAAAATGAAAGAACACGGTGTAGGCGCTTCGACCTTCTCTGATTGGTGGGCTTACAAATTCGAAGTACTGGATGCCATTCCGCAAAATGCCGCCCTGATGACGAATATGGGATTAACCGTTGCTATTAACTCGGACGATGCCGAAATGGGAAGACGTTTGAACCAGGAAGCAGCAAAAACCATCAAATACGGTGGTATGACAGAAGATCAGGCATGGAAAATGGTCACGCTAAACCCGGCAAAACTACTCCACCTCGATGACCGCATGGGAACGATCCAGGTTGGAAAAGATGCCGATCTTGTTTTGTGGACGAACAATCCGCTAAGCATTACAGCGAAACCACTGTATACGGTTGTCGACGGTGAAATCCTGTTTGATGCGCTGAAAGATTTCCAGATGCAGCAGGAAATTGCAGCGGAAAGAGCGCGTATCATTGCAAAGATGTCGGAAGAGAATAAAAAAGGGGAACCTGCCAAACCATTCACCCGCAAACGCCGTGGACATTTCCACTGCAATACCTTAGGAGAAACCGAATCACTTGAAGTCAATGAACACTAAGCAGGAAAACACCTTGAAGATGAAAAAAATCAGTTTATCGTTCCTGATCCTGCTTGCTTTTGCGGGAACAGGATACAGCCAGAAAAAATACGCTAAAATATTACTCGAAGGTGCAACGGTGCACATCGGAAACGGACAGGTTATTGCAACGGGGAGTATCGGGATTGAGAACGGGATCATTACGCTCGTTCGGAACAGCCTTGCTTATACGTACAACAAAGCTGACTGGGACACCGTGATCAGCCTGAGCGGACATCACATTTACCCGGGATTCGTGGCTCCGAATTCCACTTTGGGTCTCACGGAAATTGATGCCGTAAAAGCATCTCTTGATTTTCGCGAACTTGGAACCTACAACCCGCATGTGCGTTCTCAAATTGCGTTCAACTGTGAATCGAACGTGATTGAAACCGTGCGCACCAATGGAATCCTGATCATTCAAACCACTCCGCGCGGCGGCAGAATCTCCGGTCAGTCCAGTTTGATGGCCAGTTCATGCTGGAACTGGGAAGACGGAACAATGAAAGCCGACGACGGAATCCACATCAACTGGCCTTCCGCATACACACATTCGTGGGAAGGAGGCCACTCGAATACGAAACCCAGTGAATCGTATGAAGATCAGAAACGCGAATTGCTGGCATTCCTGACTGCAGCAAAAACTGCTGCTGCGAATAAAAATCCATGGACACCTCTGCAATACAGTGCCCTCAGCGACTGCTTTACCGGTGAAAAACGCTTGTATTTCCATGCAGACCAGGCACAACAGATCAACGATATTCTCGACCTGGTGACAGAACTGGAAATCAAATTTCCGGTGATCGTTGGAGGTTATGAAAGCTACCTGGTCGCAGACCGTTTGAAAATCAAAAAAGTTCCGGTCATGGTGGGTCGTTTGCATTCGCTTCCACAAAACGATGACGATTCATTTGATTTACCATACAAACTTCCGTTCCTGCTCCAACAAGCCGGCGTTCAGTTCTGTCTCCAAAACGAAGGCGACATGGAAGCCATGAATGCCCGAAACCTGCCTTTCCTGGCCGGAACAGCTATGGCTTACGGATTAACGGAAGAAGAAGCAATCCGTTCCATTACACTGAGCGCCTGCGAAATCATGGGAATCTCTAAAAATTACGGCAGCATTGAGATTGGGAAGAAAGCAACCCTATTTGGTTCCAATGGTTCTGCCCTGGAAATGAAAGGAAACCAGGCTTCCGTGATTTTAATCAACGGGGAATTTGTTCCTGTTTCCAATTTCCAGACGCGTTTGTATGAGAAGTACAAACAGAAATACGGGAAATAAGTATGGAGGGGCGCGAGATGCATCGGGATATAGGTATTATTCACACCCAAACCATTTTACAATAAAAACTTTATTGTATTTTCCCACAAATGTTGGAGGCGCTTACCAGCGGGATTTATGTACTTTAATCAGGTGACTACAAAAAGTACTTGTATGATTCATAATTTCAGTTCATGCCAGCAGGAACTCTTTATCTTTCCCGCAAATGCGCAAATATCTGATGCGCTTACCAGTCGCATCTTTACGCTGTAAACAATAACATTCAGCATTTATACTATTAGAAGCGAGTGCAGCCTGTCCCGATTTCTTTCGGGAGTAGCCGAGCTAAAAATTTGCGCATTTGCGGGAGACATTAAGTCTGGGTGCGTATTGTGATTAATTCCCGATGCATCGAGCGCCTCCATAGTTATTCAAATTAACCTTTCCTAACAAAAGCTTATTTCGGATTGAATCGGCTTTTTCAATTTTGTTTTTTATTTTTGTTAGACACATAAACTAAAATATCATGGCATTCGAATTACCAAAATTAGCATATGCATACGACGCGTTAGAACCGTATATCGATGCACGTACAATGGAAATCCATTACACCAAGCATCATCAGGCATATGCAACAAACTTGAATAATGCAATCGCAGGAACCGATTTGGAAGGAAAATCCATCGAGTTCATTTTGCAAAATTGTAAAGACAAACCGGCTGTTCGCAACAACGGAGGTGGTTTCTGGAACCACAACCTGTTTTGGGAAATCATGGCTCCGAAAGCTGGAGGTGTTCCAACAGGTGAACTGGCTCAAGCTATCAACGATGCATTCGGAACTTTCGAGCACTTCAAGGATGAGTTTTCAAAAGCAGCAACAACACGTTTTGGTTCAGGCTGGGCATGGTTGTGTGTTGAAGGAGGTAAATTGGTAATCTGTTCCACTCCAAACCAGGATAACCCAATCATGGGTGAAGGTTGTAAAGGAACTCCGATCCTTGCTTTGGACGTTTGGGAACACGCTTACTACCTGCACTACCAAAACCGTCGTCCGGACTATATCAATGCATTCTTCAACGTAATCAACTGGGAGGTTGTTACTAAGAAATTTACAGCAGCGAAATAATACGCTCAATGATATCAGACAAAAAACCCCGGTTTCAAATGAAACCGGGGTTTTTCTTTTTATGTCGTTTGGCTTAACTATTTTGTCTTCTTTCCGAAGGTCAATGAACAATGCCGTTCAGCTGTTAAAAATGACAGAAGAAAAATCATCAACCGACATGTCATTGCATGTCTTTAAAACTACGTACTTGTCCGGAAGGACTACTCTACTGCTTCAACAGCAACGATTTCCGGAGCCACTTTCTTCACAGCTTCTTCTAATCCTGCTTTGATCGTCATCATGCTCATGGAGCAATCACTGCATGCACCGAGTAATCTCACCTGTACGACACCTTCATCGGTAATATCAACCAATTCCATATCGCCACCGTCAGCGTTCAAGTGAGGTCTTAATTCACTTAATGAGTGGTTTATTTTATCGGTTAATTCGGTTTTATTTAACACCATCTGTTTGTGTTTTTATTGCTTTACGTGCTTTGATCACGTTTACCTCGTCTACAAAGATACGCACTAATTCTTCAAAAGCTAATGCTGTAGGCGTATTTTCCTGAAATACAGCCGGTCTTCCGACATCTCCGGATTCACGAACTCCCTGCACCAGTGGAATATGTCCCAAAAAGGTTTCGTTCATTCCCGCTGCCAGGTTTTTCACCCCGTCTCTTCCGAAAATGTAGTATTTGTTCTCCGGAAGTTCTGCAGGTGTAAACCACGCCATGTTTTCAACCAGACCTACTATCGGAACATTGATCGTATCGAGTTTGAACATATTGACTCCCTTACGCGCATCTGCCAGGGCCACTTCCTGTGGCGTGCTCACGATCACCACTCCATCGAGTGGAACGGTTTGTACAAGTGACAGGTGAATATCCCCTGTTCCCGGAGGAAGATCGATCAATAAGTAATCCAGATCTCCCCAATACGCATCTGTAAACAACTGCGTCATCGCTTTGGCAGCCATTGGTCCTCGCCACACGATTGCTTCGTCGTTTTGAGAGAAGAACCCGATGGACAGAATTTTGATTCCGTAGCTCATCACCGGATTGATCATCGGTTTTCCGTCAACATCCAGCATGGTCGGACGTTCTCCAACGACGTCAAACATCGTCGGCATACTCGGCCCGTAAATATCTGCATCTACAATTCCTACACGGTAACCGGCTTTTGCCAGTCCTCCTGCCAGGTTTGCCGTTACGGTAGACTTCCCTACCCCTCCTTTTCCGGATGCAATGGCAATGATATTCTTCACTTCCGGAAGAATTTTACGATGCGTTTCACGTGCTTCGGACGGAAGTCCTTTCACCATACAGGTAATCTCCAGGTTTTCCCCGAAAACTCGCTTCAAATTGAATTCCACAGCTTCCTGCATGCGTTTTCTGGCATGTAGTGCGGGATTGGAAACATAGATGGTCAGTGTGATCTTCGAATCTTCAATTTGCAGGTCTTCTACAAAATTGAGCGTTACGATGTCTTTCTTTAAATCGGGTTCCAAAATTGTCCCCAACACTTCCAAAACGGCTTCCTTGGTCATATACTTGAATTATGATACAAAAATACTGATTCGAAAGGGAAGAATGAATTCCTGGTCCAATAAAAAAGTCCTCTGAACATTCAGAGGACTTTTACTTTTATGGTCTAACTACCGGTTTCGGTGTTCTTATCGGTGTGGTCGTGGTTGGTTTTGTCGGCGGAGTCACAAGTGTTCCGGGCTTTGTTACACGAACAGGAGTCTTTCCGCTATCTTTTTCATCGTCGGTAGTACCGCCTTCGGTTCCATTCGGTCCACCTGAACCTTTCCCCGGGTTGGACTCATCTGTTCCATCCGTATTGTTTCCGTGTCCGTTGTTCCCATTCCCTGATCCTTCAGTTGCATTTTGATTGCTGCTTGGGTTTACAGTGAACAGACATGTTTTGCTATCCGATCCGGAAGCATTTCTCGCTGTGATCACCAACGGAATCGAAACCGTAGCCGAAGTAATATTCACCACGAATGAGAAGGTCAGGACATTGCTTTCAATACTGGAAGCGTATTCCACATTTTCTCCGTTATAGGAAATCCCTACCTGGCTTGCACTGGAAACATGCTGCACGGTTCCGGTTATCGTTACGTTTCCTGCAGGAAGAACCGCCGGACAACGCATCGGGTTTGTCAATGTAATCACCGGAGCAGGAATCACTTCCGGAGCATTGTAAATCACTGTTTTCGTATCGGATGCCGTTCCGCCGTTTGTAACTGCTGTTGCAACAATGACGTTTGCTCCCTGTACATAACTTGCATTGAACTTGATTGCACCGGTTGCTGCTTTGAAATCAAAGTTGGTTGCCACCCCGTTTACAGTTACTGAAACCTGGGATGCAGAAGTCACTCCTGTTGTTGCAATCAGGATCGTTTGAGCAGACTGATCTGTTTCCAGCGGCGTCATAGAGGGGCTCGTAATCTGGATAGTCGGCGGAGTAACTACCACGACTTCATTGCGCAGCACATTGATTGTCTGAGCCGCTTTTCCGCATCGGTTCACTACAGAAACGGTCAGCGCATTTGCTCCCAGAACCAGGTTACGCGATACGGTAAATACTCCCGTTTGCTGGTTGTAAACAAACGCAATGTTCTGTCCGTTATGCATCACGGTGATATTATCCTGGCTTTCTGCATTGGAAATCGTTCCTGACATGCTGAATGCATCGGAAGTGACGGTTGATCCGTTTGGAGTAGAACTGTTGGTAATTGTAATCACAGGCGGTTTGCACACATTGCGTGTTACCGTCCAGCTCAACTCTTTCGATCCGCACTCGTTTCTGACTACCGCAATGATCGTATGTGTTCCTTCTGTCAATGCAATCGTTGCAGACAAAATCTGAGATCCTTGATCGTATGTAAACGGAACCGCTACGCCGTCCATTTTCAGTTCGATTTGAGACGCTTGTGTAATCTTGCTCAGTGCAGCCGTCAAGGTAACCGATTCGGCTTCTGTTGTCAATTGATCAGAATCCGGTTTCAGTCGTGTGATATTCGGAGCAACACAAGGCTGCTTCATCACTACGATCGTTGTTACGCTCGTGAATCCGCAAGTATTGGTCGCTTTGATCTCGATTGAGTTTGAACCTTCAACCAATACCAGCATTTTTTCAAATCCGGTTGTTCCTGCATCGTATGTTCCCGCTGTTTGCAAACTTCCGTTCAGGTAAACCTCAATCTGGTTCACAGAAGTCACATTCAATACCGTTGCCTGCAGGTTCAATCTGCTGATTTCAACAGTTGTGCTCTGTGCTGCCGGGTTCTTGAATGTAATTACCGGCTTGTTGCACGGAACTTCAATCTTCTTATAGATCACCGATGTAGAAGCAGTGTGGCTTCCCCCGGCATTGGTTCCTGTAATTTCAAACACATTGTTTCCTGCATTCAGGTTGTGGTTAAACGTTACTTCGCTGGTTGAAGGATTGAACGTCCAGAAACTTGGATTTACGACCAACCCATCTTCTTTCAATACAATCTGCGACTGAGTAGTCACATTCAACACGTGTGCTTTCACCACATAAGCTTCATTCGAAACAACTTGTCCCGGACTTGCAGGATTGATAAATGTCACGAACGGAGGGTTGATGACCTCATCACGTTTGAAAATGATCTGCGTATCATCGGATGCCGTTCCGGCCGTATTGCTTGCTGTAATTTTCACGGTGTTTGTTCCCAGATTCAGCGGCGTATTCATCGTCAATACTTTCGTCGCTGCGGAATAGGTAAATGCCGTAGTTGCAATTCCATTTACCAGCACCTGGATTTGCTGCTGACCGTCTACGTTAAGAACTGTTGCCGATACATTGCTATTTGCAACATTCACTGTATGCGGGTTTGCAGCCGGATAGGTAATCGTTACCACCGGAGGAACCGTCGGATTCGGAGCACGGTAATTAATCAGCGTTGTTTTCGAATCGGAACCTGCAGCATTTGTCGCTGTAATTTCGATCACATTCGAACCATTTACCAGTCCGGTTGTGAATTCCATCATTTCACTGGATGCGACGTAACTGAAGTTGGTAGAAACCTGTCCGTTAATCTTTAAGACAATTTGATTTGCAGCAGCAACAAAACGTACGCGTGCTTTTACCAGGTATGTTGCGTTGAATGATGTAGCCGGGCTCACATTCGGATCGATGAAAGAAACCACCGGAGGCTGAACCGTAACCGGTTTTCTGTACAGGATTGTTTGCGGTTCACTTGCAGTACCCGCAGTATTGGTTCCCGTAACGGTGATGATGTTTGCTCCTTCGATCAGGTTTACCGTGAAAGCAGCTACACTGTTTACAAACGTAAAGTTGGTAATGTTCGTCCCATTCACATTCACGTTTACTCCGCTCTGGTTGGTTACATTCAATACCGAAGCCGTTACGTTGTAAGTCGAAGATGTCGTAGAATACGGATCTACATTCGGATTCGTAAACTGAACAACCGGAGGCTGCACCACAATTGCCGGTTTGTAAATGATCGTGGTTTGTTTTGAATCTGTTCCGTCCGTATTCGTTCCTGTAACCGTTACCACGTTTGCACCGGCAACCAGGTTCAACGTTTCAGTCACCCCGTTTGTTCCGGAATTGTAAACAAAATTCGGAAGGTTCGCACCGTTCAAAGTCACTTTGATCTGACTTTTCTGCGTCACGTTCAACACCGTTGCATTCAGGTTGAACACGCTGCTCGAAGTTTCCTGCGGATTCACCGAAGGATTCGTAATGGTTACGATCGGCGGTTTCGGAGCCGGACGGTTGTAAACAATAATCGTTGTTGCCGAAGCGGAACCTGCCGCATTCGTTCCGATGATTTCAAACACGTTTTGTCCCGGATTCAACACCACGTTGCTCGTAAACTTATCTGATTGTGCGTTATAAGCAAAGTTGTTATTGATCGTTCCGTTTTGTTTGAAGCTTACGTGCTGTGCATCATCCACATTCAATACATCCGCATTCAGTGTGAAGGTATTCTGGTTCACAGTATACGGGTTGATATTCGGGTTCACGAAGTACACTACAGGCGGTTGAATCACCTGCACCGGTTGGTAGATAATCGTTGCTGTTTCACTGTCCGTACCATATTGGTTGGTTCCGGTAGTGGTCACCATGTTTGATCCCGTAATCAGGTTCAATGTCGAAGTAATACCGCGTGTAGAACCGTTGTAAGTGAAATTCACCGGGGCTCCGTTCAACGTCATCGTAATCTGGTCTTTCCCGCTTACATTCAGAACTGTTCCCGTAAGGTTGAATAACGGATTCTGAACAGTTGTCGGGTTCGAAGCCGGGTTCGAATAAGTCACCACCGGAGGTGTCGGAGTTTCTCTGACATAATTGATCACTGTCTGATCCATATCAGATCCGTATTCGTTTGTTCCCGTTAGTTCAAAGGTATTTTGTCCCGGAACCAGGGTCGCTAAATATTGGAAATCCTGGGTAGACGGATTGAAGGTGAAATTTGTGATGTAATTTCCGTTCTGGCGGAAGATCACATTGGAGCTGGAGCTTACACGCTGAATGCGTCCTCTGATCAGATAACTACCGGCATTAACCGTTGTTCCGGTTACGCTCGGATTGGTAATATCAACAATCGGGGGATTGTTTACCGTAGCAGGAGGAGTCACTACCGGGTTCGTTACAACCGGCTGGCGAACCGTATCCTGGTAAGTCGTGTGGTCATAGTGTCTTCGGATATGGAATCTCAGGTAGAAACTGGTGTAGTGATACCAATCGTTTTTGTATTTTCCTTTTGCCTGTACATGTCCATCAAAACGGTCATCCAGCGTAAAAGTAGTCTTATGTTCAATTCCCAGTGAGAACCATTTCCCGACCTGGTAACCCAAACCGATTCCTACGCTTGGCATAAAACGCCCCAGGTTTGCAGGGGAATTCAAATCCGTGTCGAATTTTTTATCTGTTAAATTTTGAATTTCGGTTTGAGTGTACGTATGATTCGCCAATTTCAGCGAATCATACACATAGGTAAATCCGTCTTTATCAAACAAATCTCCTTTTGTACGATACCAGGTATAACCGATTCCTCCGAAAATATACGGATCCCAACCGGTTCTTTCTCTCAATTTGTTAAAGTGGATTGCCAGCTCCAAACTCAGTTCGTGCAGGCGTGTTCCGAAATTCAACGCAACCGGATCTCCCTGTGCAGTGTAATTGGAATAGATCGGATTAGCGGAAACATTTGCTGCTTCGGTGCTGTAACCTTTCCACAGACCGGTCAGGTATCTCAAACGCAGGTCAAAGCTCAGCGGTTTTCCGTAGTTGTAGTTGAACTGGTGTCCGAGAATGGCTCCGTAACCCAAATCCAATTTGAATGGAACGTCGGTTTTTGTCCAGGTTCCTCCGATGTTAAGTCCCCAAAACCAACGACTATCGTTGTCGTAATCGACCTTCTGTGCAAACAGGGAGGTAGTAAAGAGCAGACTTACAATTAGCGTGTAAAAATATTTCATAGTCCTAAGTTTAATCTATTTTGCTGCTTAACCATCTTTGTGCCAAAAAAACACCCGATCGGCTCTATTTAACAAAATTGACGGGGCGAAACTACGAAAAAACGTTTAAAATATCCCTGAATGTATTAGTTTTACAATTACATAGACGATTTCAGAGCATGCGTTTTCTTGCTGTTAAAGTATTGTTAATATCATTTTTATGTGCAATTGAAGGTTTCGCTCAATTGGCAAATGACGCTTGTGCGACAGCTACCTCTCTTTGTCCGAGTGTGGGAGTTTCCGGTTCGAATATTGGGGCAACGGCAGCTACCTGCCCTACCTGTGAAGATAATTTCACATTTTGTTTCTCCGGAACCAACAGTGTTTGGTATCAATTTAACACCAACGTAACGGGTGGAGATGTGGCCTTCACATTCAGCAATCTGAACTTCAACCTCCAGGCAAACCGGGGAAACCAACTCCAGGCAACCATCGTGCAAGCCGTCGTGCCATGCGATGCCGCAACCTACGCGATGGTCAGCAATTGTGAAGCAGGTTCAGCAGGAGCCTTTACCATCTCTGCAACCGGACTTCCTGCAAATACCACTTATTACCTGGTGGTAAACGGTGCAAAAAACGGTGGTGCAACCCTTCCCGCCGAAGCAACATTCGACCTCATCGGTTCAGGAACCGGATTTGATCGTCCTCCTGCCGGACTTTCCATCGGCGGACCAACCATGACTGTCTGTCCGCAAACTCCGACGTCTTTTACCGCTTACCTGGTAAACTGCACAGATACCAGTGATTTTTACTGGTCTGTAAACGGCACACTCAGAGCCGTTACCCAGAGTTCTCTCTGGCTCACCAGCGAATTACAGAATGGAGATGTGGTATCGGTTGTTTGCAGCTGCTTCAACATCTGCCCGGATACATTGACTTACACGTATCCTGCAGTCAGTGTGGATCCGCTTACGGTAGACGCCGGCCCGGATTTAACTGTTCAGGCTGGAGGAAGCGTGCAATTAGTCGGAACATCAAACGGGACGGATTTTATGTGGAATCCAACCCAGACATTGAACACCCCGTACGCCATTTCGACCTATGCCACACCGGAACAAACAACCGTTTACACCTTAACTGCATTGAATGCGAATTGCGCACTTTCAGATGAAATGACCGTATTCGTATCGGATAACCTGACCATTCCGGGAAGTTTTTCTCCGAACGGAGACGGGCACAATGACAAATGGGTCATCGAAGGAATTGAATTTTACCCGGATGCACAAGTGGTTGTTTACGACCGCTGGGGACAAAAAATCGCCGATATTGCGGGCTACAGCCTCACCAAAGCCTGGGATGGTACCAACAAAGGAAAACCGGTATCCGACGGCGTTTATTTTTATTCACTGGATTTACGCCTGAATAACGACACCAAACCTTTAAAAGGTAGTATAACCGTGATCCGATGATGAAAAACAGTCTGCTCTTCCTGTTTCTGCTCCTGTGTTCCTGTGCTTTTTCACAGCAGGTCGGACACATGTCCCAATGGATGCATCATCAGTATGCAATCAACCCGGCATATACCGGAATCAAAACATGTTTGGAAGCTCAGTCCACGCTGAGAGGACAATGGATCAAAGTAGATGGGGCTCCTTATACCGGCTGGGTGAGTGTCAATGCACCGCTGCAGGCAAAACGAAAAAAATTCCTGAGTGCACGGCATGGACTGGGTGGATTGGTCTACATGGACCAGATCGGACCCTTCCAGGATATCCGTGTACAGCTTTCCTACGCCGGACATTTCAATTTTTCAGTAACGAACCGTTTATCACTGGGACTGGCTGTCGGAGCACGGCAATTGTCTTTCGACATGAGTAAAGCCATGCCACTCACTCCCGATCCGACGATCAACGGAAGCGCTTCCCAAATTCTGCCTACCGCTACATTTGGAGCCTGGTGGAACGGTAAAAACTACTTCCTGGGATTCAGTTTGTACGAGTTGATTCCTCAGAAATGGAACATCATCGGAACAGACGCTCAATCTCAAATGCATGCGATGTTCACTGCCGGATACAAATACCAAATCAATCCGAAAATCGATCTTTATCCGGGAATGTATTTTGCCTACACCAAAAACACGCCGGTTGAACTCCAGTTTCATGCCATTGCAGAATTCCAGAAGAAATTCAACGTGGGGCTGGGTCTCCGAAACACAGATGCCTTGATTGCCATGTTCGGAATCCGTTTCAAAGACAAATGGAAACTGGGTTATTCCTATGATTTCGTCCTTTCCAAATTGCGCCCAAACACGTTCCACTCGCACGAATTGACACTTTCGTTCTCACCTTGTAAGCAGCGTTCGGAAAGCACATCCGGCTGTTTCGATTTCGATTAACCCCTGCAGCTATTCAGATTTCACTGTTTATAAGTATCTGTACACCGGCCTGAAAGCGGTTTTTTTCTTCCGAAATTTGAGAGCTAAAGCATTTTTCAATGAAATTACAACTTTCAATCCTTGCACTGGTTTGCTCACTGGCAGCTTGTGTACCTGCAAAAAAATACAACGAACTTCTTGAAAGAGAAAAGAGTTGCAGCGAAGAACTCAATAAATACAAAGCTTCCAGTATCGAAAACGAAGGAAAAGCAAAAGACCTGCAAGTTGCCGTAGACCAATTGCGGAAAGATGTCATCAACCTCAAAAAAGACACACTCGAACTTGGCTCCAACTTGCGCTTTCTGCAGTCTCAATACGACATGATGGTTGCACAGAATGAGGCATACGAACAGAAACTGGATCAACTGCGGATGAAAGGCGCAAAGGAATCTGCAACTTATCAGGCAGATATCGACTCGAAGAATCAGGAACTTCAGCGAAAAGAAGATGCACTGAAAAATTTGGAAAGCGAATTGATTGCCAAAGAAAAATTGCTGTTAGAACGCGAAGAGCGTTTAACAGAACTGGAAGAAATGATCAAGCGCAAGGACGATGCAATGAAACAATTGAAAACCCGCGTTTCAGCCGCTTTGAAAGGATTTGAGAACAAAGGACTGACCGTTGTTGAAAAAGACGGTAAAATCTATGTCTCCCTTGAAGCGAAGTTGTTGTTTGCATCCGGAAGCACATCTGTTGAAGCAGAAGGAAAGAAAGCCCTGGTGGATCTCTCCAAAGTACTGGAAAACGAAAAAGATCTTGAAGTTATCGTAGAAGGTCACACCGATACGGACAAACTGGCAAGCGCTTCACATCCGAAAAACAACTGGGAATTGAGCGTATTACGTGCAACAGCGGTTGTTGAAATCATGATTGCAAACAGTAAGATGAACCCTGCTCAACTCATGGCTGCGGGAAGAAGTGAGTTCCACCCGGTGGATGTAAAAGATAAAGCAAAAAACAGACGTATTGAAGTCATTATTTCTCCGAATCTGAACGAATTATACAAGATTCTCGAAGGAAAATAAACACCCGTTAAACTTTCCCAAAAGGCACCTGAATCGGGTGCCTTTTTGCTTGGATTTTCGTAACTTCAATACTCAAATAATAGAACAAATGGGACACACATTAGTCATCGGAGCAACAACCAAAGAAGACCGTTACGCAAACAGAGCAATCCGCTCATTGAGAAATCATCAACACCCCGTTATTGCATTCGGTCAGCGGGCCGGGAAGGTACAAGATGTAGAAATCGAAACCGAATGGAATCCCGAATGGAAAGTCGAAACGGTTACCTTATACCTCAATCCACATAACCAGGAAGCATTCATCGACCGGATCATTGCATTAAAACCAAAACGGGTGATTTTCAATCCGGGAACGGAAAACCCGGAATTCATTGAAAAATTAAACGCCGCCAATATCCACCCCGAAGTAGCGTGTACGCTTGTAATGCTCTCTATCGGAAATTACTAAATTACATGATTCAATTCTTCTCCTTCTTTATCATCCTGTTCATTCTTCTTTTCCTGGGAATTGTAGCACTCATCGTATGGGTCGTCGTAAAATCGACACAAAAGCCTGTTGGAGAAGAAGCCCGACAGGAACGAACTGAACTACTCAACAGCGTGCTTTCCAAAAGAGACAGACTGGTATCCTGGGATAATTACGCTATTGAAAACCTCCGTCCCAGTGCATCCTACAAATACATAAGGGGCATTACAAATAGTTTCTCCGGCAGACTACTTGCAGACGACGGGCAGTATGTACTCGCATTTAAACGCATTGAACGGGGATTTCAACCGGTTGGCTCTATAGCCGCAGCAACAACCTCCTTTGAACTCTTTTTCATCAATGAATCGGATCGTACTGAATTCTACTATGACCGGATGAAAATTGGTACCGTATTAAAAACCGGGGGCATTTTTGACAAAGATGGAAAGCGAATCGGAACCGTGAATCGCAGCAACACTTCAACGATTTCTATCGGAGAAATACTTGATATCCACACGGGCTCGCCTCATTACGATTTCACCATGAATGGTCGTGTACTGGCCAAATTTTATGTCACTCCACGGATTTCAAACTTCTTCGGAGGTAGCTTGTTTTCAATCAATGAAAACTCCGGAAGCAGAATTATTCAACCAATTGAAGAACCGAGGGAAGATGAAAAGAAGTGGCTGGAGGCCTGGACTGTCTATGAGTTAATCTATCACGGTTTTTGGTTTAACGAAGTTTAACCACATAATTCGATGTGTTCTTTCAGGGCTTGAATCACGGTTTCGGCAATCAAGTGATAAAATGCATTTTTCTGGTCTTCAGGAGCGGTTTCCAATGCATTGTAATAGCGTAGCCTGTTCTCCAACTCTCCTTTGATATTTGCAATGGGATAACCGTATTGCATCAGGATTAAATTCATCACTAAACGACAAGTTCTTCCATTCCCATCAATGAACGGATGAATCCGGACGATTTGTTCGTGCATTTCGGCTGCGAGAATCACCGGGTGGAGCACCGTTTTATTTTCCTTGTAATACACAAATACTTGCTCCATGAGAGGATTCAGCATGTAAGGTTCCGGCGGCAAATGAGCGCTTCCGGAAATACGAACTCCAATACCGCGATAAACGCCTGCATTTTCCCTGTCGATTCCTTTCAGGATCAGGTAATGAATTTCTTTCAATACGCGTTCTGAAAAAACCGTTTTATTCTGAATGATCTCTCCCAGGTAATGAATCGCTTCGGTATGATTAATCACTTCGAGGTGCTCTCTGACTGATTTTCCACCAACCGTAATTCCATCATTGACGACCAGGTAGGTTTCCTGCAAGGTCAGAGTATTGCCTTCAATCCGGTTACTATCATAGGTATAGCTCAAATTGAAATATTCTTCCATTTTGCGAAGCTGGGTCTGGTTCAATGGTTTCCGGGATGCCCAAATTCCCTGCAATCGCGAACATTCTTCCAATAAATCTGACAACTCAGAAGAAAGTGATTTTTCGTGTGTGATTTTTTTCTGCCGATCATATTTCACCCGTTCCT
This sequence comes from Fluviicola sp., assembly GCF_039596355.1. Lineage (GTDB taxonomy): Bacteria > Bacteroidota > Bacteroidia > Flavobacteriales_D > Crocinitomicaceae > Fluviicola. Next base: position 193,151 of record NZ_JBCNJW010000003.1, on the reverse strand, counting down.
CAGCAACGCGCATTGCTTTATCAAACAAATGACTGTCATCACTAAACAGCGCATATATACGCTCTCCGATCCAGCTTGCTCTTGCTGTATCTTCATCCAGCTGCAGATGTTCTATCAACAGCTGAAGGTGTTTTTCAGACGGATGTCTTTCTCCTTTTTCATATCTGTTGAGAAGGGAGGTATCTATCCCGGATGCCGCTGATAATTCTTTCAGCGTATAGCTAAGCCGTGATCTTGCTTCTTTTAATATCTCTCCCAATCTCATTATTGACACATTTAACATTGACTAATTTAGTCAAATTTTTGGAATTAAAAAATCCCCGAAGCATTTCGGGGAGATTTTTTACAATATTAACATCGCATCACCGTACGAATAAAACTTATATTTTTCTTTGATTGCTTCATGATAAGCCTCCATCATCAGATCATGCCCGCAAAATGCTGAGATCATCATCAACAATGTAGAAAGTGGCGTATGGAAGTTTGTTACCAGGCTGTCTGCAATACTAAAATCGTATGGAGGGAAGATAAATTTATTCGTCCAACCATCAAATGCTTTCAGCATATTATCTGTAGAAACGGATGTTTCAATGGCACGCATAGAGGTTGTTCCAATAGCACAAACACGTTTCTTATTTCGTTTTGCCTGGTTTACAACTTCAGCTGCTTTTTCTGAAATAATTACCTGTTCGGAATCCATTTTATGCTTTGTCAGATCTTCCACTTCTACTGAGCGAAAAGTCCCCAATCCAACGTGCAATGTTACTTCTGCAAAGTTCACTCCCTTCAACTCCAAACGCTTCATTAGTTCACGGGAGAAGTGCAATCCTGCAGTTGGAGCTGCTACCGCCCCTTCTTCTTTCGCGTAAATTGTTTGATAACGTTCTTCATCCGCATCCTCTACATCTCTTTTGATGTACTTCGGAAGGGGTGTCTCACCCAACTCGGTGATCTTTGCCTTAAACTCTTCGTATGGTCCGTCAAAAAGGAAACGCAACGTACGCCCTCTCGAAGTCGTATTATCAATTACCTCAGCAACCAATGAATCATCATCACCGAAATACAATTTGTTCCCGATTCTGATTTTACGCGCCGGATCTACCAATACATCCCATAAAAGGCTCTCGCGGTTCAATTCTCTCAACAGGAACACTTCGATTTTAGCGCCGGTCTTTTCCTTATTCCCATACATTCGGGCAGGGAATACACGTGTATTGTTCATAATCATCACGTCACCTTCTCCGAAGTACTCAATGATATCTTTAAACAAACGGTGTTCGATTTTCCCGGTATCGCGGTGCACCACCATCAGGCGTGCTTCGTCGCGGTTTTCACTTGGGTATTCAGCAATCAGTTCGTCCGGAAGGTCAAAACTGAATTCGGAAAGCTTCATTTTATTCATACAAGCTGTATTTTTAACGCTTTAAATCAAAAGAGCGCAAAAGTATAAAAAATCAGGCTATTTACAAAGGCTGCTCTTCAATGAATGCAATCCACTCATCGACACTTTTAGAATCTTTAACATCGTAAGCCCCAGAGTGTGTTCTTCTCAGAGCAATCAATGTTGCACCACACCCCAGCTTCTGCCCGAAATCATGCGCAACAGAGCGAATATAGGTTCCTTTGGAACACGAAATTTCAAAATCAATTTCCGGAAACCGGGAGGCATCGATTTTGAAATCGGTAATTTCGATTGTATTGGATTTCAATTCTTTTTCAATTCCGGCACGCGCATAATCATAAGCACGTTTTCCATCAATTTGTTTTGCAGAAAATAACGGCGGAACCTGTTGCTGCACACCTAAAAAACTCTGACGAACTTCTTCCATTTGAGCTTCGGAAACTGCATCTGTCGGCTTATCGGAATTGTACTCTGTTTCCAGATCGTAAGAAGGTGTTGTTCGCCCCAACAAAAAGGTTCCGGTATATGTTTTGGCATCCGAAGTCAATCCTTCAATCAATTTGGTGTGTTTGCCGATACAAATTACCAGCAGACCGGTAGCCAGCGGATCCAATGTTCCTGCATGCCCTACTTTCAGTTTCTTTACCCCGAGGCGTTTTCTCAAATGCCAGCGAAGTTTATTCACCGCATCAAATGAAGTCCATTCAAAAGGTTTATCCACCAAAATGGTGCTTCCCTGAGCGAATTCAGTAATCATCAAATTAAAGGATTGTAAGTTGGTAGCCGGACAGCAATAAAATTAAAATCAGTCCGCCAAGAATGATTCGGTACCACCCGAATAGTTTGAATCCGTGTTTATTCAAAAAGCCGATGAATCCTTTGATTGCTACAATTGCTACAATGAATGCCACTACATTCCCGATAACCAGCAGATTGATCTGCTCTCCGGATAAGGCATCATTTTTCTCAAAGTAATCCAGCGTTTTCTTCGCTGTTGCTCCCAACATGGTAGGCAAAGCCAGGAAAAACGAAAATTCTGCCGCCAGTTTACGGCTCATCTTCTGGCTCATCCCTCCCACGATTGAAGCTCCTGAACGGGAAACTCCCGGAATCATCGCGATGCATTGAAAGAAACCAACCTTCAAGGCATCCCAATAGGTCATCTCTTCCATTTCATGAATCCGTGGTTTATTGAACCAGCGATCTACAAACAACAAAATCCCCCCTCCAACGAGTAGCGAAATAGCCACTGCCATCGGGTTTTCCAGGAGCTGATCAATATAATCGGAAAGTAACACCCCAAAAACAGCTGCAGGAATAAATGCCACGATGAGTTTCAGGTAAAACTGAACACTTTGAAAAAAGCGCTTGAAATAAAGCACGAACACCGCCAGGATTGCTCCCAACTGGATCATGATCATAAACAACTTGGTAAAATCATCGTTTTCGACACCCATTACTGCCGAACCCAAAATCATATGCCCTGTTGATGAAACAGGCAAAAACTCAGTCAGGCCCTCAATGAGAGCCAGGATTACTGCTTCAAACCAATTCATGAATTATTCTTGAGAATGATCTTTTTTCGCTTTCTTCATGATGCCGTAAATCATCACTGCAAATCCTGCAATGATCAGGATCGGCGAAATCGTGATACGTACGGTTGAGAATAACTCTTCCGCGTTAAATTCGTTTGGATTATCTGATCCTCCTCCAATCATCAGGAGATACCCCAAAATATTGATGGCTAAACCAATAAAAATGATTCGCAGGTTTTCTTTTCTAATTGGAAAGTCGAATTTATTGTCCATAGTAAAACTGAATGTGTGGCTAAATTAATATAAATCATCCAATTTCGCACGTAAATATTTGTTCAGTGCAAACCAGGTCGATACAATGGTCAAAACACAGCCGATCACCAGCAGGGAGGCGAAGAGCAATAAGATATCCAGCAGTTTCAGATCGATCTCAACCACATCCAGGATATTGTTCAAGGCAAAAAACACCGTCATCAGGAACGCCATGCCGATAATTCCGGAAACGATTCCCTGGAAAACAGCTTGCTTCAGGAATGGCCGGCGGATAAATCCACTCGTAGCACCAACCAATTGCATGGTTTTGATCGTAAAACGGCGGGAATAAAGCGCCAGACGGATGGTATTGTTAATCATGGCAACAGCAACTACGATCAGCAGGGAAGCCACCAGCAAAATCAAAAAGGCGATTTGCTTGAATCCCAGGTTGACTTCTTCCAAAGCTGCTTTATCGTAATTCACTTCCGCGAGCATATCGGCATACTTATCATGGAGGCGCGTTTCGATTTCTTTCATTCCCTTTTTGGTAGCGTAGGTGCTTACCGGTCGGAAATTAATCGTCGGAGGAAGCGGATTCTCCCCCTCGAAAATGGCCAGGATCTCATCCGAGTTTTGATCGGAGCCTTTGAATTCTTCAATGGCACGTTCCGGGGAAACAAAAACAACTTCCTTAAAGCAATCCCAGGATTTCAACTCCTGCTCCACTTGTTTGATATCCGCCGCATTGTATTCCGATTTGAAGAATAAATCACCGTGCAGATTCTCTCTGGCCTGTTTCTGCATGGAATCCAAACCGATCACTCCCGCCAAAACCAGACCGATCATGAACAAAACCAGCGAAATCCCAATTACCGTAGAAACGTAACTGGTACGCAGCCCCTTTTTTCCTGTCTTTTCGATTCTTTTACTCATCGAATCAAAATTAGTATTTTTTAATTAGATGCTTTTTTACTAATTTAAGAAGCTATTAACCAAGAAATGAACAAATTTTTATCTTTTTATAAAATTATTACCATGGTAAATAAAAAGATGTATATTTGTCATCAACATTAATTAAGTTCACATGAAGAAAACACTTTTTTACGCAGCATCAGTTGCATTTATCGCTTTCGGAATGACAGCGTGCGGAGGTTCAACAGAAGAAACTGCAGCAGCAGACACAGCCGTGACTTACCAATTGGATGCAGCAGCTACTACTCTGAAATGGAAAGGAAACTACGCAGATGATTCACACTCTCACAATGGAACGGTAAAGGTTTCTGAAGGTTCTGTAACTTACAAGGGAGATGCATTCGAATCAGGAAGCTTCAAAGTCGATATGAAAACTGTTGAGAGCGAATTGACTCCTGAGACAGGTTCTGATAAACTGATCGGTCACCTGAGCACTCCGGATTTCTTCAATATCGCACAATTCCCGAATGTTGAAGTAAAAGTAAACAGCATTTCCGACAAAGAAATCGATGCTACATTGGTTATTGCAGGAAAAGAAGTTCCGGCAAAAATGCCAGTGACTATTAAAAAATCAGACAAAGAATTGACTGCAAAAGGAAAATTCACCATCGATTTCTCTTCTTTGGATGTAAACGGTTTCAAACCAAATCCTGAAATGGAAAAAGAGAAGCCAAACCAGTATGTAAAACCAGGAGTTGAGTTCGAATTGAACCTGGTATTGAAAGCTGAAGCAGCAAAAGAATAATCAAACCTCAATAGGAGGTTTTCAGAAAGGCTTTCGTTTAACGGAAGCCTTTTTTATTTCCAGCAGCAACAAAAGCGAATGAATAAAAAATAACATTAAAGGATTATATTTAATCATTTACAAACAATTCGTTTTATATTTAAAAAAATGTGATTTTCTGTTTTCAGCCATTCTACTAAATCCTTTTCTGATTATTTTTGCCCCAAATTAATTCTCAGATGAAAGTTTTCAAATTTGGCGGGGCTTCAGTGAAAGACGCCAATGCTGTACGGAATGTGTCGCACATCCTGTCCCTTTTCCCTAAAGATCAACTGATCGTGGTCATTTCCGCCATGGGAAAAACTACCAATGCCATGGAGCAAATTGTGGACGCTTTGTGGAAACGGGACGAAAAACGCTACCTGGAACTGATCGAAGACCGTTATCAGTTTCACCAGTTAATTGCAGCAGAACTCTTTCCTGAGAAACATTATTACATCTACCAGCAAATAGAAGAGTTGTTCGATTCCCTGAAAAACCGCTTCCACCTGCCCGTTTCCGATAATTACAATTTCGAATACGACCAGATCGTTTCCCTCGGGGAAGTGTTATCGACGATCATTGTAGAAGCGTTCATGAAGGAAGAAGGACACCTGACAACCTGGATCGACTGCAGAAAAGTCATCCGCACCAACCACGAATACCGCGAAGGCGAAGTGGACTGGGCAAAAACGGAAGCATTAGTCAACGAGCGGTTGATCCCGCAATTCAAAGACAAGCGAATCGCCATTACACAAGGATTCATCGGACACACTTCCGAAGGTTTTACAACCACACTGGGTCGCGAAGGCTCTGACTTCACAGCTGGAATTCTCGCATACTGTACCCAGGCCGAAAGCGTAACGATCTGGAAAGATGTTCCGGGAATGCTGAACGCCGATCCGAAATGGTTCGACGACACGGTGAAACTGCAAAAGATCTCCTTCAAAGAAGCCATCGAATTGGCATACTACGGAGCAACCGTGATCCACCCGAAAACGATCAAACCGCTTCAAAACAAAGGAATCCCGTTATACGTTAAATCATTTGTAGATCCGGGCGCAGAAGGAACCGTGATCCAGGAATCCACGGATTTCGATCACCTCGTTCCGTCATTCATCTTCAAAATGGAACAGGTGCTGATGTCTTTTACTCCGAAGGATTTCTCATTCATCGTTGAGGAAAACCTGGGCGACATCTTCCAGCAGCTGGCATTTTACGGAGCAAAGATCAACCTGATGCAAAACTCAGCTTTGAGCTTCTCCATTTTGTTCGACCGGTCAAAAACCGACCCAATCAAACTGGTTGAAAAATTCAAAGATCAATACACTGTCCGCTACAACGAAGGACTGGAATTGGTTACGATTCGCCACTACGATCAGGCAACCATTAATCGTGTCACAGTAGACAAAGATATTTTACTCGAACAGCGGACAAGGCAGACCATCCGCATGGTGATGAAGAACAAATAACTGAAATCCCGTTTTCATCCGAAGGCGGGATTTTTTGTAACCAAAAGCTCCTTTCAGCATTCTCCATCTGAAACTTATGAAGATACTCGTACATTCACTCCTCCTCCTTCTATCCATCTCCGTCCAGGCACAATCCGGGGCAAAACCGGATTCAGCTGCATTTTATTTTCAATTCAACCACTCCGACCTGAGCATTCAGGACCGGCTCAATACAAAAGCGAAAACAAAACTCACTCAATTCACATCCCGGAAACTTATTCTCCGGGCTTATACGGATTCAACCGGATCAACGGAATACAATCTCAAGCTGGCACAACAGCGCCTGGAGTCCGTCAAGGCATTTTTGGCACAACACTATCCCAATCGATTCACGATTCAAACAGAAACAGCAATCGGCGAAGACAACAGCTTACTTTCAGATGCTGCCAAACGCAGAGTAGACATCCTGGAAGTTCCGGAAACGGCAGCAACCGGTAAAATCATGTATAAAAACCGCACATTCGAACTGGGAGTTCCCATTCAGCTGGAAATCATTTTCCTGATGGCCCAGGACGTTGTACTCCCCGGTTCGTATGATGACATCCGTTTTTTAATTGAAACGCTTAAAAACGATCCATCGCTCTCCGTTATACTTGCCGGGCACGTTTGCTGCGGCACAGACAGCGGTGATCTCTCCGGAAAGCGGGCAAACCGCATCAAACAACTCCTGATCATGGAAGGTGGGATTTCCGGAAACCGGATTACAGCCATCGGTTTTGGAAACAGAAAACCCTTATTCGTAGAAGATTCGGAAGAACACCGGCAAGCCAACCGGCGCGTAGAAGCAACTTTTATACGCAAATAACAAACGGCTTCAACTCCGCTCAGGCAACACAACAACAAACAAAAAGCCCCGGTCATTGAGCGAAGTCGAAATGCCGGGGCTTTATAGTGTATTCTAATTCTTTTTATGAATTCCCTTTCAAAGGCTTCACCGATTTGATCGATTTAGCCATCAGGTCTATGATCACTTTTTCATATCCGTCATCACGGCTTCTGAAAACGTATGTAATGTCGTCAATTACTTTCTGTCCGTAAACGTGATATGTTTTATGCTCTACACCCACTGATTTGGAAGCACCTTTCTTTCCGCTCACTTTCAATTCGCGTTCATACAAAATGAAGTCCGGCTCATCCACCAGGTATTTCACCTTGTAGAAATTCAATCCTTCGAGGCGTTTTTTCTCGGAGGAAACCATTTCACGATCAGAGCCCCAGTCATCAATCACCATATGAAAGTTTGGTCCAACCATCAATTCCCACTTGAAATCATCTTCCACATGAATTACTTCAGGTTGTGTTGAAGCTCCGATATTCGCCGTTTCATCCGGCAGCATGATCATGATCGGAATATCATACGGCTTCATGGAAAATCCCTGAAACTCATACAATTCATCATCCGTCAACTCTTTCCCCTCTTCTGCATCATTGCAACGCACTGTTACAAAAGATACCGCCAACAACAATAAAAAGATTGAAACTTTTTTCATACTTATTTTTTATTTCCGCTCCATTTCAGAGAAGTAATTAGGACAAATATAGTTTTTTTATCAATTTTGATTCACTATTAACAGTTTCATTTAACTCAAACACAAAAGATCACACTCCGATAAACTCGTTCATTTATTGAATGTTACACAATGATTATGGCAGGATATAAAATCAGGGATTTGGAAATGCTAACAGGTATTAAAGCCCACACGATCCGGATGTGGGAAAAAAGATACGGCCTGTTGAAGCCACAGCGAACAGCCACACAAATCCGCACCTATTCCAACGAAGAATTATTACTCCTGCTCAACATTTCACTGCTTAATAAAAAAGGGTACAAGATTTCGCGTATTGCAGAAATGAGTCCCGAAGAATTGTTTCAAACCTCCAGGGAAGTTCACGAAAGCAAATCTTCCGACACCAGCATCGAACAATTCATTGTTTCTGTCCTGAACCTGGACGAACAACTCTTTCACAATACCTTCCGGGAATTGACTCAAAAAACGAGTCTTTCGGAAGTATTCTCCGAACGTATCATTCCCTTTCTTCGAAGAATCGGAGTGATGTGGCTTGTCGGAACAATCAATCCTGCCCAGGAACATTTCATCTCAAACCTCATCCGGCAAAAAATCATCGCAGCAATTGATGCCCTTCCAATCCCGGAAGCCGGACAAAAGAAAATCCTGCTTTACCTCCCCGAACACGAATGGCATGAAATCAGTCTGCTGGTTTACCATTATCATTTAAGAGCGAAAGGATTGAACAGCATTTATCTCGGTCAATCCCTTCCGTACGAAGCACTCTTAAAAACCGTTCAACTACTGAATCCGACTCTGATTGTTTCCTCCTGGCTAACAGCAATCGAACCGCAAGAAATGTGTAATTACTTCTTCCGCCTAACAGAAGACTTCCCGCACATAACCATTGCAGCCAGCGGTTATCAGGTAGACCAACTCAAAAACCAGCTCCCGAAAACGATCAGGCATTTAAACGGAATTCCAGATTTAGATCAATTGATTTGAATGCTTTTTTCTTTTTGTTTAATCTTTTGATATATTTGTTAAACAAAAAAGAAATTCCTGCATGGAGAAAATAAAAATTGTATCTTCCAAGCAAGGTTCATTTAAACACGATGAGGTAACAAATCCCGAAAACAAGTAACCGGATGTCAGCAAAAAAAATAGCCCTTATCGGATCGGGGATTTCAAGTCTCTCCTGTGCTTCCTTCCTGGCAAAAGAAGGGCATGATGTTACCATCCTGGAAAAAAACGACAGCATCGGTGGGAGAGCAAGACAATTCCGGTCAGAGAATGGGTTCACCTTCGATATGGGGCCCAGCTGGTACTGGATGCCGGATATTTTTGAAAACTTCTACCGGCAATTCGGCTACACGACTTCCGATTTTTATGAGTTGGTACGACTGGATCCTTCCTACCAGGTGATCTGGAACGAACACGATACGGATCAAATTCCGGCTTCTGTTACCGAACTCGAACAATTCGTAGAAAAACTGGAACCCGGAAGCAGTATCAAACTGCGCCGGTTTTTGGCCGATGCCGAGAAAAAATACCAGATCGGGATGAAAGACCTGGTCTACAAACCCAGTTTGAAGCTCAGTGAATTTGCAGATACGCGGATTTTAAGCGGGTTGTTCAAAATGCATTTGTTCAAATCATACAGTTCCTTCATCCGGAAATACTTTTCCCACCCGAAAATTATTTCCCTGCTGGAATTCCCGATCCTGTTTCTCGGAGCAACTCCCAAAGACACACCGGCACTTTATTCGCTTATGAACTATGCGGACATCCAACTCGGAACGTGGTATCCGATGGGTGGCATGTTCGAATTTGTGAAAGCGTTTGAGCGCATTGCCCGCGAACAGGGAGTCCGGTTTCTGCTCGATCACGCTGTAACGGGGATCAATACTTCCAACGGAAAAATTCAGTCATTGAATACCAATCACGGCACATTCGGGTTCGATTTTGTGATCTCAGGCGCAGATTACCGTCACACGGAACAACTGCTCCAAAACCAGGCAAACTATTCCGATACTTACTGGGAAAAACGCGTGATGGCGCCTTCCTGCCTGATTTTTTACATCGGGTTGGATTGCAAAGCACCTCATCTGGAACACCACAACCTGTTTTTTGACGAAGACTTTGACAAACATGCTCATGAGATTTACAAAGATCCGCAATGGCCGTCAAAACCACTTTTTTATGTGAGCTGCCCGTCGAAAACCGATCCGTCAACAGCGCCGGAAGGCTCCGAAAATTTGTTCCTGCTCATTCCGATCGCCCCGGGATTAGAAGACAACGAACAACTGCGCGAACACTATTTTAACTTGCTGTGCGAGCGTTTGAGCAAGAAAACCGGATTCGACATTCGTCCACACATCAGCTACAAACGTAGTTACTGCATTTCCGATTTTATGAACGACTACCATGCTTTCAAAGGAAACGCATACGGTTTGGCAAACACACTGAAACAAACAGCTTTGCTGAAACCACGTATCCGGAACAAGCATTTGTCGAACCTGTTTTATACCGGACAACTTACCGTTCCGGGGCCGGGCATTCCTCCTTCAATCGTTTCAGGGGAAGTCGTTGCCAAATACCTGATCCGCCAAATCGAAAAACGCTAAACCGTACTGCTATGAAACAACTCTTTGACACACTTTCTCTGGACATGAGTGCACTGACAACCAAAAGGTACAGCACTTCTTTTTCGATCGGAGTCCGTTTTCTGGGCAAGGATCTCCAGGCTCCTATTCATGCTATTTATGGATTCGTACGCTTCGCGGATGAAATCGTGGACAGTTTTCACACCTTTGAAAAAGAAGAACTCCTTTCCGAATTCAAGACAGAAACATACAAAGCCATCGAACGGGGTATTTCCCTCAATCCTATTCTGAACAGTTTTCAATGGACGGTGAAGAAGTACGGAATTGACCCGGAATTGATCGAACTGTTCCTGCAGTCTATGGAAATGGATTTGGAAAAAACACAGTACGAACGCCAGGGGTACGAACGTTACATTCTCGGCTCTGCTGAAGTTGTGGGATTGATGTGCCTGAAAGTGTTTGTTCGCGGCGATCAGAAAGCGTATGAAAGGCTGAAAGAACCTGCCATGAAACTGGGATCTGCCTTTCAGAAAATCAATTTCCTGCGCGATCTTCATGCCGACTATTACCAACTCGGAAGAACCTATTTCCCGGAAATGAACTTCGATTTATTCGACTGCGCAATGAAGCAGAAAATCGAACGGGAAATCGAGGTGGACTTCAAAGCCGGCTACGAAGGAATCAAACAGCTTCCCAAAGATGCCCGTTTCGGCGTGTACATGGCTTACCGGTATTACGTGAAGCTTTTTCACAAAATCCGGAAGACAGATGCACAAATCATTTTGGGACAAAGAATCCGGATTCCGGACAATAAAAAGTACCGTTTGCTTTTTACTTCTTATCTTCGCCATAACTTGAATTTATTGTAAGATTTGGAAACGGTTGTTTTAGTCAATGAGCAGGACGAGGTGCTTGGTTTCATGGAAAAAATGGAAGCTCATCAGAAAGGGATACTACACCGCGCATTCTCTGTTTTCATTCACCGAAACGGAAAAATCCTCTTACAGCAACGCAGTCTGAATAAATACCATTCCGGTGGTTTATGGACAAATACCTGCTGCTCGCACCCACGAATGGATGAATCTCTTGCGAATGCAGGAAGCCGGCGTTTACAGGAAGAAATGGGGATTCATTGTGCAGTAAAACCGCATTTCCACTTTATTTACCGCGTACAGCTCGATTCAGGACTGATCGAAAACGAACTGGACTACGTGCTGTTCGGTTCCTACGATGGCGAAGTTTCGCCCAATCCGGACGAAGTAATGGATTACAAATGGATGGACTGGAACGAACTGAAAGCAGACATAGACCAGCATCCGGAACGCTACACTTCCTGGCTTCAGATATTAATAAGCGATTACAAACAACAGATCGAGGAAATCCTTTTTTCATGAAAATCTTTCGAGTAGAACAATTCAACGCCGCGCACCGGCTTTTCAATCCAACATGGGACGATGAAACAAACGACCGTGTTTTCGGAAAGTGCAACAATCCCAATTTCCACGGACACAATTACAAACTGGAGGTCGAACTCGACGGGCCGATCAACCCGGAAACGGGATATGTCCTGGACATGAAAAAACTGTCGGAAATCATCAAACTGGAAATCCTGGAACGTTTCGACCACCGGAACCTGAACCTCGATTGTCCGGAGTTCAAAGACCTGATTCCTTCAGCAGAAAACATTGCACTGGTTTGCTGGAATATCCTGCGTGAAAAACTGCCTGCCGACCTGAAGCTCAAGGTTCGCCTGTGGGAAACTCCCAGAAACGGCGTTGAATACGATGGTAACTAAGAATCTTTGTTATTTTTGTTAAACAGAATTAAATCATGAGAGCACTTTCAGCAATTGGTTTCGTAGTCAGCATCATCGGACTGCTTTTGGTTTCCTACAACCAGTTTGCTGTCATTCCTTTCCTGACAGATTTGAACAGCAGCGATGAAATCCGCGTCAACGAATTCACGATTGCATTGCGTCAGCACTATGAAACACAATTGCTTTTCATCAGCACGCTGAGCATCATTATCGGTGTTTTCTCTGTTCTATTCTGCTCCATGATCTACCTCAGAAAACGTACCCGCATGACTTTGATGGGAACCATTATCGGCGTAATCGTTGCGGTGATGGGAGTCGTTCATTCATGGTACTAAAGAAATTGAAAAGGTAAAATGGAGCATTGAAAAGTCTCATACTACAAATTAACTTTTCCCTTCTCACTCGTCAATTCTCCATTTTCAATTAATCACATCGGTTTATGAAACAACTCACGCTCTTCTGGCATCGCCGGGATTTACGGATTTCTGATAACGCCGGACTTTTCAAAGCATTGAAAAACGGAACGAACGTGCAGCCGGTTTTCATTTTCGACACCCAAATCCTCAAACACCTTCCCAAAGGGGATCAGCGGGTATTGTTCATTCATCAGACAGTTTCCGAACTAGCAGCAGCTTATCAACAAATCGGTGTTTCGCTCTGGGTGTTTCACGGAAATCCGCTGGAACTGATTCCGGCATTGGTAAAAGAACATCAGATTCAACATGTATTCTGCAACCGGGATTACGAACCGGAAGCCATTGCGCGGGACAAAGCTGTATATGAAAAACTCAAAGAATTAAACTGCACTTTCTCCGGATCAAAAGACCAGGTGATTTTTGAAAAAGAAGAAGTCGTGAAACCCGACGGCAATCCATACAGTGTTTACACGCCTTATATGAAGCGCTGGAAGGAAAACCTGACTGATTTTCACCTGAAAGCTTACCCGGTTGAGAAATACGCCGGTAACTTTCACCAAGACGAAAAAGCAAAAAAACCAATTCCCAGCCTGGCAGCCATGGGGTTCAGCGAAGTGCAAACACAGGATTTTCCTTCGGTTCAAATTCCTTCTTCCATCATTTCGAATTACCAGAATACCCGCGACATCCCTGCGATCAACGGAACTACCCGCTTGAGTGTCCACCTGCGTTTCGGAACGATTTCCATCCGGGAATTGGTGAAAGCATCTTTGTCCAATGAGAAGTTTCTCAACGAATTGATCTGGCGGGATTTCTACCAAATGATTTTGTACTGGTATCCCAATACCATTCACAACGCCTTCAAAAGCGAATACGACCGCATCGAGTGGGAATTCGACGAACACTTGTTCCAGGCCTGGTGCGAGGGCAAAACCGGTTATCCGCTGGTTGATGCCGGCATGCGCGAACTCAATGAGACGGGACACATGCACAACCGCGTGCGCATGGTGGTAGCCAGTTTCCTGTGCAAACACCTGCTTCACGACTGGCGTTTGGGGGAACGTTATTTTGCGGAAAAACTGCTGGATTTCGAACTGGCAAGCAATGTGGGCGGCTGGCAATGGGCGGCAGGATGCGGAGTCGATGCAGCTCCTTATTTCCGGGTTTTCAATCCCACCAGCCAGCAGGAAAAATTTGATCCGAAGTTCGAATACATCAAAAAATGGGTTCCTGAATTTGGTTCAGATACTTATCCGGAACCGGTTGTAGAACACAAATGGGCAAGAGAACGGATTTTGGAACGCTATAAAAGAGCGCTCAAACCAACATCAGAATAAGTTGTTCGATTGTTACTGCCTGTGCAATTCACCCGACCGCCATTTCTGCAGGAAGCTGGCCCATGCAAACGGGTTCAGTAAGTTGTTTACAGGCGACTGCCCCATCGTATACAGACGCGTGTTGTTTTGATTCACGACATTCCCGAATGAAAGGGAGGCATCACTTGAAACCATCGAAGCGATGGATGCCAGTGATTGACCGGATAATTGTTTCTGAGCTCTAAGCATCGCATCATCGTATGGATTCATTTCCACAAAGGCCTGCGCAAATGCTTCTCTAGACGGCCATGGATAAATGACCACCTCTTTCAACTGGATGGTATCGACATTCATCATGTGAATAATGGAATAACGGTCTTCTTTCAAACTGTCCGGAACAATATAAGAGGAAGGTTTGTGACCATAATATTTAAACATAATGGTATCTCCCGGTTGTACAACCAATGAGAAAAAACCGTAAATATCAGCAATCGTTCCACGTTTGACTGTTCTGTTGTAAACCGCCGCATAAGGCATTTCACGCAAACTGTCTGAGGAAACAACCACACCAGATAATTGAATCAATCGATCCTGTTTTTGAGAATTTGCGTTCAGTGAGACGATCAAAAGCATCCCTATAAGTCCGTATTTCAACCAATTATTCATGCTACAAGAATACGGATTTTTGAATAATTTATCGCCCCTTTTGGCCCGTTTAACAATAATTATCAGGAAAAAGCCAAAAAGTTAACAGAAAGTTTAACTAAACCGATTTGTTTGTGCCTGAAAATAATTACTTTTGCGAGAATTTATTTCAAAAATAGGTTCACACATGGCACTGTCCAATCTTAATTCAGTTAGAGAAGGTCTCACATACGACGATGTACTCTTAGTCCCGGCATTTTCACAAGTTCTACCCCGCGACGTTCAATTAAAAAGTAAAATCACACGCAACATTGAGGTAAACACTCCAATCGTTTCCGCAGCGATGGATACGGTTACGGAAGCAAATCTTGCTATTGCATTGGCTCAGCAGGGAGGAATCGGGGTGATTCACAAGAACATGTCAATTGCCGACCAGGCTTTGGAAGTAAGAAAAGTTAAACGTTCGGAAAGCGGTATGATCCTCGATCCTGTTACCTTATCCGAGCACGCATTGGTAAACGATGCACTTTCCCTGATGAAAGAATATAAGATCGGAGGAATTCCGGTGGTGGATGAGAACCGCAAACTCAAAGGAATTATCACCAACCGCGACCTGCGCTTCGAAAAGAATCATGCCCGTCCGGTTCGTGAAATTATGACCAGCGAAAACCTGGTGATCACCAAAGACGGAACGAGCCTGGCTACCGCTGAAGATATCCTTCAGGAAAATAAAATTGAAAAATTACCGGTTGTCGATGCAGACAATACCCTGATCGGGTTGATTACCTATCGCGACATCATCAAAGTAAAAACACATCCGAATTCGTGTAAAGACCAATACGGTCGCCTACGCGTTGCAGCAGCAGTTGGTGTTACTCAGGATACCCTGGAACGCGTAACAGCTTTGGTTGAAGCAGGTGTGGATGCGATCGTTATTGATACGGCACACGGGCACACAGAAGGAGTTGTGGTGAAACTGAAAGAAGTGAAAGCACAGTTCCCGACCCTGGAAGTGATCGTTGGAAATATTGCAACAGCTGCAGCTGCAAAATACCTGGTTGAAGCGGGTGCAGATGCGGTAAAAGTAGGAATCGGACCGGGTTCGATTTGTACAACCCGAATCATTGCAGGAGTCGGAGTTCCACAGTTAACAGCTGTAAACGACGTAGCGCTGGCATTGGAAGGAACAGGCGTTCCGGTTATTGCAGACGGAGGAATCCGCTACACCGGAGACATCGTGAAAGCAATCGCTGCCGGAGCAGATGTCGTGATGATCGGTTCTATGTTTGCAGGAGTAGAAGAATCTCCGGGTGAAACCATCATTTACGAAGGAAGAAAATTCAAGTCGTACCGGGGAATGGGATCTTTGGAAGCCATGCAGAAAGGTTCTAAAGACCGTTATTTCCAGGATGCAGAAGACGATATTAAAAAACTGGTTCCGGAAGGAATTTCCGGACGTGTTCCATACAAAGGAAACCTCTTCGAAGTGGTTTACCAGATTGTCGGAGGTCTGAGAGCCGGAATGGGTTATTGCGGGGCAGGTTCGATTGACAAGCTGAAAGGCGCTGAATTTGTGCGCATCACAGCTGCCGGAATGCGTGAATCACATCCACACGATGTCATCATCTCACGGGAAGCTCCGAACTATAGTTTAAAATAATTTCGATCTCAATTCAAGGTTTATTCTGATAAGCGGGTTACATTTACATGACCCGCTTTTTATTTTTGTATAACCTCACTCTGAAACGCATGAAACTGCTCGCATACATTGTTCTGATTCTACAGGCAGCATCGGGCTATGCGCAGGTTTCATACCAGGACTTGGTTCCGCTTCAATCGCGGGGAGAAATTCCGGAGTTTATGCGACCGGACTGCCGTTTCTTAAAATTCGACCAGTCACAAACTCCCTATCTGAGCACCGGGAAAAGTACCCCGGATGAAATCGATGCCGTTTTCAGAAGCCTGGCATCCAACGGGAGAATTGTCTACGGAGAAGAAGTTCACGCATTCTGCTCTTCCCTGCTCCGGAACCTGCTTTTACAGGATTCAAGCCTGAACCAGCAGATTGAAATTTATCCGTTCAAGTCTTCGCTTGCAAGTATTCTGAATGACGGAAACTCCAGGATTTACATTTCCACCGCACTGATTGCCCGGGCAGACAAAATAGAACAATTGTCTTTCCTGATTGCCACGCAGCTCTACCACATACAGGCAGGATCACTGCTTGAGTCTGTGAAACTAAACCGGCAGCCGAATTTGAATTCCCGGCTTGCTCAACTGGACAATTACGACAGCACAGCTATTTCCAAAGCAGATTCTTTTGCCTTTTCAATCAATGAACGGTTGAATTTTGATCCGTATTTCTTATTGGAAGGACTGGAACTTCTCCGGTTCAGAAATGATCCCATCGAACAGGTTTCCGTTCCGGCAAATTATTTCAATTCCGATCTGATGACCGTTCCAGCCAGCCTGTTTGAACGGAGTAACTACCGGTTGGAAAAGCGGCTTCCAAATCCCTACTCGATCAAACTCCTGAAACGCGAAGAAGAATTGGGCAAACATTTTATCGGAACAGCACGCGTCGAATACCTGGCAGACAATCCATATTTTGAACTCGTGCGGAATTTATGCACGTTCCAATATGTAGAAGATTTATTGCTGGAAAACAAACCCGACGAAGCACTTTATCATCTATACATCCTGGAAAAACGCGGTCTTGATCCACAGCCGATTGCCCGCTTGAAAGCTCATTCCTGGCTCAATATTGCTCAAAAAAGATTGTACCCGGTCTATAAGCGAACTGCTGTTTACAGACAGCTCTTTGATTCGCCCGGTTCTGTTTTCTATCTCGGTTTGTATCGCCTGACCGTGGAGAAAAACGGCGCCATGGCGCTAAGTTTAAGAATGATTACTGACCTGGCACGCGAAACCAATGACCCTGAAATAGGTTTGATTCGCAATTATCTGATCGACCTGATCCGGAAGAGCGGGGAATTTCACCCCGATTTGTTTTCCAAACAACCTCTTGCAACAAGCACCGATGGAACTTCCACAAAAACACCGTTCTACTTTTATGCGATCAGCGACCTGGTTTCCGACCCAGGATTCATTGAGCTGATAACAGGCACAAAACCGGTTTACGAAACAAACGAAGAACCACCCATCATGCTGCTTGTGGAGCCGACCGCGTACCTCTTCCACAAGAAAAAATTCCGGGAAGAAAAAACGGAAAGTAAAACCAAATTGCTGCTGGAATGCATCGAAAACAACAGCATTTACCAGGAAATAAACACCTACACACTTGTTCCCGACACGGTCGATAAAACCGCATGGACCAAACAATACAACCTGCGCTATGCCTTCAATGCGTTTGACCGGCAAATGCGCAATCAAAGTGATTACCTGCGTCCTGTATTTCCACTGAACTACAAACAACTAACCGAATTAACCGCAGATCAACCGACACATTTACTCGGAATTTTTCATTTCGAAAACCAGTACAACCTGAACATCCAGGGATATCACCTCATTGGGATTTTTGGCGTTCCCCTGCCTTTTGTATTAACGGATTTGATCCTGGGCGGAAACCATTGCCAGTTTGTTTCCATCGTCATTGACAAAACAAGCGGAAGGGTTCTTTCCGCCGAAAATTCGAAATACCGCGATCCGCTCACCAGGCCTTTTATCAAAAACAAGGTGCAGCATACTTTTCAAACTATCTTTAAATCCGATTCAGGCTTATGAGAATGGTGTTGATCTTTTTTTGGTTTGTTACAACCTGGGGGCATTCGCAATCCGGATACCTGAATCAGCGGAACTTGTTCTCGGCAGAACTCTTTGGAAATTCCCCGTTGATTCTCAATACCCAACTTCCGCAGTACCATCTCAAGGACGGAAAAATGACCGAGAAAAAAGAATGGCTGAACGGCGGCGGAAGTATTTACTTCATTCATGTATTCAATAAAAAAATCGGTTTCGGCGGAGAGGCAAATATCAAAAACATGAAGGTAATCGGCCCGCAAACCTTCAGCATTTCGAATAACACAGACAATATTGTCAACACCGATACCACCTGGCTACGGGCATCTCCATTCGATGTGAACTGCTACAGTTTTCTCGCCCGGCTGGAGGTTTACAACAAGCTTGGCAACGGCCCTGTCGGACTTGCTCATATTGTAGGCCTGGGATTTTCCATCTCAAAAGCGATTGATAAAACATACGATTACAGCCTGAACGAATTCGGCACGCAGAGTCAGTACGAACCATATTGGTCAACTCCCGACCACTTTTTCCTGGAAAAGAAATGGCCGCTGATCAAATCGATCGTGGCACAATACAGCATCCAGATGCGTTACCCGCTCGGCAGCCGCTTTTCACTCAATTTCGGAATCAAAGCCTTGTTCAACATTGCATTGCCCATCCGGAAAACGCGGATCGGTACCAATGACAACGATCCCTACCGACTCGACAACCTGTTTTACAACCTGCGCCGGGAAAATGTCTTCTCGCTGAACCTGAATACGGGAATCAGTTATCATTTTTAGAACTTCTTCGTCAATTCGAGTCCCGGACATCCGGGATATCGAGAATGACGAATATTTTTTCGTTTCAAGTTGTTCTCGATACACTGCATTTCATTCCGCTACTCGAACTGACTTGAAACACGATTAATCCAGTACTTTGGATTTAAAACCGGCCAACAGGTCGTGGATGGAAATCAAATCAGCGTAAATCCGGGTGAGTTGCTGCCGGCCCTGCGGATCGGAAATGGCCTGGTCAAAATCCAGCGGAAAACTCAGCAATTCATTCTCAATTGCCTCCAGTTTTGCCATTACCTGGTCGTATGCATCCGGATCGACTTCTTTGATAAAATCGTCGAGGAAAAATTCGGTTTGTGAGATATAGAGTGATCGCGGGTTCAAAAACAAGCGGATTGCTTCGGTTTTCACCAGGAGTTCACTCGCTGTAAAATCCGAAAAACGGCTCATTTCATCGTATTCGGATTGTGTGTCCAAAGGTTTTTTGATGCACTTTCCGGCAAAATCTTCTTTGATATACTTCAAAAATCCGGTCATAATGCAATCGAACGCAGCAGTTGGTTCGGCCTGCAACATGGCTTGTTTCAATCCATCTTGCTTAGGCAATTCCAGGAAATCATTCCGGAGCGCCATGGAAGCAAACAGGAAATACTGCCTTCTGCGCAGGTTGTTGAAATCTGAAACCGGACGGTTTCCGGGAGCGCCGTTGCTTAAGTCTTCTCCGTAGAGCAAAAATTCGAGTACGTGCATCCCGCAGGAGCGGTTGTTCGTTCCCGTCACATTGTCCCAGCTTTTGACCGTTGCTTCCGTGATGAAGGGATAAGTTACCGGGTCGTTAATGATTCCCGCTGTCGGATTGCCGTTCACATAATCCACATACTCCGGGTTAATCGGATAGGAATCAATCCGCGAATACAGCGCTTCACCCGGAAGTACAAACTGACCATTTCCATACAGATAAGGCCCGAGCAGCAGATAGGAAGACCGGAGGTTGAAATATGCCGAACGCGTACTGATGTAATTCGACTGGCTCACCACCCCGTAGAAGTTACTCGCCGCCGCGTAATACGCGGCAACACTGACCTGGTTCTGCTTGAACAACTCTTGTCTCGAAGTCAGGTAAGCATTCCGGATCTTCGACAACTGGATGGAATAATGCGCATCTGCTTCAAAAGAACCTTTCTTACAGGAAACAAGTACTACGGCCAGGATTCCCAACACTATTTTCACCGAATTCATCGCATGGCTTTTCATCAAACACGGGTTCTTACGTTCCATAAATATACTGATACCCTTTGCAATGAGCTGAATTTTCACCCAAAATTTAAATTTTTCTTAAATCGTGCATTTTTACTTTCAAACCCGAAACAATGTATTATTTTTGGCGTTCTTGGTTTGAATAAAGTATTACAATACATGAAAAAACGACTATTATTGACCTTCGGGATTTTACTTTCCATCCAGTCAATTGCCCAAACAGATAACACGGTAATGGAAATCGACGGAAAAAAGGTAAGTAAATCCGAGTTCCTGCAAATTTATTTGAAGAACAATAACGATCCGAAATACGACAAACAGTCTCTGGACGATT
Organism: Fluviicola sp.; assembly: GCF_039596355.1. GTDB lineage: Bacteria > Bacteroidota > Bacteroidia > Flavobacteriales_D > Crocinitomicaceae > Fluviicola. The sequence goes on along the minus strand of NZ_JBCNJW010000003.1, from coordinate 172,277 downwards.
ACATGGAATTGTTCAAGAAGTTCAAATTGAAAGTAGCGGAAGCTGAAACGCTTGGTTATGATACCATTCCGAAGCTGAAAAAAGAACTCGCAGGTTACAGAAAACAGTTGTCTCAACCCTATTTGATCGATTCGACAAAGAACAGCGCGTTGGTAAAACAGGCATATGAGCGTATGAAAAATGAAGTTCATGCGGCGCACATTTTGGTAAAAGTGGCTGAAAATGCTTCTCCGGAAGATACTCTTGCTGCATACAACCGCATCATGGCACTGAAAAAACGCATCGAAAACGGGGAAGATTTTGCAACCGTTGCAAGAAGCAAAAGCGGTTCGGATGATCCTTCTGCAGTACGAAACGGAGGTGATTTAGGATATTTTACAGCATTCCAGATGGTGTACCCGTTTGAAGAAGCGGCATACAACACTCCGGTAGGAAAAATCTCCAACCCGGTTCGCACGAAATTCGGTTACCACATCATCAAAGTGATCGATATGCGTCCGGCACGCGGAACGATTAAAGTGGCTCACATCATGGTTGCAACCGGAAGAGACGCAAGCGCGGAAGACCTGGAAGCAGCTCATAAAAAAATCGATGAGATTTACGAAAAACTGCAGGCTGGTGAGTCTTTCGAGAAACTGGCAAGCGAATTCTCCGATGATGCGCAAACAGCAGAAAGAGGTGGTGAATTGCAGTTGTTCGGAACGGGTACAACAACCCGTATGGTTCCTGAATTTGAAGAAGCAGCTTTCGCTTTGAAAACAAACGGTGAGATTTCCAAACCGGTACAAACGGCTTACGGATTCCACATCATCAAGCGCCTGGAGTTAACACCGCTGCGTTCATTCGACGAACTGAAGAAAGAAATTCAGAACAAAGTGAACAAAGACGAACGCTCCAACGTCACGCAGCAGTCTTTCATCGAAAAGCTGAAAAAAACCTACGCATTCAAAGACAGCTACAGCAAAACAAACAAGTGGTTCGTTCAGAATATTGATTCCAACTACTTCAAAGGAACCTGGAACGCAAACGGACTGAAGTCGAACAGCACCATGTTTACGCTGGACAACAAAAACTTCACGCAAAAGCAATTCGCCGATTACTTGCAGAAGAACTATAGAAACTTCCGAAGTATGGACTCCAAAGCATTGGTTCAAAAACAATACAGTGCATGGCAGAACAGCGAAATCCTGGCGTATGAAGAAAGCAAACTGGACAGCAAATACCCGGACTTTAAAGCGTTGATGCAGGAATACCATGACGGAATCCTGTTGTACGAGATCATGTCTGACAAAGTATGGAACAAAGCAATCAAAGATACTTCCGGCTTGAAATCGTTCTTCGACGAACACAGCACGAACTATACCTGGGGAAAACGTTACAATGCGTATGTGTACGAATGTTTGAACGAAGATGTAGCGAAGAAAGTAGCAACGATGTTGAAAAGCGACACCATTTCTTCCCGCACCGTGATTAACGCGATCAACAAGGATTCGGAACTGAACCTGCGCGTGCGCACCGGGAAATTTGAAGTGGAATCAACGCCATACCTGAAAGGTCATGACCTGAAAAAAGGTGTAAATCCCGTTTACGTTCAGGATGGAAAATATTACATCGTCAAAGTGGATGAAATCCTGGAGCCAACGGCGAAAACACTCGCGGAGGCAAAAGGAGCTGCCACATCTGATTACCAGAATTACCTTGAAAAAGAATGGCTGACCGAAATTGCCAAAAAGCACCCGATCATTGTGCACGGGCCGGTACTCTACAGCCTTGGAAAATAATAACAGAAAAGCCGGTTTCGACCGGTTTTTCTTTTTAAGAAAGTTTTTAATTCTTAAAATAATGTAATTTGGTCTGCGTTATAGATTGAATCTCAAAAAAGAACACGAAATTAGCGGTTCATTCGCTTGATAAATACAAAAATGAAATACAGCATATTCCTAAGTTTACTTTTTACTCTGGCTCTTACCAAATCGTTTGCTCAACCTAAAATGGTTGATAAGGTCGTTGCTCAGGTGGGTGAAAACATTATTCTTTATTCCGAACTGGAAGGACAGAAACAAGCCATGAAGCAAGGCGGAGCATCCCCGGAAGATGTGAACGAATGTGCGATCCTGGAACAAATGCTGTATAATTTCCTGTTGGTGAACCAGGCGGAACTGGATTCAATCCAGATTAGTAACGAACAGGTAGATGCTGAAATGGAAAACCGTCTTCGGGTGTACGAAAACCAGATGAAGAATGTGAAAGACGAGAAAGGAAACCCGATCACGCTCGAATCATTCTACGGGAAAACGAAGTCTCAGATCAAAGAAGAATTCAGAGCCACCATTAAGAAGCGTATGCAGGGACAAGAGGTTGAAAGAGGAATTACTGCCGACCTGGATGTTTCGCCATTGGAAGTAGAGACCTTCTTCAACTCCATTCCGAAAGACAGTTTACCGTATATCAACTCGCAGCTCTCATTTCAGCAAATTGCGGTTTTCCCCCGCATTACCAAAGCAGATAAGGAAATTGCATTCAAAACGATTTCAGACCTGAGAAAACAGGTTGTGTCTGGGAAAGTTACCTTCTGTACGGCTGCTGCCCTGCATTCGGAAGACCCGGGAAGCGCGAAAAATTGTGGTCGTTACGAAGCAACACGCGGAATGATGGCAAAACCTTTCGAAGCAACGGCTTACAGCTTAAAAGTGGGTCAGATCAGTGAAGTATTTGAAACAGAATATGGTTTCCACTTCATGCAATTGCTCGACCGCAAAGGAGACGATTATGTCGTAGCTCATATCCTGATTGCTCCGAAATTCAGCCTCGACAGCCTGGATGCAGCCAGCAAGCGCATGGATAAATGCTACGATCAGTTGAAGCAAAACAAAATCACCTGGGAAGATGCTGTGAAGATTTACTCCAACGATGCCAACACCAAGGAAAACAAAGGATACATCACCAACCCGATGACCGGAGAAATCAAATGGAGCGTGGAAGAAGTGAACCAGGTAGATCCGATGATGTTCCAGCTGACAGATGGTTTGGAATTGAACCAAATCACTGCTCCGACATTATACTTCGATTACAACGAGCGAAAAGAAGCAATCCGTATCGTGCGCGTGGCAGAACGTACCAAACCGCACGTAGGAAACCTGAAGGATGATTACAACCTGTTCCGCATGATGGCGCTGGAAGACAAAAAACAGAAAGCGATTGTCAAGTGGACTAAATCCAAAATTTCAACCGCTTATATCCGCATCGACGACGCATACAAAGATTGTCCGTTTGAAAACCAATGGATTCCGAAAGCACCTTAAAGAAAAAACTATAAAGCCATGTCAGACGTTGCTGCTATTGAACAACTTGTAAAAGATTATAAAGCACTTAAAAACGAAATCCACCAGGTCATTGTTGGTCAGGAAGACGTTGTAGACCAGGTATTGATCTCCATTTTTTCCAGAGGACACTGTCTGCTGGTCGGAGTTCCCGGACTGGCAAAAACCTTATTGGTAAACACCATTGCTGATACGCTTGGACTTTCTTTCAACCGCGTACAGTTTACCCCCGATTTGATGCCTTCGGACATCGTGGGATCGGAGATCTTGGATGAGAGCCGTCAGTTCAAATTCATCAAAGGGCCTTTGTTCAACAACATTATCCTGGCAGATGAGATTAACCGGACTCCTCCCAAAACACAATCCGCTTTATTGGAAGCCATGCAGGAACGAAGAGTAACTGCTGCAGGAACAACTTACCCGCTTCCGCATCCGTTTTTTGTACTTGCAACTCAAAACCCGATCGAACAGGAAGGAACGTATCCCTTGCCGGAGGCGCAGCTCGATCGTTTCATGTTCAACATTTGGGTCGACTACCCGACTTTCGTAGAAGAATTGGCGATTGTAAAAAGCACCACTTCCGATACGAAGATCGATTTGAAACGGATTGTTTCGGGTGAAAAGATCGCCGAATACCAGGAGTTGATCCGCCGTGTTCCGGTTCCGGACAATGTATTGGAATTTGCGGTTAAACTGGTTGCAAAAACCCGTAAAGACAATCCGATGGCTCCGCAATTGACAAAGGATTTCATTTCCTGGGGAGCCGGGCCAAGAGCTTCGCAATACCTTGTAATCGGTGCGAAATGCCACGCAGCACTGCACGGACGTTTTTCTCCGGACATTGACGATGTGAAGGCTGTTGCTTTACCGATTCTCCGCCACCGTATCGTACGCAATTATCGTGCGGAAGCTGAAGGATATTCCAATGATCGTTTGATTACCGAATTGATGAAATAAGAAATAAAAGAAGGGTCGCGATGCATCGCGACCCTTCTTTTTATTCCTGATTATTATACCGTAACCGTATACGTATGTCCGTTGATTTCGATGGTGAAAGTTCCGTCGCAGGTTCCCTGTCCGTAATCAATCGTACGCGTTGATTTTCCTGTCGGCGTGATTTCCAGCGTTCCTTTCGTGATGTACGGGCAACCTACTTTTACGTGCAATGCATTCGTAATATTTGCCACGTAGCCGTCTCCGTTCACCACATTGGCAGTTGCTGTTCCGGTGATATCGTATTCATCGTCCCAAATCCACAACTGGGTCGTGTATCCGTTCGTAAAGGTTCTTACCTGGTGTGAAACGTAGGTTGCAACTTCACCGCTGGATAAGGTCACTACTCCATTCACGTTTACATCGTAATACGGTTGTCCCAAAGAGTTCGGCCCCATGTTTTCTACGGTCATATATCCTTCAACCTTGTTGTCGTTGACGTAGTAATTCACCGGAGTGTACTTGATGATCGTTCCTTGTGCATAGTATGAACCATTGTAGGAAACAATCAGTTTACCGCGGCGTTGTTTTCCGTCGTCGCACGTACAGTTATTGCTTCCCCAGTCGATGGTCAGCGTATCCTGCGAACCTACCGTATCCAAAGTAATGATGACGTTACAATCTGCTTTTTCGTACAAATCACTCGATTCTGCCTTCCCGACCTTGAAGATCGGTTTACCGATTCCGTACACAAAGGTTCCGCCTTTGTATGCCTGATCCGACATGTTTGCCATTTCTGCAAACGCATTTTCGACAATGGCGTTTGTTTTGGGAGCGCTGCTTTCATCGTACTTCCATTTCTTACAGGAAGCTACCTGCGCTATAGTAGCGATAGCCAGGCTAAAAATCAAAATCCGTTTCATTTTGTTGTAGTTTTTAGTGATACGAATATCGTTGATAACAAAGAACATACCAAACGATTTGGTTTGAAATGTGTAAATATCACTTATAAGCTATCAGATTGTAAAAAGATACACACGACCGCCAAATTTTCTTCGCAGAAATGAGTCGTTTGAACGCTTTCGCCGGTTGTTCACATTTTAGTATTAATACTTTGGAAACATTCTCACAAAAAAAGCTTTGCCCTTCCCATATCTTTGCTTCATGAAGGATTTCAAATCTTTACAAGCCCTGATTGCACTCATGGACGATCCTGATGAGCAGGTTTATGCTCACGTCAGAGACCGTTTGCTGGAGTTCGGCCCGGATGCTGTGCAGCTGCTTGAATCTTCGTGGGAAGAAAAAGATTACGGCCTTCTGTTCCAATCGCGGATCGAAACACTGATTCACGAAATCCAATTTGAGGAATGCAAACGTCAGCTGAGTTCCTGGTATCACGGCTCATCGAAAGATTTGCTGCGCGGCGCCATCATTGTGGCCAAATACCAATACCCGGGACTGGATCAAAAGCAGGTCTACGATTTCATTGAACGCATCCGCAGGGATTGCTGGCTGGAACTCAATCCAAACATGACGGCGTTTGAATCGATCCGCATCATCAACAAGGTGCTTTTCGGACAGTATGGTTTTTCCGGGAATTCCAAGAATTACAATTCGCCGCTCAATTCGTTTATCAATACGGTGATCGAAACACGGAAAGGCAATCCGTTGAGCCTGAGCATTCTTTACAGCGTGGTGGCACAGGAATTAAAACTGCCGATTTACGGGGTGAATCTTCCGAATCATTTCATCCTTGCCTACATGGACAACAACGGCGTGAATCAATTCATTTCCAACGGAAACGAATACGGCGTGTTGTTCTATGTCAATGCGTTTTCCCGCGGGAGCATGCTCCAAAAAGAAGACATCGTTCAGTTTTTATCGAGCATCCAGGTAGCGCCTCAGGCAAGCCATTTCCAGCCGTGCTCCAATTCGGAGATCATCCGCCGCATGCTGACGAACCTCATCGCTTCGTTTCAACAAGTAGGGAATTTAGAGAAGGTGAATGAGTTGATTGAGCTGCGGAGTTTGATGGAATAATTTCCATTGAGAATGGAAAATTGCATAAGACCACCTCTAAGGCACTTCATGGATACTACCAAATTTCATAAACAACTCGAAAATAAACGAATGACTTTTCCGGCTCATTTTATGAGCAACACCAAATGGCTAAAAGTGTTCATAATTCTATCCCGGCATGCAGAGATGATCCATACATGCCTGATGAAAACAATTTGGGATGATCGGTTACGGGAAATTCCTCTTCCCACGTTCGAAAATTTTGACCAAACGTTTCATGATTCCGGAATCAAGGATGTACTGATTGGTGGCCCCTTATCCTTCAAAGAAATCGAGTGGCTTGAATTTCCAGCTGAGCAGACACGATCCGGACAGATAAGGCATGAAGAGTCCGAATCATTCAAACACACCCAGGACATCCTTTCAATCAATGAATGGCTGATTCAATCGGGGCAACTGGAAATTGAACTGACACCGACCAAACTAATCGTTTATGGTTATAAATAACGAACCGTTTTAAAGCAGCACTAGTTTTAAGAAACAACCGATTATCAATATAATAGTTACCTTCACGCAACTCAATTTATATACTTCATGAAAACACCATTTATCCTGATCCCTGCTCTTCTTTTCCTGCTGACGATAAGTAACCTGGCACTGTCACAAGACTCTATCCGGATGACCACAAATAATGGAACTGAAAGTAAAGAACTTCGGAGCATCATTGATTTTGAAGGCATCTACATGAAAACCCTGAACTTCGGGGATGCTGCGCTGAACGAAAAGTACTATGAAGTAACTCTTCAGGAATACAAAAACGGTCAATTTGTGAAAAGCACCGTCTTGTTTGATGGAGCAGAATCCGATTTTTTTAAAATCAACGGGAATTCGTTGTCACTGCGGTTTTTAGTTAAATTAGCTGACGGTCAATTAAAAGTCGCGCTTTACGGCCCCAATTTCACAAGTGCCAAAAAGTATTTCAAGCTAAGCAGTCGTACTGACGATTATGTTCTGAAAGATTTCTTCGGATCTCCCGAACAAACCATCCGCTTAAGCCCCACCGAATCCAATCCGGTTCTCGCAATTATCACTCCCTCCGTACACAAAGACGGATCGGCTTCTTACTGTGAAGTGGTTCAGACCGGTGTCAAACCGGAAGATTTCGGGAAACATTTTCATATCCCGCATTATTTCCTGATTTCGATCCGCTTTAAATCCTGATTCGATGATCTTTCATTCAGAAATACATCTACCAACATGACGGTAGCCGAAGGACAGAACCGATTGGTTCAATTCGTCGAAAAGAAAATCAGGGATAGCGGCCTGTGGGGATTTTTCCAGCGCAAGATTGATATTTCCCTGACCCGGATTCTCGAACCCTGGGAGAAAAGCGCGAACCTTCCCTTACCGGGAGAAATCCGTCTTTCTTACCTTTTGATTGATCAAAACGGTATTACTTGTAACGGAGAAGATTTCATACCATGGAAAGAAATCTGTGCAACGGCCATCCAAACCGAACAACTCTCGAAAAATTACTCCGGTGAAAACTACCGGAAGCACCTGCTGATCGTATTACACTCCGGGAAAATCATTTCCTTTGAGCTTGGAGACATCGCGCATCTGAAAGGATTATTGGGACATTTCATTGAGTTGTATAAGATTAAGAATACCGAAAGCATTCCGACGAATCATGAACCAAAAAACTAAACGAATCGTCCTTTTACTGATCGGTGTGGCGGGGATCGCGCTGCTGATCCGGTTTGTTTTCTTCCAGGAACGGGAGATCACGTATTATTGAAAAGGGAACGCTTTCGCTTTCTTAAGGCAATTTCCGGGTATGGACTTCATGAATGAATGCCCTTCTCCACTTTTCAATTTTAAATTTTCAATTAATTCGTATCAAACCCCACTTCCAGCTGCATTTCTTTCATCTCCGTCAGCATTCTCGCCGAAGGATTGATCCGCAAACGCTTGGAGGGCATACTGACCGTCATATTGTCGAGGTGATCCACTACCGTAAATTTCACCGAACAATTTCCTTCCTCACTTTCCCTGAAAAGATTTTCCAGCTTGTTGAGCATCATCTGATCGAGCAATTTGATCGGGATTGTAATATTAACCGTTGCCGTTTTACTTCCCATCATGTCCTGCAGCTGCTCAATGGAATGAATGCTGAATTCGATCGGTTTTTGCTTCGTGATTTTATCCGGGTACGGCCCTTCCTGCACCTTTCCTTTGATTGCTACAAACAGGTCTTTCGTCAGGAGGTGTTTGAATTTCAAATACGTATCTCCAAAAATGTATTGCTTGTGCGAATTCGTGTAATCTTCAATGATAATCAATCCGAACGGCTTCCCTGTCTTCGTGGTAAGGTGCTGTGCATCCGTAATGATTGCCGGAATGGTAAAATCGCGCCCCAGGTGATCTTTCACATTTTGAAGCAGTTCCACATTTCCGTTACAGAATGCTTCGATCTCCACCCTGAAATCATCCAGCGGGTGACCGGAAATAAAGATTCCCACCACTTCCCGTTCGCGGTTCAATTTGTAGAGCAAACTCCATTCTTCCGAATTCGGGATCGTAGGTTCCGGCATTTTCACATCTGCCGATTCACCGAACAGCGAAACCTGCGAGGAGTTTTCGTTTTCCTGCAAACTACTTCCGTATTTCAACGCGTTCTCAATAAACGTTTTCCCCGAAGCATCCAGGGCGAAATACTGCGCCCGGTGCGCTCCGCGAAATGAATCGAAACAACCGGCATACGCCATGCTTTCAATGGCTTTTTTGTTTACCAAACGTAAATTCAAACGCTTGGTCATGTCGAAGATCGACTGGAAGGGTCCTTCTGCCTGGCGGTTTTCAATGATATTGTCTACCGGTCCGCTTCCCAATCCTTTGATCCCTCCCAATCCGAAACGGATCGCTCCGGCCTGGTTCACGGTAAACTCATAGGACGATTCGTTTACATCCGGCCCAAGTACTTCGATTCCCATGCGGCGGCATTCTTCCATGAAGAAACTCACCTGGGTGATGTCGTTCAGGTTATTCGAAAGTACCGCAGCCATAAACTCTGCCGGGTAATTCGCTTTCAGATACGCCGTTTGGTAGGCAATCCAGGCATAACACGTGGAGTGCGATTTGTTGAAGGCGTAGGATGCAAATGCTTCCCAGTCTTTCCAGATTTTCTCCAGGATGTTCGGATCGTGTCCGCGTTCCTGTCCCTGAGCAACGAATTGCGGTTTCATTTTATCCAGGATGTAGCGCTGCTTCTTACCCATCGCCTTACGCAGAACGTCGGCATCACCTTTGGAGAATCCCGCCAGTTTCTGCGACAAAAGCATTACCTGCTCCTGGTAGACCGTAATCCCGTAGGTTTCTTTCAGGTATTCTTCACAGGCATCCAAATCGTATTTGATTTCCTGTTCCCCATTTTTCCGTTTAATGAAATCCGGGATGTATTCCAGCGGGCCCGGACGGTACAAGGCGTTCATCGCAATCAAATCGGCGAAGACGGACGGACGCAGTTCACGCATGTATTTCTGCATCCCGGGACTTTCGTACTGGAAGATCCCGACTGTTTCACCGCGCTGGAATAGTTTGTATGTTTCTTCGTCATCAATCGGGAATGAATCCGGATCGAGGTCGATGTTGTGTCGTTTTTTGACGTTCCGGACGGCATCTTTGATCAGCGTCAGGGTCTTCAACCCGAGGAAGTCCATTTTCAGCAAACCGGCTTCTTCTGCTACGGAGTTATCGAACTGCGTACACCACATGCCCGTATCTTTTGCCAGGGCAACCGGAACGAAGTTCGTAATATCATCCGGGGTGATGATGACCCCGCAGGCGTGAATTCCCGTATTTCGGACGGAACCTTCGATGCGCTGCGCCTGTCTGAGCACTTGTGCACGCATATCTGTTCCGCGGGCCAGGTTGCGCAATTCCTGCACGTTTGCCAAATCCTGCGGACTGTTTGCCAGTTTTTCGGCCAGTTTCGGTTCTTCCCAGTTAAAGATCGCATCCAACGAGAAGTTGTCCGGGATCATCTTTGCCAGCATGTTGGTTTCCATCAATGGCAAGTCCAGCACACGACCTGCGTCGCGGATGGAAGACTTCGCCGCCATCGTACCGTAGGTAATAATTTGTGCTACCTGGTTGGCTCCGTATTTCGCAATTACCCAGTCGATCACCCGTCCGCGGCCTTCATCATCGAAATCGATATCGATATCGGGCATGGATACACGATCCGGGTTTAGGAAACGCTCAAAGAGGAGATCGTATGCAACGGGATCGACATTCGTAATTCCGGTACAGTATGCAACGGCAGAACCCGCTGCGGAACCACGTCCCGGACCTACCGAAACGCCCATTTCGCGGGCTGCATGACAGAAATCCTGTACAATCAAGAAGTAACCCGGATACCCGGTTCGTTCAATGGTTGCCAGCTCAAAGTCGAGCCGCTCCCGGATTTCGTCCGTGACTACCGGGTATCTTTTCGCCGCTCCTTCGTATGTCAGGTGGCGCAAATAAGCATTTTCACCGCGTTTCCCGCCATCTTTTTCGTCTTCCTCATGCCGGAATTCATCCGGGATTTCGAAAGCAGGAAGCAAGACTTCACGTGCCAGCGCATAGGGTTCGATCTTTCCTAAAATCTCCGCTACACTTTCAATCGCTTCCGGAAGATCCAGGAACAGTTCTTTCATTTCGTCGGCAGACTTGAAGTAGTATTCTTCGTTCTCCAGCCCGAAGCGGAAATTCCGACCTTTTCCTTTTGGTGTGGCAACTTGTTCACCATCGCGTACACACAAGAGAATATCATGCGTATTCGCATCTTCTCTCGATCCGTAGAAGGTGTTGTTTGTTGCTACGAGTTTGACGTCGTGTTTCTGTGCCAGTTTGATGAGCGAAGAATTCACGCGGTCTTCGTCTTCCTGTCCGTGGCGCATGATTTCCACATACAGATCATCTCCAAACAGGTTTTTCCACCAGATCAATGCTTCTTCGGCTTGTTTTTCACCGACATTCAATAACAATCCGGGCACTTCACCATTCAAACCTCCTGTCAGCACAATGAGATCTTCATGGTATTGTTCAATGATTGATTTATCGATCCGGGGCACGTAATACATCCCTTCGGTATGTGCAGCTGAAGCGAGCTTGATCAGGTTGTGGTAACCGTTTTTATTTTTTGCCAGGAACACAACCAGATGCCCATTGTCTTTGACAGTCTTATCCAAACGGTCGCGACAAACATACATTTCACAACCGATAATCGGCAAGAGTGGTTGTTTGGTATATACTTGCCCGTTTTCTTCGGCTTGCTGCCGTTCTGCTTCTATTTCTTTATTAATTCCCGCAATGGCTTTTTCGAAATGAAATGCCGCCATCATATTCCCGATATCTGTGAGCGCAACAGCAGGCATGTTGTGTTTCATAGCCTGTTTAATCAGCCCTTTCACGTCCATCGTAGACTGCAGGATCGTAAACTGCGTGTGGTTGTGCAGATGCACAAACGGAAGGTCTTTGAGGCGTTCCCGCGCTTCGGCAACGTCTACCGAAATTGCATCACCGCTTGTCTGCTTTTTGAGTTTCGCACTTTCTTCCTTCAGGTTGAGGTGCGTTAACCCGATCGGCTGAATGTAATCCGGGTTTGCAATTTTGAAGCGGTCGAAGTAATCGAGTTCAACCTTTAATTCTTCGCGGGTGAACACTTCTCGGCGAACCAATTCGAAGAAACAACGCGTCGTTGCCTCCACATCGGCTGTTGCGTTGTGCGCCTCACCGAAAGGTACGTTGAAAAGGTAGCTGTGAAGTTCCGTCAGCGTAGGCAGTTTGAATTTACCTCCACGTCCCCCGGGAATCTTACACATTTCAGCGGTTACTTCCGTACAGGTATCGAGTACCGGAAGATCGTGCATGTTTGTTTCGACTTTCGTACGCAGGAATTCTGCTCCCATGATGTTGATGTCGAATCCGATGTTTTGCCCGACGACAAACTCGGCTTTTCGTAACGCTTCATTGAATTCTGCGATAACATCTTCCAGAGCTTCCCCCTGCTCCATAGCGAGTTCGGTAGAAATACCGTGAATCCGCTCGGCATCGTAAGGAATATCGAAACCATCGGGGCGGATCAGGAAGTCTTTTGCTTCGACCAGGTTCCCCAGTTCATCGTGTAACTGCCAGGCAATCTGAATGGCTCTCGGCCAGTTATCCAGATCCGTCAGCGGAGCATTCCAGTCACGGGGTAAACCAGTTGTTTCGGTATCGAAAATCAAAAACATGTGAGATCTCTTTTTGGGAACACTAAAGGTAGTGAAAAGAAAGGGATGAATGAAAAACAAGTGGATTTCCTGTTAATAACTCACCCCTATTTTTGAAAGATTTTATTCAGGACCGGCTTCGAATGCACTCAGCCGGCCTTATCCGATTTTTTCCAATCTGCCAACCGCGATTCGGGTGGTAAATTTGTGATTTCGCACTATTTACAAACCCGCGCATTTTTTACCAGATTCGAGAAACCCCGTAAAGGCGAATTCTAATTCGTCTGAGCCGGAGCGGATTCCACCGGCAATTCCTGCTGCGGCAAAACCTCTCCCTTGATATACAATTTTTTCTCCGGCTCATTCACCGCATTGGATTGAACCGTAAAGCTCTTGTTGATTTTACCAACCCGGGCTGAGTCATAACGCACTTTGATAAGGGCTTTCTTCCCGGGAGCAATCGGTTCTGTGGGCCATTCGGCAACGGTACAGGAGCAAGACCAGCCGACTTTCGAGATAATCAAAGGTTCTTTTCCCGTATTTTTCAGTTCAAACGTATAGGTTGTATTTCCCCTGTAAGGAACCTGCCCGAAATCATGCGTTTCTTTTTCAAAGGAAATCTGAGGCCCTTTGGTTACTTCTTGGGCACAAAGCTGCTGATTGGAAATAAACAGCAATCCGCACGTTGCCGCGATGTTTAAAATGATTGTTTTCATGTGAGTAGATTTTGAATTATTCCGGAAATCTACCGCTTTAAAACAAAGAAGAAATGGTGATTAACAAGACCTTAACTCAAGTCTTAAATAGCTGTTAAAATAGGGAAAAATTGATGCTTCGATTCAGTTCGACATGATTCGATAAGCTCATTACAAATACAATGACACCTGAATTGTTCTTTACTTTTTTTCCAAGGCAAAAAAAGTAAGCAAAAATGCCTCACCCAATTACAAACGAAGCGGTTATCTATTCCGGGCCGATCCACGGAAAGACGGGATCGGAAACCAGAACAGATAACCTTCATTTAGAAGTATTAACATGTAAATCCAGTTTTTGTGCAATTGGGAAGGAATCCCGGTAACAAGCCTATTCTTCGCCTTCCGGGATAACGTAGACTTTGAAGCGGAGTTTGTCGGTTCCTTTTTTGGTATTGGTGAAGAGCAAAACCGTGCGATCCTGTTCGTAGTATTTGCCTTTGGTTTCGAAGGTCACTTCAATGACGGCGGTTTGTCCGGGCTGAATGGGTTCTTTCGAAAAAAAAGCTTTGGTACACGGACAGGAAACTTTGTAATCGGAAATGACCAGGGGGGCATCCCCGGTATTGGTAATCACAAATTCGTGCGAAATGACCGGACCTTCCTCTGTATCCGGAAAGGTAAACACGGCCTTATCAACAGAAAATTCCGCTCTCTGACTCATACAGAAAGCGGAATTCAATATTAGAAATGCGATTATTAAAACACGCATTTGTATTCGTTTTTAGTGTGCTGAAGGAGCACCACCGTCGTTTACAGGGCTTGTTCCTTCTGGCTGAGGAGCAACATTTCCTTTAATACGAATCACTTTTGTAGGCTCGTTCACAGCGTTTGAAGTAATCGTTACGTTCTTGTTGATTGCTCCGGAACGTTTGGTGTCATACTTCACAGTGATTACACCTTTTGCTCCCGGTGCGATTGGCTCTTTCGGCCACTCAGGAACTGTACATCCGCAAGATCCTTTTGCGTTAGAGATAATCAAAGGAGCGTTTCCTGTGTTTGTGAAAGAAAATGTACAAGTACCGTTTGCACCGTATTTGATATTTCCGTAATCATGTGTTTCTTTCGCGAACTCGATTTTAGCTCCGTTTTGTACTTCTTGAGCAATCGCAGTGTTTGCGCCGATCACAGCTACGAAAGCTAACATCATTGTAAATAATACTTTTTTCATTTTGTTTCTTATTAGTTGTTGTAAATATAGATTATAAAGTGTTATCAATTCGTTTCTTTAACACATACTTAACGAAATTGAAAATCGGAGAAAAGCGTTCAAAGAGGTCAAAAAGTTCCATGGATTATGCAACTAAAATCGATTGCGGACTATCCTTTTTCAATTCTCCCATTATGCTGAGCAGAGTCGAAGTATCACTTTTCAATTAATTCCGTTGGTTCAATTTCGAAATGTATTCGTCGAAAGTTAAATCTACATATTTTAAACGATTTTCAATCTGCTTTCGTTGCTCCGCATCCATTTTCGGATTTTCTTTCAGCAGGAGTTCGTAATAGTATTTCACTTTATCCTTTCTGCGCGGAAGCACAAATACGTCATAAGCTCCGGCCAGACTTTCCAATACCATTGCCCGGTTTTTATACGTCGGGTACATCATGATCAATGAATCTGCCAGGACTACCGAACGCTGGTGCAGACCAACGGATGCAAAAATGATGTGTGCTTTATCCAGGTAGCGCGGCGCTTCATCTGATTTCGGGAAACGGTGGTACAAGCCCAGGCATTTCTCAGCATAAGCGACTGCTGTGCGCTGGTCGTATTCCAACTCCCCGGATGCGGAAGCGGTTTTCAACGAATCTTCGTATGCTTTGATTTCTTTTACAGCTTGTTCCAGGTTCGGCTTATTCGCTTCGCCTTCCGTATTCTGAGCCGGTTCTTTTTCATTGGAAGCACAACCGAAAACCAGCAATGCCATCCCGATCCAATAACTCGCTTTCATTATTTTCCTTTTTTCAGTGATGGGAATTTCATTTTGTAGGCAACAGAAATCAATCCCTGGGAAATGTTCTGCAGTCTTTTTGAAAGCAGTCTTCTTTTCAATACCGATAAGTGATCCGTAAACAACACTCCTTCGATGTGATCGTATTCGTGCTGGATGATGCGTGCTTTATATCCTTCAAACCATTCGTCGTGGAACTGCCAGTTCTCATCGTAATAGGTTACGCGGATTTTTTCTTTCCGGAACACTTCTTCGCGGATTTTCGGAATACTCAAACATCCTTCGTGAAAACCCCACGCTTCGCCGGCTTCTTCTTCGATAATCGGGTTGATGAAAACACGCTTGAATCCTTCCATCCCTTCCGCCATCGGATCTTCTTCCTCGTCTTCATCGGTTTCTGCAAACGGACTTCCGTCTACTACAAACAAACGAATGGAACGGTTGATCTGCGGAGCTGCCAAACCTACACCGGATGCTTCATACATCGTTTCGAACATGTCTTCGATGAGTTTCTTCAAATCCGGATAATCCTGGTCGATCTCAACCGCTTCTTTTTTCAATATCGGGTCACCATATGCAACAATCGGCAATATCATTTTTTGTTCTTTTTAGTCATTTATTGAATCAGGACATAATCCCATTCTTTGTATTATTTCGTCCGTTCAGACGTTGAAAAAGTTCACTTGTTCAAACAGATCGTTTTGAAACGCCTTGAACATGGAAACTCTTTGAACGCTTTTGTAACGTTTTACAAAGTTAAAAAATTGATGCGTTCAAAATACTTTTCCTTATTTCATGCGGGTTTGAAGGTAATCCTGGAGGATAATTGCGGCACTTACCGTATCAATCAATCCTTTTTGCTCCCGGTCTTTTTTCTTTAATCCGCTCTGTGCAATTGCCGCAGAAGCCATTTTTGACGTGAAACGTTCGTCCAATAAGGCAACAAGTAGCTGCGGAAAGTTTTTTTCGATCGCTTCTTTCAGTAAACGTACATTTTGGGTAATGTGTGAGTCGGAAGCATCCAATCTTTTCGGTTCACCGATCACAATCTCGGATACTTTTTCTTTTTCAACCAGTATTTTCAGCTCATCCATCAGCGTTTTACTATCAATGGTTTTCAGCCCGAAAGCAAATAACTGCAGCTCATCCGAGAGTGCCAGACCGGTTCGTTTCAACCCAAAATCGATTGCGAGAATTTTTGACAAAAAATTGACTATTAGAATTACACTGCAAAAATAGGGATATAATTACGAATCATTACTTTTGTCAAAAATCAAAAAATATGCGTTCCATTATAGAAGCTGCCTGGGAAAACCGGGCTTTGTTAGAGCAAGCTGAGACACGTCAGGCGATTGAACATGTGATCGAAGAAATCGACAAAGGGAGACTGCGCGTCGCAGAACCGAATGACGACGGTTCCTGGCAAGTGAACGAGTGGGTAAAAAAAGCCGTTGTGATGTATTTCCCGATCCGCAAGATGGAAACCATTGAGGTTGGCCCTTTCGAGTTCCACGATAAAATGGCGCTGAAAACAAATTATGCCGAGTTGGGTGTACGTGTTGTTCCGCATGCAGTGGCACGCTACGGTGCATTTGTTGCTCCGGGAGTGATCATGATGCCTTCTTACGTAAACATCGGTGCGTATGTGGATTCCGGAACCATGGTTGACACCTGGGCAACGGTTGGGTCCTGTGCACAAATCGGGAAAAACGTGCACCTGAGCGGTGGTGTTGGAATCGGTGGTGTTTTGGAACCGTTGCAGGCTGCTCCGGTAATCATCGAAGACGATGCGTTTATCGGTTCACGCTGTATTGTTGTGGAAGGCGTGCGTATTGGGAAAGAAGCCGTTTTGGGAGCAAACGTTTGTTTAACAATGTCGACCAAAATCATTGACGTAACAGGGGCAGAACCGGTTGAACTGAAAGGATATGTTCCGGAGCGTTCGGTGGTGATCCCGGGTTCTTATACGAAATCATTCCCGGCTGGCGAATACCAGGTTCCATGTGCATTGATCATTGGAAAGCGTAAGGCTTCTACGGATTTGAAAACCTCTTTGAACGATGCCTTGA
Source organism: Fluviicola sp. (assembly GCF_039596355.1). GTDB lineage: Bacteria > Bacteroidota > Bacteroidia > Flavobacteriales_D > Crocinitomicaceae > Fluviicola. The sequence continues at coordinate 154,978 of NZ_JBCNJW010000003.1, read as the reverse complement.
GAGAACACCATGTAGCGGTTTAACTCACTATTGAAAATGCAAAAAAAGGTGGGGACGCGATGCGCGTCCCCACCTTTTTCTTTTTTATTTATTTTTCATTCAGCTTGATCAGGTTTAGTGCCGAACCGGCTTTAAACCACTCAATCTGCTGATCATTATACGTGTGATTCAACAGGATGTTTTCTTTCGAACCGTCTGCGTGAACGATTTCCAGCGTCAATTGTTTTCCCGGTGCAAAATCAACCAGGTCAATGAAGTTGAACGTATCGTCTTCTTTGATTTTATCGTAATCTGCTTCGTTTGCAAAGGTCAAGCCCAGCATCCCCTGTTTTTTCAGGTTTGTTTCGTGGATTCGTGCAAATGATTTCACGATGACCGCACGAACTCCCAAATGACGTGGTTCCATTGCTGCGTGTTCGCGGGAAGATCCTTCTCCGTAGTTTTGGTCTCCCACTACAATGGAAGGAATTTCTGCCGCTTTGTACGCACGTTGTGTAGCCGGAACTTCACCGTAAGAACCTGTGAGCTGATTTTTCACTTCGTTTGCTTTTCCGTTGAATGCATTTTCAGCACCAATCAGCATGTTGTTTGAAATGTTATCGAGGTGACCACGGTAACGCAACCACGGACCGGCCATTGAAATGTGGTCGGTGGTACATTTTCCTTTTGCCTTGATCAATAATTTCGCTCCCAGGATGTTTTGTCCGTCCCAGGCAGGGAAAGATTCCAGCAATTGCAAACGCGTTGAATCCGGTTTCACAATGACCTGAACACCCGAACCATCTTCAGCCGGAGCCTGGTATCCCGGATCCTCTACATCGAATCCTTTCGTAGGAAGTTCATCTCCGTGCGGAGGTAATAATTTCACTTGCTCTCCTTTATCGTTTGTCAAAGTATCCGTAATCGGGTTGAAGCCCAAATCTCCGGAGATTGCCAAAGCAGCCACCATTTCGGGGGAAGTTACGAATGCATGTGTATTCGGGTTTCCATCTGCCCGTTTGGAGAAGTTCCGGTTGAACGAGTGCACAATCGTATTTTTCTCTTGCTTGTCCGCTCCTTCACGATCCCATTGTCCGATGCAAGGTCCGCAAGCATTGGTAAATACTTTCGTTCCCATTTTCTCGAAGGTCGCAATGATTCCGTCGCGCTCAATCGTATAGCGAACCTGCTCCGAACCCGGGTTGATTCCGAATTCTGCTTTCGGAGTAATTCCATGTTTCACAGCCTGCTCCACGATGGAAGCTGCACGCGACATATCTTCGTAAGAAGAGTTGGTACACGATCCGATCAGACCCCACTCTATTTTCATCGGCCAGCCGTTTGCTTCTGCTTCTGATCTCATTTTTGAAACCGGCGTTCCGCGATCCGGAGTAAATGGTCCGTTGATGTGCGGCTCCAAAGTATCCAGGTTGATTTCGATTAACTCGTCGAAATATTTTTCCGGATTGGCGTATACTTCCGCGTCACCCGTTAAATGTTCTGCAATCTGATCTGCCAAAGCCACGACTTCTGCTCTACCCGTTGCATTCAGGTAACGGCGCATTGAATCATCGTATCCGAATGTTGAGGTCGTTGCACCGATTTCCGCCCCCATGTTACAGATGGTTCCTTTCCCGGTTGCGGAAAGCGAAATTGCTCCGTCGCCGAAGTACTCAACGATGGCCCCGGTTCCTCCTTTTACGGTGAGGATATCCGCCACTTTCAAAATCACGTCTTTTGCCGAAGTCCAGCCGTTTAATGTCCCGGTCAGTTTCACCCCGATCAGTTTCGGGAATTTCAACTCCCAAGGCATTCCTGCCATGACGTCTACCGCGTCAGCACCACCCACACCGATTGCGACCATTCCCAATCCACCGCCGTTCACTGTGTGCGAATCGGTTCCGATCATCATTCCTCCCGGGAACGCATAGTTTTCCAGCATGACCTGGTGAATGATTCCGGCTCCCGGTTTCCAGAAACCGATCCCGTATTTATTGGAAATGGAGGACAAAAAGTTGAACACTTCGTTGTTTTCATTCAGGGAGCGCTGTAAATCTGCATCGGCCCCCACTTTTGCCTGAATCAAGTGATCACAATGCACCGTTGAAGGAACGGCTACTTTCTTTTTCCCTGCCTGCATGAATTGCAGCAAAGCCATCTGAGCCGTTGCATCCTGCATCGTCACGCGATCCGGAGCAAAATCCACATAGGACTTGCCTCGCTCGTGCGCAACGCTTGCCTCCCCATCCCACAAGTGGGCATATAAAATTTTCTCCGCCAATGTCAGCGGTTTGTTAACCACTTTGCGGGCAGCAGCGATACGAGAAGGATATTTCTCATAGACTGCCTTGATCATATCTAAATCGAAAACGGCCATATTTTAAGTAAGTTTTGTGTACCTCTAAATTTAAGCATTAAAAAAATGAGATGTTCTAAATTAAAGTTATAAATGCATAGATTTTTTCGATAATAGATCAACCGCAAAGAGAAGGAGGGTGTGAAGGGTGAAGTTTGTGTTTCAGGGAATATGGTTATATCGGTTTAAAAGATTGATCTTTCCAAATCCACCAATCTACCGGCACAGGAAATTTATTCGGAACTGATCGCACATCTCTCGACTTTGAATAATACACGTTAACAGCAATTAAGAGGATTACTTTTGACAGGATATTGTTACTTTTGATCAGCAATTTACTTGTCCACCTATCAATTCTCATTTGTCAACCTGAAAGGATCAAGTTTTTTTCATAAACTCCCTAGCAATCAAGCTTAAAAAACGAAACCCGAAGATGAAAAAATGGCAACTCAAAGTATTTCTAAGTTTAATTATTTGCGCAGGAATTATCAGTTATCCATTCTTTACAATCAAGTACTTTGAAACTTCAACAGCACTATTGATCACTGCAAAATATCTGTTAATACCAATCATTTTACTCTTGTCCCTTTTCGGACCTCGATTTTACTATAGAAAAGTCAAACCTTTGGATCATAATATCCCGAAAAATAAATTGAAAGCAAAGGCACGCGATATTATTTCCATTGTGATGATGATTATTTTCACATCCGGAATTTTGTTTGGAATGGCCTTTTCATTAATCATTACCACAAATAAATTCCTGGGAAAATCAGAAGTCGTTACAATTAAAGAACCCGTAATAACTTACTCCATATCCGCAAAGAAAAATGGAAACCCCAGGCATTACATCGAATTTTTAAATCCAAAAACCGGAAAAAGAGTTGAGTTGGAAGTTTATAGAAAATATGAAGTTGGGGAGCTTTTTGAGAAAAGAATGAAATACGGTGCCTGGGGCATTTTATATGCAACAAAATAAAAAGCCCCTGCACTTCGACTACGCTCAGTGGCTAGGGCTTTGAATACCATCCCGTAAGTTTCGGATTGGATGGCAACGGGATAATTCTCATATTTGAACTCAAACATTCCAACCGGTGAAGCAGCAGCAACCCGGGCTTGAAAAATAAGTTGAATATGGCCTATAACGAAGATACATTGGAGCGGATACGCCAAGTGCTATTGTCCAAAGAAGTGGATTTCCAGGAGAAAAAGATGTTCATGGGAGTTTGCATTATGGTTGACGATAAAATGTGTTGTGGAACACATATTTCAAAGAATAACCATGAAGATCTTCTTTTTTGCAGAATCAGTGATGAAGACTATTTGAAAGCTGTGGAAAGGAACGATGTTTTACCCATGAAAATGGCCGAACGGGTCATGAAAAATTACATCTATGTCATGGAACACGGATTCAACAGTTCAAAGGAATTGAATTATTGGATCCAATTGTGTTTGGATTACAATCCCAAAGCAAAATCGAGCAAACGAAAATGAAAAAATATCTAAAATAAAAATGGAATCCCTTATTCATCAAATTACCCAATACGCAACGTTCTCTGAGGCCGATCTGGATAGTGTTCAATCCAGGTTCAAACACCATCAATTCAAGTCTAAAGAATTTATTCTGAAAGAAGGGCAGGATTCCACACAGCTGCATTTTATTATTACCGGTTTAGTGCGTGTTTTTTATTTGAGGGACGGCAAAGAAATTACAACGTACCTGTCTTGCGACAATGGTTTTGTTTCCGCTTATTCCAGCTTTATCAATCAAACAAAATCAGCTGAATTCTTACAATGCCTGGAGGACACGGAAACTTATTCCATCCATTTCAAGGACATGCAGGAATTATATGAAATGATCCCTCAGTGGCAAAAAATCGGAAGAATCCTATCAGAAAACATGGTCAATTGCTTTGCAGAAAGGTTTTTTAAGATTCATTCCATCCCGGCAAAAGAAAAATACCTTGACTTTTTAAATACTGCCGACAAAAAAATCATCCAGCGCACTCCGTTGATTCATATTGCTTCTTTTTTAGGAATCACTCCCGAATCTCTCAGCAGGATAAGAAAAGAGATTTCTTAACATATATCAAAGAATAATAGATTCCTACACCTCATTTTTGCTGTTTAATTTTATTCGTTAAAAATGAAAGAAGTAGCCAAAAATGTTTATCAAATCGCCCTCTTCCCCAGAAGCGGAATTAATTGTTATGTCATCGATGACATACTGGTAGATGCCGGAATCAAAAGTTCTGCCAATAAAATTCTCAATGCCATCAAGCATTCCGATATTACCAAGCATGTCTTAACACATGCTCATCCGGACCATCAGGGCGCAAGCAGTATTGTGTGTACAAAACGAAACATACCTCTTCTTACATCTGTCATCGAGAAGGAACATGCGGAATCGGGAAAAGTCATTTACGACTATCCCAACAACAGGCACTGGATCGCAAAATTTCAACAACGGTATTGGGCCGGAAGCGGACATAAAGTATCTCATTTACTCCGGGAAGGTGATGAAGTGGGGAGTTTTACGGTTATTGAAACCCCCGGACATTCAAAAGGGCATATTTCTTTATTCAGAGAAAAGGATGGAGTACTGATTGTCGGAGATACCTTGGTAAATATGAATTTACTGACAACCATTTCCGGACTTCATGAACCTCCCGGTTTATTTACAACTGACCGGATAGAGAACAGGAAATCGATTCACAAATTATTCAACCTAAAACCAAAAATACTTTGTTTCGGACATGGTTCTGTTCTATACGACAAGGGAGAATTTGAGACCTTTATGGCAAAACTCTAATACTGCATGCGGATGGTTAAAAACGCTCCGTCTTTAATTAAAAAACCCCGGCATTTCGACTACGCTCAATGACCGGGGTTTTATTATTATTTGGTATTCTATTAATTCGCCAACAGCTTGTGTGAAGGAGCAAACTTCGTTAAGTTGATTCCTTCTACAGCCTTTTTGTATTCTTCGATGGATGGAGTTCTACCCAAAATAGTCGAAAGAACAACCACCGGTGTAGAAGAAAGCAAAGATTCTCCTTTTTTACCTTCCGCATCTTCTACCACACGTCCCTGGAACAAACGGGTTGAAGTTGCCATTACGGTATCTCCCTTTTCCGCTTTCTCCTGGTTCCCCATACACAAGTTACATCCCGGACGCTCCAGGTACAACATGTTTTCGTATTTCGTACGTGCTTCTCCTTTCGGAGCGTCGTCATTGAACTCGAAACCGGAGTATTTCTGCAACACTTCCCAGTCGCCTTCCGCCTTCAATTCATCTACGATGTTGTAAGTCGGAGGAGCAACAACGAGCGGTGCTTTGAATTCCACTTTCCCGTTTTGTGCTTCTACGTTTTTCAACATCTGAGCCAGGATTTTCATGTCTCCTTTGTGCACCATACAGGAACCGATAAATCCAAGATCTACCTTTTTATCTCCACCGTAGTAAGACAACGGTCGGATGGTATCGTGAGTATAGCGTTTGGAAACGTCTTTGTTATTTACATCCGGATCCGCGATCATCGGTTCTGCAATCTGATTCAAATCAACTACTACTTCCGCGTAGTACTTCGCGTTTGCATCCGGAGTCAACGCCGGCTTCTCTCCTGATTTAATCTCAGCAATCCGCTTATCTGCTCTGTTAATCAATCCCTGAAGTACCTGGCGCTCATTGTCCATTCCTTTATCAATCATGATCTGGATGCGGCTTTTCGCAATTTCCAGTGATTCGATCAGGGTATCGTCTTCTGAAATACAGATAGACGCTTTCGCTTTCATCTCCGCAGTCCAGTCGGTAAATGTGAATGCCTGGTCAGCAGTCAATGTTCCGATGTGAACCTCGATGATTCGTCCCTGGAATACGTTTTCTCCACCGAACTGGTGCAGCATCTGAGCTTGTGTTGCGTGAACCACATCGCGGAAGTCCATGTAATCCGGCATCGATCCTTTGAACGTTACTTTCACGGATTCCGGGATCGGCATGGAAGCTTCTCCAGTAGCCAAAGCCAGGGCAACTGTTCCGGAGTCTGCTCCGAATGCTACTCCTTTCGACATCCGTGTGTGGGAGTCACCACCAATGATAATCGCCCACTCGTCTACTGTGATATCATTCAGTACTTTGTGAATTACGTCGGTCATGGAATGGTAAATCCCTTTCGGGTCGCGCGCTGTGATCAGACCGAAGTCGTTCATGAACTTCATCAGTTTCGGGATGTTTGCCTGTGCTTTTTTATCCCAAACAGAAGCTGTGTGACAACCTGACTGGTATGCACCGTCAACGATCGGTGAAATCACCGTAGCCGCCATCGATTCCAATTCCTGAGCCGTCATCAACCCGGTTGTATCCTGTGATCCAACGATGTTTACTTCTACGCGCACATCGGAACCTGCGTGCAATACTTTCCCCGGAGCGATTCCAACGGCATTTCGGTTGAAGATTTTCTCTACTGCGGTCAATCCCTGTCCTTCAACAGAAACTTCTTTTGACGGAGCAAATACAACCGGAGCTTCAATTCCCAATGTTTTCGCAGCAAACGTCTGGATTTTCTTACCAAAAACGATTGCGTAGGATCCACCTGCTTTGATGAATTCCATTTTCTGCGGCGTGAATGCCTTGGAAATATCAATCAGCTCTTTGTCGCCGTTATATAATTTTTTTGTTTTTGTATTGATGGTCAAAACAGTACCTGTTGCAACGGAATACACCTGCTCCAAAACCGGCTCATCGTTTTCATCACGCACAACATTTCCTTCAGCGTCTGTTTTCTTGACCCAGTTTTTCAAATCCAACCCGATTCCTCCGGTAACGTCAACTGTTGTAAGGAAAATCGGTGAAATTCCATTGGTTCCTCCTACGATCGGAGCGAAGTTGACAAACGGAACGTAAGGACTTGCTTGTTTTCCGGTCCACAATGCCACGTTGTTCACACCTGACATACGGGATGAACCTACACCCATCGTACCTTTTTCAGCAATCAGCATCACGCTTGCATCCGGATGTTGTGCCTGCAATGCTTTGATTTCTTCCTGTGCCTGTGGCGTAATCATACATTTACCATGCAATTCACGGTCTGAACGGGAGTGAGCCTGGTTCCCCGGAGACAATAAATCGGTTGAAATATCTCCTTCACCGGCGATGAATGTCACTACTTTGATTTCTTCAGCAACATCCGGAAGTTTGGTAAAGAACTCCGCTTTCGCGTAGCTTTCCAAAATTTCCTTCGCAACCGCATTCCCATTGTGGTATGCTTCTTTCAAACGATCTGTATCTGCATCGTACAGGAACACCTGTGTTTTCAATACATCCGCTGCCTGTTGTGCAATTGCGGCATCATTTCCCAGTGCCAGATCAAGCAATACGCTGATGGAAGGCCCACCTTTCATGTGAGACAGCAACTCAAAAGCGAAAGCGGGTGTAATTTCTTCTACTACTGACTCTCCAAGAATAATCTCTTTTAAAAACGCCGCTTTCTCACCTGCTGCACTCGTCGTACCCGGCAACGTGTTGTAAATGAAAAACTGAAGGGAATCCTGCCTGTATGCATTCCCTGCATCTTTAATCTGAGCAATAATTTCGCTTAACAATTCAGCGCTGTCAATTGGTTTCGGGTGAAGTCCCTGCGCTTTGCGCTCTTCAATTTCCCGGATGTATTCTTGATAGTTCATAAAAGGATTACAAAAGTCGTTTTTTAACAATTTGTTTGATGCGCGAATTTAGCCAAAAGCAATGGAATTCAAAACACAAAAGATGCTAAGATAGTATAGTTTCAAGCTATTCAGATTGGTTCTAAATTGCATCCATTTAAATCCCGGTTTTCGATGTATCCGCAGCGGCTTTTGTTTACCTGTTTCACTTTCCGACATCTGGGTTAAAACCCATACCGCAAGTCCTATGAAAAAAGGTGTTCTGATTCTCTTTGCCTCTTTATTGCTCTTCGGAAGTTGTCAGCTTTTCCGGCCAACAGTCATTTACCAGGAATACGATAAAATTCCCGATACCAAGAACCGGAACACGTGTAAATTCATGACAGATTCTGTTCTGGTTTATGCGATTTTCGTTGACGTAGACAGCTATCATCCCTGGACGGAATTCGACATCCGTTCCACGATGGATTCACTGAAAAAAGCCACAAACTGGCTTCAGTCGCAAGCCGGTAATTACTCCCATTCCGTGCAGTTCGAGCCGGTTCAATACAAAGACGGTGGCAGGCTCACGATTTACGAGCGATCAGTGAAAGTCAACTTATCTCACGAACAAGCATTTATCCGCGAAAGAAGATCCCGGTTCAAAAAATGGATTTCCTGGTCGGATGCTATTGCGAAAAAGGCCGGGAAGGGACTCAAGTATATTCCGTCATCAAAAGTCAGCCAGCGCTTAAAAATTGTCAATGTGCAAACCCTGAACCAGGCGCTGCGCGACAAGTACAAACGGGAAAATGTAGCGATTCTGTTTTTCGTGAACGGGTATTACGAAGATCACCCCAGCTATTCTTTCCACACGGAATCGGATCGATTTGCGGAATATTCGATTATCACCAACAAGAATCCGGCGGTGATCAGCCACGAGATTCTGCACCTTTTCGGTGCTGTAGATCTTTACCCCAATAAGGCTTATCCGAATTTCAATTTCAAAGAACTGGCTGAAAAGTTCCCGGACGAGGTGATGCGCATTCAGCACAAGGAGATTTCCCGGCTGTCTGTTTCACCGATCACGGCTTATTTTATCGGCTGGCAGGATAGTTTGGACAAACCGAATACGCGTTTGCTGCTGCACAAGTATGATTTGAAGGGGTATTGAGATTGAGACAACGAACTGTTTGTTTTAATTTTAGCTAATTTTACGGCATTATATCACTTCAACCTCTTATGAAGATTTTTTCGCTTATTCTTTTCACCTGTTTTTTCGGACTTTCCGCCCAAAGCCAAACTTCAAAAGAAGAACGTCCGTACTATTATATCGGGAAATATGACAACAAGAATCTGTACATCCAATCAACGTATCGGCAGCAAAGCAACCGGGCAACGCTTTACGAATTGACCGATGATGAGATCGTTGAATCCGAAAAGATTGAAATCCGGAATGCACTCATCCATCAACTGTATATCTTTGAGGAAGCGTTCTATGCCATTACGTCGTCCGTAACCGGCGACAATTTTTACCTGACAACCTTCGATAAATTTCTGAAGGAAAAGGAATCCATCGAAATCCTGTCCCTGACAAACAACCAGATGAGGGGATTAAGAAGCGGCGATTATTCGCTGAAATTTTACCACCGAAAGGATCATGCAGCAGTTGTGATTATTGGCGACGAAATCACCGTATGCTCTCTCAACTTCACTATGCTTGATTCAAAAACGTTCACGATTCCGACAAGACTGAACACCCATTTTATTTCGGATGTTTACCTGGAAGAAAACCTGGATGTATACATTTCAAGAAGAGATGAGCTGTTCCATTTTAAAAACGGAGTATTGCAAACACCTAAAATCAGCCGCACAACTCTTCCCGGAACGATTGACGAATGGAAGTTTGTAGATACTGACTCTGATCCTTACCTCGTTTCCATGATCACCCAGGGCGGATCCGTCAGGGGTTTTGCTTATGCTCCTCTAAATCCGGAATCCATTCAACTGAAAGAATGTGTCGTAAAACCTGAAAAAGTAGGATCCCGGGGCAAAATAAAACTCACTTACAATTCGCTTGTCAAGGCAGAAATCAATGAAAACAAACTTATTTGCACCGTACAACGTATCGAACAGGCAATCAACGAAACGATCATGATTTCTTGTATTGATATTCCGAAACAGGAAAATCTGTGGAATTTCCAGGTACTCAGCATACACGATGCTCCTTATATATGGAAAGAGAATCAAAACCCTTTAAACCGGGCTTCCTTTTCGTTTATACAAGACGGGAAGTTGTTTTTCTTCTTCAATGCCGCCGTGAAAAAATTGAACCCGGAAAACTTCTTTGAAACAGATAAACGGGTCATTACTTACGACATTTCCATACAGACCACCATTATTCAATCTGAAATTGATCTGAATACCGGGGAAAACAGCACCAAACCGCTTCACGCGGATTTCAAGTCAGAAAGCTTTAAGATTTTCAACTCTTCCTATCACCTGGATGACAAGAATAATCTTCACTTTATCACTTATAAAGAATACAACAACAAACCTTACTACGAAATGCTGAAACCGGAAAAGAAGGTTGAAACCGTTCAGTTGTAAGCATCGTTAAATGTGATTCTGGCATCTTTTTCACCCAAAGTCAACATTTTAAGGATTTTATTCCTACCTTTGCACCCCGCTAAGTGAGTCTTGGCGGTAAATTAGTATCAATAACAAATAAGTTTAATTATGAATTCTTACGAAACTGTTTTCATTCTTACTCCCGTTTTGTCTGAAGATCAGGCAAAGGAAGCAGTGCAAAAGTACGAAAGCGAATTGGCTGCCATGGGTGGTAAATTGACGCATTCTGAGAGCTGGGGCCTTAAAAAATTGGCTTACCCGATCCAAAAGAAATCAACTGGTTTCTATTTCTTGTTCCAATTCGATGCTGAAGGTTCAGTGATCGCTGATCTGGAATTGGCTATGAAACGTGACGAGCGCATCATGCGTTTCCTGACTGTGAAAATGGACAAGGATCACGTTGCTTACGCTGAGAAACGTCGCAAAAAAATGAGCGGAGCTCCGGTTGAAGCTTAATTATTTACCATTCAATTTTAAGAACATGTCACAAAACGATATTCGCTATTTAACTCCGATTAACATCGAGATTAAAAAAGACAAATACTGCCGTTTCAAAAAAAGCGGAATTAAATTCATCGATTTCAAAGACGCTACTTTCTTGTTGCGTTTGGTGAATGAGCAAGGTAAAATTTTACCTCGCCGTATTACCGGAACTTCTGCGAAATACCAGAAGAGAGTTAACAAAGCTATCAAACGTGCTCGTCACCTGGCTATCTTGCCTTACGTTGGCGATATGTTGAAATAGTCTCGTATTCATTTTAAAGACACGAAATCATGGAAGTAATTCTTAAGAAAAATATCGATAAATTAGGTTACAAAGACGAAGTTGTAACTGTAAAACCAGGATACGGACGTAATTTCCTGATTCCTCAAGGTTACGCTTCTTTGGCTACTCCTTCTGCGAAAAAAGCGCACGAGGATATGATGAAGCAACGCGCTCACAAAGAGTCTAAAATCGTTGCTGAAGCAGAAGCTATCGCAGCTAAATTGGTTGAAGTTACTGTTAAAATCAGCACGAAAGTGGGTGAGAACGGTAAAATCTTCGGTTCTGTTAACACAGTTCAGTTGTCTGAAGCGTTGAAAACAGCAGGATTCGACATCGACCGTAAGGCTTTGAAAATCAAAGATGAGCCAATCAAAGAAGTTGGTACATTCGAAGCTGAGGCAAACTTGCACAAAGGAGTGAAGCCTGTATTCAAATTCGAAGTAGTAGGAGAATAAGATTTTCCGAAAATCATATTGAAATCCCGTTGTTCTGAGAACAACGGGATTTTTTTTGCAACTTCTTTTCGAACCGCGAATTGAGCAGATGATACGATACAGGTCAAAGAAAAGCTTATCGCTGATCCAACAACACAACCATCCTCGAGATCAGCGTAATTTGCGGAAGCCCCATTTACTTTTTCACGACTGTGACTTTCATCTGGCAATCACTACAGGAACAGGAAGCTTTTCCGGTATTCAAATCATACACTTCCTTGCATCCGCAGGAACCGGTACAATCGATCACTTTGACCGTATCGATCATCTCATTTGCATCACCTGCCAGCACAACCGTTTCAATAACTCCGTCTCCGAAATCAAACGAGTAGGTCTCCACATACTTATCTCCATCGGTGATAAAATGGTAACGCACCAGGGAATAGCTCTGCCCGGTATATGCTTCCTCCATGTATTTCTGAAACACATCCAGGTAGTACACTTCAAATTTTGCGTTGACCAGGTTTGTCACGGTAGTCGCTCCGTTTTTAGTACTCGTCACTTTCATCGTACAGCCCGAACAGGAACATGAAACGTAATTGTGCCCACCTCCACCACCAAGCTGTCCGGTCAATGAACAGGATTCTGATGAACTGGTACACGATCCGCTGCATTCGATTTCAACTTCGTTTTGACTGATTTTTTCCTGGAATTTTTCGGTCTTTACAGTGGCGGAACCTGTATTTTCTTTCTGACACGAAAACACCAATAAGGCGCTTGAACAAAGGAGCATGACTGATCCCAAAAGCAATCTTTTCATAATTTATTTCATTAAAATGAAGTTCCCGTTTCTAAACAGCAGGGAACACAGACTGGCTTAGACGTGAATAATGGTCTCTTTTACAGTGAATAAGCGATGCAAGATACTTGAAAAATAAAACTTATTCAACTATTCCATAACTTCTTTTTTACGCTTTTGTTACATGCAATCATCGCCACACTCCAACCCTAACTATCTTAAATCACTGAAAAACAGGTAGAAAAGCAGCAAGACAGATTTACACTTTAGAGTAATTCACTTCCAAATTTTACACAAATGTAACGAATTATTTCCATTCATGTTACACCATGCGCTCTTATCGCGGTTTTCATTCACACGCATTTGCCAGAAGTAAAAAATAGTTTCGCTACAAACGCATTCTTTTTGCATCTTTGTTCAACACATAAATGACAAAGTCATGGCAATAGCAGTTGGTGATCAATGTCCGGTTTTTACACTGAAAGACCAGAATAATGCAGCTTTAGATATTCAATCCGTTCTCGGGCAAAAGGTTTTGGTGATCTATTTCTATCCCAAAGATGACACTCCCGGATGTACCGCTGAAGCATGTTCTTTTCGCGACAGTTACGAGGATTTCAAAGACCTGGGTTGCGAAGTAATCGGTATTTCGAGTGATTCACCCAGGAAACATGCGGAATTTGCCGCTAAGCACCGGTTAAGCTTCACATTACTTGCCGACACAGAAAAAGCAGTCCGCAAAACATTTGGTGTTCCGGGAAACCTCTTCGGACTGATTCCGGGACGCGTGACGTACATCGTTGACAAAAACGGAATCGTGCGCCATATCTACAATTCTCTGACGAATGCCGCTACGCATATTGATGAATCGCTGAAAGCCGTAAAACTGATTTGCGATGAAAGCAATTAAAGCGTTAGCCGGAATCCTGTTGCTTGGATTACCACTCCTTTCCTACTCACAAGAGGATTTGCAGGAGGAAAAAGCAGGTTTCGATCCGGAACTAGCCAGACAACTGGGTGCAGACGAATACGGCATGAAGCATTACGTCATAGCTTTTCTGAAACGCGGCCCGAATTCAAGTCAAAATAAGGAAGAAGCCGATCGTTTGCAACGCGCCCACCTGGACAACATTAAAGCTCTGGCAGATCAGGGAAAACTAGTTGTTGCAGGCCCTTTTCTCGATAACGGAGACATTCGCGGAATGTATATTTTCAATGTAGAAACAGTCGAAGAAGCAGAGGCACTAACCAAAACCGATCCGGCTATCCAGGCAGGAAGATTGATAATGGAACTGCATCCATGGTATGGTTCCGCAGCACTGATCAAAACACTTGAAATTCACAAATCGGTGGCGAAAAAGCAGATTTAGAAGCGCTTCTCCACCTCCTGAAAACGGTAATCAAAAATTCCTTCCAGTTGTTTTCTCACAAACAACCGGTGGGCCAATTTGCCTAAAATTCCGAAAGGGAGCGAATAACTTACGATATCTGTCATTTCAACTCCTCCCTCCACGGCTTTGAAATGGTGTTCATGATGCCACATTTTGTAAGGTCCCTGGCGTTGTTCATCCACAAAGTAGCGCTGGTCTTCCACCACAGTAATTTCGGTCACCCAGGACAATGGAATATGCATCACCGGCGAGATCTTATAGGCAATGATCAGCCCCTCGTAAATCTCAGCAGGGGTTTCTGTCAAAACGCGAAACTTCATGTATCCGGGAGTAATTTTCTGCAGGTTCTCCGGAGCAGAGAAAAACTTCCAGCAAGTTTCCAGATCGGTTTTGACAAGTTGCGTGCGTTTAATTTGATACATCATTATTTCCCGTTAAAATAAATTCACCCGCTCCAAAAGCGATGACCGATGTGCCTCGCTCACCGGAATCTCTTTCCCATCCAATAAAATAGACTTCGGGTTGATCTGTTGAATGTGATTCAGGTTCACCACAAAGGAACGGTGAACGCGGAAAAACTCATTTTTCGACAACTTGTTTTCTACGTGCTTCAGGCTATAACTCACAATGTACTTGGAATCTTTCGTAAAGAGAATCGAATAGTTATCGCAGGCCTCCGCATACAGAATATCCGAATACGCCAATTTGATCAGCTTTTGCTTGTCCTTGATAAAGAAATAGGAATTGATCAGGATGGAGTTCGCAAATTCGATCTGACGATTTTGCTGCCGCACCTGGAAAGCATGCCACGCCAGTTCCACCTGCGCCTGAAGTTCTTCCTTCTTAAACGGTTTCATAACCAGCCCCGCAGGATTCGTTAATTTGATCCGCTCCAGCGTCTTGGAATCCGTACTGGAAGTCACGAAAAGAAAGGGTTTGTTGAGCTGCTGATTCACGAAATGCGCCAAATCCACTCCATCAGGTCCGGTTCCGAGGTTGATATCCAGCAGCAAGAGATCCGGCTCACATTTTTTCAACAGTGCTCTCGCCGACTCAAAGGTATCTGCCTTTCCCAAACATTCATAACCGTTATCCAGTAAGCATTGCTCCAGGTAATCTGCGATCAGTAATTCATCTTCTACAATAAACAGTTTTGGTTTAGTCATGATACACGTGATAGTTTGAGATAAGTAATTCCACTGTCAGGCCTTTTTCAGAGTTTGTTTCCGTGAATGCTGCCTGTAGTTTTTTCGACATCGTCCGGATCAGCTTCGTACCAAAATGTGTTCCGTTTTCTTCATTCGTTTTCCCGGAGCCGTTATCCCCCACAAGCAAACGGAGCTTTCCGGCATCTTCTTTTAAAACCAGTCGAATCTCCGGGGTTTGCTGATCAGCAAAGGCATACTTGCAGGAATTGGTCACTAATTCCGCCACAATCAAGCCGATAGGAAGTGCCGACTCAATATCCAGGTTCAAATCTTCCACTTCATACATCACGCGAATCGGTTTGCTGACTTCCTTCCGGAAATGAATCACCAAATCGTCCGTCAACTCACACAAGTATTCCGTCATCCGCACTGCGCGGATATTTTCCGTTTGATACAATTTTTGATGAATCAGTGAAATGGCATTGATCCGGTTAAGACTGTCTTCGATCAACTGCATCGATTCCGGATCTTTCAAATCACGTGCCTGTAAATCCAAAATGGCATGCACCATCTGGAGGTTGTTTTTTACGCGGTGGTGAATTTCCCCCATCATCGATTCCTTCTGTTCCAGGTTCATCTGAGACATCTCATATTTCTGTTCCAGCAACTGGTGAATCCGTCTTTTATTGCGGAACAACAGGAATAAAAAGATCAGAACGATCAGGATGAGCACCAAAGCCACCGCAAGAATCGTCAGTTGGCGCGCATACGTTTCGGACTGAATCTGCTGTTTCAGTTTCGCTTCCTTCAGCTTCTGTTTGTTGGATTCCACCTCGAACCGCGCCTGCATTTCAGCCAGTGCACTGCTCTTTTCCGAAGTAAAAACCGTGTCCTTCAAATCCGCATAGCGTTTTTGGTATTCATACGCTTTCCTGAAATCACCCGATGCAGCATAGCTGTCCGACACCGTGTAATAAGCAAAAGCTTCCCGTTCCTTCGCACCTGTATTCTTCACCGCTTCCAGGCTCTTCAAAGCATATTCGTGCGCCTTCCCGTATTGTTTCAGGTTGATATAAGCATTCGATAGTCCGTTGTAGGTCGACGTAAGATTCAGGTCGTTGTCATACTTTTTGGCAATCTCGGCAGCCTTCAGGTAGTAATCGATTGCGGTGTCGAACTCCTGCTTCTCATGATAAATCTTCGCCAGCGAGTTATACGCCGGCCCTAAGCCCTGTTCGTAGTCATTTCGGAGGTAGATATCAATTGCCCGTCTGAAATTGGCTACAGCCTCTTTTTCTTTCTTTTGATATGTAAATGTGATTCCCTGGTTTACCAGCACATCGGCCAGATCGATATCCAGTTTCAATTTTTTACACAATGCGATAGCCTTGTTATAGTACCAGTTCGAATTATCGTATTGAAACTGTGTAAAATAGCAAACACCCAGCTGGGAATAACAGTACGACAGGTTTTCATCGTCTTTCTCCAGTTTGAACAGATGGATTGCCTGGTGAAAATACCGGATTGCAACTTCAGGATTTCCTTTGATGTCATTGGCAATTGCCAGGTTCATCAGCGCAAAAGCTTCTCCCGCACGGTAATCTGCTTCCTGGGATAAACGAAGTGCTTTCGAACTTAAGGCAATCGATTTTTCTACGTCGACGGAGTACAAAAATTCACTTTTCAGATTGAGCGCATCGATTTTGGCGGTATCTTTTTGACCGTAGATAGCAGGTATCACTAATAACCCAAAAACAAAAAGAAGGAAATTACGATTCATTTCTCACCCTAAAAATACCACCATTTACTCATTATTCAGTGTTTCTCAACCCTTTTTTTTGACCGGAACTCTTGTAATCCTGACTTTTGCACTTCAAACCCAATTATGAAAAACAAATTACGATTCCTAAGCGACGTAATCACACTTATTCGAATAAAATTGCACCACCCGGTTCAAATCCACCTGTCATGATGTTTACCAAAACCATTCAGTTCAAACAATGGACCTTCGAAATTCCTGTAAAACTCAACCGGAAAATATACTCGAATACACTGTGTGGTTATTCTGAGTTTCACATCAAAAAATTCCGTTCTTTTTTTCGTTTCAGTGACGAAATCTTCACCTCCGAACTCAAAGACCTGCTCAGCCAGTTCGGAATCGATTACAAAAAAGATACGCAGGTCAAAAAAGTGCCGGATGCAGACGGGTTCGAAACGTTCCTCATTACCTATCAGTTCCTCGGAGTCATTCAATCCGACTCCAGGATTTCCCCGGAAGAAAAATCACTCGCAGCGAACCTTGAGTACGAGCCATTGACCAAGAAAATCGGCATTGCATTTTACCAGGTCGAAGAAAAAATTATCGGAAAACACATTATCTACGCGGAAATCTTATTCCGCAACCAGCCTTAAAAAGGCACTGTTTGCCCTTCAGATCAAAGATGACTCCGATACTCAAACCAACAAGAAAAGGCAATCATTCGGAATTAGGCATTCGTAATTACTACTCTTAGTTCTTCACGACTTTATACATCTCGCTGCCAACCTTCAGATAGTATACCCCTGAAGAAAATACTGAAAGATCGACATGAAATTCCTGCTTGCTTACAACAGATACTGCCGCATTTACGTTCCTGCCTGAGGCATCAAAAACACCTTCAAACTCTTTGGATGAAGCACGCACGATCAACTCACCCTGGGTCGGATTCGGATATAGAATGACTTGCCCGTCTTCGCAATTCAGGCTCGCAAGCGACAAAATTTCCTCCGTACCATCCAAATCCGTCAGTCGCAAACGATAGTAATTCGTTGTGTTTTGCGGAGCATTGTCAATGGTGTAAGCATAGTTCGTTCTTGCTTGTGAATTTTGCTGTGCCTTCACAATTCCCAGTTCGTTCCAGGAAGAACCGTCAACAGAACCTTCGAGCGTGAAATGATCCGATCTTGCTTCGCTTTCGGTCGTCCAGTTTGCAACAACGCCATTACCGGCACACATCATTTTAAAAGCACTCAGTTCAACAGGCAGCCCCGAAACCAGCGTAATCTGGATATCATCCACCAGCAAGTTACAAGTTTCAGTTGTTGTTCCTGTAAAGGTCAGTGTGAGAGAAGCGGCATTTGCAATGAAGAAGAAGGTCTCCGTAGCAAGGGAAAAAGCCGTTCCGTTTCGGGAAACATTTTGATTGAGTACTCCCCCGCTTAGTGTCACGTTCAACGACTGAAGCGTAGGTCCGCAAGTCGTTCTTCTGGAACATTTAAAAGAAAGCCTGTAATATGACCCAGATGTAAATCCGGTAATGGTCTGACACAAGCCTGCAGCTACATCCACTTCTGCAACCTGATTCGTAGTGGATGAACCACCGTAAACCGATTCGGCATTTACTTCCGGAGAGCATCCCCAATTCGTTCCACTGGAATTAAAATTTCCGTTGAGTACCGTTTGAGCAACTATTTGATTAGGTAAAACACAAGTTATCACCAATATACATGCAAAAAAGGTTCTCATCTGATCTATCTATTTCTTATTAAACGCCTGCGAAATTAGTTTTTTAAGCGAAATTCGAAATTTAGAAATCGTTACTTTTATGCGAAACACCCGAAAACAGGGGCTTAACACACTAAATGACACTACTTTTCTGAAATGTGTTAAAATTCCACCAAAAACTTCGGTATAACTGATTTTACAGGTTCGCAAATCAGAAAAACTACGCTGAAAAAATTGTCAATCCGGTGCTTTTTTAGTTAGCAACTAATCCATCTTTCTGAAAACCAGTACACATCATTTCTCTTGAAGAGAAATCAAAGAAGAATTAGTTCAGTTTAAAGGAAACAGGAAGCGAAAATGTCGAATTGATTTTCTTTCCTTCAAAAGTAGCCGGCTTCCATTTAGGCATGTTACTAATGACTCTCACAGCTTCCTCATCCAGGAGCGGGTGTGCCGATCTTTTCACTTTTACGTCAGTCACGATTCCCTTGTCTGAAACCACAAACTGGAGATACACCTTTCCTTCGATATGATTGTTTACAGCAACTTGCGGATATCTCACATGACCTTTGAGGTACTTGACAATACTTTTTCTTCCTTTTTGAAAAGTCGCCGGTGTTTCATGTTCGTAAAAAGTGGTTTCCTTACCGTTCGGGAGATAACAGGCTTTGAACGTTCTTTTACCGTTCACATAGGTTTCTTTTCGTCTGATTTTCCCATTTTCATCATAAATAACAAAATCCCCTTCCAATTCTCCATCTGCAAAATTCTTCGTAGCATATAATTTTCCCGCATCATCGTATGATGTATGCACTCCGTGCAACTTTCCATTTTTGTAATTGGAAGAATAGGATTTGATGCCATTTTTCTCATAATAAACAAACTCGCCTTCCCGGATTTTCTGCGCATAATCTTTGAATGCACCGGTCATTTGAATCGAATCCGAATGCTTGTAATAATCCCACACTTTATAAAGGTGATCTTCTTCCCGTATCAAGCGGTAATATACGGCAGAATCCAAGATTTGTGTGACATTCCAGGCACTATCGAAGTAAATGGTATCGCGCTTATTCTGAGCAACGGCACAAAACGCAGCCGAAAGGATGAGGGTGGTGAAAAGGTATTTCATTGATCTGATTTTTACGGGGTAAAATTACGAATTACGAATTACGAATTACGAATTACGAATTACGAATTACGAATTACGAATTACGAATTACTTCATTCAAAATCATTTGGAATTCGGCATTAAACTTCCACCAACTCCAGCGGCAAACCATCCGGATCGGCAAAAAACGTAAAACGGTGTCCGGTCAGTCCATCTATGCGCACCGGTTCGGTTGCAATTCCGGCTTCATTCAAACGCCCGATTGCAGCATCCAGGTCGTGAACGGTAAATGCCAAGTGACGCAAGCCTCGTGCTTCCGGGTACGAAGGTCTTTCCGGCGGGTCAGGGAACGAGAACAACTCAACAACGTAGCGTCCGTTCAGCATGAGATCCAGCTTATACGAATTCCGTTCACTGCGAAAAGTTTCCGCCAGGATTTCCATTCCCAGCACTTCCGTGTAAAAGTGTTTGGAACGTTCGTAATCCGAACAGATTATGGCTATATGGTGAACGGAATGCAGCATCGGGAACTTAGATGTATTTTCCTTCCGACAGGTAATTTTTCACGTAGTCTTCAATTCCTTCTTCCAACGTGTGGAATGGGATATCATACCCCTGACCGATCAGTTTCTGCATGTTTGCTTCGGTAAAATACTGGTATTTATCGCGGATATCAGCCGGTGTGTCGATGAACGAAATATCCGGTTCTTTGTCTAAAGCCTTGAAGGTATTGGTTGCCAAATCCAGGAATGTACGTGCTTTCCCCGAACCCAGGTTGTAAATCCCGGATTTCGCCGTTCCCTTCATCAGGAATTCGATCACGGAAACCACGTCTTTCACGTACACGAAATCACGCATTTGTCCGCCATCCGTGTAATCCGGGTTGTGCGAACGGAACAGTTTCATCGAGCCGTGTTCTTTCACCTGGTTGAATGTGTGCATAATCACCGATGCCATGCGCCCTTTGTGGTATTCGTTCGGGCCATACACATTGAAGAACTTCAAGCCATACCAGTGCGGAGGAGTTTCTGTCTGCTCCAGCGCCCACATATCGAACCACTGCTTAGACCATCCGTATGGATTCAGCGGCTGTAGTTTCGGCATGTTTGATTCATTGTCGTCATAACCGAATTCTCCCAAACCATAGGTTGCTGCCGAACTTGCGTATACGAGTGGAATCTGGAAGTGAACACAGTGTTTCCAAACCATTTTGGAGTATTCCACGTTCAGTTCATCAAAAATTGCTTGGTCAAATTCCGTGGTATCGGTGCGCGCCCCGATGTGCAATATACACGTCACCTCAGAGCCGAATTCTTTCATCCATTGGTCAAAATCAGTACGCTGAACCATCGCAACAAACAATTTCCCGTCCAGGTTGGACGCCTTTTCAGCCCTGGAGAAATCATCTACCAAAACCAAATTATTAATTCCTTTGCTGTTCAGTGTTCCTGCTATGCAACTTCCGATGAAACCCGCTGCTCCTGTAATGACAATCATGATAATGAATTTTAGACAAAAGTAACGGAATTATCAATTTAGGAATGATTTAATTATCAAGAATTGGGAGCACTTCCCGATAATTAATAATTGATAATTCCTTTTACCTTTTCACTTCAAAATCGTACCTTTGTACCCAATTTTTCAAGACTTGGAAACAGTATACATTACCCGGAGAGAGCATTTCAATGCGGCACATAAATTATGGCGCGAAGAATGGTCGGATGAAAAGAACGAAGCCGTTTTCGGTAAATGCAGTAATAAAAACTGGCACGGGCACAATTTCGAATTGTTTGTTACCGTGAAAGGAGCCCCCAACCCGGAAACTGGTTTTGTAATCAATTTGAAAGACCTGAGCGTAATTATCAAAGAATTGGTTATCGAGCAGCTGGATCACAAAAACCTGAACCTGGATGTCCCGTTTTTGAAAGGAAAACTGGCTTCTACGGAAAACCTGGCGATTGAAATCTGGAAGCTTATCGAAGCGCCGATCGGTGAAGCAGGCGGTCAGTTGTGCAAAATCAAACTGGTGGAGACAGAAAACAATTTCGTAGAATACTTCGGAGGAAAAGAACCCTATTAACTAATGGAGAATGCAACATTGAAAAGGCGATGAGTCAAGAGACAAGACCTTTGGAGTCACGATTCAGTCCTGACTCTTGTCTCCTGATATCCTGACGTCCTTTCAATTCTACATTCTCACTTTTCAATTTAGATCATGAGTGAATTTCAATACAACGACGACGTTACACAACACATTTCAGGTGTCTATAAATCCATTCTCTCAAAAATCGGAGAAGATCCTGAGCGCGAAGGCTTGCTCAAAACCCCGGAGCGTGTTGCCAAAGCACTGCAATTCCTGACTCAGGGCTACGATACCAAACCGGAAGAAATTCTGAAAAGCGCCTTGTTTAACGAGGAATATTCTGAAATGGTCCTGGTAAAAGACATCGAGGTGTATTCGATGTGTGAGCACCACATGCTTCCATTCTTCGGAAAGGCACACATTGCCTATATTCCGAACGGAACAATCGTAGGTTTGAGCAAAATTCCACGGGTGGTAGATGCATTCAGCCGCAGACTACAGGTTCAGGAACGTTTAACAATCGAAATCCGCGACTGCATCCAGGAAACCCTCAAACCGAAAGGAGTTGCAGTGGTTCTGGAATGCCAACACATGTGTATGCAGATGCGCGGAGTACAGAAACAAAATTCCGTCACCACTTCCAGTGCGTTCACCGGATTATTCCTTGGCAACGACTCCACAAGAAAAGAGTTTATTAACTTAGTACAAGCAAAATTGCACTAGTCTGCTCAAAGGTTGAAAACAAACCATTGAACGTTTGAACCTTTTGAATTTTTGAACAAGTCAAGTTCTATTGCAAAAACAACAAATCATCAGAATAATTGGATGATTCGAAACAAGAAAGTATTAACCAAATAAAATAACAACCATGAGTGAAATCATCGATAATTACAGTTTTGACACGGCAGAAAAACAAGCCGCCGCAAGACAATTTTTCGCGAAAGTATACGGATTCATGTTCTTCGCACTGATCGTTTCCGGGGCAATTGCATATCAATACGGAACGGAAGCATTTTTCGCAAAACACTTTTTAAGCCCCACACCAAAAGGATACCAGCCAAACTTCCTGTATTACGTGGTTATTTTCTCCCCGGTCGGAGTAGCACTGTTGTTACAGACCATGATCAACCGCCTTTCATTCCCGCTGTTATTCGGATTGTTCTCTTTATACAGCATTCTGATCGGTTTTTCCCTCTCGTACATTTTCATCTTTTACTCCATCGGTTCGATTGCAACCACTTTCGGTATCACTGCCGTAACCTTTGGAGTCATGGCAATCATGGGCTTTGTAACCAAATTAGACCTGACTAAAATGGGATCCATTCTGTACATGGCTTTCATCGGAATTTTCATTTCATCCATGATCAATTTCTTCCTGAAAAGCGAGGCATTTGAATACCTGATTTCAATCATCGGGGTGATTGTGTTCACCGGTTTGACAGC
Source organism: Fluviicola sp. (assembly GCF_039596355.1). Classification (GTDB taxonomy): domain Bacteria; phylum Bacteroidota; class Bacteroidia; order Flavobacteriales_D; family Crocinitomicaceae; genus Fluviicola. The sequence goes on along the minus strand of NZ_JBCNJW010000003.1, from coordinate 131,719 downwards.
TTACCACATGCAGCAATTGAAACAATTTGCACACGACTCTGAAATTTCAGCTGAGAACAAAAATAAACTGGCGCTTTTGGGAGGATTTACCTTGTATGTTCTCTTCATCAATTTATTCGTTTCTCTCCTGAGTTTATTCGGGAACAGAGATTAGAATCAGCTAACATTCTTTAAGTTAAAACCTGCTAAAATTCAAGTATAGCAGGTTTTTTTGTGCGTAACTTTGAGAAACAAATTTAACTAACAATGATATCTTTTGGCCCGGCTATGCTCATTGGTTTAGTCTTTATGGGAATCGGACTATTGGTGAGCTGGCGATTAAGAAGCAAATTTCAGGAATTCAGCAAGATTCCCTCCAGAAGTGGTTTAAGCGGTCGTGAAATAGCAGAGCGCATGCTGCGCGATTACGGCATCTACGATGTACGCGTGACCTGTGTTCCCGGACAATTGACCGACCATTACAACCCGGCTGACAAAACGGTTAATCTCTCCGAAGAAGTTTACCACGGAACTAATGCAGCCTCCGCAGCAGTTGCCGCACACGAATGCGGACACGCCGTACAGCATGCCAAAGCTTACGCACCACTGGAATGGCGTTCCAAACTGGTTCCTCTGCAGCACGCTTCCGGCATGTTCCTGAACATCCTGATGATGCTGACTTTTATCGGGGGAGCGATTTTATTCGAGTCTTTCCCGATCAAATGGGTTCTTTGGGCGATCGTCATCGCTTACGGGTTCATTGCACTGTTCAGCATTGTGACGTTACCGGTCGAACTGGATGCTTCAAAACGTGCTTTGAGCTGGATTGAACACTCCGGAACCGCAACGAAGGACGAATATGAACGTTCGAAAACGGCGTTGAATTTAGCCGCAACTACCTATGTAGTAGCAGCTCTCGGCGCAATCGTCACGATGTTTTACTACGTTTTGCGATTAATTGGTACAAACGACGACTAATTTCCTTTCATTTTTTCAAACAAAATCTTACATTTGGGGAAAATTTGGAAGTTATGTCAGAGCACCATTCAGAACATCATGATAAAAATGATACTTTCTTCGAAAGTTCAACAGTAGGAATTGGATTTGTGTACACAGTGATCCTGTTGGCAATCATCGGATCGATTTACGCATTCGGATAGTATAAGGAGGAAAGTTAATCCTCCTTTTTTATTTCACTGAATTTCGCTTATGCCTTTCAATTCGATTTTTGCATGGGTTATCAAAAAACGCCTGCATCAGATTGAGCTTTTCCGGAAATACCCGGAGGATGTTCAGAATGAATTGTTTGAAAAACTGATCGAACAAGGCTGTCAGAGCAAATACGGTAAAGAACACCGCTTCCACCAAATCACGTCTTACCAGGACTTCAAACAACTGGTTCCTCTCAACAATTACGATTCCCTGAAGCCATGGATCGATAAACTCATGTCCGGCGAACAGCACGTACTTTGGTCGCAGGAAACCAAATGGTTTGCCAAGAGTTCCGGAACCACTTCCGATCGAAGCAAGTTTATTCCCGTGACCCGCGAATCGCTGGAAGACTGTCACTACAAGGGTGGAAAAGATTTACTCGCCTTGTATTACGAAAATTTCCCCAACCGGAAATTGTATAAAGGAAAACACCTGATCGTTGGCGGAAGCGCACAGGTACTGCCTGTTTCAGACAACAGCTACCAGGGTGACCTGTCGGCGATTATTCTCAAAAACCTGCCCTGGTGGGCGGAAATCCGGCGCACTCCTTCCAGGGAAATTGCCTTGATGAGTGAATGGGAAGAGAAAATCGAGAAAATGGCGCGCAGCACGATCGAAGAAGACGTATATATCATTGCCGGCGTACCGAGTTGGACATTAGTCCTTGCCCGAAAAATACTCGCTATCACCGGGAAGAAACACCTGCGGGAAGTATGGCCCAACCTCGAATTATTCATGCACGGCGGCGTGAGTTTCGAGCCTTACCGCGAAGCGTTCCGCGAGTTGATTCCTTTTGACGACATGCATTACGTGGAAACATACAATGCTTCGGAAGGATTTTTCGGCATCCAGGACGTAGACGGTTCCAACGAACTGCTGCTCATGCTTGACTACGGGATTTTCTATGAATTCATCCCGATGCATGCGTTTAAAGACACGGAATCGACTGAAATCTACAGCCTGGAACAGGTTGAACTGGATGAAGAATACGCGCTGGTGATCTCCACCAATGCAGGGCTCTGGCGCTACATTATCGGGGACACGATCCGCTTTACGTCGAAAAGTCCGTATCGTTTTAGATTAAGCGGACGAACCAAACACTTCATCAATGCATTTGGCGAGGAGTTGATCGTCAACAACACGGATTTCGCCATCACGGAAGCCTGTTCAAAAACCAACGCCATTATCCGGGATTATACCGTAGCCCCGGTTTATATGGATGGAAATACACAGGGAAAACACGAATGGCTCATTGAATTTGACCGCGCACCAAATGATATCGGACGCTTCATGCACTTACTGGACGAATCGCTTCGCAGCATCAATTCGGACTATGACGCCAAACGCACCAAAAATCTGGCATTGGGAAAACCATTGCTTCATGTACTAAAATCCGGCAGTTTCGATAACTGGCTTCAAAAAAAAGGTAAATTAGGAGGACAGCACAAGGTTCCCCGCTTGATGAATTCCCGTGAAATCGTGGAACAAATCTTGCAGGAAACAGACTTTGAAACAATTCAATATGCGTAGACTTCTGCTCTGCCTCGCCGGCGTTTTACTTTCGATCCACAGTTACTCCCAGCAAAGCTGGAAGGTAGTCTGGTCTTTGGAAATCGATCCGGAGTCTGTCTGGGACATCGACCCCATTCATCAATGCATTATTTATCAGAACCAGAGTATTCAAAAACGGGACGCCAAAGGACAACTGATGCTACAGGAAAGTTTTAAATCGCTGGGCTCTATCCAGAAGATTGATGCTCAAAATCCCTTGAAAATTGCTTTATTTTCCGAAGATCAGCAACAAATTTGTTTCCTGGATAACGCACTGGCACTACAAAACGGATGTACGAATCTCAGCGATCTGAATGTGAGCCTGGCTGTTACCATGAGCGCATCCATCCAAACGGATCGGATCTGGGTCTATGACGAACCGAATTCCAAAATAGAACTCATTACGCTTCGCAACAACCAGGGACAGCTGATTCAGAATGTAAAGGGGCTCCTGGATATGAAATCGATTGTCAACATGCAGGAAATTGACAACCGCCTTTTCTTGTTTGACGAGATCAACCAGGTTGCCTGGTTTGACCAATTCGGGAATTTTATTGATGTTGCCACACTTCCACCGAATAAACCTGTTTACCCGATCCAGGATTATTTTCTCGTAGCAACTGGAAAGAATATTCAAACGTACGATATCAATGCACAGGTTGTTTCCGCATTTTTTTCAGGTGATTCTCTCCTGGATTCGGACATTGTAAAAATGGAAATCTCGGGAGACCGGATCTACATTCAAACCCGGAAAAAACTCTGGTGCTACCGGATGATTCAGTAATTACTTACTTCTCCCCGTTTGGGAATCAATTTTTCACAACAAAAATTGTTCAAAAAGGCTACCCGGGTGACCATTTGAGGCAATATTTTTTTGCACAATCCGCGAAACTTGAAGCCATATTTTGTAATTTAGTCAGCCCCAAAAAACACAGAGATTATGCATATCGCAGTAGCAGGAAATATAGGTTCAGGAAAGACCACACTAACAAAAATGCTGGCTAAACATTATGGCTGGGAAACTCATTTTGAAGATGTTGAAATGAACCCGTACCTGAACGACTTCTACGAAGATATGCAACGCTGGTCTTTCAACCTTCAGATCTATTATCTGAATTCCCGCTTTACACAAATCCAGGAAATCAAGGAAAGTAAAAATCACGTGATCCAGGATCGTACGATTTACGAAGATGCGTTCATTTTTGCACCGAACCTGCATTCTATGGGCTTAATGACCACACGTGATTTCGAGAACTATTTCTCTTTGTTCAACCTGATGGATTCGTTTGTTTCTGCACCGGATTTGCTGATCTACCTGCGCGCATCCGTCCCTACTTTGGTGAACCAGATTCAACAACGAGGAAGAGACTACGAAGAAAGCATCCGTCTCGACTACCTGAAGCGTCTGAACGAACGATACGAAGCATGGATTTCGACGTATGACAATGGGAAACTCCTGATCATTGACGTGGATAACAACCGTTTTCCTGAGAACCAGGAAGATTTGGGAAAAATCATCCAGTCGATTGATGCGGAGATTAACGGATTATTCTAATTTTCAAAAACGTGTCTTAATTCAAAGTCCTTGAATTCCTATTAACAAGGATTTGATTGCTTTACACACAATTGGAATGTTTTTTTCGGTGAGGCTACATCTGCCCTAAATAAAAATCGTAGAATTCGCGGTATTTTTTCAAATTGGGAATTCCCAAAAACCCAATTTCCCAATATTGGGACAGGGTCGTGAATTCCTTGAAATCCTATTCTAAAAATTAGTCTAAATACAGATCATCTGTCCCTTCCAACTCGGAGAAATCTTTCAGCAAAATAGCCAGATCGGTCAGAATAGCATCTTTCTGCTCATCGCGCACCTCAGTCTGCCCGAAATATTCTTTCAACAGCAACTGTGATTCCAGGATAGATGGCTCCGGAGCAACGGCTTCGAAATTCTCAATCAGGGTAATGGCTTCAAGGGCATCCAGGAAATCCCCTTCAATCCCGAACAAGACAAAATCTGCCAGGTATTCCGAAAAATCCAGTTTGGAATTCCAGAACGTGCTGAGCAATTTGCGTTGAATCCCGCGGTTTTCAGAATTGTTAAATGCCTCCATCAAAGGCTCCACTGCCGAAGTATCTTTCAAACTTTGAAGCAGATCGATCAGTAAGACTTCATTTTCTGCAGACAATCCGGACCTCCATACCGTAATCAACGGCTCAATAATCGTTGCATGACCGTGAACGGCGAAAGCTTTGATTGCACTTGCAACCTTCAATTCATCCTTACTCTGTAAATCACCCAACAGCTGGTTGATCTTTAGTTTTTCCTGCTTATTCAAATTGCTTTTCGACACGGGATTATTTTTTCACAAAAGTACAAAATACCACTATCTTTGACCTCATTATGAACTGGAAGATTTACATCCTTTTTGCGGGACTTTTTTTTACACTCAGTGCGTGTCTGGACGAAGCGAAACCAAGCGTCCATGAAAAAATCATCTTCTATACGGATACGTATTGTCCGGCAGACAGCGCCATTATCAACGAGTTTGAGCAATCCAGGCATATTTCCGTACAGGTTGTGTATCAACCTCAGGAAGAAATCGCGAAACTGATTCAAAAAAACAAGTTCAATACCGGGATCGACGTATTGTTGCTCGCTTCCGACAGTTTACGGGAAAACTTATACAACCAGGGACTATTCAGCCAGCTGAAAGAGCATATTTATTTCCGCAATATCGACCGGCAGTTTAACAACAATCATCATTTCTGGATTCCGCTCTGTCACAACCCACTGGTTTTAACATGCAAAAAAGATTCCAGCGCAGTCTGTGCACCTCTCAACTGGAACAAGATGAATAAAGACAGTGTACGACCGGGAATTGAAGTAAAATCCAACGTGAACTCCTACCTGATGAAGCTTGCCAAAACAGATAAGTTTGCAAAAATCACCAAAGCGAATCTAAAATCCGTTTCCGGTTACCGGATTTATACACTGGATCAACTGGCGAAACTATCGGAGGTGAATTTTCATTTCAACCAAAACAACTGTTTTTACTACCTCGTGGAAAAACAACGTTTCATGACCAATTTTACCAGTATCAGCTTGTATAAATACAGCCGCAATAAAACCGCAGCACAGCAATTCATCGAGTTTTACAGCTTGTATCAATACCAGGTTGCATCCAACAGAAACCAACTTTCGACCTTCAAAACCATCCAGCCAAACTTCCTGATCCGTACCCTGGAAATTCAGTAACAGGAGGAAGTGTTTTGAAATTAATTTGTTAAATTTTAGGAAGTTACCTGAATTTTACTTTAATTTTAAGCAAACTTCACGCTACTATTATGAATTCACCCGTGCTACTCAATACGGATCGAATACTCCTTAACCCTGACAATAGAAAACAAACATTTGGCTTGCTGGTAACTTTGTATTTACTGGTGAGTGCTTTGTTTGTAGGGCTTTCGATGCAACTAAGCAATCATTTTTCTTTCCCCCTCGGCACCACGGTGTGTCTGGCGGTTCTGTTTACCATTTTGGTGAAGATCATCCGGGTTACACTTGCAACCGGGTACATTAAAAACGACGTGGTGGTGATCAAGCTCCTGTCTGAGCGTTCATTCGTCCTGGAATTTGTCTGCATTAAAAAGGCGCGATCCTTTTCGCTCTTAGGTTTATCCGTTACGTTCCTCAAATTTAAGTTTGACGGAGCGGAATACCATGCCATTCTCTGTGGAAAACCCATGCAGGGTGGAACCATCGAAACCGTTATCCGGGAACACAAAAAAGCCTACAGGGAATACATTCAAAAAGGCAAGCCATAAGCCGGGTTCTGTACATTCAGTCCGCCGCGGCAGACTGAACTGACTGTCATTTATCTGGTACTGACGTCACCGTCAGCATCTATCGATCTACCCTCCAGGCATCCTGACGAAAACGCCAGGAAGAGAACGAGCAGCCCTACTCGCCTGGTTTACATGATCTTTCAGCCCGTGAGGTTTACCTAGCTTCCGAATGTCACCACCGGAACGGTGAGCTCTTACCTCACCTTTTCACCCTTACCCCAACAAAGTCAAAGACCTTATCGAGGCGGTTTATTTTCTGCTGCACTTTCTGTACCCGCCGGCTTAACCCGGCGAATCCTTCCCGTTAGGAAGCACGGTTGCTCTATGCTGCCCGGACTTTCCTCCCCCCGCCGAAACGGAGAGCGACAGTCGGCTTGCTGTACAAACTTACGCTTATTTCACGAATTTCTGTGTCGTATACCCCGAAGAAAATACCACGACCAAGGTGTAAGCTCCTGCCGGGAGCTCCGAAACATCGAGTAATTGCTCGTTAGAAGACGCAGGAATTTGTTTCCAGATTCGACCTGCCTGATCAACGACAAAAAAGTTTTCAGCCTGCTCAGCCGTAGAAACATGCAGTTTATCAGAAACCGGGTTCGGGTAGAATGAAACCGAAATCTTACTTTCGTTCAGACCCAATCCGTTGAAATTATCCCGGTATTCTACTGCTGTAACCGTTTCATTTCCCAAAACCTCATTGGTTCGGATACGCATCACAGCTTCTTTATCTGACGTAGAACGCCATTCGTATTCGTGTGCCACCGGAATCGGGATTGGAATCCACATCGCAAAACCGCTGTAGGTGATATACAACGAATCCACCTCATCAATCACATGGTGGATGCGGATGGCATCGAACTGCCCGAAAGGCGTTTTTACCGTTCCCCAACCGTCGACATTGCTTACGCGGTGACGGTGTTGTCTCCATTTCGCGTCGTAGATCGGGTTAAAGTCCACACTGGTATATCCTCTCGATTCGTAGTTATCTCCGTAAGTAATCGGCAATTCATAGCGTGTTTCGATCGTATCTGAACGAAAACCGATTCCCTGGCCGCTACTCACGATTTCATACCCGATCGAAGTAACTCCGGTAGTCGCTTTTTTTGTAAACTGGTTGATTGCATCGATGGAAATCGGCAAGAAGCTGGAAGCCTGACTGATCGGAAGATCGGTTGTCGAATTAAAATAAGTTGCCTTATAGGCTGCAGGAGCAAAGCTTCCGAACATGATGGAAGAAAGCCCTGTTGACTGGCTCATCGGGATTGTAATCAAGCTTCTCTGATCCTGCGGAACCAATGTAGAGAAATCCCAGGTATGGTTTGCCCCGGTGGTACCATAATCGATCGTAGGATCGGTCAATGTACTAAAGACATAGGATTCTGAAGCTCCCGCAAAGTGTTGGTCAGTTAGTGTGATCTGACCAAAAGAGAACGTACTGATAGTCAGAAGAGGAAGTAGCAAATGTTTCATTTTCAAAGTAGTTTGAGCAAATATATAAATTGTTTGGAAAGGTCGCGCCCTAAAAATACAGGTGATGACAATTTTCTAAATGGAATGAAAGCGCTTCACTTGCTCAAAGTGCCTTCAAAAGGTTGGAAAAGTTCCATGTTATTGTTAAACTTTTGTCTCCTTCAATCAGGATTCAGGCCAGGGAACCGGGCCGTCTACTCCGCCGTTAAACGGAAGATTGTAATCGTCATAACCGGCTACAAATGTGGGAATTACTGCCTGCCAAAACAGCTCCAGGGCTTCAACAATGTTTTTGATACTTTCCGATTCGGGCTGATTCAGTGCGTCGTCGTCGTATTCGAGCATGCAGCGAAACAAATCATAATCCATCCAGCTTTCCAGGTGTGTGGGATTGCGATCCAGACTGATTTCCATTCCATCACAACCAACAAAATGGTAGGTGAGCGCCTCTCCCTCATAAATCCGATAGTATTCTTCGTGATACTGGCTCCCGTTTTTCTTCAGCCATTGATCCAAAATGGCTACCTGCATTCGTACCCGGACACCTGAATCATAGTAAATCGTAGCGCGCATTGCTAACCTCTGTTTTCAGCGCAAGTTCGAAAAATAGTTTGATTCCGGGATCAATTTACTTTGTAAATGATCTTCTCAGTACAATTTGTCCGTTTAATGGAAGTCCTGCCAATTTCCCGAGGTAATAATCGGTGTGGAACGGTCTCAGTACGTCTGCCTGGAATTTCGCCCCGATACTGTATTTCGGTGTCAGGTGATAGTAATACTGGAATCCGAATTCCATGCTCATGGAATTGGAGTGCTCCACTTTCCCCGTATAGTTTCCTTCACGCTGAATTACCTGGTTTTGCACAATCTGTTCTCTTCCGTGGATAAACAACTGGATCCCCGGAACAACTCCGAAGGAAATCTCAGAACGTTTGAGCACATAACCGAAACGCAGCGGAAACTCTAAAGAATATAATTGTTTTACAGAAACGGTTCTGGTCATGTTTTGGGAGAAATTGGTTTCCCGGTAATCCAAACCGCCAAAACCTTCCATTCTCGCCTGTACCCCCAAACTCACAAATGCTTTATCGATCTTCTTGGTATATCCTCCGCCAAGTACCACACCGCCAACAACGTTGCGTTTTTCAGACGGAGATAAGTATGGCGACTGACCAACCGTTGCTCCCAATTCCAGGTACCAGGAATTTTCTTCCGGGTTTACAAGATTGGCAAGCGGTTCAATGTCACGGTTATTGGATTCCCTCAATTCTCTGGTTCCCAAACGATCTACATTCGGATCTTCGTTTAAGCCTGTTTCATCCTGCTTCGTTTCGGATGGAGTATTTGCCAATGGTTTCTGCTCCGGTGTTTCCGGGTTGATTTCTTCCCGGATTTGCTCTGCTGCCTGTAAACGATTCACAGGAGGCGTTTGCAGATTTGTCCGTACACGCTGTCTGAAATGCGTTTGTACGCGTGGAGCTGGAGTTACTGATTCTGAAGGAACATCCTGAGTGGAGCTTTCATTTCCCGGATTTTCAGAAGTTACTTGTTCAATCGGGGTATTGTCAGTTGTATTTTTCGGTTCTTCTTTCGCCAGGGTTTCCTGTTTTGCATTTAAGCGTGAAACTTCCACGTTTTCTCCCGGATAAAAGATCAATCCCAGGACCAGCAGAACAGTTGCAGCAACAGAAAGCCATGGAAGAAATACCCGGCTTTTCTTGTCTTCCGGCAACATGGCTTCCATTTCCGACCAAAACTCCGGAACGAAAAGCGGCTCCTGTCCTTCGGCTGCGTGCGCATCCCGGAACAATTGATCCAGTTCTTCATCGCTGATATGTCGATTGGAATATTTCATATTACAAAGCGTTTTTCATGTCTGTTTTCCATCATTTCAAGCCGTTCTCTCAACAATTTCCGTGCGGTTGAAAGGTGCCATTTGGAGGTTCCTTCCGTAATTTCAAGTAAATCCCCGATCTCTTTGTGGCTGTAACCGTCAATGACATAGAGGGTGAACACATGCGCGGAAATCGGCGGAATGGTTTTCAGCAGATCCAGCACTTCCTGGTAACTCAACTCCATCGCTCCTTCATTTTCCACTTTTTCTGCAACGGACGCCAGTTCTCTTTCGGTTTCTTTTGCGACAATGGCCTGGTTATGATTTTTGTTCTTGCGGTACTCATCAATGAGCGTATTCACAATAATCCGTTTGGCCCAGGCTGGAAAATTCAATTCATCCAGATCTACGTTTTGCAAGCCGTTTACAATTTTCAGAAACCCGTTATTCAATGCATGCCGCGCATCTTCGTGATTCGCATGATACCGCAAACACAAACGTATGAATTGCCTGTAGCAATACTCATAGAGCTGCTTCTGCGAACGTCTGTCATTCTCAGCGGATCCCTCCAATATCTGTTTGGTCACTTGCATTTACCCGGGTTCAAATTGTTTACTGACAACCGTAAAATGTTGAAAGTTCAAGCTTGTTTTTTATCCTTAACGTTCTATCTTTACAATTGGTTGGAAATTACGGAAAAATGTTAACATTGAATCTTATTCGGCATGCCAAGACCAATCAGGTCTCGCCAACCGGCAGCGATTTTGACAGAGCACTTCTCGACAAGGGTGTCTCCCAGGCAAACGTACTCGGCAATTACCTTCGGACACACCACATTGCTCTCGGAAAGATCATTTGTTCCAGTGCAACCCGAACGCAGCAGACGCGTTCCATCATTTGCCAGCACCAGTATGAAAGCTGTGATTATGAATTCAGCAAGAAACTGTATCTCAGTTCACACGCACAGATTCTCGATGTGATCGGACAAAGTGGAAAAGGAGCATCAACGGTAACCATTATCGGGCACAACGAAGGCATTTCCGAACTGGCGAGTTATCTGTCCGGAGAATTTATCCACCTGCGTACTGCCGAAATGATTTCCCTTACCTTTCCTTTTGAATCATGGGATTACCTGGTTCGCGGAACCGGGGTGATTATTTTTCAGTATCGTCCTGAGGTTTTTCTTCCGCTTCCGGTTTCCGCGCAGGAGTAATGTGATAAATGACGCGCATTGGAGGTGTTGGTCCGTATTGATTGGCCTGTTCACGATACATTTGCTCCAAATATTGTCTGTAGGCCAGTTCTTCCTGGTTTCGAATCCACATTCCTTCCAAATCAGGAGGTTCGATTCCCAATTCCTGTTCAATTTCATATTGGAATTTGGCACGTACCGGGCCGTGATTCCGGTAAGCAACCGCTAAACAAACTCCTACAACAAATCCGCCGAAATGTCCTTCCCAGGAAATGGATGGTTCCATCGGGAAAATTCCCCAGATCATACTCCCATAGACAAAAATCACCGCCAGTGAAATTCCCTGAAGCGCCAGGATTCTTCTGAAGAAACCGGAGACAAACAGGAAGCCGAAAAGTGCGTAGATCACACCACTCATCCCGATATGGTATGAGCCGTTGTCTTGCGCTACCCACCAAACAATCAACCCCGTTCCGATCCAGGAGATCAGGAAAACCCGTAGGGCGATGTCGCGATAATAATAAATGACTGCTGCCAGTAGAAGATAGGTCGGAAGTGAATTGTTCAGAATGTGTTTTACATTATATGGATCATGCAATAATGGCATGAAAAAAACACCTTTCCAACTGCTCCAGTGCCTCGGACGGATTCCCCATTCGATCAGATCGCTTCCGCCGGTAGTTCGTTCAAGCAACCAGATAACCCAACACACCATCACCAGAAGTAGCGGATAAATGAGTGCTTCAGCGGACGAACCTGTTATTTTGTTTGTTGTTTTCACGCAGGGGATTCGTCAAAAAACAAACCGAAAATCAAAACCTGACAGATTGACATTCAATGAATTTACATCCGTCTGTAATTTCTCTTTTTATTTTGTTAAAGGCCTTTTTTGTTCTTTCCCACCCCTGATTTATTCATTGGCAGTTTCTGGATGAGCTGAAACAATCTACATTTTAATCCGGGAAAAATGACAGGTATCGGAACGCCTACCTGTCTGAATGAACTTTTAACACATAACTTAAAACCCATGAAAACACACCACTATTTGAGCGTATTGGCTTTAACAGCCATTATCGGAGCATGTTCTAAAGAACGATCACCTTTTAAATCAGAAAAACCACTTTCCGCTTCGGAACAAATCAGTTTGAAGTACAGCGAAGAAGTCATCGTTTTTGATCAGGCTCGCAAACACAGCGTAACTTACCGGATTGAATCTGACAATGCTGAAAGTGTCAAAGCCATGAAAAAGGATCTGGAAGCAGTTCGCATTCAACTCTTGAATGAAGTCCCTCAGATTTCGGACAAAACGAAAGACAAACCGACCTCTGACAAAGCTCCGCAACAACCAGTCACGGACCAAAAGGGCATCTATCTGAAAGAAATTAACCGGAACATCGGGAATGCCTTGGGTTATTCCGTTGAAGCTGTCAGACAAAAAGACGGCTACCTGGAATCCTATTCCACCATCACCGTTACAGCAGATAATTGCTACGGTTTGTACATTAGTAATCAGTGGCTCTATCAGAACTACAACTATTTCTACTGGAGTAATGACGGCGGAGCATCCTGGGTTTTCAGCCGGATGGAAACGCTTACTTTTAATCAAAATTATTACTTCACTTCCGGCGGATACGGTACACACCGGATAGTTAGTCAGCCAAGCTACATTAACAGTAGTTTTTCGGTTAATAACCGGATTTACTGGGCTGTTCTGTAATTCGTTCTGAAAAGAAATTCCTCTGAGAAACGGCTAAAAGCAGGTGTCCTTCCCACTTCTTTTAGTCGTTTCTTATATTCTCAGAAAGCAACCGGATCAATTCGGGGATAAGTGTCCGCCACGGAGGATGCACTTCCTAACAGGGTAACGAAAGCCAATACAAACTATTCAACCTCTTGCTTCATTTATTTCCTCCTTTTAGTTTTTTCATAAACTGACCGAATGCCGGTGCAAACTCTTCGAACAGGGGATGATTCCTGTTCCGGATCATCACTTCACTGAAAAGTTTTAGTCCGACAGCAAATTCTACCGTTTGATCCACACCATCAAACAGTTTCCGCTCTTTGAGTACTTCTACGATTGTAAAAATATCATCGTGATTTTCGAATTCGAACTCCAGGAGCTGATCTCCCAAAGTTCCGTCTTTCTTCTGTACTTCCTGCAATTGAATCCTGTACTTATTGAATCGTTTATTTTCATTTTCCATGGTATGTATGGTTTGATGTCCTGAACTCCGGGAGAATCTTAAATGTAAGGTACGAAAATCCGGAAATGAAAGACCAACAATTCGCATGTTCGCGATATTGCGTACAGAACCCGCAAACACTGAAATTTAGCCCACCCAGCGATTATTCCCGAATAATCCGCTCCGAAAATGGAGACGATTTTTTAAATTCGGAACATGAACGCAAAAAACGGACTGTTACTGCTGCTGATCCATTTCACCGGATTCATTTCTTTCGGGCAGGATTATCACTACTGGACAGATCAGTTCGGGATTAAAGCGACTGCATTGGGAGGAGCCGTTATTGCAGGCCAGGATGATCATTCGATGGTGTTTTACAATGCGGCAGCGATGGCATTGATTGAAAATCCCAGTCTTTCGTTTTCCATCAATGCGTATCAATACCGGACCTTCAAAGAGCAAAATGCGCTGGGGCCGGATCAAAACCTGAACAATACAGATTTTGCAACGGTTCCCAATATGATGGCTGGCGTATTTGTTTTCAAAAAAGCACCTCAGTGGCGCGTGGGCTACCATGTATTGTCAAAGAATGTCTACAACAACAAACTGAACCAGTTTCACACCGGGAGATACGACGTGCTGCAAATGCCGGGAGATGAAACATTCGTTTCTTCCTATGCCGATGAAATTCACAACGGTGAGTACTGGAGCGGAATTGCCGCATCCTATCAATTAAACCCTCATGTATCTTTCGGGATTACCCACACGGGAGTATACAAAAGCACGAAGTATTACAACAATTATTCGTTTACGGTTCTTCCTCCGGACACCTCGTCTTCTGAAATTACGCGCCTGTCTTCCACCATGTCGTTTAATTTCTGGGACATCAAAATCCTCTTTAAGCCTGCTGTTTTGATTCAATATCCGAAATTCCGGTTTGGACTCACCACAACACTTCCCTCGATCAACATTATCGGACGTGGAAACTTTTACCGGGAATTTTCTACGCTGAACATGCAGGATGTGTTGCCGATCGATTTTGCAGTGCTCGCAAAGGCTACCCGAAGTAAGGTAAAACACAGCAATGCCCTATCTATTGCGGCCGGCATCAGTGCACAAATAGGAACCCGGCTCTGGCTGCATCTAAGTGCAGAAACATTTTTCCGGCGGAGTTATTACCTGATTCACAAAGGAGCATCCGATACGGAGCATTATCCGGAAGTCGTTTCAGACTCCCTGATCACATCTATTTTCGGAGAGCAGCATTTTCTCTCTTACGGAGAAGCCTACAAACCTGTTACCAATATCGGGATCGGGCTGGATATTCGGGTGAATGACAAATTCTCCATGCAGTGCGGATCACACACGGATTTCAACTACAACCGTTTTCCTGTTTATACATTTTCCCGGCAGGTAATCGAAGCTTCACAGTATGATCGTTTGGTGACTTCTATTGGTGGCAATTACACGTTGAAAAGCGGGAAACGCATTGCCCTGGCTTTTGAATTCGGTTTTTCCTTACCCAAAACAACCGATTACACCATCAATTTCACCACTCCGAATGAAGCCCGCAATGGCTTGACGGGAGATCCGGGACATGGAGCCAAAACAACCGCTTACTCCTACAAACTGATGTTTGAGCTGACGCTGGGGAAACTGAACAGGTAATATCCGTTAGTCCCTGAAAGTAACGCTCCCCTCCTCATTCCTCACCCAAGGGAGGAAGGTTGATTTCCCGTAAACAGAAAAGATTGAGGCATTCTAAACAACAAAGCCCCGGTCATTGAGCGGAGTCGAAATGCCGGGACTTTTGTTTTATTTTCAGGTTTATTGTACTTCTCTTCCGGTCCGGTAAGCCGTTCCTTTGAACAGGCAAACCAGCTTTCCTTCTTCATTCGTAGTACGGATATCATACAACCCGGTTTTATTTCCAAGATGCAGTTCTTCGGCTTCCACATACAACACATCTCCTGCTTTTGCAGGATTTGTAAACGTGATGGAAACATCCAGTGCAACAGTGATAATTCCGTGTGAATTGCAGGCAAATGCAAAGGCTGAATCGGATGCAGAGAACAACACGCCGCCATGAATCCGTTCAAAACCGTTCAGCATGTCTTCTTTTACCGTGTAATGCAGTTTGCAATATCCTTCGCGGATTTCATCCATTTCGAGTCCCAGCCATTTCGAAAAACGGTCGCGCTCAATCATGATGTTATATACTTCTTGTGGTGTCATCTTATTTGTCTCTCAGGTCTAAAATACGGTTTAACTTCCCTCCTTCGCTTCGCGGAATGGTTCCCGGACAAGCCAGGTGAATTTTCATCGACAAACCGATATCGTCTTTGATTTTCTTACCCAATCCTTTGTGCGCGTACTGGATTTTTTCGTGCAGTAACACGTCATCGTCGCCCAGAGATGTTTCGCGCTTCAATCCTTCAAACAGGTCGTTGTTTACTTCGATGTTCACTTCCACCTCGTCCATCGTTCCGGAACGTTTCACCACCAATTGGTAATTCGCACTGAATTCGCCGAAGTTTTCCAATACGGATTCCACTTGTGTGTGGAACAGGTTCACCCCGCGGATGATCAGCATATCGTCTGAACGACCAAGAATTTGCCCCATTTTAACATGTGTCCGCTTGGCGCTTTTGTCGTAATACAAGCTGGTGATATCGTTTGTCCAGTAACGAATCATCGGCATGGCTTCCTTGGTTAGCGTAGTGAAAACCAGGACTCCGTTTTGTCCTTCGGGTAGCGGTTCTCCCGTGTCTTTGTCCACGATTTCCGGGTAGAAATGATCTTCCCAAATGTAGCTTCCCGTTCCTTTTTCTTCGAAATCTTCCTGGGAAACTCCCGGCCCGATGATTTCGGAAAGTCCGTAAATGTTGGTTGCTGTTACTCCCAATTTGGCTTCCACTTCCAGGCGCACGCTTTCCGTCCACGGTTCTGCTCCCAGGATCGCATATTTCAGGTTCATGGATTTGAGATCAATGCCTTTCTTTTCGATCATTTCGGCAATGGTGAGTGCGTAGGACGGCGTGCAGCAAATGGCTTCGCTCTGGAAATCCTGCAGCAGCATGATTTGTTTTTCGGTTCCGCCACCTGAAATCGGGATCACGGTCATTCCCAGTTTTTCTGCACCGTAATGCAAGCCCAGACCTCCGGTAAACAACCCGTAACCGTATGCATTCTGCAACTTCATACCTTTCTCACAACCTGCAGCCGTGAGCGAACGCGCAATCACTTCGGAGAAAATGTCGAGGTCGTTTTTGGTATACCCCACCACGATCGGCTTCCCGGTTGTTCCACTGGAGCAATGCAGTCGGGCAGTTTCCTCAACAGGAACCGTGAACAATCCGAACGGGTAATTGTCCCTCAGGGCACTTTTTTTCGTAAACGGAAGCTTGTACAAATCCTGCACACCTTTGATGTCTGCGGGTGTTAATCCCTGCTCGTCAAAGAGTTGTTTGTAGAATGGAACTTTCGCATATACGTTTTTCAGCTGGTGCTGCAGGCGCTCGTTTTGGAGCTTTCGTAGTTTATCGAGAGGGATGGTTTCAATGTCTTTGTTAAAGTAACTCATGATAACTAATTTCTGTATTGCAAGTAATGAATAATTACGCAAAAAAACTGCCCAAATCAATGGACAGTTCTTACGATTCCTGTTATTTTTTCTTAATAAGCCGCTTTGATCATGTCTGCTGCTTTTTCTCCGATCATAATTGCCGGAGCATTGGTATTTCCGGAAGTAACCGCCGGCATGATGGAAGCATCGGCAACACGCAGTCCCTGTACTCCGCGAACTCTAAGTTGCGGGTCAACTACTGCCATGTCATCGATTCCCATTTTACAGGTTCCGACCATGTGATGGTATGTTCCACACGACTGGCGGATGTAGTCGATCACTTCTTCTTTCGATTTGCCTTTCCCCGGATAAACTTCTTCTTTCATCCAGTCTTTCATCGCGTCGGTATAGCCTAATTTACGACACAACTCCACTGCTTCATACAAAGCATCGAGGTCTGCATCGTCTCCAAGGTAATTCGGATCGAGGTATGGCGCATCTGCCGCATCGGTTGTTTTGAGCTTCATTTCTCCGCGGCTTACCGGACGGATTAATCCCGCACACAAGGTAAACGCATTTTCAGGTCCGGAGAAACCAGGTGAATAATATGGCAAGCCCATGAACAACGGCTGCAAATCCGGAACGATCATTTCCGGACGGCTTTTCCAGAACAATTGAGCTTCCAGTAAATTGGCCTGAGGCGCAGGAATTTGTTGTTTTGCTTCAAAAATGACACTCACCAGCAAATGGTCGTGCAGATTTTTTCCTACTCCCGGCAGATGAGCGACTGTTTTTATACCAAGCTCTGTCAAATCTGCTTCATCCCCGATTCCGGAAAGCAATAACAATTGTGCGGAACCGATTGTCCCGGCGGAAAGGATCACTTCTTTCGAAGCGTTTACCGTTACTTCCTGACCGTCTTTTTTGTAAATAATACCTGTGCAGCGCGTTCCGTCAAAGATCAGTCTCTGAGCCGGCGCACCGGTAATTACTGTCAGGTTCTTGCGTGATAATGCCGGCACCAGGAAAGCTTTTGCAGTTGAACAACGCTCTCCTTCCGGTGTGACGGTTAATTCGCACAGACCTGCGCCCCAAATATCCGTGTTGCAGTCTACGGAAAGTGGTAATCCTACTTCCTCGCATGCTGCCAGTGCCACTGTTGAGATCGGATTGGGGTGCTTGATTGTTGTGACGTGCAGAGGACCTCCCACGCCGTGTGTTTCGCTTTCGCCTTTCTCATAATTTTCAGACTTTTTGAAGTACGGAAGGACACTTTTGTAGTCCCAGCCGTCGCAGCCTAAATAAGCCCAATGATCGTAGTCCGTATGATGTCCGCGAACATAGATCATTCCATTGATGGAGCTACTTCCTCCCAGGGTTTTCCCGCGCGGCCAGTAGCGCGGTGTATTTCCTGCTTTCGTCTGAGGTTCGGTCATATAGACCCAGTCGCGCTCGCTTTGCCAGATAGCAGGCCAGCCTGCCGGAGCGTGAATATTCGGATCGTTGTCCGGGCTTCCTGCTTCCAGGAGTAATACCTGGATATCCGGATTTTCCGTTAATCTGCCTGCGATTACGCTTCCCGCGGAACCGGAGCCAACAATAATATAATCGTAATTCATAATGCCAGTTTTTACTTTTTTCAGTTCAAAGAGTCAAAAGAGTTCAAAAGGTTCAATGTTTTAATGCCAGTTTTTGAACTTTTGATTCCGATAACTATCGGTTTTTGAACTTTTTCAACTTATTTCTTAATGCTGATGATTTGAGGTTGTGTGACTGCTTTCAATCCTTCCACGCCGAATTCTACTCCGTAGCCGGAATCTTTTGCTCCGCCAAACGGAACCATCGGGTGGATTGCTCCGTGCTGGTTAATCCAAACTGTTCCTGAAACAATTTGTTTTGCTACCCGCGCAGCTTCATTGAGATCAGTTCCCCAAACCGAAGCTCCCAAACCGGATTCACTGTCATTTGCTTTTTCAATCGCTTCTTCGATTGTTTTGTATTTGATAATTGGTAATACCGGACCGAATTGTTCTTCGTCAACCAAACGGGTACCGTTATCGATATCTGCCACCAGGGTGATCGGGTAGAAATATCCATCTCCGCCCAAAGGTTCACCACCGCGTACAATTCTTGCTCCGTTTGCTTTTGCGTCATCTACCAGGCCTTTTACAATGTCGAACTGCATTTTATTCTGAACAGGGCCAAGTACAATTCCTTCGCTCAATCCGTTCCCCATCGGCATTTGTGCTGCAACGGCATCCAACGCTCCGATCACGGCTTCGTAATCGTTCTCATGCACGTACAAGCGCTTTGCACAGGCACACGTTTGTCCCATGTTGATGAATGCTCCCCAGAACAAATCTCCTGCGATTTTAGCCGCATCCGTTCCCGGAAGTACGATTGCCGGATCGTTTCCACCACATTCCAATGTCAGGCGCGCCATGTTTCCTTTCGATGCATCGATGATTTTACGTCCGGTTTTTGTAGATCCGGTAAACATGATTTTGTTCACGTCTTTGTTTTCGATCAGCAACGCCCCAATGCTTCCGTCTCCGGAAACCACATTCAAGACTCCCGCAGGAAGAACCGTGTTCATCAAACGCACCATTTCCAGCGTTCCGATGGTGGTGTACTCGGAAGGTTTCAAAACCACGGTATTTCCGGCTCTTAATGAAGGTGCAATCTGCCAGATCGCGATCATCAACGGCCAGTTCCACGGTGAGATTGCTCCGACTACGCCAAGCGGTTTACGGTGCAATTCGTCTCTGCGCGTATCGTCTTCAAACACCACTTCTACCGGTAAATCCAGTGAAGCGGGAACTTGAGTCCAGCCTACACATGCCTGCATTTCGAACAGCGATCCCGGGCCAGCCAATGGTTTTCCCTGTTCTTTGGTAATCCATTCTGCCAGGTAAGCTGCATTGTCATTCAATACCTGTGCTACATCCAGGAGGATTTTTTTGCGGTCTTCATCGCTTTTTGCCGCCCAAGATTTCTGAGCTGCTTTTGCCGATTGAACTGCCCTTTCTACATCTGCCGGTGTGGAAACAGCTGCCGATCCGATCACCTCACCGGTAGCGGGATTCCGAACTTCAAAGGACTGCTCCGAATCCATCAGTTTCCCGTCAATCATAAACTTGTAGGTTGCCATATTTTTTCTTTTTATAGTTAGCATAAAAGCAAATGTAGGCGAGAACATTTCCGGGATTGTAACACGATTGTAGTAGATTATATCAGGATAATATCTAAAAGACAGACCTTTACGATTTGATGGTATTCCAGCTCAAAAAAAACAGCAGGTGCAAGGCCATTCAAATACCCCGCTTTGAATTGCCCCGACCCCACACCTGCCTGGTTTTTCGTCAGAATGTTTTTAATGACAAAATCTCCTACTTTTTCCAGGGCAAAAAAAGTAGGCAAAAATGCCCCTGTACCAATTCCCATCAAACAGTCTCCTGTTCCTGACCGATTCCCGGAAAGACGGGATCAGGATCCCAAATGACAAGCATTTTCCCGAATCGGGAGCAGAAACAGAAGACTTCCGCTTCTCATTCACATCTTGAGTAGCACAAATGATTTCGGATCAGAATCTGGAAATCTGAAAAAGCAATTGGAACTTTATGCGGATCTAAAGACTTATGAAGAAGACAGACAGCTCATACTTTTTATCGGATTATACTGAATTACGAAACGGTAAATCCGCCGTCGAGTGCGATGGATTGTCCGTGGAGCAGGGATGCTCTGTCTGACAAAGCCCAGGCAACGTATTCCCCGATTTCTTCCGGTGTTCCCATCCGACCGATCGGCTGTAATCCGTTCCAGTCTGCCTCAGTTCCCATGTTTCCGCTATTGATCATGTAATCGACCATGGCGGTGCGAATCACTCCCGGACAAACTGCATTGATGCGGATTCCCTGCGAACCGTATTCCAACGCGGCGGTTTTTGTGAGTCCGACCACTCCATGCTTTGCAGCGATGTAGGCACTGATTCCCGGTTTCCCGACAATTCCACCCACGCTGGCAGTATTAACGATCGCTCCGCCACCTGCCTGCTTCAGCATCACGTTGATTTGTGCTTTCATACACAACCACACTGATTTCAGGTTCGTGGCGATCACTTTGTCGAAGTCTTCATCTGCATATTCTCCCATCGGAGTTGTAGGCCCGGGAATTCCGGCATTGTTGAATGCTCCGTCCAGTCGGCCGTATTTATCAATGGCAAGCTGAATCAACGCTTCGACTTCTGTTTTGTCTGAGACGTCTGTTTTCACTGCAATGGCAGTTCCGCCTTTTGCGGTAATTCGTTGTACGGTTTCTTCTGCACTTGCCAGGTTGATGTCACTCACGATCACTGTTGCACCTTCTCTTGCGAGCACTTCGGCGCTTCCCTGACCGATCCCTGCTCCGGCACCTGTCACGATGATAATTTTGTTTTCTAATAAAGCCATGTTTCTTTGTTTTTAGTTGTTTCGTCTACAATTTCCGGATCGGATCTTTGCCGTTCCAGTTCACAGACGCTTCTTTCATCATGTGGAAGAAGTTTTCCACGGCTTCGTTGGTTTCAATCAATTCGATCATCCCGAAGTTCGCAGAGGTAGTATCCACATAAGCTGCCGCTGTTCCGAAACTGACTTCCGAATAAAGAACTGTTTCAAATCCAGCTTTGTTGTAGCGCTCCAATTCAGCTTCGAAGTCGAGGCACGCAATGGCTTTGTGATGAAATCCCCAACCGCGCTGCTCTTTGGTTTCAAGCCACGGTGAAGGTGAGGTATTGTTTTGCTGAATTAACTCGTAGCTCATATTTCCGGAAAACCCGATTGCCAGGGTCACGTCAGCATCACAGGGATTCCCACGGTACTTGGCATTGATTAACGGAAAGTGTTCTACGACGAAGAACGGCCCGATGTTTAGGGTTCGGTGAAAGTCGTGAATGGCTTTTTCGATATCCGGAACAATGTATGCTTCCTGGATAATACTTCCGTATGGCTGCCCGATTTTCAGCATGGGTGTTTGATTTATTTCGCTCATTGTTTTTCGTTTTTAAGGTGTTCAAAATTGCCTTGCCCTTTTAAACGCAAAGAAGCAGAGGGCGCAAGGAGACATGCTCCCTGCTTGGTTTTACCATTCCGGTTCATGGACATACCCAACAACCGTAGTCAATTTTACAGCATCGTTTTGTTTCGCCATTTCGTAGTGCAGTTTTGCATCTGCAATCACGACCATGTTTCCTTCGTGGTAACCTGCAATCGGCCCGTGCATGATTCCCAACATAATGCATCCCTGCGGAGAAAACGGCTGGTGAATACTTCCTCCCGTTTCACAGGTAAAGCAATTGTTCGTATCACCTTTATCGTCTTCGTGATAATGGAAACCTCCTTCCAGGATATATGCCATCGCCGTTCCCAAATGCCAGTGCATGGATGCTTCTGTTCCCGGGTCGACCTGCAGCAGGATGTTGAAAAAACCGGAAGACAAATCACAATAAAGGAGTTTGTAGCGTGTTCCCGGCATCAGCCAGTCTGTCCAGGGAATGTTGTCCGGATTGACAAATTCTCTTACGTGTTCTTTTCTTTCTGTTACCTCCGGCTGAGTCATCCAGTAGAAGGGGGTAAATTGTTTGTTTTCGTTTTGCATGAAATTTAGTTTTTCGTTGAAGCAAAAATTGAGAAAAGCCTTGCAAAAGAAAAGGGCATAAATCATGAAATAAAACCGGTAAAAATCAATGGAATGAGTTGATAAAGATCAAGGGATTTGTTGATATAAATCAAGAGTCTCTCCCGCGAATGGCGCAGATGGCACGGATTACGCAGATAGATTGTATTAAATAAGGAACTTTTGAGTGTTTTGGTTTGTTTCACGCAGACTTCGGCGTGAGCTCAGTCGAACGATGGCACAGATTTACGTGGATAAACAATATCGTACTTAGTAATTTATTCAGCTATGTGTTCTATCTACCTATGTGGTTTATTGATTGTTGTGAAGCATGTTTTTGCGGATGCGGCTGAGGGTCTCGGTGGCGATTCCAAGATAGGATGCGATGTAGGTATTGGGGATACGAAAGGCAATGTCTCCGTGAAATTTGAGGAATTCCTGGTAGCGCTCTTCGGCGGAATAATTGGAGTGGTTGATTTTTTTCAGGCGGTCGAGCAATTGAATGTATTTGTCTTCGGCGTTGATGCGCCCCACGCGTTCCAAACCGGGAACAGTTGCGTATAATTGCTTCAGATCTTCGTGCGCAATGACCAGTAGCTGACTGTCTTCAATCGCTTCAATATTGGTGTCGGTGGGTTGTTTGAACCGGAAGGACTTGATATCTCCGAACCAGGTTCCTTCCGATCCGAAATCAAACGTGTGTTCATTCATATTCTTGTCCGTGGTATACATGCGGATCAATCCTGAATGAACGAAAATGAGAAAATTGGGAATATTTCCTTCGCTCAATACCTGCTTTTTCCGTTTCACGTTCACGACTTTGCAAACCGCAGTGAAGCGATCAAGGTCTTCGGGGGCAATCGGCCCATGAGCAGACAGGTTTTGGCGAAGGATATCAAACATAGCTGTTAGTGTTTCATTTCATATAGAGGAATTCAAAAACTCCTTTTTCATTTTTCAGTTTTGCTTCTGCCTCCATCGCCCGCAATTCCACCCGGCGGATTTTCCCGCTGATCGTTTTCGGCAATTCGCTCACAAACTCAATGATGCGTGGCATTTTATAAGGAGACAGTTTCTCCCGCGAAAATCCAAAAATAGCGTCTGCCAGCTGCTGTGATGGTTCGTGTTCCGTACCCAGAATGATAAAGGCTTTGATTTCAAATCCCTTGATCGGGTGTGGACTTCCTACTACGGCGGATTCAATCACGGCGTCGTGTTCCAGCAGGATGCTTTCCACTTCAAAAGGTCCCACACGGTAATCGGAGGATTTGATCACATCGTCATCACGGCCTACAAACCAGTAATAACCGTCTTCGTCTTTGTAGGCTTTGTCGCCGGTGTAGTACAATCCGTGTTTGAAAACGGCTTTCTTCTTTTCCGGATCTCCGAGGTATTCGGCAAAAATCCCGGTCAGCGTATCGGAATCGGTTTTCACCGTAATATTTCCTTCTTCGTGCAGCGGAACTTCTTCTCCGGCTTCGTTTGCAATGACCACATCGTAAAGGAAGGTCGGCTTTCCCATACTTCCGAATTTCACTTTTGTTCCGGGTAGATTCCCAATAATGCAGGTACTTTCCGTTTGTCCATACCCATCGCGGATCAGTAAACCGGTTCCTTTCTGCCACACATCGATGATTTCCGGATTGAGCGGTTCGCCGGCAGCTACGCATTCTTTCAAACTGAGTTTGTATGCTTTCAGGTCTTCCTGGATCAGCATGCGCAAAACCGTTGGCGGTGCACAAAAGGTTGTGATTTTAAATTTCTCGAGTTGTTCGAGCTGTTGTCCGGCATGAAATCTTCCCGGCTGATTGAAGGCAAAGATCGTTGCTCCCATATTCCAGGGTGCAAAAATGCTGCTCCAGGCAAATTTTGCCCAACCCGGTTGTGATACGTTGTAATGAATATCTCCCGGTTGCAGCCCGATCCAGGATGCGGTTGTCAAATGACCGAGCGGATAGCTGATATGTGTATGTGTGACCACTTTCGGCATTCCGGTGGTTCCCGAGGTGAAAAACAGGAACAAAGCGTCTGTTGCTTTCGTTTCAGCTGCCTCCGCCTCGTCGTTTTCCAGATCCATTTCGTTGTACGAAACCCAGCCTTCCTTCTGACCTTCCGCCAGGATTTTCAGGACTACTTTCTTCCCCGAAATGCGTTCTGCCTCGTCAATCTTTTCGGCATTTTCCGGATCAGCAATAACGACCTTCGGCATCAGTGTTTCAAAGCGGTAAACCATGTCGTTGACACTCAAAATCGTTGCTGCCGGAATAAGGCGGTATCCTCCTTTGATTGCGGCCAGAACGGTGAACCAAATCGGTGGAAGCTGCGGCATTTGGGAGAGCAACACATCTCCGGGTTCTACTCCGTGTTTCCGTAAGAAATGAAGCAGTTGATTGGTTTTTCTGCGCAGGTCGTCATACGAATACCTCTTCACGTCGGAGCCATCTGTCCAGATGAGTGCTTCCCGGTCCGGGAATTCGACGCAGTTGATTTCTTCCAAAATTTCCTTCACCCAATTGAAATGGGTAGGAACGGGAAAAGAAAAGCGTTCCAGTTCTGCAAACTGCCGGTTGGTGATGTACCCTCGGATGGTCTTAAATTGTTCTTGTAACATGTGTTCATTTGTTGTTTCCCGGAAAACAGGCTACTGAGTCATTTCCCGGATATTAAACATCCCGAAAAAAATGGTACCCATCAACTTGTTTTACAGTGTCTTGTTAGTTAAACTAGCTGCCGATGACCGGGGCAATCATCAGGGGATTTATATTCTGTTTCTGTATGCTAAAGGTGTTGTTCCGACATGCCTTTTGAAAATCTGGTTGAAGTAGCTTTCGCTGTTGAATCCACAGTTCATGGAAATGTGCTTGATACTGTAAAATTCTTCCGCATCCAGCAATTCTTTGGCAACGTCTATTTTCTTTTTCAGGATGAATTCGACCGGGGTCAGGCCGAAAGCTGTTTTGAATTTCCGGAATAAGACTGCTTTACTCATGCAGGCAATAGAGCACAGTTTGTCAATACTGATCGGAACGGTATAGTTGGCATGAATGTAGTTGACCGCTTTGGAAAAACTATCCGAAACTTTGGGCACTTTCGCACTTTTCAGGAGCAGTTCGCAGGAATTGGTCTGGCTCAGCCGGATAATCAATTCACTGGTTGCAATCTGCATAATGCTTTCGTAATCCGGATTTTTTTCCTGTGCCAAACCGGCAATGCGTTGTGCCAGGCTATACAGGCCGTTTTCTCCGAACAGCAGGAAATGCTTGTGTTCCTGTAAATAATCAATTTGCTTGCCGATCGGTTTCGATCCGTTGTTCTTTAGTAATACATCGATCTGTTTCAGGATGACATTCCGGTTAATCGTCAGCGTGAGACAACGTGTGGGCTGGCTCATGGACGCTCCGGGAAGGTCAATTGTCATCGGGACATCCGGGGAAACGATGAATACTGCTCCGGGCAGGAACTCAAAACTTCTTCCTTCGATGTGCATCACCTTCCTTCCGCTCAGCATAATGGCAACGGTTGGGTAATCGAATTGAAATCCGATGTTTTCTGCTTCTTCGAGCGTTTCGTATAGGGTCAGTTCACAATTGTCAAAAGTAAATACTGTAGGAATCTCCACCAGCGGACTGCGTCGTTGATGAGGAACCATTCTGACCATATTTTCTTTCGTTTTTTCAACCATACCAAAAAAAGACAATTAGTAATCGTTGTTGTGTTTTCGTAAAATTAGTGAATCTGGATCTGGCAACCGGTTTTTAGTGTGCCGGACGTAATTCCGCAATATTACGTCCACGTGTTGTTTCTTTAAAAAATTCTCCAAAAAGAAAGCAGCCATTTTTCATTAAATGACTGCTTCTAATATACTTGTTTTCTTTGAAAGAACGATGATCAAATCCTTCAAAAAAACGTAAAATCCAAAATTATTTTCACCCGGGTAGGTAATTCGTGTGTTATTTCACGCACGTTCAATCACCACTGCAAATCCCTGGCCTACACCGATGCACATTGTCACCAAAGCATAGCGTTTTTGCTGCAGTTGCAATTCCATTGCCGCCGTGGTCAGAATACGTGCTCCTGACATTCCCAGCGGGTGTCCAAGTGCAATTGCTCCACCGTTTGGATTGATGCGTGAATCATCATCTTTCAATCCCCAGGCACGAATCACTGCCAAACTTTGTGCAGCGAATGCCTCGTTCAATTCGATGATATCCATGTCTTCGATCGTCAAACCGGCTTTCTTCAACGCGATCTCCGATGCAGGAACCGGCCCGATTCCCATGATACGCGGTTCTACTCCTGCCGCTCCACTCGACACAATACGCGCCAACGGTTTCAGGTTGTAGTCTTTCACCGCTTTTTCGGATGCCAGCAACAAAGCCGCAGCTCCGTCATTCAATCCTGCAGCATTTCCTGCCGTAACCGTTCCGTCTTTAATAAACGCCGGACGCAGTTTTGACAGCACCTCCAGGTTCGTATTCGGTTTGATGAATTCATCCTGGGAAAACAGGATTGGTTCACCTTTTCGCTGTGGAATGGAAACCGGAACGATTTCTTGTTCAAAACGACCTGCTTCCTGTGCTTTTGCCGCTTTCTGGTGCGAACGCATTCCGAATGCATCCTGGTCGGCACGGTTGATTTTGTATTGTTCGGCAACATTCTCAGCCGTTTCACCCATTGAGTCAACACCGTATTGTTCTTTCAACTTCGGGTTGATGAAACGCCAGCCGAAACTGCTGTCATACATCTGTGCATCACGACCGAATGCGGTGCTTGTCTTGGAGATTACCCACGGCCCGCGGGTCATGTTTTCTACTCCCCCGGCAATCATCAAATCCGCATCTCCAACCTGGATCGCTCTTGCCGCGCTGATTGCAGCAGACAAACCGGAAGCACACAAACGGTTCACGGTTTCTCCGGGAACGGTCAACGGAAGACCTGCCATCAATGCCGCCATGCGCGCCACGTTGCGGTTATCTTCACCTGCCTGATTGGCACAACCGATCACTACGTCGTAGATTTTTTCCGGGTCGATTGTTGGGTTTCGTTTGATTAATTCCTGGATCACCAAAGTTGCCAGGTCGTCGGGGCGGACTGCCGACAATGTTCCGCCAAAATTCCCGATGGGCGTTCTCACCCCATCAATGATGTATGCGTTTTCCATGAGTTTTATCTGTGACATTTGAAATAGTCGAACGGTTCTTTGCAATCCTGGCACTGATACAAAGCTTTGCAGGATGTGGAGCCGAACTGACTGAGTAATTGGGTATGTGTGGAACCACATTGCGGACATTCGATGCCTGTTTCCTGTCCGAACAACTGCCGCACGTGCGGTGAAGCATCAACCGGCGGTGCGATTCCATATTGTTTCAATTTCTTTTTTCCTTCTTCGGAGAACCAGTCGGTAGTCCAGGCCGGACTCAATTGCGTGGTGATTTTCACCTTTTCAATTCCTTCGGCTTTCAGCGCCAAACGGATTTCGACCGCAATCATGTTCATGGCCGGACAACCGGAATAGGTTGGTGTAATAATGACTTCGACTTCTCCGTCTTCGTGGATGCGTACATCCCGCAACACGCCCAGATCGGCGATGGTAATCACGGGAATCTCCGGATCGCAAACACGTTCCAGGATTTCCCATACTGCGGATTTATCGCGTGTTGTCATCATCACATTACCATTTTAATCCCGGGTAAGCTCTTTGCACACTTTGCATTTCAGCCAGCAGGTAGCTTAAATATTCGCTATGACGTCCGGTTTTACCGCCGGTTTGAGCCGTATTTTTGCCTGTCGGAACTTCGAGTGTTGCACGCGTTAGAATAGTTGTCACCTGTTCCAACCAAACGGTTTTCAAGGTTTCAAAATCCGGAAGAATTCCAACTGCAATCAGGATCTTTTCATCTTCTGTTGCTTCGAGCAATTCACCACTGAAGGGCCACAATGCTTTCAGCGCAGTTTCCATTTTCTGCTTGCTTTTTTCGGTTCCATCCCCCAAACGAATCACCCATTCCGAACTCCACTTGATGTGGTAGCTCACTTCCATGTAGGATTTTTCTGCAATCGCTGCCAGGTTTTCATCCGGACTGTTTCGCAAGGCATCCAGGAAATGAATATGCCAGCAGTCAAAAAAGAACTGACGCACTACCGTATGGGCAAAGTCGCCGTTCAACTGTTCGCACAGCAACGCATTTTTATATTCTTTGCTTTCGCGGAAATACGCGTAATCATCTTCTGTTTTTCCTGCTCCTTCGAGTTTCGTTGCGTAATCGTAGAAATTCCGCGCTTCCCCGATCAAATCCAGCGCAATGTTGCTCATCGCAATATCCTGTTCGATGATCGGTCCGTGGCCACACCACTCGGAAAGGCGGTGACTCAGGATCAGCGTAGAATCTGCCAGCGACAAAACCGTGTTGAACAAGGCCTGATCTGTTTTATTTTTTGCTGTTTCCATCACCATTACATGTGTCCGACACTCTCGGGAATATTATAAAATGTAGGATGCCTGTAAATCTTGCTTTTTGCAGATTCGTACAATGTTCCTTCTTCATCCGGGTTGGATGCGTGCAGGTGTTTGGATTCTACCACCCAGATACTCACTCCTTCCATGCGGCGGGTGTATACATCCCGGGCATTTTCCATGGCCATTTCAGCATCTGAAGCATGCAGGCTTCCAACGTGTTTGTGATCCAGACCTTGTTTGCTTCGGATGAATACTTCCCACAAAGGCCAATCTCTTTTATTCTTTTCCATTTTCTTCTTTTTTAGTTGATGAACAGAGTCATGAAATAAGACTTTAAGACTTCTTATTTTGTTCTGACCCGTCTATCCTTTTATGCCACGTGCTGGCTGTTTTCTTTTAATTCCTGTTGTTTGTCGGCATAAGCCATGGCAGCTTCACGCACCCATTCTCCTTCTTCGTATGCTTTTTTGCGTGTTTCCAGGCGCTGGTGATTGCACGGTCCGTTTCCTTTAACGACTTCCCAGAATTCGTCCCAGTTGATTTCACCGAAGTCGTAATGACCGCGTTCTTCATTCCATTTCAAATCCGGATCCGGAACGGTCAATCCCAGGTAGTCAACCTGCGGCATGCTCATATCTACGAAGCGCTGACGCAGTTCGTCGTTGGAGAAGCGTTTGATTTTCCATTTCATGGATAGTTCGCTGTTGGATGACACATCGTCTTTTGGCCCGAACATCATCAACGTCGGCCACCACCAGCGGTTCAACGCATCCTGTGCCATTTGTTTCTGATCTTCACTTCCTTCACACAGGGCCATCATGATTTCATACCCCTGGCGCTGGTGAAACGATTCTTCTTTACACACACGCACCATTGCGCGGGCATATGGCCCGTAGGATGTACGACACAACGGAACCTGGTTCAGGATTGCCGCACCGTCGACCAACCAACCGATTGCTCCCATATCTGCCCAGGTCAGCGTAGGGTAATTGAAAATGGACGAGTATTTCGCTTTCCCGGAATGCAGGTCGTCCAATAAATCTTCGCGCGCTGCACCCAATGTTTCAGCGGCACTGTAGAGGTACAATCCGTGCCCGGCCTCGTCCTGGATTTTCGCCAGCAATACTGCTTTGCGGTTCAGGGAAGGAGCACGCGTGAGCCAGTTTCGCTCCGGCAGCATTCCAACGATTTCGGAATGCGCGTGTTGTGAAATCTGGCGGATCAGGGTTTTGCGGTATGCATCCGGCATCCACTCTTTCGGTTCGATACGCTGTTCTGCATCGACCCGATCCTGAAAGCGTTTTTCTAAGTCAACAATGTTGTTTTCCATGTTTCTTTTATTTCATATTTTATTCTTCCGGCGGTTTCATTCAACAGCCTTTCCGACTATCTGAAACAACACGTAAAAGCCTTATTAAAAGGGGGCTGTTCGCAATATCGCGAACATGCAACCAAAGCTTACTTTTACGCTTTCACCATCACCGGAACGAACTATTTTTCATCAAAATTGATCACCACTTCTTCTGTTTCCGGGTGTGCCTGACAGGTCAGGATAAATCCTACTTCCAACTCGTCCGGTTCCAAACCGTAGTTCACATCCATTTTTACTTTTCCTTTTTCCAGTTTTGCCTTACATGCACAGCAAACGCCGCCTTTACATGCATACGGAAGATCGGAACCATTTTTAATGGCGATATCCAGAACGGTTTCACCTTCAAACGGCACGTCCATTTCGGTCGATACGCCATCCAGTTTGATCGTTACTTTGCTCACAGGACCGTCGGAAGTTTTTGCTTTCGCCGTATTTTCTTTTTTCGCCAGTTGAGCACCTGCCGTTGTGAATAGTTCGAAGTGGATGTTTTTCGCATCTACTCCGGCATGCAATAACGCATCCTTCCCCCCCATGATCATCTCTTCCGGACCACATAGGAAACAGTCGTCCAGGATTTCCGGATCGATGATTTTCTCCAGGAAATAATCCAGTTTCGCGCGGTCGATTCTTCCGCTCAGGATCTCCGCATCGGCAGTTTCCTTGCTCAGGATGTAATACACGCTCATGCGGTTCATGTATTTGTTCTTCAACCCTTCAAACTGATCTTTGAAGATGATCGATCCTTTCGTCCGGTTTCCATAAAGCAAGGTAACAGTACTTTCCGGCTCGGTCTGCAGGATCGTTTTCACGATTGACATGACCGGTGTAATTCCACTTCCGGCTGCGATAAAGAGGTAATTTTTCTTGTTTGCAGGAAGCAGTTCCGTGGTGAATTTCCCCAGCGGAGGCATTACTTCCAACGTATCTCCTACCTGCAACTGGTTGTAGGCAAAATGGGAGAATTTCCCGTCCGAAATGGTTTTAATCGCCACTCCCAGCTGGTTATCGAGCGGACTCGTGCAGATGGAATACGAACGGCGCACTTCTTCCCCGTCGATGATTGTTTTCAACGTGAGGTACTGTCCGTGCTTGAATTCGAACAGTTGTTTTTTGTCTTCCGGAACTTCAAAATGTACCGAGATACATTCTGCCGTTTCCTTTTTCAATGCTTTTACTTTTAAGGGATGAAAGTGTAACATGTTTATTTTTTAAGTCCTTTTAATAAGAGGTTCGTGATGTCTTTTTCCAATTCTTTTTCGGTAATGTTCCGATCCGGGTTGTACCACAATTCGACCCAGCGGATGGAGGATAGAATCGTGAACATGGCAACGGAAACATTCATCGGGGCAAATTCCTTTTTCGCAATTCCTTCTTCGATCAGTTTAGCGAAACGTGCTTCATACCCTTTGCGAAGTGTTTTGAAAATGGACAATTTGGGTTCCGGCAAGGATTTCCAGTCGTTATTGGTCACAGCAACCGAAGCGGCATCTTCTACCATCAGGCGGATGTGCAGGTTGATGATTGCTTTTACTTTGTCGGTGTAGGAGGATTTTTCGTCTTCGATCTTCGAGATGTGGGAAACATATTCTCCTGCGATGCGGAAACAAATTTCTTCCAAAATCTCATCTTTTGACTTGATGTGGCTGTAAATACTGGCTGCTTCAACTCCTACACGTTCTGCAAGATCACGCATGGATGCACTTCCGTAGCCTTTTTCCTTGAACAGGAGCGCGGCTTCTTTGATAATCACATCTCTTTTACTAACCTTCTTCTTCGAGTTTGAGGCCATTGCAGCAAGTTGTTTTCGTTTCCTCAGGCTAAATTAGAAAAGAAAAATCACAAAAGCTAACGAACGTTAGTTTTTTAGTAAAAATTGAGAGATTGGGATGTTTTTGTTTAACCACATAGGGACATAGAAAACATAGTGAATGGAAGAGAATGAACCACCAAGGCGCAAGGGCACAAAGATGTATTCTGAAAGAGTATGATTTAGTGATTGCCTGGGCATCTGCGGAATTTGCTGGCAGCCTGAAGATAATTCCCCAACTCCACGCCGTAACAGGAGTCAGGGAATTTGTTTTATAAAGATAGTAGCGTGTTTTATCGGAAGCTCACGTAAATGATCAGCGAACCTACTGCCAGCCAGCCCCAAAATGTCCGGTCAACAAAGGTCATAAATCGCAATCTGTACTCTTTCATCATTGTTCTGTTTGATCCGAATTCCGGATTTGTTTCTGCAAAGGTAGAACGCCAGCTTTTCAGCAGAATTAAACGCTTGTGAACGTTACGTTAAATCAGCTCTCCGATACCATTTCCGACCTCATCAAGAACAATTTCAGATTAAATGCATTCTTGTTGTATTCGTTAGGAACAACCTCATTTTACTTTCCGGGTTCCAACGTTCCCGTACTTAAAACTCCGGCGCATTCCTTACAATAAATTTTCTTGATGTCCGGATCGTCCAAAATCTGGAAATTCAGATTCGGTGTGTTGAAGAAGCTACAAAACTGACCTCCGGAATACCGGCGGATTTTCTCGAAATAACTCAGGTATTTCTCGTGTGAAATGGACACATCGTTCAGCTGAATCAATTTCAGGAAATAGACCAGGTCATTCGGGTCTTTCGTTTCATCGATCTTATTCCGAACCAGGTTGTAGGCAAATTCATTCTGATCAAAGTAGGAATAATAAGAGGCCAGCTCGAATGTTTTATCAACGTCCAAGCGCGCATTGGGAATGTATGATTTGACTTTACCGTAGTATTTCTTTTTTCTGTGCCGGTGCATCCAGTCGGTTGAAGAAGCAAAGTTGAGCAGGATTCGCGCCTGGATTTTCTTGTCAATATCTTTCAACCCTTTGACTTTCCGGAAATACTGTTTTTCACTTAAATCAAGCATGTCAGCGCAATAACGGTAATATTCCAGGATTGCCACGCTCGTTGCCGCAGATTTGTATGTTTTATCCAGTTTCAAAACTTGCTTCAATGCTTCTTCCAGGTTATCGTATCGCTTCGGGTTTAGCGTATCGGTCAGAAAACGGATCACTGCCAGGTTGTGCAGGAGTTGTTTGTTTGGCTCAATCACCGGGATGGAAATGGAATCCAGGTCGCTCAAATGCAATTCTCCCTTTTGAATACAGGCATATTGTGCTTTTTGAAGATCAGCGGCTGCACGTTTGTTTTTGGTTGCGAGTGCCTGTTTGAAGAGTTGCTGAATCACTTCTTTCGTAACCAGCAAATGAATCGTGTCTTTACTCGTAATCCGTACATGAACGTAACGGTGTTTTGCCAGGATGGGTTCCAGCTTCTTCACCAATTCCGGATCTTTCAATGCAGTTTTCAATTCCGCATCGGTCTTTTTCGCCAAATCCGCGAATTCCGTCCCGGCAACATCTTCCCGGAAATCTGCAAAATTTTCATTTACCTTCAGTGAAATCTGCTTTTCATCAATCCCGTTTGCAACCAAGATACGCGACAGGTATTCCGCCCGCTGTTTGTATAAACGCGCGTTGGTTTCCGTTGATCCTTCAATGCTGGCATATCCTTCCAGGCTGATCTGGTTAATTTTTGCCTTGTTCGCCTGTAAAAAAACGGAAAGTGTCTGCAGCATGACTGTGTCGACCGGCTCAACAGCTCCTTTATTGAAAAAGAAGGATGCCGTTAAGGTGTCCGGAATGTAATCGGTGGTGGTGAGTTCTTTTGCTTCGATGTCAAAATTCAACGGAATAGCCACATAATAAGACGACGGAATGATGTTATAAATGATGTTTGAACAGGTACGTTTGTTTTTCACGACCGTCACATTGACCTCGAAGTCTTCTTTGATATAGTTTGGAACTTTCCCCAAATACACCAGCGTTCGAAAAACCCCGATGTGAAAATCTTTCCTGTAAACCGGAGGCAGCGGAACTCCCCTTACACCTCTTCTTCCGTTGAAATAGTTCGCGCTGTCGCACGGATATTGTGATTTCAATACAATGTCTGCCGCCAAACCATCGTTCCACGGATTGAACAAACGCATCCGCGAATCCGGAAATGATGGCCAGCGCAAAGGAGTTTCATACACAAAAAAGATACTGCTGTCGCTTCCTAATTCGATGTGTCCGAGCGGAACCCGGCTCTTGCAAAAACTGCATCTCCGGTCGCTTTCGGGTTTGTAGTTCAGACTGTCGACCTGTTCTTCGTAGGCTGTTTGGAAAACGGAACCACCAAATAACTGGCAGGCATAAACTTCTCCGTTTTCAGTGATACTGATGGTTGTATAAGTCGATTTAAACTCCGGATCAATCATATTCCGGAAATGGGGCGGTGAATTTTTCCAGCTGGTTACCAGCTCCTGCGCCAACTTCTCGTAAGTTGTAACGGGCGGATTCTTCTTGTCGTTCGGAGGCGCGTTCAATCGCAGGTTGTTCAACTGCACATTTTCCCCGACCACCGCAAACTGCCTTCCGTAAAAGTCGACTCTGTTTTTGGGCGTTTTCTTGTACTTGTTGAAGCGCTGGAAGTGGGTCAATTTTTCTTTCCGGCGCATGTAATCTGCCTGATCCTGTGCTGCAGGAAGCAATTCGCTTTTGTTTTCGAGCGGTTCTGCTTTTTCCTTTTTCCGAATTTTGTTCACTTCTGCCAGGATAAACTTGTTCAGAAGCTCTTTATCCAGGTGTGCCGCATCTCCGAGCGGAGTTTGCGCCAAAGAACAAACAGGCAGCAAAAGTAGCAGGAAACATACACAGTTTTGAGGGATCGATCGGAAAGATGGGAACAAGTTCAAATTGAATTTTCTGGTGATTTTCACGAAGATAGAAAAATATCAAAAAGCCCGGAACGACAGGCAGTTGTTTTATATACAGAATTTTTTTTGATTTATATTTATAAATATAATTGTATAGTTATAAAAATAGTTATATCATTGCCGTATGAAAAAGGAATTGACACGCGCGGAAGAACAAATCATGCAGGCCATCTGGTCTGTCGAAAAAGGGTTTGCAAAAGACATTCATGAACAGCTGGAGGAACCGAAACCTGCTTACAACACGGTATTGACAGTGATCCGGGTTTTGGTTCAAAAGGGATTTGTGAAGTACAAAACGTATGGAAAGTCGAATGAATACTACCCGACCATCAGCAAGGAAACGTATTCAGCGCAACGCATGCAGGCTTTAAAGGAAAATTACTTCGGGAACTCCAATGCGAAGCTGCTCTCCTTTTTCATGAAGGAAAACAAGCTCGATCTCCAGGACTTAAACGAATTGTTGGAAATCATCAAAAACGAAGGGCATGACTAATTATCTCTGGTATCTTCTCGAAGCAAACCTGGTACTTGTATTACTGTTCGGCGTTTTCAAACTCATACAGTCTTCTCTTTCTTTTTCCTGGCAGCGTTTTTCCCTGCTTTCGATCCCGCTGTTATCGGGTTTGGCTGTCTGGCTGAAACACGGAGTTTCATGCGGTGCAGCGTGGACATATCACATCCCGGTGATTGAACTGGAAACGGTTTCGGTTCACCGGCAAAATCAACCGCATATCAGTTCCGGTTTATCCTGGATTGAAACCGGGTATTGGATCGGTGTTGCACTTCTCAGCGTATGGGTTCTTTTCAGTCTGTATCAAATTCTCCGTGCATTTTTCAGTACCAAACATCGCAAAGAAGCCGGTTTTTCGGTCATGGAAGTACCGGATCGGGATGCTTCTTCTTTCTTCCGCTTCATTCAACTCCCGGCGGGTCTTCCGGAACAGGATCGCCGGATCATTTTTGAGCACGAGCAAATCCATGCACAAAAGCTTCATTCTGCCGACCGGTTGTATGTTGAAGCGCTACATTGCTTTTCCTGGTTCAACCCCTTGTTTTTGCTCCTCAAAAAAGAATTGATCCAAATCCACGAATTCGAAGTGGATCAGATCATGTATCAACAATACCGCGCCGGCTATATGGAATTCCTGCTGGCTTATTCTCTCGGAACTAGTTCATCATTCTATTTATTAACCAATCAGTTTATGACAAAACTCACACTGATTAAACGTATCAAAATCATGAAGAACACCTCAAAAAAACGGTGGATTACGGCACTTGCCCTTCCGCTCATTGCAGGAACGCTGACACTGGTTTCTTTTACCAAAGAACCCGCAGCTCCATTACCCAACCCGCAGCAACCATCTCAAGTGGAGACCGAAGTGGACAAACAACCTGAATTTGCAGGCGGAACGGAAGCTTTAATGGCTTACCTCTCCAACAACATCCATTACCCGGAATCTGCTGTAAAAGCAAAAACAACCGGAAAAGTGATGGTATCGTTTGTGGTATCGAAAAGCGGAAAAGTGACCCAGGCGAAAATCAAAAAAGGAGTCAGCAAAGAGCTTGACGCGGAAGCTTTGCGCGTGGTTTCCGGCATGCCCGACTGGACTCCCGGTGAAAAAGACGGAAAAAAGGTAGACGCCGAAATGTTTTTACCGATTGCATTCCAATTGTAAAATCGAATTCACCCGTTGCTTGTGCGGCGGGTGTTTTTTTGTTTAACACTTTACGTTCTAAAAAATCAGGTCTAAATGCTAAGACCACATAGAATTAGGCGATGACCACCCCGATTCTCTCAAAAAAAACGGCTTAAATCCCGATAGTTATTGCATCCCTCACCCCCGCGGAAAGACATCCATCTTAAGCCCATCTTAGGCTATCTACCGATATCAACACGTTTCAAAACTACCTGCGCAATTTGCGGTATGAACTGAAGAATCACTCTGCTTTGGGCGGAAGTTTTTTGTCGATGCTGAGTTCAAATTCCTCCCCCGTTTCTGTTTTGATTTTTAATACGACTGTATTCTGATCCGGGAAATCGAGCTTCCCAACAACCAAATCACACAGGGAAGATTCATTGATGACCACGTGATTCATTTCTGTGATTTCATCTCCGTATTTCAACCGACTTTTCAGTTGTTCATCCCACACAAATCCAACAATGAGTTTATTGCCATTCAATGTTTGAGAAAATCCGTAATCGGGCTTCGCCGCCGGAACGGTTTTCGAGTAAGCTTTGAAATAGAATCGTTTGTTTTTGTAGTCAATAATCATCACCCCGTATTCCAGCAACCGTGCCCCAATCCGGGACTCGTTGTCGTCCATCGTATTCGTAACCACCCGGGTGAGCTGTATATCGTTTATTTCAAGCACCGGCAAAACGAGTTTGTACTGCTTGTTTTTGGAACCACCGCCAAAAATACCAAACGTAGACGCTCCTTCACTCTCTCCTGAAACGGAAAAAATGTCTTGCTTTTGAAAGATTTCATAGTGTTTCTTCGCAAGATCATACAACCCATCTGCTCCCGTGTCGATCAACACCTGTTCCCGCGCGTGGTCTTTCCCCCGTAATCTCAACCACAGGTAGGGGCTACTCTGATTTTTACTCAGATCAATCTTTTCCGCTTCCTTCTTTTTCAGCGACAGCTTCGCTTCCTGGTCTGTGATAATGAGTTTTTTGTTTTTCGCGTCGATGCTGATGATGGAATTCCGAAGCACATTACTCCCGATAAGTCCGTCGATTCCGAAACAACCGAAAACCGGGCTGGTACTCAGATCAAAAACCAATGCAGCCGTGTGTTCAAAGGTTAAGTTTCCCAACTGAAAGGAGTCGAGCGACACCGTATTCAACATCCCTTTATTTCCATTCGCATCACGAATCGAAATGGAATCCAGGAGCGCCGGCTGTATAACATCCGCCAGTTCTTTCGACAACACATTCGGAGCACCTGTGTCCAATACAAAACGGTATGTTTTTCCCTTGATCTGAACCGGAATGACGATTTTATTTCTAATAAACTCAAAATCAATTTCCTCGTAGTAATTTACAGACATGATTCCTCCCCGATTCAGATGACTGACCTGGGAATAGCTTTTGTTCAAGGTAAGGATTAAAAGCAGGTATATGATGTTTTTCATTCTTGTTTGGCGTCATTAATTTTCCCTGAATTTACTATTTTGAACCATTGGTTTTGAAAAACAGTCGATGGATCCTGTCAAAATGCTGTTATCTTTAACATCCTAAACCAAATCATTTTTCATTATGCGTGTAACAGTTGACCATCCCTACACTCTGGCGGAGTTGAAGACCAAGCTGGAAACTGCTTTCCCCGAATACAAAATTGCTTTTCGCGGGCCAAAGGCTTTGATCATTTCTCATGGAAATATTGCCGGAACCATAATCGTGGGAGAAAAAAAGCATTTTGTACGAATCCAGGAAACATTCCCAACTCTTGGCGGGTTGTTAATCTTTGCCGTTTTGCTGTTGCTTTTCGCGGTCATCATCCCAATGGTCATCTTTTTATACACGATTAAACCGAAACAGGTACAGTTACGTGATACCATTGCGGATTTCATTCGCCGGGAATACGGTTCCGGCCCCATAAATGCCTCAACAGATTTATTGGACGATCAAGTTTAAGCAGCGATTCTCAATCATCAATCAAACGATCAATAAAATTCATTGACGATCTGCACGGATAATCCCTGTCCGCTTGCAGCTTTCAGAATACCGATCAAAATACTCAGAGAGCTTTCAAAGTCAAAATAATCGCCTGTTTTCAGATATCGTTTCTTTGTTTTTTCGTCATCCGGAATTTCCTGCTGATCTATTTCAAGCAAGTCGTTATTTAAAGCTTCCCGTGTTCGTCTGTATAATTTTCGATGCATTTTATCGATCACCGGCAACAGGCTTTCTGCCGGAATGATCCCGGAGCAAACCAGCATTTCCTCTTCGTCTCGTTCTGACAGGTTTAACAACTCGTTTTCTTCCGCCGATAGCTCCTCATCTCTATCGAAACGCACACTGGTATAAAACACTTCATCCCCGAAAAACAAACTTGCCAGGGAATTATCCTGATCCGACACCGCGATTTCATGGTAATCGCTTTGTCCGTTTTGAAAAATCCGGACTTTTAATACTGAATCAACTCCCATTATGCTTGTTTTATAAATTCCAATCCCCCGGCCTGATTGATGTATAGTGTGATTCCGGCAAGCAGCAACATCAAAACCCACATGCTTATTTCCAGGTAATGAAACCAATCTTTGCCGTTGATTTCTTTTACCAGGTCCGGATCGTAGATCGCATCGAAAAACCGTTCCCAATCTTTCGGCACATGCTCCGTATGCACGTCATGGACCGGCACCGAATCCAATTGGACCAGTTTTCGGGGAAGTTTGACAAAAATATCTTTATACAGTAATGCTTTGGCTGAACCAGTAGTCCCGGTCGAATAATCAATTCGCTGCTGTGCAAGAAGCTCCAGCTCTTCTTTTGAAACGGGTAAATCGTATTTCGTTCCAATGAGGTTGAACATCTTCCCGTAGACTGTTAACTGCTCTTTTTTTCGATGATAAACGGCTTTTCGCTTACTGATTCCCAACGACAACACCCCCCAGATAAACAAGAGGGGAATAAGCCAGTTTTCCCAACTCATCCAGCGGTTGGCAAATGCGTAACAAACGATTCCGAATAAAACGAGCAAAATCAACCGGAGCACGACTCCGATAAACGTGTATGGATAACGGATTCCGATCAAATCTCCGCGTTGGTATAGTATATTCATTGAAGGCGGGAAGATAGCAGAAAATCTGCTTTTGTTGTTCTCGTTTGGTTAAATTCCGAATGCAACATCCATCCCTCCTACTTCAGATGCTTTCCACTGATTGAAAGACACGCCGAGCCCATGTTCTATGTCCCATTCACACTCTAAACCGAACCCGAACCTACCAGGTTCATAGTTTTCTTCTTCGGCAATGAATAGTTCTGACGGCGTTATCAGTTTCAGCAATTTCTCCCGATCGATTTCTTTGGGAAGATATTGTTCAATCGTTACATCATCACTTCCATTGAGCTCCCAGCCCATTCTGTAATCCGGGTAAACTTCTTTGTAATACTCCAAAATGGCACGAATGGATTCTTCGATCCAGCGGTCTTCGTATTCAATCATCTCAGTGACCAACGCCTCTTGATTGGGCTGGACTTTATCGGCAGTTCCAATGAACCTGATTGGGATTTCGACATTGAAAAATGTGCTGAAATAGCTTGTTACCAGTTCATCATCGTCCGATTTCAGGTTGTTTTTCCAGTCTTTCATGCTCTAAAATATCGATTTTATGATCCTGTAGAACCGAAACCAACAACTTATTTTGTTGAAAGGGGATGAAGTCAAATTGAACACATTTCCAAAATTCATGCAGAACTTCTTTTCATACATCCGTTCAGAGAGGGAAATGGAAGAACAGCCCGGATATTAGCAAAGCTTATGATCGATTTTCCAGTCGTATCTGTTTATTACCCGAAGGGGTTTCGATATAAAAAACCGAAGGAACGTCCAATTGAATACCTGGAACATCCATGTCAAACCGGAGCTGAATTGAAACAATAGCCTTACATGGATCGTGTTCACTCAAATCTACCAGGTTAAAATGATATTCAGGCGGAGAGCTTTTAGAAATATTGCCATCCCATTCCAAAGAAAACAAATGAGGAAAACAACCTCCTCCATATTCTAAATCTAGAATCAGATGTTTTGTGGTTTGATCAAAAGCAGCACCTTTTAATCTGATCATATTTTTCTGCACAGTTGTAAATTGACTCACCTTTTTCCCCTTAAGCTGTATGATTTCAAAATCCGGTTCTTGAGGATTCAATGCCGGTTGTGTCAGCCTCAGTCCGTTCGCCTGATTATTTCCAGTCCAGTTTGCTTTCACTGAAAATGGAACCAGAACATCAGCTCCGATTGCCGACGTAGGGAGCAATTCCAACATATATCCCCAAATTCCGTCAGCCGGAGGTTTCACATAAATGAGTTCACTCAAAACAACCTTTAGATTCGTTCTCGAAAGTTGCCCGGATACAATCACTTCCCCATTTGAAGCAATATCAATTTGTTCGATATAAGCACGCATAACCTTATTTATTAAAAATTTATGTAAACCTACAGTGCTATCAAGCCAAAATCAACGGTACTTTTCCCGATTCGGGAGGGGATTTTTCTCATCCTCGTTCCAATCCTACACTCTGGAAATAATATTCATCAAATAATTCCAGATTATTCGTTACTTTAAAATCTTTAAGCATTGTATTCTGAAAATCGAAACGATGCAAATGAACCTCCTGACAATCTTTTTCCTGGCTGTTTGCTGCAATCCATTCATTGCACAAACCAACATTCATCCAACCAACTTATTCCTCGATTCTGCTTCAACCGGAGGGGTTTGTAAAAAGTCTTGCAAAGAATTGCACATCTACGGTCCCAATAAAGAAGTCACTGATTTCACCATTGTGCAAACGGATTTGTTTATACATTCCACCTCCAAATTCTATTCAGTCTATTCTTCAAAAATATCTGATGAGATGACAAAAGCCCTGGAAAAATTACCTTCCGGAACTCAAGTCACCTTTAAAGCGATAGCCGTAAACTCTAAAAAGAAGACAATTGCTGTT
Organism: Fluviicola sp.; assembly: GCF_039596355.1. GTDB lineage: Bacteria > Bacteroidota > Bacteroidia > Flavobacteriales_D > Crocinitomicaceae > Fluviicola. The sequence continues at coordinate 89,949 of NZ_JBCNJW010000003.1, read as the reverse complement.
GTAGGGGTGTTTTTTGTGGAGTAAATAAAATCGATAGCTGCGGGAGATCATTTTTACTTCTCTCCGAAGAGGGAGACTTCAATCGTGCTTCGAACCGGGATTTTTCCTCATTCTCGTTCTCATTTTCGCTCTGAAAAAGAAAGAGCCAGAAAGAATGAGAATGAAGAACAAAAAGAAAGAGCGAACGGAAATGGAACCGGGAATAATGTTTAAATCATTTATCCCATCATTTTGCAAAACCACTGATTAGCGGTAATATTGATCTTCCCATTTTTTTTGAAAAGCTATTTTCTCGTTCAACCAATCCATTGTATTATTTAATTCTTCGGTTGAAATGTATTCACTAAACTCAGTTATTTTACTGAATAAATCCTCATATTCTTCAACCTCACACCATTTTCCGGGATCTTCGTCATTTGCTGCCAAATCTTCAAGAAATAATTTCAATTCAATTACCTGATCCATATAATAATCAGCAATTATTTGTGGTGAATCGCTGTAATTGGAGAGGATGTATTTATCAAACGCGTAATCCCATTTATCGAAACCATATGTTACTTCCAGATTTAATTTTCCGTTTGAAATCTCAAAACGACTGATTCGATCATCATAAATTACGAAAAAGAGAGCGTCATTCAGGAAAGGTGCGGCGTTTTCAACCCCCTCAACGAATGCATCGTTAAATCCCCATTTACCGTCTGATTGAATGGAAAGATACATTCCGGTTTCTTTAAAATCGATTATTCTTTCCGGTGAATAAATAGCAAGTCTTTCAACCTTTCCTTCATCTGCTATATATAAAAACGTATCGGAAAAAATTCCTTTTTCTTTAGCAACCGTATTTGTTAAGTCAAAGCTTTTCAAAAAAGAATCTTCGCAGTTCTTCTTAACTTTTAAAATTGCGGAGGCAGATAATACGATAGGTTTAAGTTGATATACTTCATTTAAAGTTCCCATTGATTGTGATAATTATAGCATCAATACTATCAAAAAAAACTGAATGAAATTGGAACTTGTGGAAGATTTTGGCTTTGCCATCCTCCTCGATCCTCTCTGACGGAGTCTGACACTCATCAGAGTCGTTAAGACCTCCAAAGGAGGAAGCTGGATCTCAGCTTCGAACCGTGATCCCACACTCAGTTCTCACACTCACACTGAAAAGAAAAAAGCCCAGAAAGTGTGAGTTAGAGAGTGAGTATTGAGGGACAAAAAGAAAAAAGCATCCAACTACCGCTGAATGCTTTTTTCTTTTTGTGGTGATGGACGGAATCGAACCGCCGACACAAGGATTTTCAGTCCTTTGCTCTACCGACTGAGCTACATCACCTCCTCAATTGTGGGTGCAAAGATAGTAATAGAATTCATTCCTCCTAATGAAAAAGTGATTTTTTTTATAAAATCAATTCTATCTTTGTCCCAATGGAACAGGAATTCAAAGCAGTTGTCGTCGATGCCGGAAATACGCGCATCAAAGTCGGCCTGTTTCAAAATCATGATTTACAAGAGGTTCGCAGGTTCTCCAATGACGAACTCGACAAGCTGAAATCCTACCTGATCAAATACAAAAACTGGCCCGGAATTATTAGCTCCGTACGCTCGGATAAAAACACCAAATGGATCAAAGGACTGCTTCCGAACGCCATGTTGTTCAGTCACGAACTTCCTGTTCCGCTCACGAATCACTATGAATCTCCAAAAACGCTTGGAATCGACCGCTTGGCAAATGCCATTGCCGCAGCCAATATTTCCGAAAAAAATGCGTTAATCATCGATGTTGGAACCTGCATCAAATATGATTTCGTCCGTTACCCGCAGATTTATGAGGGAGGTAGCATTTCTCCCGGAATGGAATTGCGCTACCGGGCTATGCATGATTTTACAGGCAAATTACCGCTTGTCGAAGACCATTTGCAAGGGCCTTTCATCGGGAAAAACACCCTGGAAGCTATGAGAAGCGGAGTGATGAACGGAATGCATTTGGAAATGGTCGGTTTCATTGAAGAATACCGGCGGCTTTACCCCGAATTAACAATTTTTCTCACGGGGGGCGACAGCCAATATTTTGAATTAGGTAATAAATATGGCATATTTGCCGACGAGAATTTGACCCTCAAAGGATTATTAATAGCACTCTTACATGCTCAAACAACTTTTTCTTCTGGTATCTAGTACAGTTATGTGCTATACAGCGTGGAGCCAAACCACTTCTTCATCTGCTTACAGTGCCGCAGGCCTCGGTGAAGAGGGCGCTTTACCCGAAGCTCAATACGGAGGTCTTGGAAATATTTCAAGCATCGTTTTTGACTCCACATTGATCAATACCTATAATCCTGCGAGTTATTCGTTTCTCTCTTTCGGTCAACCGTTGTTTTCCGTAGGAGTTGCATCCAAATTCTCAACTTATTCGGACGACCAGGGTAGTTACAAAGGAAAAACAACCGGCATTTCAAATTTCACGCTGGCGATTCCCTTCGGAAAAAGATTAGGAATCGGTTTGGGATTGAAACCGTTTACACGTAAAGGATATAACCTGAGCCAACGGGCTTATGCTTACGATGATTCTGTGACGTATTCCTACCTGGGTTCCGGATCGACCAACCTCTTGTTTGTAGGTGTTGCTTATTCCATTATCAAATCGGAAAGAACAAACCTGGGAATCGGGGCAAATTTCGGTTACCTCTTCGGCTCTGTGACCAACCAGCGACGCAGTGTTTTTGACGCCAACAGTCCGGCGGGAGGAGTTGATTTCTCCACGTTCCGTCTTCGCGCGCTTTACTATTCCTTCGGAGCAAACTTCCAGCATTTCCTGGATTTTGATAAACGCAAACAACTATTCGTTTCTGCGGTTTACACGCCGCAGCTTTCCCTGAATTCATACCTGGATTACTCGCTGTACTACGCAACGGATGTGACAACACTCACTTCTACTTCATTGACAGACACGATCAGTTATGTGGACAACAACAAGGGCAAGATTATTTTTCCGAGTAAACAAACGTTCGGAGCTGGTTATGCATTCAGTCCGAATATTTCCCGCAACCCGGACAAACTCAATTACCAGCTGGGAATTTTCGGAGAAGTAACCCTTACACAATGGAAAGCGTATGAAGAGCAATTCAGCGAGCACAGCAGCTCCAGCTTTTCAAACACCTTTACATCTAAAATCGCCTTGCAGTTTATTCCGAACATCAGTATCGATAAAAAAACCAAAGGAATGGCGTATTTCTCCAAAATCAAGTACCGCATCGGGGGACAATACGGACTTCTGCCGAATACCATCAATGGCAGACAGCTGAAAACTACTGCTGTGACTGCAGGTTTCGGATTCCCGTTCCTGGCTCAGAAAACAAATTCTTCTTTGAACCTCAGTGTTCAGTACGGATCAAACGGAACCGGAAATTCAACAGATTTGAAAGAACGTTTCTTCTCGGTTAGCTTCGGAATCATCATTGCACCGTCTTCTTACGAACGTTGGTTCAGAAAGTACAAACTCGACTAATGCGCGCAAACCGGACTCTTGCATACCTGTGTCTGGCATGCTTGCCCGTATTTGGGTCCTGTGTGAATGACCTGGACGAGATCAAGCAGATCACGTTCAAATCCACGGATCCGGAACAGAAAACGGAAGAATTATTTGTCCTTCAGACCGAAGCCGGTTTTCCCCAGTTTAAACTGTATGCTCCTTTGGCGGAAGCATATTCCAAACCGGAGAACATCACTAAATTCCGAGAAGGAATCAAAGTGGACTTTTTCGGGGCCGAAGGAGAACTCCAATCCATTCTGACCGGACAATACGGTGAAATCAACGAAACGAAAGGAACCATGCGGGTTCTGGACTCCGTGCAGTTGTATAATCCGGCACGCCAGCAAACCATGTACACCGAAGCGCTTTACTGGGATCAAAAAGATAGTCTTATCTTTACAGACAAAATGGTCATGATCAAAAGTCCGAAGGAACTGATCTACGGAAAAGGCATCCGCGCCAAGCAGGATTTTTCGTATTATGAATTCCTCGAACCGCAAGGCCGTATTTCGATCAATAAATAAGATCGCTGTATTGAATACTAAAAACTCAAAGTTTGTTCAAACAGTTGAAAAGGTTCAAAGTATTTAAAACACTCATTTTGAACTTTTGAACTTTTGAACTTTTGAACTAATACATACTGAGCTTGTCGAAGTATGAACTAAATTTCAACTTACAGAAAGATAGTAGAACAAGAATAAATAAACGAGAAAATGAAAACATACAATCGCATCATGGAATTGTTTTGGTTATCCATGGGAATCCTCATCATTATCATGGTTACCGTGATGTGCCTGAAAGAAAGTTTCAGCAGCTGGGCCGTTTATTACATCTTCGCTCTCATGGCTCTCGGAACGTATCTCATGAGACGTTTTATGCGCAAACGCATGGAAAAACACCAGGCTTTCCTCAACAGTCAAAAACAGAAATAACCGCTTAACCGGAAGATCTGCGCTTTCACATGATTTTCAATCGATTGGACCTGACATTTTCGTATTTTCGCTTTTAACCAATATGCTACCGGTTAAAATGAAGTTTTCGAAGGGTTTCTGCCTGCTGTTTTTGATCTTTCTGCCAATCCTCTCCTACGCTCAATGGAATCTGAGCGGGACTGTATTGGATGAAAAGAAACTGCCCATTCCCTTTGCCAATGTGTATATCAAAAACAACCCGGAACTCCGTACGCAGACGGACGAAAACGGAAAATTCTCACTCCAGCTCTTCGACGGGGAATACTTTGTTATTGTTACCGCTACCGGTTACATCGAGCGGGAAGTGTATGTGATTATTGCGAACAAAGGAGCCACCCGCGACATCCAGCTTTTCCCGATCAAAATCAACGAACTCGAAGAAGCGGAAATTGCTGTTAAACGCACCAATCCCGGACGGGAAATCATGCTGGAAGTGGTCAAAAAACGGGATCAGATCAGCCCATGGTCGTATCCGCACAGCACAGATGTGTACATCAAAGCAACCGAAACAATCTCCCGGAAGGAAAAAGAATCAGAAGCGAAGAATGACAAGCAGCAGCTGGCCGATCCCTTTGAAGAAGAACAGCGCAAAATGGCAAAGCTGGCCGGGAATATGAACATTGCTGAAATCCAGCTCACCCGGAATTATGCGCCGCCCAACAAAGTGAAAGAAGTGCGCAACGCCTACGAATTGAGAGGAAACGACAAAACGCTCTACTACACCACGACGGTCAAATCGAACTTCAATTTCTTCCAGAATCTTCTGTATTTGGAGGACCTTCACAGCACCCCTGTCATGAGCCCGATCTCCACGCCGGGAATCTTGTCTTACCGGTACCGGTTGGAAGCGCAATACGAGGAAAACGGAAGAAAGATCCACAAGATCAAAATCCTTCCCCGGATGAGTTCTACTTCCACGCTCACCGGCTACATCTATGTTATTGATTCGCTCTGGCTGATCCAGAAACTCGACCTGACGATGGAAAAAGGAAACCTGTTTCTATACGATTATTTTTCCATCCACCAGGAATTTGACCTTCCGGGCGATTCGATGTGCGTACTCCGCGAACAGGTACTGGATTACGGTGTCAAATACAAAAACCAGACTTCAACTTGTAAAACACTTGCCCAGTTTTCGAATTACAATTTCAACCCCGGCTTCACTCCGAAATTCTTCAACAACGAGCTGGCTGTGACAACGGAAGAAGCCTATGAACGTGATTCCTCTTTCTGGAAAGAACAACGCGCCGTTTCGCTCACCCCGGAAGAACAGCGTTTCATCCTTGTCCGCGACAGCATCCATGATGTCCTGAACCGCAAGGAATATTTGGATTCGGTCGATCATGTTTTCAATAAAGTCACCTTCCTGAAAGTGATTTGGTTTGGAGTGGAACACCGGAACCGTCCGAAAAAAGTGCAGTGGAGCATCAACTCGATTGCAGCAACCGCGCGTCCGCTCTACCCCGCCGGGCCGCGTGTAGCTCCCGGGTTCAATTACTTCAAGAAATGGGAAGATCAGCGTACGCTGGACGTGTATACCGAAGTGTCGTACGGTTTCCTCAACCACGATGTCAAGGGAAGTACGAACTGGAACTACCTCTACAATCCCTTCAAACAAGCACATTTCAGGACCGAATTTTCACACCAATTCGATGCCATTGTGAGTTATGATGCCATTACGCAGATCTACAAACGAAGTAATTTCATCGAAGCCACCAAACTGAAACTCGGGCAAACGCAGGAATACCTCAACGGATTGTACGTCGACATTACGGTTGAGTTTTGCGAACGCCGGTCGATTAACGGCTACAAGAAGATGGGATTCCTGGACAACGTGATCCCCAATGACGATTTCAAACCGTTCGTCGGTTATCAGGCCCTGCTCGGAGATATTACGATCACTTATACTCCAGGCCAGAAATACATGCGCGAACCTCATAGAAAAGTGGTTCTGGGCTCCAAATGGCCTTCTGTTTATGCCTATTATCAACGCGGGATTCCGAAACTCTTCGGAAGTGATGTAGACCACGAATACGGCTTGGTGGGAATTTATCAGAATTTTCAGCTCGGAACACTGGGAACTTCTTCTTACCACATTCGTTCGGGGAAGTTTCTGAGCGCAAAAAGTCTGAAAGATGCCGATTTCAAGTACCAGCGACGCAGTGATCCGCTCTGGTTCTCCAACCCGCTCTACTCGTTCCAGGATCAGGACTCATCGCTTCCATCGCGGGATTACTACATCGAAGCCCATTTCATTCACCACGACAACGGGTCGATCATGAACAAAATTCCGTTTATGAAGAAAACCGGAATCGGACTGGTATTTGGTTGCGGAGCGCTGTATGTAGCGCAATACAACTGGAAACATTACGAGGTACTGGGAGGAATCGAACGGAATTTCAAGTTTTCGAAAAGACGGCTCCGCATCGGGATTTATGGTGTATTCTCCGATGGAAATCACATCACGCCGCGCTGGACCGGGAAAATCTCCTTTGCCGTGCTGGACGACCGCAACATGAAGTTTAACTTCTAATCAGCCTGAGAAAGGCTTTTATGCTTCTTTCCCCAATGTTCCAGCATCCGCCAAATCGGAATGAGTTCTTTGGAGATTTCCGTCAATTCATATTCCACCCGCGGGGGAACTTCAGCATAAACCGTACGCTTTACCAGGCCTTCCTTTTCCAATTCCCGCAATTGAAGCGTGAGCATGCGTTCGGTGATTCCGTCAATTTGATTTCGCAATTCGCTGAAGCGTAATTTCCCCGTTTCCAGCTTCCCCATAATCAGGATTTTCCAACGACCTCCAATCTTGCAAACAGCATACGCCAATTCACATTCCATAATTTGCTTTTCATTGAAACTATTCGTCGAGTTCTCCTTTCTTTTTCCCATTACTTACAAATTTGTTAGTACCTGACATTTGGTTGTATACACTACAAATTTAGCTCTTTGAAAATACTTTTGCGGACAATCTTAAAAGAGAATCGACATGAAATTATCAGAACAGGTACAAAAAACACTGACGTATATCCAACAGATTGAAGTACCGTCAAACCTCAGCCAACTAGAAACAGGCAGAGCTTTTTACGAACAATTTATCCCTCTGGCAGGAACCAAAGAAGCTGTTCATCTCATTGAAGAGCAAACCATCACAACAGGCAAGCACGCGATTCGTCTTCGGATCTACCGTCCAAATGACCGGGACAAGCAACCTGCCATCGTTTATTTCCACGGAGGCTGGTTCAATGCCGGAAGTCTTGAAACCCACGACACTCCCCTGCGTCAACTTGCCAATGCATCACAGACAACTGTCATCGCTGTATCCTACCGGCTTGCACCGGAACACCCGTTTCCCGCAGGGTTGAATGATGGTGAGTTTGCTACGCAATGGATACTTGACAACGCAGCGCGATTCCGCATAAACCCAAGCCAACTAATGATTGCAGGCGATAGTGCGGGCGGCGCTTTGGCGGCAACCATTGCGCGGAAATTCAAAGAAAAAGTGGTCGCTCAAATCCTTATTTATCCTGTTACAGATAATTCGTTAAAAACAGCCTCCTGGCTCGAATTTCAGAATGGACCCATACTCAATCTACAAGGCGGAATCCAGGCCTGGGATTGGTATTTACCACAAACAGAAGACCAAACAAATCCCGATGCCGTTCCACTGCTGGCAGACGATTTGGAAGCGTTGCCACCAACTTTTATCGCCGTTGCCGAATACGATCCATTGAAAGACGAAGCGGTTCAATATGCAGAAAAACTCCGTGCAAAAGGTGTCCATGTAAACCTGAAACGCTACGAAGGAATGATTCACGGCTTCTTTCAAATGGGAGGAATGATCGATGACGCGGCAGGGCTGATACAGGATTTGGGGCAATTCATAAAAGAAAATCAAACTCAACAATGAAAAAACATGCTTACATCGGGTGTCTTGGTTTTATAGGCGTAATCACCACTGAGTTTGGAATCATCGGCATCTTACCGCAAATTGCAGAACATTACCGTATTTCGATTGACAAAGCAGGGATTCTACTGAGTGCTTTTGCACTGGTGATTGCCTTGACAGGACCATTTATGACTTTGCTGGTCTCCGGATTCGACCGGAAAAAAATCATGGCTGTTTCCTTGCTCATCTTCCTGATCACGGGGATTGTTTCGTCATGCTCGCCTCCTTTCTGGCTCTTGATTCTCGTCCGGATTCTACCCGCTTTTTTACAACCCGTCTACATTGCGGCAGCTTTATCCGCAGCGGTCGCCAAAGGAAACAAATCCAATGAAAACGAACTGATGAGCATTGTTTTCAGCGGAATAGCCATTGCAATGGTAACGACCGTTCCCTTTGCTACGTATCTTGCCAGTAGAGTGACGTGGGAACTGTCATTTGTAATCCAGGCTTTTGTCAGCTTGACGGCTCTTGCGTTTATCTGGTTTGGTCTTCCGGATATGCCTGTAAAAACGAGGAAATCCTACGGCAGTCAAATTCAGATCCTGAAAAAACCGGTTTTCATTATCAGCACAGCAATGAACTTCTTCATGATTACAGCCTGGTTTTCTACCTACAGCTATTTTGCCGAATACTTAAACAAAGCCAAAGACATGGACAACACCCTGGTGAGTTATATGCTTTTTGTCTTCGGCATCATGGGCGTTTTAGCCAATTTTTTAGCAGGAAAAATGATGAACAAAAGCGTCACGGGAACCACCTTGTTTTTCCTGACCGGCACGGTAATCACTCCCGTTCTCTTGTATTTCTCAGGAGGAAATACCTGGACAACCACCGCTGTGATCGGATTGTGGGGATTTCTGTATTCTCCCTGCTTTTTGAGCGCGTCAACCTACATGATTTCAGCCGCTCCGGAAGCACTGGAATTTGCAAATAGCCTGGCAACATCATTCGGGAATCTGGGAGTAACCCTGGGAACGACTCTCGGTGGGTTCGTGATTGCAAAATACGACGTGACATATACACCCTGGCTCACATTATTATTCGGAATCCTGGCGATCGGAATGATTGGAATCAGGTACAAACTGGAGAATTCCAAAAAATAGCAGATCACAGGAAAATTGTCAAAAAACAGGCAGTGTTCATTTGAAAATGAAAAAAGTTCAAAGAGCTCAAAAATATGCTCTTGAACTATTCAACAAAGCATACTGAGCACTTGTCGTGAACTTGTTACACGAAGTCGAACGATGAACTGGCGTAAATACATCGTTCAAATCATCGGAATTCTCATACAAAACAGGATCATAAAGGGTCGGTGTCATCTGCGGAATCAATGGGAGACCTGGAAGTCTTCAACTAAATTTCAGGTCATTTCTTTTCAAAATCAACTATCCTGTATATCTTTGCACCAGATCTTTGATATAACTTATGAAGAAAGGTGGAGGGACAGGCCCTGTGAAACCTTGGCAACCTCCGTTCCGGCGGGAAGGTGCCAAATCCGATTCTGATTTGCTGCGGCGAACAGGAAGAGATAAGTTACTGGTAGTTTTGAACTACTTCCCCTACTTCATAGTTTAGCAAAGCACATATACAAGCTATGAAAGACATCAGGCAATTACTCAACGAACGAATTCTCATCCTGGACGGAGCGATGGGAACCATGATCCAGCGTTACAACCTGGAAGAAGACGATTTCCGTAAAGGATGGTTTGAAGATCATCCCCACAAACTGAAAGGCGATAACGATATCCTTGTCCTGACCCGACCGGATGTGATCAAAGAAATCCATGCCCAGTACCTCGAAGCAGGATCCGATATCATCGAAACCAATACCTTCGGTGCAACATCGGTGGCACAAGCAGATTACCACCTGGAAAAAGCCGTTTACGATATCAATTACCACGGAGCGAAAATTGCCCGTGAGGTCTGTGATGAATTCACCGCAAAAAATCCGGATAAACCGCGATTCGTAGCTGGTTCGATGGGGCCGACTACCAAATTGGCATCCATGTCACCGGATGTCAACGACCCGGGATTCCGTGCCATTACATTTGAAGAACTCGTGGTTGCATTCAAAGAACAGGCAACCGGTTTGATCGACGGCGGAGCAGATTTCCTGCTGGTAGAAACCATTACCGACACGCTGAACGCCAAAGCAGCGATGTTTGCAATCGACGAACTGAGCGAAGAACGCGGCATTCAGATTCCGATCATGATTTCCGGAACCATTACCGACCAAAGTGGAAGAACCCTGACGGGACAAACCACCGAAGCATTCCTGGTTTCCGTTTCACACATGCCCTTGTTAAGCATCGGGCTGAACTGCGCATTGGGAGCAGATGCGATGCGTCCGTACCTGCAGGTATTGGCAAACCAGGCTCCGTTTGCCGTGAGCGCACACCCGAACGCGGGACTCCCGAACGAATTCGGACAGTACGACGAAACGGCTGAAATGATGGGAACACAGATCGAAGAATTCCTCCAGCAGGGATTGATCAACATCATCGGCGGGTGCTGCGGTACCACTCCGGAACACATCAAAAAAATGGCAGAAATTGCCTCCAAATACTCACCCCGAAAATTGAGCGAAACGACCAACGCATGAAATTCTTACGTTTATCAGGCTTAGAAGCCATCACGGTTACACCGGAAAGTAATTTTATCAATATCGGTGAACGTACCAACGTGACCGGATCGCGCGCATTCCTTCGGATGATCAAGGAAAATGATTACGAAGCGGCACTTTCCGTTGCCCGCGAACAGGTAGAAGGCGGAGCGCAGGTCATCGACATCAACATGGATGAAGGGATGATCGACGGAAAAGAAGCGATGGTAAAATTCCTCAACCTGATTGCTTCCGAACCGGATATTTCCAGCGTTCCGATCATGGTTGACAGCTCCAAATGGGAAATCATTGAAGCCGGATTGCAGTGCATCCAGGGAAAAGGAATCGTAAACTCCATTTCACTCAAAGAGGGGGAAGAAAATTTCATCCGCCAGGCAAAACTCATTAAACGTTACGGAGCGGCTTCAGTTGTGATGGCATTTGACGAAAAAGGCCAGGCAGACAGCTACGAACGCCGAATCGAAATCTGCGAACGCTCCTACCGCATTTTGGTAGACGTGGTCAAATTCGCACCCGAAGACATCATTTTCGACCCGAATATCTTCCCGGTTGCAACCGGAATGGAAGAACACAATAACAATGCATTGGATTTCTTCCGTGCAACCAAATGGATCCGTGAAAACCTTCCCGGAGCACACGTCTCAGGAGGGGTTTCGAACGTTTCATTCTCCTTCCGGGGAAACAACCCGGTGCGCGAAGCCATGCACTCGGCTTTCCTCTATCACGGAATTCAGCACGGTATGGATATGGGGATTGTCAACCCGTCCATGCTTGAAGTCTATGACGACATCGACAAAAAACTCCTCGAATACGTAGAAGATGTCTTGCTGAATCGCAGACCGGATGCTACTGAAAGGCTCCTCGAATTTGCCGAAAGCTTCAAAGGCGATGACAAGAAGAAAGAAGTTTCCCTTGAATGGCGGAATGCACCGGTAAACGAACGACTGGCTCATGCTCTGGTAAAAGGAATCGTAGATTACATCGACGAAGATGTGGAAGAATGCCGCCACCAGTTCGAACGCCCGATCCAGGTCATTGAAGGCCCGCTGATGGATGGAATGAACATCGTGGGAGACTTGTTCGGAAGTGGTAAAATGTTCCTCCCGCAAGTTGTGAAATCTGCCCGTGTGATGAAAAAAGCCGTGGCTTACCTGCTGCCTTTCATTGATGCCGAAAAAGACGGTGTCTCCAGTTCAGCCGGAAAAGTGATCATGGCAACCGTCAAAGGAGACGTGCACGACATCGGGAAAAACATTGTTTCCGTTGTATTGAGCTGTAACAACTACGAAATTGTAGACCTTGGAGTGATGGTTCCTGCGGAAAAAATCATCCAGGCAGCTATTGAAGAGAACGCACACGTCATTGGTTTGAGCGGTTTGATCACACCTTCTCTCGATGAAATGGTGTACGTGGCGAAAGAAATGGAACGCGCCAATTTGTCGATTCCACTGCTCATTGGCGGGGCAACAACATCCAAAGTGCATACTGCCGTAAAAATCGAACAGAACTACCGGAAAGGACAAACCGTTCACGTGCTGGATGCTTCCCGTTCGGTAACGGTTGTGGAGCAGTTACTGGGACAAAAGAAAGAGCAGTTCGTAAAAGACATCCAGGCAGATTATGCCCGGGTACGCGAACACCACGAAAAACACCGCGGGGCAAAACAGCTTCTTTCCTACTCCGATGCGCTGAAAAACAAACTCGTGCTTGAGTTCAACGACGAAACCATCAGGAAACCCAACCAGTTGGGAGTTCAGATCATCGAACAACAAGACCTTTCGGTATTGGTTCCCTACATCGACTGGACACCGTTTTTCCAAACCTGGGAACTGCACGGAAAATTTCCGCGCATCCTGAAAGACGAAGTGGTCGGAAAAGAAGCCACCAAATTATACGACGACGCGCAAAATATGCTGCAGCAGCTGGTGGATGAAAAATGGCTGACCGCCAAAGCGGTTTACGGTATTTTTCCTGCCAACAGTATCAACGATGATATTGAGATTTATTCGGACGAACAGCGTACTTCCGTACTGGGAATCCAGCATTCGCTCAGACAACAAACCAAGAAAGCGGCCGGGCAGCCAAACCTTTCCCTGGCAGATTTCATTGCTCCGAAGGATAGCGGAGTGATAGATTACATCGGGGCATTTGTGGTAACGGCCGGTCACGGAATCGACGAACACGTGAAGCGTTTTGAAGCAGATCACGACGACTACAATTCCATCATGATCAAAGCATTGGCAGATCGTTTTGCAGAGGCTTTTGCCGAATTCCTGCACGAAAAAGTGCGAAAGGAAACCTGGGGTTACGCCAACGATGAAACACTTGATAATGACGCATTGATCGCAGAACAATACAAGGGAATTCGCCCGGCACCGGGCTACCCTGCCTGCCCGGATCACACGGAGAAACCAAACTTGTTCAACCTGTTGAATGCAGAGGCTTTGAGCGGCGTTTCACTCACGGAAACACTAGCCATGTGGCCGGCAGCGTCCGTATCGGGATGGTACTTTGCGCACCCGGACTCCAAATATTTTGGTCTGGGAAAAGTGACCATTGATCAGGTAGAAAACTTAGCTGATAGAAAAAAGTATGATTTAGAGCAAATGAAGCGATGGCTTTCAAGCAACTTAATGGAATAATTTCGCATCTTTGATTGTAGAGATTAATTAATAGATTAGTTTGATGGGATTAATATACCATCGCTAGTTTTGTAGTCTCAAAAACAATACGAACCTTGAAACTTAGCTTATGCGTTTACTACTTCTGTCCCTGTTGGTGTCCACTTTTGGATTTACCCAAACGCCGCCGAACGCACAATTCACTGCATCACCATTAGTTGTTTGCCTGGAAGAAGGTATTCATTTCACCAACCAGTCTACCGCAGGTTCATCACCCATTACATCCTATGCCTGGGATTTCGGTGACGGAAATGCCGCGACAACCCAAAATGCGACACACGTCTACAGTGCTCCGGGAACGTATACCGTTACGCTGACGGTTCAGGCTTCTAACGGACAGGCGGATTTTGAGTTAAAATCTGCGTATGTGACCGTTCGTCCGAAACCTACACCGAATTTCACCGTGTCGGCAAACGGCTGTAGTCTTCCGGTGAGTGTGAGTTTCAACAACACCAGTACAGGAGCCACTTCCTATTCCTGGAATTTCGGGAACGGCCAAACTTCCACGCAGCAAACGCCAAACCCGGTCAACTATACCTCTGCCGGAACATACAACGTGACGCTCATTGCCACAAACAGCTTCGGATGTAAAGACACCCTCTTGAAACCAATTGTCGTTTCGAACTTCCAGGCAGGAATCACGGCACCGGCAACAGCCTGCCAGAATACTCCGGTAACCATTTCCGATAACTCAACCGTAGGGGCCAATTCCTGGAACTGGTCTTTCGGAGGCGGGTCTCCTGCAAGTTCATCGGCTCAGAATAACAGCATTGTTTTTTCCACTCCGGGAACATACACCATCAGTCTCAGCTCTCAGAACACCAGTTTGGGCTGTTCCGGATCTACCACCAAACAGATCACTATTCTACCGACTCCGATTCCTGCTTTTACAGCGAATCCGGCTACAGGTTGTGCTCCGCAATCCGTGACTTTCACCAACACCAGTCCTAGTGGAACGAATTTCCAGTGGACTTTCGGTGACGGAACAACGTTTAACGGGCAAAACCCGCCGGCACACACGTATCAAAGCAACGGAACGTATACCGTTACACTGACAATGACGGGTGCAAACGGCTGTCCGGGAACAACCAGTCTGACCGCCGTAACACTGAGTCCACCGGTTGCGGGATTCACCAGCACCGATACGAGTGGTTGCGAACCGCTCACCATTACGTTTATCGATACGTCATCAGCAAGTATTCCGATTACGAGCTGGTTGTGGAATTTCGGCGATGGAACGACTTACAACGGGCAGAACCCGCCGCCTCACACCTACAACCTCGGAGTTTATAACGTTTCACTTACGATTACAACACAAACAGGTTGTCAGGGAACGGTGAACATTCCTGCCTATATTGAGGTCGGGAAAGTAGATTTAGTTAACTTCTCGATTAACCAGAGCCCGGAATGTGCCAAACGTTCCATCCAGTTCACCAACCAATCGGTGATTTTGGCGCCGCACACCTCTGATGAAGTGACTTATTTCTGGAATTTCGGCGATGGTGGAACATCTACCGAAGAAAATCCGAATTATTCGTATTCGCAAGACACCGGCTATTTCGATGTCACATTAATCGTCGATTTCCGCGGTTGTAAAGACACCCTGACCATTCCGGACGCGGTGTATATCAAAGCTCCGATCAGCTTGTTCAACCCGGCGCAAACGCTTTACTGTAATCCTGCAAGCTTCCCGGTGAACGTAGTGGTGAACGATCACTCCAAAATCGGGAAACTCTCCGACGACTGCCTGATGATCTGGCGCTGGGGAGACGGAAGCACAACAACATTCGATGATCCAGATTTCGACGATGCCGACCTGGGAACGACTTCGCACAATTACACTGCTTACGGAACGTATACGATCAAACAGGTGATTTACAATTATACCACCGGGTGTTCGGACAGTACCACACAGACCATTTACATTTCGACCACCAATGCCGTCATTTCCGGTATTTCGAATGACAGTGTGTGTGTGAATTCACCGATTACACTCCAGGACAATTCCACGTCTTCGCACCCGTTCGGAACGTATTTGTGGAACATGGGGAACGGACAGTCTGTTACCGGCCCGAATCCAACCTATGCTTATCCCGGCTTCGGAACGTTTACCATTACTCTGACAGCGACAAACAGCGTAGGATGTTCCGATAACGCTACATTCAGCCCGATGACGGCTTTAGCACTCCCTTTGGCACAGCTCGTCCCGGATGACAATGCCGGTTGTGCGCCATTCCTGGTGACCTTCGACAACAACTCGATACCGCAAAACAACGGCGTGCCGCTTTCTTCGTTCCTATTTACGTTTAACGACAATAACACCACGCAGACAACGACGAACGTGAACACCAACGTGACGCATACTTACAACACCGAAGGAACATTCTCCGTAACGCTCGTTGCAACCGATCAGTTCGGCTGTATTTCTGCTCCTGCAAGCACGTCTGTTACTATTACCAAGCCGACCGCTGTCTTTAGTATTGATTCGGTTGTTTGTAACCTGGAAAATGTAAGCACAGTCAATACTTCCAGCGGACTGGCTCCTTTGACCTACCAATGGTTCGTAGACGGATCATCGGTGAGCACCGGAACAGATTATGCGCATGCGTACAGTGAAAGTTTGAATAATTCCACTTCGAGCTTTACGCACGGTTATGTATTGATCGTGACGGATGCAAACGGTTGTAAAGACACGCTGTCCAAATTATTGACGATTTCGACCCCGGTTGCCATCCCGGATTACACTTTTAGCGGAGCTGCAACCAATGCCAACGGGGATTACTTATGTCCGCCGGTATTCGCATCGCTGACCGACCAATCGCTTTCCTACGGAACCATTGCAAATTACAGTTGGATTTTCGGCGACGGAAAAACATCTGTGCTGCAAAATCCGAATAACACGTATGTTTTCCCGGGAACTTACAGCCTGACCTTGTCGATTACCGATGAGTTCGGATGTACTTCCGATACTACGTACGTTGATTACCTCACGATTTTCGGGCCGGTTGCCAACCCAACCTGGACACAGGATCCGAACGCCTGCGGACAAAATGTGACCTTTGACATCGGAAATACAAGTTTCCTGGAGACCATTGTGTGGAATACCGGAGACGGAATGTTCGTGAATGACTCGCTGAACTTCAACCACACCTACCACGATGTGACGACTTACAACCCGACATTGACTGTTACCGACAGCAATAACTGTGAAGTGATTTACCCGATGAACCCGATTACGATTCCGGATGTGGGATTGAATGCCTATTTCGTCGTGAACCCCACTTCCATTGACCTCGGAACGATTGTTGAATTTGATGATCAGTCTTCCGGAGTAGCGGGAATCGTTCAATGGGTTTGGGACAATAATCCTTATCCGCAGGTGGTGAACAGCACGGGTGCTTCGATTTACAATCACTATTACACTGCGGGCTCATACGTTATCACGCTGACAATCCAGGACGCAAACGGGTGTTTCGATACCTATTCGACCGTGATCCAGGTAACCGGAGATTTCCAGATGCCGAACATCATTACTCCGAACGGCGACGGGAACAACGAGGTATTCTCTTTCCAATACGATATTTTTAAGTCTTTTGACATCCTGATTGCAAACAGATGGGGGAATGTGATTCACGAAGCGAAAAATGTCACAGGAACCGTTTTCTGGGACGGAAAAACGCAAAGTGGGGATCCGTGCAGCGAAGGAGTTTACTTCTACAAGCTGAATGGGATTCTGAAAGACAATAATCCGATTGAAAAAACCGGGTTCCTGGAAGTGATCAAGTAATTCATACAACTGATATCCGAAAGGAATTTCTTCAAATTTACGACGAAACTAAAACTATAAAGGCAGGTAGCACAACTACCTGCTTTTGTTTTTCTGTGCGTTGCATCCAGGCATACGAGACGTTACAAGAATCTGAAAATAGCATGAAGTTGGGGTAAAAACAAAAAGCGGTCATTGCTGACCGCTTTTCGTTAACCTAACCTAACCACTATTCACTGAATCAGAAACTGAAGATATCAGCTCCTTTTCGACTACAAAATTGGTCAAATATTTACGTAAAACAAAGCCCTCTTCCCAATATTTTGAACATTTATTGTAAGTTAACCTAAAATTACCAATTTAAAAACGAACTGTTTATCGGCAAAAAACCAGCATTTAGGAGAGCATAGATGCAGTTTATCAGTTTGAATCATTGGAATCCTAAATTAGTAACCCTGGTTAATTTTTAACAACTATTTACGATTAACCGTTTTTTTTTCGCCTTTCAGAATAAAAAATCAAAACAACATATTTTTATAACTTTGCGGGGTGCAGGAATACATCAACATATACACAGACGGCTCTGCGCGCGGGAATCCGGGGCCTGGAGGCTATGGAATCATCCTCCGGTACAAGCAGTCGGTAAAAGAACTTTCACAAGGTTTCAGGCTCACCACCAACAACCGGATGGAACTACTGGCCGTGGTCGTAGCGCTGGAAAACCTGAAAACCAATCAGATTCCTGTCCGGATTTTTTCGGATTCAAAATATGTGATTGACGCCATTCAGAAGCGCTGGGTGTATGGCTGGCAGGCAAAAGGATTCAACAAGAAAAAAAATAAGGATCTCTGGCAGCGCTACTTGTCACTTGCCCGCTCATTCAACATTGAGTTTGTGTGGGTAAAAGGCCACAACGGGCATCCGGAAAACGAACGCTGCGACGTGCTGGCAGTTGAAGCTGCTTTAGGAAAAAACCTCCTGATCGACCATTACTTCGAAGAGGTACAGCAGCACGAGGATTAGTTCGACAAAAAACAGGATTTTACGAAGGTATACACCAAAGGGTGCGGAAGCTCACGCGTGGAACTCACCTGCGGGCAGAATCCGCATGCCAGGAAGAATCTCCGGTTCTTCAAACTCACAATCTCCGGTTCTTCAAACTGGTTGTAAGCTTCGATATCGAGATCGGTAGCCGTTAAACTTCCGATCAATTGCGGGTACAAACTGTAGCGCGTAGAAGTCAATTCTTCCGGATTCCGGGTTTCATACAAATGAATGAGTGCCGCTGAATGCGGAATTACATAAACACGTTCGAACTGGTTTCCTTCCACCAGGTTGTCTGAAATCAGTTTTTCCCCGTTTGCACTGAGGTTATTGCGGTGGATCAGCACATCGATGAGTGCTTTATAGCCTTCTCCGGTAATGAAAACGGGAGCTTCCTGCTGCAAAAGCAGATCCACTACCCCATTGAGGTAAAACAAATTGAGATACGGGCCGGGAGCAAACCAGAAACCGTCAAAATTGGATAATTGTTGCGGTTTCATGTTGATGACCTCGTTGATCTTGATCCAGTAGTATGACAATTCCACCTCCAGGAAACGGCCGGCATGATCCAGGGCCATGTTCGTGGCATGGTGCGTATTGAAGGTAAAATTGAAATCCCCTATAATACCAATCTTCAGTTGCTGCATAATATAAAACTAAAAAGCCACCCGCATACCGGATGGCTTTTCTAAAATTATCGTTTGAACCAACCTTTCAGAATAGCGTTTTGGATCGGCAATGAAAGCGTTATAAAATCATTCGGATCGGGCGTCGTCGTATCTGGAATTTGTCGATACACCATACAGTTAAACGTACATGTAAATTTCGAGTAATCTCCTGTCCCGTCAGATTCCTGAACAATATTTGTAAAGACCACATCCTGAGCCGTCTGAGTCGGATCAGAAGTCCAGACAGCACCTGAACCGTCTCTGTACACCACTTCAAATCCGCCATCTGCAGAAGCAGCGTAGGCCGGTGTGGTGTTGGATGTAAAGAAGTTGTTGAATACGGACAGGCTCGGATCTCCTCCTGAAGCACTTGCATCAAATGTAGCAGACCCCAGACCAACTCTGATGGAAACCAGATTTTGGGACGATTTCATATCCGCAAAATAATTTGCTTTTGAAGGCGTAGGTGAAGGAAGGATGACTTTCACTTTAGTGGCATCCAGGTAATACCCGTCTACATTCTGAGTCAACTCTACCTGAGTTCCATTGATCGTACCAATGAAATGAGACTCCAGTTGCACCTTTGGTGTCGGTGCAGGAATGATTTCATGTTTCGGGCAACCAGCCAAAAATAGCGAGCCAAATACAAAAAGTGTAATAACTTTTTTCATAGATAATGTTTTTCAAACCAATGCGTTCTGGTCAGAACACAATTCGAAAATACAACTTTTTTTTATATGCTCAAGATATTTGTAAAATTCTGCTCTTTCTTAGGCTCTTAACAACTTGTTTTGTTGCGGAAAACAGTAATAAGGCAGAAAAACAGGCTTTTCTTCATCTTTTGCCAGATCCATCGAATAGATAATTTCGTCATCCGACAAAACGATCGTATCCAATCCTCCGTCCATATCCAGATCAATACCACGCACGCTCAACTCACACAGTAACTGATTGAAAGCACTCATACTTACAAAGATCTGGCTGTCATAAGAACTTCCGTTTTCATATACACAACAATCCAGTTGAACTTCTGTGGATGAACTTTCAAATTGGATGCGGTTTACCAGGATGCTGTCGAATATTGTTTTCATATTGTTTGACTTTGATGATACAAATTTTCACCCCGTAGTTCGTAAAGTACTTACGATCTTCTTTTTTTAAGTAAAAAGTTGTCTTCAACTTCCGCTCAGTCACCTTTTCAATTATGAATTATCGATTAACAATTGACAATTCTCTCTTCCTTTTTAGTAATTTCACCATCCTAAACTATTTTGAATAAACATGAAATATCTTCCAATAAACAAATCGCTTTTTACGGAGAACAGAAAGAAGTTCACCGCGAAGATGCATGGTGGTACACTTGCTGTTTTCAATTCCAATGATATTTACCCGGTAAGTGCCGACGGAACGATGCCTTTTGCTCAACACCGGGATATTTTTTACCTCTCCGGAGTGGATCAGGAAGAAAGCATCCTGGTACTTTTCCCGGATTCAAAGAATGAAGCACACCGGGAAGTCTTGTTTCTTCGCGAAACCAATGAGCACATTGCCGTTTGGGAAGGAGCAAAACTCAACAAGGAGCAGGCATTCGAAACATCCGGGATCAAAACGGTTTACTGGTTGCAGCAATTCCAGACCATTTTCAAGCAGATGATGGCGGAAGCAGAAGGAATTTACCTGAATACGAACGAACACCTGCGTGCAGACACCACCGTGCAAACGCGTGAAGACCGTTTTATTATCCAGGTGAAACAGGATTATCCGGCACACCAGGTACACAAAAGCGCACCGATCATGCACCAGATCCGTTCCGTGAAAGAGCAGATCGAACTGGATTTGATGCAGCAGGCTTGTGATATCACAGAGAAAGGATTCCGCCGGATTCTTGGTTTTGTGAAACCGGGCGTTTGGGAATACGAAATCGAAGCGGAATTTGCACACGAGTTTTTGCGCAACCGTTCCAAAGGCTGGGCCTACACTCCGATTGTAGCTTCCGGGAAAAATGCCTGCGTGCTTCACTACATTGAGAACAACATGCAATGTCAGGACGGTGAAGTAATCCTGTTGGATGTAGGTGCGGAATACGCAAACTATTCTTCCGACATGTCGCGAAGCATCCCGGTAAACGGGCGTTTTTCACCAAGACAACGCGAAGTATATGATGCGGTTCTCCGTGTAAAAAACCAGGCACAGCAACTATTGGTTCCCGGAACGATGATGGCGGAATACCACAAGGAAGTGGGTAAAATGATGGAAGCAGAATTGATCGGGTTGAAACTACTGGATCAGACAGACATCAAAAACCAGGATCCGAGCTGGCCTGCCTATAAAAAATACTTCATGCACGGAACATCCCACTTCCTGGGTCTTGACACACACGATGTGGGACTGTGGAATGTGCCGATCGAAGCAAATATGGTCTTTACCTGCGAGCCGGGAATCTACATTCCGGAAGAAGGTCTTGGAATCCGTATCGAGGACAACCTGGTGATCCAGCCAAGCGGAGAACCTTTCAACCTGATGCGCAACATCCCGATCGAAGCAGATGAAATCGAAACATTGATGAACCAGAAATAAGAAATCTGCTCTGTAAAAACAGAGATAATGGTTTTTGGAGTCACATGCGTCTTGAAAAGTTCAAAGGATGGAAAGAGTTGAAAAGGTTCAATGATCGTTTGAACTTTTCAACCTCGAAACCTTTTCAACTACCTGGATGACTGGTACTTTGAGGACGAAACAGACTAGTTTATGAATGAACAACTCTTGAATTACAGGATTTCCGGAAATGGAAGTCCTGTCATTTTTTTACATGGATTTATGGAAGACCTGAGCATGTGGGAAGATCTCATTCCACACCTGCCGGTCAGAGCTTGTTGCATCGACCTTCCGGGACACGGAAAAAGTGCATTTGAGCCGCAGCAAACTCCTTCCATCCGGTACATGGCTGAAGAAGTCCGTAAAATTATCGAACGCGAACAGCTCCACCACCCGATTGTGGTCGGACACTCAATGGGAGGTTACGTAGCCCTGGAATTATTCCGACTGGTTCCGGATCTCGAGCACATTGTACTGTTCCACTCGCATCCGTGGGCCGATCCGGAAAGTAAGAAAAACGACCGCCAACGTGTCGCCGAACTGGTTCGTACCAAGGCTTCCGTTTTCATCCGCGAGGCCATCCCGAACCTGTTTTATGATCCTTCGGAAATGGGAGCTGTCATTTCTCATTACGTACAGATTGCAGAACACATGAATCCCGAAGCAATCGGCTGGGCTGCCCTGGCAATGAAAGACCGGGAAGACCTTTCCCGCTTGATGGAACAGCATCCGGAAAAGTTTTCTGTGATCAGCGGCGAGAAAGATAAACTCATCCAGGTAAAGGCTTTGGCAGACTTCTGCAAACAGCACCACATCTCGTCTGTAGTGCTTCCGAACGTAGGTCACATGGCACATGAAGAGAATCGCGACGAAGCCGTTCATTTGCTGAATACCGTTTTTTGACTTTCGTAAAAAGCGCTGAAAAAATTCAAAAATTCAAACGGTTCAATGGGGTCTTATCATTCAAAATCCCATATTTTCAGACAATACCTAACAAGTATTCGCTGAAAAATAAATAATTTTAACGGTATAAACTTTTGATTATAACCCTTGCCAGGATTTTTGAACGGTCAGATCTGAAGTGTATTCTGCGGTAAAAAGAATACACAGTTTATTAAATCTTGTAAATTCGATTCAGAACAAGAAAGGACTACATTATGGAACCGAAAAAACTTCGCGCATTGATCATCGACGATGAAGAGTACGCACGTAAAAATTTAATGATGATGCTGGACGATTTCTGTCCGGAAATTGAAGTCATCGGTGAAGCCTCCGGAAAAGAACAAGCAAAAGCCTTGATTACTGCAAGCAAACCGGATGTGGTTTTTCTGGATATCCGGATGCCAAGCGGCGCAGAAGGATTTGAACTCCTGGAAGAGGTAGAAGAAAAAAATTTCCTTGTGATCTTCGTAACGGCATTTAAAGATTACGCGATTCGTGCATTCAACGCCAGCGCAGTATACTACCTGCTGAAACCGATCGATATTGATGATTTAAGAGTCGCCGTTGAAAAACTGGTGGAAGCAAATAACGTATTCGGCCAGGATCCGGAGAATTATGTGACTTACTTCCGAAGTTTGCGCAATTTATCTGACCAGTTATTGCGAAATAAGCCGAACAACCGCATTGCAATCAGCCACACCAAAGGCTTGAAAATTGTGGAAGACAATACCATTTCGCACCTGGAGGCAAGCGGAAACTGTACGACTATTTATTTCAACGACGGAACGCGCTACCTCGATACGCGGACTTTAAAGATTTACGAGAATATCCTCAACCCGGCGAAATTTTTCAGAATCCATAAATCACACATTATCAATCTGAACAATTTGGCAGAATACATTAACGAAGACGGCCACTATGCCGTTCTGAAAAACGGACTCCGCATCCCGGTTGCCCGAAACAGAGTAGCTGATTTTGTAAAAATGCTGAAAGAAGGATGAAATTATTCACACTGATAGTCTTTGCAGCCATTTCATTGACGGGAATGGCTCAGGACTATTCTTTTATCTCCTACTCGAACAGCCAGGGGCTCCCGCAGTCGCAGGTTCAATGCATTACCCAGGACGACAACGGCTATTTGTGGGTCGGAACGCTGGGAGGTCTGGCCAAATTCAACGGAAAAACATTTACGACATTTCCGCTGGAAAACGGCTTGTTCAACAACCGGATTTCCTGCCTGCAGCACATCAAAAAAACCATTTGGGTGGGCCACGAAGGCGGGATTACCGAAATTACAGACAACAAGGCCCAAACCTATTCGCTGGGCGACAATGACCGTACGGTAAGCGTAACGGATTTTATTCTCTACCAGGGAAAAATCGTGGTTTCGACCGAGGGAAGCGGGCTTTACATCATTTCAAACAACCGTATTACCAAGATCAAACTCCGGAATGAAGATGCTTCGACCTGCCGCGACCTGGAAATCATCAACAACAAATTGTATATCGGAACCCGCGACGGACTTTACTACACGCAGGATCTGACCAATTTCATCCGGGTGGAAGCTTTCGGAGACCGAAGTATTTCCGGGATTGCACTCACGAACAACAAGGTATTCATTTCAACGTTTTTCAAGGGACTTTTCAGATCCGACTTCCACTTCAGTAAGTTTGATTCCATTGCTGTCAAAGCGACGGATTTGTATATCGGAGCAATCAACAGCGATGCCTCCGGCCAATTGTGGCTGGTTTCACCGGAAGGAGTAATCCGCATGTCGCCGGAGCTCAAGCAACTGAACCTGGACGAGTCAAAAGGACTTCCTGCGAATGCGATCAACTGTTCGTTCCAGGACAACGAAGGAAATATGTGGTTTGGTAGCGACGGGAAAGGATTGGTGCGTTTTGCCAACCAGAACCTGCAGATTTATTCCACCAAAACCGGCATGCCTTCCGACCTGATCCTGAGCGGAAAAAAACTCAATTCGAAAACCTATTTCTTCGGATCATACGACAAAGGGGCTTTCAAAATGAACCTGAACGGGGACTGTGAAAAGATTCCGATTCCTGCTACCACGGTCTGGGACATTGAGTATTTCAACGGATTGACCTGGTTCGCAACCGATGTGGGAATTTTCAGCTGGGACATGAAAAGCGCTCCCAAAAGCTATCATTTCGAGAATGCTTCGGGGCCTTACCGGGTGTTGAAAATATTCCGCAACAAACTGATCGCAGGCGGGGAAGAGAAAATCGGGTACATCGAAAACGGTACGCTGCATGAATATTCCAAATTCAAGTTCGACCTTAATAAAAACGGGAATATCCGCGACATCGCATTTTATTTTTCCAGCATCCTGGTTGCTACCTCCAAGGGCTTATATGAAATCAATCCTTCCAAGAACAAGCAAACATTACTGAAAAGCTTCAAGGCAAGTATTTCTTCCATTGAGATTGACAGTGAAAACCGCGTGTGGATCGGAACGGAAAACGGGCTGATCATCTTTGACGGAATCAACTACAAAACCATTTCATACAGTGCCAAAAGCGGTGCGCGTTTCATCAATTTCATTCACCGCGTAGACAAATACATTTTCGTGGGAACCAACGACGGACTGTATGTTTTTGAGAACATCGAAGGATCACAGGTTTTGGTGAAACACATCGGGACGAACAACGGTTTGATCAACCTGGAATCGAATATCAACTCGGCGATGTTCGAAGACGGGAATCTTTGGTTCGGTACCAGCGACGGTTTGGCAAAACTGTACATCGGGGATGAAAACACGAATTTCAGCGACTTTCCTCCGAAACTGAACATTGCGCGCGTACTGGTGAATTACAAGGAGTTAAGTCCGGCAGAATTTCTAAGCGGATTGAAACTGACGTATTCCAAAAACAACCTGATTATCGACCTGGACGGTATTTCGATGGAAGACCCGGAATCGGTGACTTTCCAATACTGGATTGAAGGGGAATCGGACAAATGGTCGCCACCGACGTTGAACCCGGCTATCATTCTCTCCAACCTCGACGCGGGGAATTACACCCTCCGGATTCGGGCAATTTCAGGAACCAAAAAGGTTTCCGAAATCATTTCCCTTCCGGTTACCATCACGCCTCCTTTCTGGCGAACCTGGTGGTTCTACATCCTTGTTTTCGTGGCAATTGCTTTCGGCATCCGTTATTATTTCAGGCTGCAAATCAAGCGCGAACGCGAGCGAAACTACAAGATCAACCTGGAGAACAAATCCCGCTTACTGGCACTGGAACAACAGTCGCTCAATGCAAGTATGAACCGGCATTTCATCTTCAACTCGCTGAATTCCATCCAGTATTTCATCAATACGCAAGACCGGATTTCCGCCAACCGCTATTTGACGAATTTCGCCAAGCTGATCCGCAAAAACCTCGACAGTGCCGCAGAAGGAGACAACATGGTGACACTTCAGCAGGAGCTGGAACGACTTGAATTGTATTTATCCCTTGAAGCCATGCGTTTCAAGGATCGGTTCAATTACGAAATCCGAAATCAAAATATTGACACCGAACAAGTTAATGTTCCGGCCATGTTACTGCAGCCTTTCGTAGAAAATAGTATTATTCACGGAATTCTTCCGGACGAAAGTAAAAAAGGAGAAATTCTCGTTACGATCAAAGTGATCGGTGATCAGTTGGAAATTTGTATCGACGACAACGGGATCGGCATTGATTTCAGTATGGACAAAAAGGCCAAGTTTAAAGGGGATCACAAATCTCAGGGAATGGAAATCACGTCGAAACGCATCGACCTGATCCGGCAGATGTGGAACAAGGATTACGAACTGATCGGACCTTTTCAAATGACCAATCCTGACCGTTCAATCAAGGGAACGCGGGTTTTAATCAAAATTCCTTATGAAAATTTGGAAATTAATGAATAAATAATTTATATTTGTTCAGTATGTATCTCAGTGATATGAAAAAGATTACAGTAATAGCATCCTTATTAATAGTGTTTACAGCTTGTCAAAAGGCAGACATTCGTCCGAATGCTACTTCAAGCTCAGAACCTGCGGCTGCTCTGAAAAGAGGAGGCTGCACCGATCCTGGTACAAATCCAAATACAGCAGGTGGTGATGATTCCGGAGCTTTAGGCACAGGAGGAAATCCTACTGTTGATCCGAACAGTCCAAATACTGATCCGAACGGAGGTGATATCACTGATCCATTGAGAAAGAAAGATCAAAAAGACAATAAATAAAAAAATCCCTCGGTAACCGAGGGATTTTTTTTGCTCTTATAATTTCGGGTTGTTTTGTGTTCGTTAATTGAAAGTCATTCGTAACAACTAGACTTACAAGCTTTTTGACTAAATGTTTCGACACATGATTATAAAACTTATAACCATGCGTCGAAACTCCGGATCACATGAATGCGCTTACGAATTATTCGCATTGAAATGATTCCATCCCTGAGCCCTTAACGGAACCAGTGAATCATTCGTATCAACCAGGTAAATTCCTTCACCGGCATCCGTCATATAACCGATTACTGACATGTGTGGATTTCCTTTGATCTTGTCATAATCGTTTTGGGAAATCGAAAACAACAACTCATAGTCTTCTCCCCCGTTCAAAACGCATGTTGCAGGATCGAGATTGAAATCAATCGCTGTAGTCGAAGTCAGTGAATCGATCGGCAATTTTCCATTGTAAACCATCGCACCTTTATTGCTCGATTTGCACAAATGCATGATTTCGGAAGCAAGTCCATCCGAAATATCAATCATCGACGTAGGAACCACTTCCAGTTCTCTCAGGTATTGCACAATATCCAAACGCGCTTCCGGCTTCAATTGCCGTTCAATGATATAGTCTTTTCCATCCAAATCAGGCTGAATATCCGGATTCGCTTCAAAAACGCTTTTCTCACGTTCCAAAACCTGCAGTCCGACATAAGCCGCACCCAAATCTCCGGAAACGACCAACAAATCATTTGCCATTGCGCCCGAACGGTAAACCACTTTGGATTTATCCACCACTCCGATCGCCGTTACTGAAATAACCAAACCGGAACGGGAAGATGTGGTATCTCCACCAACCAAATCTACTTTGTAGTTCTGACATGCCAGGCGGATTCCTTCATACAGCTCTTCCAATGCTTCCAAAGGAAAACGGTTTGAAACTGCAATAGAAACGGTAATTTGTTCCGGAGTTCCGTTCATCGCAGCGATATCAGACACATTTACCGCAACGGCTTTGTAACCCAAATGCTTAAAAGGTACATACATCAGGTTGAAGTGGATTCCCTCGATCAACATATCTGTTGAAACCAGGGTATACTGCTCCTCGTTACGTTCAAGAACCGCCGCATCGTCTCCGATCCCGAAAGCCGTGGACTCTCTGGTGATCAGGAAGTTTTTTGTCAATAAATCAATGGTTCCGAATTCTCCAAGAGATTCCAAATCTGTTCTTCTTTCTTCTGACATGTACTAAAAATATGTCACAAAGATAAGCAGATGAACTTAGATCACCCACATTTATGCTTTCCGGGATTTAATTCTTATCTTTCCCAGAACCAAAACCTTCAAATCATCCGTCAGGTTCATGAAAAAAACACATCACTGGCTATTTTGGGACTGGAAATCCATTTCACGAACGATCCTTCTATTTTCGGGGCTGCTGCTGCTATTTGCTTTCGTATTTATTTTTCCGGATTGGAACAGAGACAGGCAAGCGGTCAATTACGATGGAACGACTCAAGGAACGATCTCTTCCATTGAACCTAACGAAGAGATCAGCATGAGTGAAACCGGAAATAAAACAGCTATCTATTCATATACAATTTGTTATGATTACCGGATTGGTAAACAAACCTATCATGGCACCAGCAAACTTCCCGGAACTATCAAGATTCAAAAAGCTTTAAATCACCTTTCGAATACAGATCAAGTCACGGTGAAATACGACACTAAAAATCCCCGGAAAAGTATGATCATTTTTTAACCTCTCATGATGAAAAAACAGTTATTGCTTCTCTTCCTGATCTTTCATACTTCCGGAATGTTTGCTCAAACATTCACCCGGTCGGAATTGCCGACTTCCGTTTCCATTCCCTGGGAAATGGTTTATGGCCCGGACCACATGCTTTGGATCACCGAAAGTAACGGAGTTGTTTCCCGGGTTGATCCGGAAACCGGTAATAAAACGATTCTTTACACTGCAAACGATTACTTCGGGGGAAGCGCTCTGGAAACTTCTACGCTCTGTCCTTCGCTCCACATTGGAAGCGGGACCATGGGGCTTGCACTGCACCCTGATTTCGGCACGACCGGTTTTTCCTACCTGTATTTCATGTATTCCTACAATGCGGGAACAAGCTCTGCTCCGGACACGCGTTACAAAATCAGGCGGCTGGAATGGGATCCAAACACCGAACAAATCACCGGATTCCTGGATATTGTTTCGGGGATTTCGAACGGATACGACCATTTAGGCGGACGCCTGCTCAGCATCAAACAAAACAACATTCCTTACCTGTTTGTGTCTGTAGGCG
Organism: Fluviicola sp.; assembly: GCF_039596355.1. Classification (GTDB taxonomy): domain Bacteria; phylum Bacteroidota; class Bacteroidia; order Flavobacteriales_D; family Crocinitomicaceae; genus Fluviicola. The sequence continues at coordinate 60,657 of NZ_JBCNJW010000003.1, read as the reverse complement.
ATCACGGTGCTTCTGAAACGAACAGCCCGGGATGCTATAACCCGGAATCAGATAACCCGAATAATTTTGCCCAGGATCCGAATACCGACAACGGGAAAATTCACCGGTTCCATATGGACGGAAGCATTCCTGCTGACAACCCGATTCCCGGAAATTCATTTTACACACGTGGACACCGGAATCCGCAGGGGTTGGTATTCAATTCCGATCTAAATATTCTCTACGACATTGAACACGGCGACCGCACCGACGACGAGATCAACATCCTGGAAAAAGGCATGAATTACGGCTGGAAGAATGTCCGCGGCTATCATTCGGACGAGAATTTTCCGGGAGAATCGGGTTATTTTGCCAATTACATTCCGAATCCGCTGATTGCAAATGACCAGCTCGTAGACCCGATCTATTCGTTCTGCACCGAGCCTACCCCAAGTAATCCGAACGGGAATTCATGGTGCACCGTAGCTCCTTCCGACGGAATTTACTACAACAGCAATGCGATTCCCCAGTGGAAAAACAGCATTCTGCTTGTGACGTTAAAGGATGGTGATAATACCAATATGGAAGTCTACCGGTTCAAACTAACCCCGCAGGGAACCATTGATCCGGGAACAAGTACCCATCCGAATCCGCAACGATTTTTCGGAGAAGACCAACTTTTAAACGGACGACTCCGCGACATTGCCGTGTCTCCCGACGGAACGAAAATCTACCTGATCAATAACGGAGGCGGAACGGCCAACACCAGCAAAATAACGGTTTACACCTATACCGGAACTCCGGAAACCGCGAATACGGAGTTAAAAATCTATCCGAACCCGACATCCGGAAATCTCCAGGTAATGACTCCAGAAAACAATCCGTATACGATCCGGATTTTCGATTTAAAAGGTGCCAGGCTCCTGGAAGTGAGGAGTGACACCGAGCTAATCAACCTGGATCTTTCTGCTCTTTCCGCAGGTTTGTATTGGGTGCATTATCAATCGGAGACCTCGAAGCAGGTGCTGAAATTTGTGAAGCAGTAACCCGTCTTTTCTTGTATTAATCGCTACCTTTACGGGTAATATTCGACACCCCGGTTTTTAAAGAACATGTGTTTTATGTTTCCAGACAAAATCATACGTGAGGAATTTCGGTCGTTGTTTGCATTCAAGCAAACTACCAGGAAGTGGGAAATTCCGTTTCTGGCATCTATTTGTGTCGGAACTCCGCTTTTAGCAGGTCTTTATTTTGGAAATCTCCGTTACGGCGTCACCGCTTGTTTGAGCGGCATGGCGATTTTGTATCTTCCCAATTCCGGTTCACTGTCCGATAGAATGAAAACCATCTTAGGCTGTTCTTTTGGATTCATGCTTTCTTCGGCTTTCGGGTTGATTTTCAGTTTTCATCCGCTGGTTGCCGCATTTGCACTGGGTTTATTTGCATTTGGCGTACACTGGATTGTTCTGGCAGCGAATATTCCACCTCCCAAAAGTTTCTTCTTCATCCTGATTGCAGCCATGTCGATCTGCCAGCCTTTCGACCTGGATGAAATCCCCTTGAAAATCGGTTTGCTTGGTTTGGGAACACTCTTCACATGTTCACTGGCATTTTGCTATCTCCTGATTCCCTATTTCAAACGAAGTGAAACCACACATCACCAACCAACAACAGCCGGAATCTCCATTTCACCGGATATTTGGGAGGCAGTTGTAACAGGAATTTTCATGCTGCTCTCGTTGCTGATCGGTTATTTGTTTCACCTGAAAAATCCGTATTGGGTTCCGATCTCCTGTGCCGCAGTGATGCAGGGAGCTTCTCTTTACCACATCCGGCAGCGAACGTTTCACCGAATCCTGGGCACGTTTATCGGACTGGGATTTTGCTGGTTGATTCTGCTTGTGGCAAAAACTCCATTGAGTGTGTGCATCACCGTGATGGTTCTTCAATGCATCATTGAGATACTGGTTGTGCGGCAATATGCGTTGGCCGTGATTTTCATTACACCGTTGACCGTTTTACTTGCTGAAACCGCCAATCCGACTTCCGACCACATCAACACCCTGATCTTCCTGCGATTCTGGGATATCAGTATCGGAAGCATACTCGGCGCGATCGGCGGCTGGGTACTGTACCGGGAGAAAGTACGCCATGCGGGGATGCGCCGCCTGCGGATGATTCGTGCAGGAATCAGCAAAAAGAAGCATCAGAAACCGCGAAAGTGATGTATGCTCATTTTGTTTTCGCCGATTTCGCTGTTCTAGCAGAGAACAAAAAGCACACTCTTAGTCTTTGGTATATCAGGCCGGACGTAATTCCGCAATATTACGTCCGGGAAATAAACTCAATGATGCAATTCTGATCGTTCAAACCGCTGTCACTCATCACATTCTCCAAAAAGGGATTTTTCACACTACTCCCCCGTAAAAATACCCGTTGACAATGAATCGTTTACCACCTACTTTCGATTAAAAAACGATCGCGTCATGAAAACGAAAACAAAAGACTATTTAGACCAGAACTTTTTTCTGGATGCAGAAGGAAACAATCTATTTAGCATTGAATCTGCTGAGCCGATGCAGCATTTTTGCCAAACCGACCACTCTGAATCGCTCCTGGTAGTTGGTCATAGCAGCAACTCAACCCAGAAGAATGAATTAACAGAATTAGTCGTCGGACTTCAATCTAACATCCCGCTTTGGCAACAAAATGTGACATTAAAATGGAGGTTCAATCCGATGTTTAACAACTACAACAATTCAGAAGATGTAAAGGATTATATCCGAAACATCTTTGGCCAGGCAGTCAATAAATGGGGAGATGCTTCACCCATTGCCTTTATGGAATCCACGGATGAATGGGATTTTGAAATCATCATGCATCCGAATGATTGCAACCCGATTGGTGGCTGCACTCTCGCCAAGGCATTTTTCCCGGGCAGAAATCAAAATACCTTAACCCTATACCCCAAATTGTTTAACCAAAGTAGCACAGAACAGATTGAAACAATTATACATGAAATGGGACACATATTCGGACTTAGACATTATTTCGCTCAAGAAAGAGAGAGTTCCTGGAGAAGCGAAGTATTTGGGACACATGTCCCATTAACAATCATGAACTACGGCCCCAACTCAGTCTTAACAGATCAGGACAAACTTGATTTACACAGGTTATACGACGCTGTTTGGACCGGTACACTTCAAAACATTAACGGCTTACCTATCCAATTACAGAACTGTTACACTCAGATTAACTAAACCACTAAAAAGGAGTCTACTGCTGAACTCTCACTCCTCTCCCAGCACGCATACTGTAAAAGAAAAAGGTCAGAAAAGCCGGGAAAATCAAGTGAATCCAATACTTGTAAGAGATGTAGAATCACCACCCTCCTTACTCCTTCCGACGGGTTCCTGTCGGGACAGACTCCTCAATAGAGGAGCCTCAAATCGCGCTTCGAACTGAGATTTCCGCATTCTCATTCTCCACTCCCACTCTGAAAACAAAAAATCCCGGCAGAATGAGAAGCGGAACGAGCATGAAGCACAAAACAAAAAAGCTCCATCTTTCGATGAAGCTTTTTTTGTTGACCCACTAGGGCTCGAACCTAGACTCTTCTGAACCAAAATCAGACGTGTTGCCAGTTACACCATGGGTCAATTGCGGTGGCAAAGTTAATACTAAATTCTTTTCGTACAAGGATTCTTTTAAAAAAACTTGAAATTTTCATGCAGAAAATGAAAAAAACATTGAAATTCACTCAATTAGCATTTTTAGACACTTCGATGCGGAATCGTGACAATATATTTATAACTTCGCGAGTCAAACTTTCAAAGTAAATCATGAATTACAATAAACTGAATAACCTTACAGGCTGGTTCGTTTTTTTAATCGCAACGATTGTTTATTTCCTGACCATTGAAGATACTGTTTCACTTTGGGATTGCGGGGAGTATATCACAGCAGCATATAAATTAGAAGTTGGACACCCTCCGGGTGCGCCGTTGTTCATGTTACTTGGACGTTTGTTCTCCTTCTTTGCAGAACCTCAAATGGTCGCAGTATGGATTAACCGCCTTTCAGCACTTTGTAGTTCATTCACCATCTTGTTCATGTTCTGGTCGATTACCATGTTCGGTAAGAAGATCATGCAGCGTAAAGACCGAAACTGGTCCAAAGGTGACCAAATTGCCACATTGGGTGCCGGAGTTATCGGAGCATTGGCTTACACCTTCTCTGATTCATTCTGGTTCTCTGCGGTTGAGGGTGAGGTATACGCGATGTCTTCCCTGTTCACTGCAGCAATTTTCTGGATGATCCTGAAATGGGACGCAGAAATGATCAGCATCAAACACGGTGAAATCAAAGACAAAAGATCTCCGATGCGTTGGATGATCCTGATTTGGTTCATGTTCGGTTTGGCAATCGGGGTTCACTTATTGGGTCTCTTGGCTGTTCCGGCAATTGCTTACGTGATTTACTTTAATTTGTGGGAGAAAACAAGCCTCAAAGGAATCATCCTGACCGGTTTGATCTCCATTGTGGTTCTTGGTTTCGTTCAGGAGGGAATCATCCCGGGAAGCGTTGCGATGGCATCCTGGTTTGAGGTTACTTTCGTGAATTCATTCGGCCTTCCGTTCTTCTCCGGAACCTTCTTCTTCTTCATCCTATTGATTGCCGCATTTATCTGGGCTTTCAGATATGCAAAGCGGAAAGCGAAGCCGATCCTCAACACCGCTTTGTGGAGTTTGGCGTTCCTGTTGATCGGATATGGCTCTTTTGCCGTAATCGTGATTCGTTCCAATGCCAATACGCCTTTGGATGAAAACGATCCTGAAAACTTAGTAACCCTTCACGCTTACCTGAAACGCGAGCAATACGGTTCCTGGCCGATTTTGAACGGTCCGTACTGGAACTCTGCTCCGGCTGAAAACTCCGAATACGGTGACGCAAGTCCGTTCTTCCTGCGACGTTTTGTTGTGATTAACAACAGCACAGGATTAGATGCAAAAGCATTCGTAACGGAAAAAGAAGCCGCAGATTGGGCGAAATCAAAAGAAGGAAGCTACTCCATCAAAGAAAAATACTTCTCCAGTAACGAGAGCGTCCGCAAAAACAGCAAACCGGCTTACAGGCAAACGACTTTCTTACCGCGGATGTACTATACGTCCAACAATCCGAACGATCCGAAGATCATTTCCTACAAAAACTGGTCTGGCTACGATCCGAAAGATGTTTCCGATGCAGATGAAATCGGTACGGATGGATTACGCCTGCCGCATTTCAGTGAAAACATGTCCTACATGTTCAGCTACCAGATGAACTGGATGTACTGGCGTTACTTCATGTGGAACTTCTCCGGACGTCAGAACGACTTCCAGGGACACGGCGACGCGATGCGCGGAAACTGGATCTCCGGATTCTCATTCATCGATGATGCCCGCTTGGGAGACCAGGCAAACGCACCATACTACACGCTGGAAAACCCGGCACACAATACCTTCTGGATGCTTCCGCTTATTTTGGGTGTGATCGGTTTGATTTTCCATTTTTACCGTGCACCGAAAGATGCCTTTATCGTATTCCTGACATTCTTCTTTACGGGAATCGCCATTGTGATTTACCTGAACCAAAAACCATTCGAACCACGTGAGCGTGATTACGCCTACGCCGCCTCCTTCTATGCCTTTGCATTCTGGATCGGTTTGAGTGTATTGGCTCTGTATGACGCTTATAAAAACTTCCAGAAAGCAGACTGGAAAAACATGCTGATCGGATTCGGTGCGGTAACCGGCTTGATGTTGTTCTTTACCGTAGGTGGTGGGATGCTCATTTTGGTAACCTGGTTATTCATTGCACTGATTGCATTAATCATTCTCGGAATAGCCTACGGATTACGCAAAGCACTTCCGAATCACACGGTCGGGGCGGCATTATTTACCCTTTTGACTTTGTTCGTTCCGTACATCATGGGAGAACAGGGATGGGATGACCACGATCGTTCGAACAAAAGTTCGGCACGCGACCTGGCATACAATTACCTGCAGTCTTGTGAGAAAAACGGAATCATTTTCTCCGTTGGAGATAACGATACGTTCCCATTATGGTACTTACAGGAAGTAGAAGGTGAACGAACAGACGTGCGCGTTTGTAACACCAGCTTATTCGACACGGACTGGTATACCAACCAGATGAAAATGAAAATGTACGATTCCGAACCCCTTCCTATTACCTTCAGAGAGGATCAAATCCTGATGTTTGCGGGAGGAACGGATCAGGCATTCTTCATGTCTACAACTCAGTTGCTGAACCAGGGAATCAAACGTGAAACAGTAGAAAAACTGTTCAAGGAAAAAGTAAAAAACAGCTCGCAGCAATTCAAGCAGGCATATGCTTCTTTCTCTAATACGGCTTCAACAGTTCTTTCTTCTGTGAAAGCAAAAGATCCTTCCTACGAACCGCGCATTGCACAAATCCGCGGAGCTTTCGGAGTTTCTGCCGATTCTGCCGATCTTGCAACTATTGAGAACATGGAAAACGGAATCCTTGAAATCTTCGAAGGATACCGAAGCCAGGTGATTGATGCAGATGTAAGCGGATTGGAGCAATTACAGCAAGTAATGGCTTCCTGGGAAGATTCCTGGTCTTTCTTGCCAATCAAAGAAGTGATTGCATTTATGCAGGACGACGATAACATGATCAAATACGGAACAACCTACCTGAGAGTGATTCCAAGCACCGGGTTTATTTTACCGGTGAACAAGAAAAATGCACTGGCTTCCAAAATTATTTCTGCGGAAGAAGCTGAAAACTGTGAAAACGAAATCCGTTTCCGTTTCAACTCCCGATCTGTTCAGGGAATCACGAAGTCAGACATCATGATCCTGGATATGTTGGCAAACAACGACTGGAAACGCCCGATGTACTTCACATCTCCGGGTAACACCGAAGTTTCTACGGCCATGTACCAAAGCGGACACTTGCGTACCAACGGTATGGCATGGGAAATCACTCCGATTCTGGCGCAGGGAAGAACTCCTGCTAACGAGAAACTGATGTTCAAACACCTGATGGAAACATACCAGTATGGGAAAATGAACGATCCGGATGTATTGACAGATTACTACGCACGCCGCCAAACCGTTCAGTTCAGAACGATGTTTGCTCAATTGGCTGAGAACTATGTACTCGAAGCAGAGCAAATGGAAATGAGCAAAAAACAATACGGCCCGATGCTGAAAAACTTAAGAGCAAACGGACAGGCTCGCGTGGCTGACTCCCTGGAGCAATCATTCAGCGGACGTTTGGGAATGACTCCGGAACAATTGCGCAAAAAAGCTTCTCAGTTGATTCACAAATCACTGGAAGTAATGCCTGCTAATGTGGTATTGGATTACGGTGAAAGACCTACGGGAGCCGGACCGATCAAAGACGCAAGCGGAGCAGAATACAGCAAATACCAGGATGGTGTACTACAGGATTACGTAGGTTTGTTGTACCGTGCACACGATAAAGAAGGTGCTGAAAAACTGGGAGCAGAAGTTGCCCGTCAGTTGGAGAGTATTTTGGGTTACTTCAAAAACAGCAAAGCAACTTTTGCAGCGAACAACAGCGCAGATTACATTGCAGCAGTGATCAACTATGCAACAATCCACAAATATGCAGGAGATCCTGAAGTTGGAAATCCGGACGGAGCATTATCGAAAAGAGTGACCAAAGGATTAGAGGAATTGTACAACATGGATTTGAAACGTATCTACGGCGAGTTGGATCAGCTGGCAATGGAAAACGACGATAATTCATTGATCGGAAGCAGACAAAACCTTCAGGGGACTATGAACGCGATCGATTTCACGTATCAATTGACAGGAACACAAATGCCTGGAACTCCAACACCGGCTCCTACAGGTGGAATGCCTGCAGGAAGTGATGCCGTTCTGAATGAAGAAGTATTGAACAATGTTCAGCCTTCAGACGATAGTGTAATGTAGCATTGAAATGAAATTATTTAAACCTCCACGCTTAGCAGACTGGGTTCTCCCAAGGTTAAGGTGGAGGTTTTCTGTTTCCGAGCCAGTCGTTTTTATCACCTTTGATGACGGCCCGAACCCGGAAATCACTCCTTTTGTACTGGATTTGCTGAAAGCATACAACTGGAAAGCGACCTTCTTCTGTGTCGGGGAAAATATCCGGAGATCCCCTGAACTATTCCAGCGGGTGATAGATGAAGGTCATGCGGTTGGAAATCACACCATGAAGCACCTGAATTCCATCAAAACGGACAATGAAACCTACCTGGATTCATTTCGCGCATTCGAAGAAGTTCACCCGGGGAAATTGTTCAGACCTCCCTATGGAAGAATCAAACCGAGCGTTGCAAAAGAAATCGGGAAAACACACCGGATCATCATGTGGTCGTGGTTATCCTATGACTACGATTTAAGCGTGAGCAACGAGCGCATTCTCGACGAAGCGCAACGCATCAAACCAGGCGATATTCTCGTATTGCACGATAACGCCAAAATTGCTTCAAGACAACAGGAATTGCTGCCCCAGTTATTTGAATTACTCCGAAAAAAGGGATTTCGATCTGAAATTATCGCTGTTTAGGCTTCTTGTAGATCGGTACGCTGGAACACGCTTCTCCGTACATGATACTGGAACAAATCGGCTGTACTTTTACCAGGAATTGCGACATCGCTGCTTCCGGCTGTGGGATATCCGAACAGCCTTTTACAATCAGTTTCCCGTCTGTAAATGGTGTTGTATCAAGTTGGTCAATGTATAATTCAAGTGCCTTCTGCTTTGCTTCCGCCAACGTTCCGATACTCACCGAAGCGGCAATACCTACCAGTTTGGAACTCACGAGCATGAAAGCCCAGGAAGGCAAAATGGCTTCCACAGAGCAGTACAAATAGGCATGTTTTCCTGCAAACTGGTTCCAGTCGAAGGTCTTCACATACTCCCGGAAATCTTTTTCTTTCAGAACCAATCCATTCCAGAGAGAAGGCTCGAAATCAAAGCCCATGAATTCGGAATTCTTCGGGCAGTAATCCGCCAGATCCACGGAGATCAGCCCGCTTTGCTCTACTCTATTTACAATTTCAGACATAACACAAAATTACGGAATTCTCCTGCTCGCTTTTCGTGAGATGTTAAAATACGGGATCGCAGCGCTCATTTTAACAAAAATTGGTGAAACGCTTCTTGCCTTTGCTTTAATTTTACGATCATCAAAATAAAAAGCCATGAAAAACGCACTATTTATTGGGATTGCAACGGTATTTATGCTTGGATCCTGTTCATCCGGAGAGAAAAAAATCATTTCCGTAGAAAAAAAGGTTGCCTACAAAAAGCTGGATCCGGTTCATGCAGATCGCAAACTGGCTGTGGAAGTTTCAGGAATGAGCTGCGAGCATGCATGTGGTGGTTCCATCCGCATGGCTTTGAAAGAAACGGGGGCTGTTGACCGTGTTTCCTATGATTTTGAAAGCGGCAGAAAAACCAACACCGCTTACATCACATTCGACAAGTCTAAAATCTCTGCTGATAAAATTGTTTCCATTATCGAAACGATCAATGAAAAGCAGTTCACAACCGGAAAAGTAAGCTCTACCGACATTGAAGGAGAAAGCAAATCCGAAAGTCCGGTTACCAGCGACAACCAGGAGGTGAAAACAAGCAAAATCCATGTCGAAGTTCCTGAAACATCCTGGGAAATTCCGAACGTTTTCAAGTTTTTTGCCCGACTGATCGATTAAAAACGATCGCTTTCGTAGTTTTGTAGTATGAAACTGCAGCACCGCATTATCGGAGAGGGAAAACCTCTCATTATTCTCCACGGACTTTTCGGTTCTTCTGATAACTGGCAAACTCATGCCAAGCGTTTTTCAGATTACTTCCAGGTGATCCTGGTTGACCAGCGTAATCACGGTCACACCGATTGGAGTGATGATTTCAATTACGAACTCCTGGCAGAAGACCTGCATGAACTCATTACCGATTTGGGCTTTGAAAAAGTGCATTTATTGGGTCATTCCATGGGTGGAAAAACGGTTATGCGCTATGCACAACTTTATCCCGACACGATTGAAAAACTGATCGTGGTCGATATGGGGATCAAGAAGTACCCGCCGCATCACCAGCAGATTCTTGCCGGGATTCACGCACTTAGTCAAACTCCGATGGATTCCCGCTCCAAAGCAGAAGAAATCCTGACTCCTTTTGTTCCGGAAACCGGAACCCGCCAATTCCTAATGAAAAACCTGTACTGGATTGAGAAGGGAAAACTGGCCTGGAGAATGAATGTGACCGTTCTGGAAAGGGAAATGGAGAACATCCTGGCTGCACTTCCGGAAGGAGAAGTCCTGGTTCAAACCCTGTTTATCCGCGGAGCACTTTCGGGCTATATTCCGGAGGAAGATATCTCTGCTATTGAAGACCAATTCCCGGATTCGACTTTTGTGACCATTCAACATGCCGGCCACTGGGTACATGCCGAGCAACCGGAAGAGTTCATGAATACCGTCCTGGAGTTTTTGTTGAGATAAGTTTTTCTGTATCAACAGCAACTCTGTGAGGACAGAGAATCAGTGAGAAATCATTGGGGAAAGAGAATCAACAGGAAATCAGTGGGGATGCGATGCATCGCGTCCCCACTGAGATGGATTCCTCAAAATATAATTCTGAATATTTTCAAATTGATCCTGAGACCGGACAATGACATCATAATACCTGGATTGCCAACAGAAATCCAACCCTGAGATTTTACATTGTGTTGTAACTGCTGATTTGTAACCTCTTATAATTGATCCCAAATTATTAGACTGGGGTTTAAACCTATTTCTTTTGAGATCTCCTGATTCATCAAAAAAGGTGTCCTTTCCATTAAACTCTGTCAATCCGATAGTCAACATGGCATGAAAATGATCCGGCATAACCACATAATTGTGCAATGCTATTTTCATCTGGGGTCTTAAATGAATCGTCTTGATCCACTCTTCAGCAGCAATCTTTCCTACTTCACTTAATTCCATTTTACCCAACAGAACCTCTCCCAAAAATGGTACCCGATCTTTTGTACAAATCGTGATAAAATAGGTTGCGGCATTGGAATAGTCCCACCACTTAGCTCTCAAAGAATCATTTTTAAACTTCAATCCCATGATGTTTTCTTATATCATTTAAAGAAAAATATCCTTGAAAGGAAAGAAAATCAGCGATTATCTGAGCTTAAATGTTATCGGCAAGCTATAATACATCGAAATAGGTTTCCCGTTTAGCTTTCCGGGCTTCCAAAGCGGCATGTTTTCAGCCAAACGGATTGCTTCCTGGTCGCATTCCGGGCATCCGGAGATTCCCCGTGCTACTTTCACATCCTGGATTTTGCCGGTTTCCATGACTTTAAATTTCAGGAATACTTTGCCTTCAATCCCGTTTTCTTCAGCGGCCTTCGGGTAGTTCATGTTTTCCGAAAGGTACTTTTTCAACGCTGCCATTCCACCCGGAAACTCTGCCGGCTCTTCAACAACATCCAACACAACCGGTTGCTTTTCCCGTAGCTCCGGAATAGACCGGGGATCCCGGAAAACCATACGGTCTTCTTTCGGAATAAATGCCGGCTCTCCGATCTCTTCATAGACGGAGCGTTCTTCAATCATCGGTGGAAGAAAAATTAACTGGTTCGGGTTCTTCTTTCTTCTCCGCTCCATTTCTTTCATCTCTTCTGCGGTTTCTTTTTCCCGTTCGATTGCTTCTTCTCTCATGCGCTGTTTTCGAACTTCGAAGAATTTCGTTGCCAGCAGATCGGATTTCGTTGCCAAATCGTTGTTGAACTCTTGATAGCTTTTGAAATAAGCCGCATACTCTTCCCGGATGTTGGTAATCTGATCGATCACCCCCTGCATGTCAGTGAGAACGGCTCCGTTCAGTTTGTTCACACTATCATATTGAGCCACTTGCTGCTTCAGGAGTTCATTTTGCGCTTTCAGTTTCACGTCCGTCAAATCCCGGATGGAATCCATCGCAGCAAGCTGGAATTTCTGCTTCTGCAAATCGCTGTTTTTGTCGTAGCTAACCACAGCTTTCGGTGCAGGCACTTTCAGAGTCTCATTCAAATTACAAACCGTATTTGCATCGAAATTCAGTTCCTTCAACAAACGGTGGTTCCGGAGCAAGATCGTCCGGATTTCGGTCTCTTTATTTTTAAACTTAACACTGAATTTAGCGTCTCCCAGGGCTTCTTCCCGAAGCGTATTCAACTGCTTTTGTTTCGACAACAAAGAAGTCTGCATGGAATCGTAAACAGCTACCTGGTGCGCCAGCTCACTTTTCAATTGCTGGTTCATCACCTTTTTGGATTGTGCTGAAACGGCAACCGGTAGTAAAAATGCCGCCAAAAGGAATAAAAGATGTATTTGTGATTTCATTGGGGTTGATTTAATTTAAAGCAAACTGGATGGGTAATGTGAAGTAACAGCCCACGGTTTTTCCATTCATCTTTCCGGGAGCCCACTTCGGCATTTTTTTCACCACCCGAATCGCTTCCTGATCGCATTCCCTGCAACCGGAAACTCCTTTCACAACTGTTACATTGGAAACAGATCCATTCGCAGTAACCACAAAGCGGATTAACACTTTTCCTTCAATGCCATTTTCCGCCGCAAACTGCGGGTATTTCAAATTCTCCGACAAATACTGCATCAATGCAGACATTCCGCCCGGGTACTCCGGAGATTCATCCACAAACTCGTAGATTTCCGGGTTTTTATCCTCCACTACTTTATTTGTTGATGGAAATTCATACCCTCTTTGTTCGTGAATCTCCTCAGGATGCACATCCGGAAAAACAGTCGCATAAGCGCTTGAAAAGCCTTTCGGCCCTTTCAAACGGTAATTTTCACGCAGTGTTTCGAATTGTTTATCCAATTCCTTTCGTTTCAAATGAAGCACACTATCGGCAGTCTCATATACCGAAATAACCGAATCCAAACGCGGAAGTGCCAATTCCAACAGTTTCTTTTTACCTTCATTTCGCTCCAAACGAAGGGTATTCGCCTGGGCAAACTCACGATATTGCGTCAACTTGACTTTCATCAATTCGTTTTGCTGTTTTCGTTTCAATCCGTCGAGTTCAATCTGATCCGGAACCTTCTCAAACGATTCGATCTTTTTTCCCAAATCCTTGATCGGTCTGATCACATCCCGCGCACCGGGCAAATCCATGTAGTTTGCTACTCCGCTCATATCCGGATGCTGATCCAGCTTACCAAGTGTTTTTATTGTTTCCCGGATCGAAATCTGGTTCTGCCGCAAAGCCCTCGCCTGCTGCGACAATTCTTCTGATTTTTTATCTGTCCGGTTTTTGGCCTGGCTCACCGCTGTAACTGATTTCAAAAATACCACGTAGGCTGAATCTTGTTTTTGCTGTTCCACAGCCAGTTCTGCACGCAAGATCCGGTTCAGTTTTTTAGCTGATTGACCGTAAACCGTCGTTCCCGAAACCAGGATTAAAAGGAGTAACACATGTTTCATAAACAAAAATATGGATAAAATGACGTGTACAAACGTGACAACTGATTAATCGGCTCTAAAAGTAATTGGAAAACTGCTGTAAGAACTGACTTGTTCCCCATCCTTTTTTGCAGGAATCCATCGCGGCATTCCTTTGATCACACGAACCGCTTCTTCATTGCACTCCCGGCAGTCCGGAATTCCCTTCTGAACAGTGACATTGGAAATTTCTCCCCGGTCAGAAACCACGAACTTCAGATACACTTTTCCACCAATCCCTTCCTCCCATGCAGATTCCGGGTATTTGATGTTTTTTGCCAGGTAGTGCATCATGGCTGCACGTCCGCCAGGAAACTCAGCTGGCTCATCAACCAGTGAATAAATCTCGTCTTCCATGGAATACGAAGTGTAAAAAGGAGGTAAAAAGACTTCCACAGGTTGAGGCTGGGGTTCAAACTCATTTCGGGGATCGCGGGGATCCGGGTGAATGTCCGGGAAAGCCATTTTATATGCTTCCGGAAATCCTTTCGGTCCTTTCAAACGGTAATTCTCCCGTAACAATTTCAATTGACTGACCAACTCCTTTTGTTTTGGAAGCAGGGCTTTATTTGCATTCCGGTATACCAGGGAAAGTGAATCCATCTGTGTCATGAGTCCTTCCAGTTGTTTCCCTCTCGCTTCATTACGCTGTAAACGCAGGGTATTTTCCTGCATAACCGTCCTGTATTCGGCAATTTTCGCTTTCAGCAATTCATTTTGCCGTTTTCGCTTCAATCCTTCCAACGAAAGGCTATCCGGAGTATGTTGTGCCGTTTCAAATTGTTTCACCAACTCTTTCACCGACCGGGTCAAGTCCGGGTTATCGGACAAATTCAGGTTACCGCTCACGCCGCTCGTATCGGGATGCTCTCCCAGGTAATTCAATGCCTTGAAAAGTTCCCGCACCAACCGCTGCGTCTTGCGAAGCGTTTCCAGCTTCCCCTCAAGTTTTTTGGTCTCCGCACTACTTAGCAACTTCAATCGTTCCTGTTGTTTCCCGGATTGAATAAAGATCAAAGCAACCGAATCCTGCTTCTGCTGTTCTGCAACCAATACCGAACGAAGCTGCTCATTCAGTTTTTTGGCAGACTGTCCGAAAACAATCGTTCCGGAGATCAGGAATAAAAAGAATAATCCGTTTTTCATCGCCTAATTGATTTTAAAAGTCACCGGCAAATGAAAATAAGATTTCACGGGCTTTCCGTTGGTCTTTCCGGGAATCCAATCCGGCATTTCTTTCAGCATACGCAAGGCCTCTTTATCGCAATCAGGGCAATCCGGAATCCCTTTCTTCACCTCAATAGAGGAAATTTTCCCTTTATCGGAAACCACGAACTTCACGTACACCTTTCCCTGGATAGCCAGCTCTTTTGCACTTGGCGGGTACTGTAAGTGATCTTCAATATACTTCTTCAAAGCAGTCATTCCTCCGGGAAACTCGGCCGGTTCGTCTACAATCATATAAATTTCCGGCTCCTGACGATTACGGGGAGCTTCCACCGGAGGAGGCGCAACTACATCATGATCTGAGTAGTATTTGGGAGGAATTACGCCGTTAAATAAATCGTCCGGCAACTTCTCTTTTGTGGCAACAGGATGAATCTCCGGAAAAAGATCCCTGTAGGCATCCGGAAAACCCTTTGGCCCTTTTAAACGGTAATTTTCACGCAGCTCATTGAACTGAAAATTCAGGCTTCTTTTTTTGGCGGCAAGAATCCTGGTAGCATTTTCATAAACCAACGAAGCCGAATCCAAAAGCGCAATGGCCGATTCCAATTGTTTGATTCCGGATTCATTCTGCTGCATCCGGAGTTCATTGCGTTTTGCCAAATTGCGGTATTCTGTCAACTTTACGGTTAATTGTTGATTCTGCTGCTTCCTGTTCAACCCGTTCAGATCCAAAGCCGATGCAACGGAATCAAGTGGTTCGATCTCTTTGTTCATCCCAAGCACGGATTGTAAAAAATACCAACCATTTGACATCCTCATCTGTTTTTGCACATCACTTAAATCAGGGCCCTGTCCCAAACGCTTTAAATCATACTGCAACTTTGCAATCGAATCCCGGCAAAACAAGGTGTTGCTTGATTCCGTAATAAACCGTTGTTTTTCTGATTTAAACTGATCTTTCAAATGTTCCTGTTCCTTGTTCAGCTGAGCAAATGCCCTGAAGATCGAATCATGCTTCTGTTGTTCAACGGCCAGTTCGGCGCGGAGCTGCTCATGCTGTTTTTTGGCAGACTGCCCGAAAACAACCATTCCGGAAACCAGGAATAAAAGAACTAATGCGTTTTTCATACCATTTAGTTGAGTTTAAAAGTCAGCGGTAAATTAAAGTATGATTTGACCGACTTCCCGTTGTTCTTAGCCGCAATCCAATTGGGCATGCCTTTCACCAAACGGATCGCTTCTTCACTGCACTCCGGGCAATCGGAAATTCCTCTCATAACAACAATATTCGAAATTTTGCCTTCCTCGGAGATCACAAACTTCAGGTATACTTTTCCCTGGATTTCATGTTCTATAGCGGTCTGCGGATAGCGGAGGTTCTCTGACAGGTATTTTCTCAAAGCAGCCATTCCACCCGGAAATTCGGCCAGCTCTTCCACCACCACATAAATTTCCGGTTCCTGGCGGTCAGTCCGAGGAGCTTCAACCGGTGGCGGAGGCGGAACAGCATCTCCTTCGTTCATAGAAGAACTTTGTTCCAAATAAGTTCCCCGCGAGAAAGGCTGATCATCCTTTAATTTCTCTTTTGGTAACGGATGAATTTCCGGGAACACATTCCGGTATGCATCAGAGAAACCTTTCGGGCCTTTCAAACGATAAGCTTCACGCAGTGTATTCAGCTGTTCATTCACTTTATTTTTCTCCGAAACGAGCACCTCATAAGCCTGGTCATACACACTACTCGTCGAATCGAGCCGCGCTGTTAATTGCTCCAATTCCTGTTTTACCTGTTCATTTTGCTGCAAACGAAGCTCATTGGAAGGGAACAGCTTTTTGTATTCGTTGATCTGAAGTGTCATCGTTTCATTCTGATCTTTCCGCTTCAGTTCTTCTAAGTTCGGGTAATCGCCATTCGAAAAGGCTTCATACGGCTTGATTTTTAACGACAGTTCCTGAACAGATGATTTGAAATCACGGGGCTGCAACAAGTTCTTGAACGGTTCCAACTCACTCAAATCCGGATTTTGATCCAGTTTCTTCAACTTTTTCACGGTGGCAAAAAAATCTTTGCCCTGTAATTTGACCGCATCCGATTTAAGGGATAATTGACCGATTTTCTCTTCAGTCTGTGTTTTCAACTGGTGAAACCGGGTATCTGCGGCTAAAAATATCACGCGCAGCGAATCGTGTTTCTGTTGCTCCAGAGCCAGTTCGGTGCGGAGCTGCTGATTTAATTTTTTGGCTGATTGCCCGAAGGACACTGCTCCGAAGAACAGTACTAAAAGTAATAAAGGTGTTTTCATCGGTGGAAAGGTACAAACTTTCTATCAGGTACGCGACGCAGTCCAATTCCTGATAAGGTGTTTTCAATCAATGAAGTCGGGCGCGCCATGTATGGCGCGCCCGACAAAATCAAGCTATATAATGATGTTCACTTTAAAATCCGTTTAAAGAGTTGAAAAGTTCAATAGTTTCAAAAACATTCCATTGAACTTTTTAAACCCTTGAAACCTTTTCAACAGGTTACCTTTTCATCCATCCAATAATTAGGAACAAAATCTATCATAACCTGCCCTTTCGTAAACTACCTACATCTACTGAACAGACTGGTCCAATCGTTTGACCATGGTCAAAATGGTTGCAATACCTACCAATGGTTCATCGGTATCATCCAGCATTTCAACCAGCCATTTCACCACTCCGCGCTGAATCAGTGTCTTCGGATCATCCTCTTTCGGCGTTACGTCCGTACTCACTTTTTCCTTACAGGTAAATCGGATATGGATTTTCGCTCCCGGGTATACCGGTTTGGTGAATCGCAGTTCATCAATACCGTAATTGAGCAATACCGGGTTGATTTCGTAGCTGTCTACAAATAATCCCGCTGCAATACTCATGATCAGGTATCCGTGTGCCACCTGCTGGTCGAACATCGTTCCGGCAAAATTCGTTTCCCGTTTATGTGCATAGAAATTATCCCCGCTCAAAGCAGCAAATGCATCGATGTCTTCGGAAGTAATCAAACGGCTGTCTGTGATCAACTGATCTCCCACTTCCAGTTCTTCGTAATGTTTCTTGAACGGGTGAACGGAACTCAATTTTCCTTGTGCTCCCTGCTGGTATTGCTGGGTAATTTCAGTAATCGTTGTTGGGTGTCCCTGGATCGCTGTGCGCTGCAAATAATGCATGATTCCGCGTTTTCCACCCATTTCTTCTCCGCCTCCGGCTCTTCCCGGACCACCGTGCGTCAACAAAGGCATCGGTGAACCGTGCCCCGTACTTTCTTTTGCAGAATCTTTGTTCAGTACCATGATTCGCCCGTTGACACAAGCTGCTTCAACCACAAATTCACGTGCTTCTTTGTCATCAGCCGTTACAATCGACGTCACCAAAGATCCTTTTCCTAATTTGGTCAATTCAACCGCTTCGTCCAGGTTTTTATACGGCATAATCGTTGAAACCGGCCCGAATGCTTCGATGCTGTGCACATCCTGCTTGTCAAACGGGGCATCGTTCAGGAACAGGATCGGCGAGAAGAAAGCTCCTTTGTCCTTATCTGCTCCGACTACATCAAACTGATCCATGTTTCCGTAAACGATCTGCTGGGATTTTGCCAGCAACTCTACGTTTTCACGTACACGATCCACCTGCAAACGGTTGATCAAAGCTCCCATACGCACTCCTTCTACTTTCGGGTCACCGATAGTCGTAGAAGCCAAACGAGCCGAAACTCCTTTTTGTACTTCTTCGATGAAGTTTTCAGGAACCAGGATCCGGCGAACGGCTGTACATTTCTGTCCGGCTTTGATTGTAATTTCTTTTGTTACCTCTTTAATGAAGATATCAAACTCTTCGGTTCCCGGAGCTGCTTTTTCCCCCAACACCATTGCATTCAGGGAATCTGCCTCCAGGTTGAACGGCACCGATTCTTCAATCAGTCTCGGAAGCGCCTTCAATTTTCTTCCGGTGTGCGCACTTCCTGTAAAAGTCACCACATCCTGGCTGGTTACGTGATCAATGATTCCGCGGCCAAAGCCTGAAACCAGCTGCAACGCTCCTTCCGGCAAAATGTTCGATTCGATGATGTCTTTCACCATCACTTCCGTCAGGTAGCTGGTAAACTCAGAAGGTTTTACCACTGCAGGAACTCCCGCCATGAGATTCACCGCGATTTTCTCCAGCATTCCCCAAATCGGGAAGTTGAATGCATTGATATGCACTGCAACACCTTGCTTCGGAACCATGATATGGTGTCCGATAAATGTTCCGTTTTTCGACAAAGGAGCTGCCGTTCCGTCTACGTAATAAGGCAAATCCGGGAATTGTCGTCTCAATGAAGCATTGGCAAACAAGTTCCCGATTCCTCCTTCGATATCGATCCAGGAATCCACTTTTGTTGCCCCGGTCCACGCCGAAACTTCGTAATACGTTTTTTTGCGATCCATCAGGTACAGGGCCAACGCTTTCAACATGCGTCCGCGCTCCTGGAAAGTCATCTTGCGCAATTGCTTTCCTCCGGTTGTTCGTCCGTAGTTCAACACTGCTTCAAAGTCAATTCCGGCACTTGAAACCGAACCGATCTGATCTCCCGTAATAGCGTTGTAGATCTTCTGTTCTTCTCCTTCACCTGCTACCCACTGGCCGCATATGTAGTTCTTAACTTGTATCATTTTAATTGGTTTGTGTTCCATTTTTAATTTCCTCCCAAATATACAACGCCCGGAGGGCATGGGTGCAAATCCGGTCAAATTCTTTGTTAAAAAGACTTTTTCGTTGAACGAAATGAGAGTTTACTTGTATTGAGAGATGGAATAAAAGGAGTTTATATTGTGTTAACATGTGGTTGATTTAAGCGTAACATTCAACAAAATCAATCATTTCTTTCGTTCAATTGAAAATGAAGGTACTTCACATGATTTTTGGAACACTTGGATAAAAAAGGAAAAGCATTTCACTCAAAGGATTGAAACTAATTAAAACCTTTTTAGTATGTTTGGGCCTTAAACATGTAAAAGTTTCAATAAAGACTAAATTATGAGCAAGACAAAAACAGGAGGAGGTTTTTCATCATTAATTGCCTCATTATCTATTGCAATTGCATTAGGAATCGGATTTCTTATCTATTACTTCATTTTAGGAGATCCAGCAAACTTCGTTAACGGAGACGTAAATGAGCACCCAATTGACGGGAACACGCTTGGAACCATTTACAAAGGAGGGATCATCGTACCTTTCCTGATGGCGGTAAACTTGATCGTGATCATTTTCTCCGTTGAGCGTTTCGTAAGCATCTCTAAAACAAAAGGACGCGGAAACATCAACAAATTCGTTGAAAACATCAAATCTTTGATGGAGGCAAATGACATCCAGGGAGCTTTGGAAGAGTGCGACAAGCAAAAAGGATCTTTGGCGAACGTAATCCGTGCAGGATTGGAGAAATACGAATCTGTGAGCAAAGACGCTTCATTGGATAAAGAGCAAAAATCAGAAATCATCAAAGCTGAAATCGAAGAAGCTATTTCTTTGGAATTGCCGATGATGTCTAAAAACCTGGTAATTATCTCTACGTGTGTATCTATCGGTACGTTGATCGGTTTGATCGGAACGGTATTGGGGATGATCAAATCCTTCCAGGCGATGGGTGCTGGTACTCCGGATACAACAAAACTTTCTATCGGTATCTCCGAGGCCTTGATCAACACGTTCTTTGGTATCTTCGCTTCTACTGTTGCAACAGTTATGTACAACTTCTTTAACACGAAGATTGACCAAATGACACACGCAATGGATGAGGCTGGATTTGCTATCGTTCAAAACTTCAACGCAAACAATTAATTCGATCCGTTTCGGCGGTAAAAAATAATACATTAAGGAATGGCAGAAATTAACAAACCCAAAGGATCCCCATCCATCGACATGACGCCGATGGTTGACTTGGCTTTCCTATTGGTTACTTTCTTCATGCTTGCAGCAACATTCCGTACCGATGAACCAGTTGAAGTTTCAATCCCATCGTCAATCGGTGATCAGGAGATCCCTGAAAAGACCTTGGTGTTGGTAACTGTTGATAAAGGTGGACGTGTGTTCTTTTCCTGTACGGGTGAAGAAGTACGTAAAAAAGTGTTGGCTCAAATGGCGGCAAAATACAAAGTGCCGTTGAGTGACGACAATGTGAAAGAATTCGTAAGAATTACAAGTATCGGTTGTTCCATGAGTCAGCTTCCGCAATACCTTGCCTTAGACGGCGAGGGTAGAAAGAAGTTCCCTACTGAAACGGGAATTCCTTCCGACAGTTTGCACAATGAATTGAAAGACTGGGTCAATTTCGCCAACCGCGAAATGCTGGACTACGGAAAGAAAATGTTTGAAGAAGAAAGTTCGAAACAAGGAAAAAATGCAGCTCCTTTGAAGCCTGAAGATTACAAACCGAAGTTTGTATTGAAGGCAGCAATGGATGCGGAATACGTACGTGTTAAAAACGTGATTGAAACATTCCGCGACCTGAATTTGAACAACTTGAACTTTGTGACCTCCCAGGAGGCTGCACCGGTAATAAGATAATTTAACTAACAAGAAAAAGATGGCAGAATTAGCACAAGATGACGGCGGAGGAGGCAAAAAAGGAGGCAAAAAGCGTCCTAAGAAAGGCCCTGCGCGCATCGATATGACTCCCATGGTGGATTTAGGTTTCTTGTTGTTGACATTCTTCGTTTTGACTTCAACGTTTGCGAAACCGAAAGTAATGAGCCTGGTGTACCCTGCGAAAGAGGTTGATAAACCACCGGGTAAGGAGAATGAGGTAAACAATGCGATTACTTTCATCGTGTCTGACGATCGTTTGTTCTATTACAAAGGGGAGTTCTACCCGGAAGGAAATGCAAAAGGGAAACCTGCAACTGAATTGACAGAAACAGATTTTGGCCCTACAGGAATCCGCAAGTTACTGGCTGATGAAAACAAATTCGTTTTGCGTAAAAAAGTTGAGTTAGACAGAAAGCTACAGACCAAGCAAATCAACGATTCGATCTACAAAAAAGAAATGATCGAAGCAAAGAAGAATAAAGAAGCGCTGAAAGTACTGATAAAAACAGATATGAAGGCGAAGACGAAAAACTTCATTGACGTGATTGATGAGTTGTACATTGCATCCATCGGGGTAATTGCTCCGGTAGACATCATGAACAGCGAACAGGCATTGTTAGATAAAACATTAAACAAATAATATGTTAATAACAATCGTAATTCTATTGGTAGCCGGTATTTCGTTATACGAATACCTGAGCTCGAAGACCTGGCAGCAGGTAACTTCTACTGAACGGAATGACATCGTATTCGAGGATCGAAACCACGAATACGGAGCATACCAACTCCGTAAAAATTACAGTAGAAACTTGTTACTTGTCATGGCAGGTGTGATTCTGTTCATCGGTACCACTTTCGGGATTTATAAATTGATTATGAATCTTCCGGAAGAGAAACCGAAGGAAACTCCCCTGGATTTGACAGCTTTTGCTGTGGATGCTCCAATGGACAAAGAGGACATCGTTGAACCTCTTGAACCGGAAATTCCACCGATGGAGAAAACCATCCAGTTCTTACCTCCTGTAGTAACGGATGATGAAGTAGATACTCCTCCGGCAACAGTTGACGAATTGCAGGACACAAAAGCTTCCACCACAACGAACGAGAACGAAGGTGACCCGTTTGCGAAAGTAGACCCGACACCTCCGAAACCGAAAGAAGAAAAGATCGAAAAGGAAAAAGAAATCATTTACGACATCGTAGATGAGAGCGCTGATTTCCCTGGAGGTCGTGCTGCTTTGTTGAAGTACTTGAGTGAAAACATCAAATACCCGCAAACAGCTGTTGAAATGGGCTTGCAAGGTAAATGTTACCTGCAGTTCGTTGTCAGCGAAAACGGTTTCATCTCCAACGTAAAAGTGAAGAAAGGTGTAACAGACTGTCCTGAGTGTGACCAGGAAGCAATCCGCGTAGTAAAAGGAATGCCGAAATGGACACCAGGTAAAGTAAACGGTAAAGCGGTAAACTCAACGTTCTCGCTTCCGGTATCTTTCAAATTGAATTAATTAGTCTATTCAAATGTTATCCCCGCCTTGCAAAAGTGCGGGGATTTTTTTCATCCGATATGTACAAAAGCGTCACTTATTTTATTTCAGGTTTTATGATTATCATGTGTTTGATATTCGCGTACTACCTGCTTTTTACGGATTTGGTTCTGCAAACACTTTACGGTACCAAACGACAAATCATGATCTCCATGCTGCTGGTGTATGCCTTCTATCGTGGTTACCGTTTGTATATTGGTCTCCGAAACGACAGAAAAGAAAAAAGATGAAGCAGTTTAACACCTTCCTGGCAATCATCGGAACCGGCTTGCTGATTTCCGCATGCGATAATGCAGCCAAAACAAAAGACACTCCGCGGAGAGGTCAAAAAGTATTTTATGCAGACGAATCCTTTCAGCCTTTAATGGAAACGTCGAGCTACACCTTTATGGGAATTTACCCGGATTCCGAACTGGATTTCGTATACACTGGTGAAACCGCAGCCATGAACGCCATGGCACAGGGAAAAACCCGGACAATTTTCGTATCACGGGATTTCACCGAAAAAGAAAAGAAAAGCCTGCACAATTCAAACATCCAGGTCGAAACAGGCGTTTTTGCCCATGATGCTGTTACCTTCATCGTCAATCTGGGGAATAATGACACACTTTTGACACAGGCACAACTCAAAGCTATTCTTAGCGGGAAAAGCACCGTGTGGCCTGCTTCCAATAAACCGGTCGAGGTGGTATTTGACCGCGTTCAGTCAGCCAACTTCAACTACATGCTGAAATGGCTCGGCGGAACTTCCTACGGAAAAGGAGTTCACGCCACCAAATCGACTGCTGAACTGATTCAATATGTGCAGAATCACCCGCTGACTTTGGGAGTGATCGGGTACAACTTCATCAGCGACCTGGACGATCCCGCAGTAAAAAACCGCCTGAAACAATTCAAAGTTGTTGCGGTTCAGGGAAAAGAAGGTAGCTACTGGCGCCCAAACAAAGCAACCATCACCGAAGAGAAATACCCCTTCCATCGTGAAATCTGGTACATCAACTCCGGTGCTCCGGATGGTCTGAATACCGGCTTCATTCATTTTCTGACCGGAAGACAAGGGCAATTACTCCTCGAAAAGTGTGAACTCGGCCCCGGAAAAGGAACCCCGCGTGAAATCAATTTTATTACGGAGTAATTCCGAATGTCGAATGCCTAATTCCAAAAA
The DNA here is from genome assembly GCF_039596355.1 of Fluviicola sp. Lineage (GTDB taxonomy): Bacteria > Bacteroidota > Bacteroidia > Flavobacteriales_D > Crocinitomicaceae > Fluviicola. The sequence goes on along the minus strand of NZ_JBCNJW010000003.1, from coordinate 36,666 downwards.
TTCGTAATTCGTAATTCGTAATTCGTAATTCGTAATTCGTAATTCGTAATTCGTAATTCACTAAAAAAACATTTAGTTCCCTCCGATTCACTTCAATCAATGAAGCACACACTCAAGTCGATTTGTATGAAATAATCGTTAAGAAATACTTCGATTTGATCAGTTTATACTAATTTGGCAAAGGAATTGTACAATGTATCACTACGTTGAAAAGACAAAATAACATGAACAAGTTACAACTATTCGTTCTTGCACTAGGTTTAGGAAGTGCCGCACAGGCTCAAACATTGCAAGACGCAAACAAGAAAACGGAAAACGAGCGCTACGATTTGGCGCGCAAAGAATACCAGAAATTGGTTCAGGCAGATCCAGGCAGCGTGGAAAACGCTTTCTTTTTTGGAAACTTCTATGCAACAATCAATGAGAAGGATTCTGCCATTATCCAATGGAAAAAAGCGGGTTCAATCAACCCGGAAGATAAATTGGGAATGGTTGCCGCTTCAAAGGCCATTTACTTCTCCGGTGATACAGCAACAGCAAGCGCTCAGTTTTGTGAGTTGATCAAAAAAACCAAGCGTAAAAACCCGGTTGTGCTTTACCGCATTGCGGAAACGTATGCAACAGGTCCTTTGAAAAACCTGAAACTGGCAGAAGTATACCTGAGAGACGTAATCAGACTGGAGCCAAAAAACATGGATGCTTACGTATTGTTGGGGGATGTATTACTTGCTCAAAGTGCGTCAAACGCTTCCCAGGCAACAGAACAGTACAACAACGCATTGGCTATCGACCCGAATTCTGCAAAAGTAATCGTTCGTAAAGCACAGATTTACCAGCGCGTTCAGAACTACAAACTGGCAAACGAAGAGTACAAAAAAGCACAGGCTGTTGACCCGAATTATGCTCCGGCATACCGTGAAAACGCTGAGTTGAATATCTTGTTCGACCAATATGCAGCTGCAATCGAGTGTTGGGAAAAATACCTGAAACTAAACGACACGGACGAAGCGCGTTACCGTTATGCAAGTTCCTTGTTCGGAGGAAAACAATACTGCAACGTATTGCCGCAGGTAGAAAAAATTGAGAAGGATGGATTCACAAACCTGTACACCAAACGCATGTTGTTCTACTCTTTGTACGAATGCAACGAAATGGGCGACAGCCTTCGCTATGTGGAAGCATTGAAAGAAAGCGACAACTTCCTGAAAATTGCTCAGAAAGACAAAATCATTTCTACCGATTACAAATACCGCGGGATGATTTACGACAAATTGGGACAGGAAGATAAAACCATCGAACAATACTACCTGGCTGCAGGAATTGATACGGCGAAAGCAGCTGAATACCTGGCAGACATCGCGAAATTGTACGCAGAGAAGAAAGATTACCCGAAACTGATTGAAGTGTACACGAAGAAAATGACGCAATACCCTTCCAAAATGCAGGCAATTGAGTACTACGATTTCGGACGTGCATACTACTTCGGGCCAAAAGACTTCAAAATGGCTGATTCTATCTTCGGACGTTTGGTTGCATTTTCACCGACATTCCCGGGAGGACACTTCTGGCAGGCAAGAGCACGCGTTCAGTTAGACAACAACCCGAAAGCAAAAACGTACCTGGCAAAACAACAGTACGAAAACTTCCTGGCAGCTCTTTCTGAAGAAGATTTGGCTTCCGGTTCATACAAAGCTTACATCATCGAAGCTTCCAAGTACCTCGGAGATTACTACGTAAACTCTCCTGAGAAAGACAAAGTAAAAGCAGATGCGATGTGGAACAAAGTATTGGAATTGGATCCAAACGATGTTCAGGCAAAAGCTTACTTCAAGAAATAAATTTCAAAGAAATACCAAAAAGTCCCTTCGCATAGCGAAGGGACTTTTTTTGTTTATAGCTATGCAGAAAGCATCCTGTTGTTTTGTTTCCGCAAGGCTCGCTCTTCTATAATACACATCAGTAAGAGCTGAACGAAAACGCAGGGTTCATGCACTCCATCATTACTTATTTGTCAGGGAACCTTACTCCGGGAAATACATTCTGAAGGGATCACAAAAAAAAGGGACGCGATGCATCGGGGTATATGTACTATTCACACCCAAACCATTTTACAATAGAAACTTTGTCATATTTTCCCGCAAATGCACAAATATTGGAGGCGCTTACCAGTCGCCTCTTTACTTTGTAAACACTGAAAAATCCATGTTTATCTGGTTCAAAAGCGAGCGCAGCCTGTCCCGATTTCTTTCGGGAGTAGCCGAGCTGAAAATTTGCATTTATGGGAATAATTATGTCTGGGTGTCAATTATGATTAATTTCCGATGCGTCGCGTCCCTTTCTGATCAAAAATACAGGCTTCTTATTTCTTTCCGATCGTCAATGCATCGTTCCAACGCAATGGAATCACTGCACGATCCATTTTTGTCTGCGTACTTTCCTGGAAAACTCCTTCGAAATGAATCAGCATTTCAACCAGCTGCATATCCATTTTCGATCCACCCTCCATGCGATCCCAGGAAGCCTGAAATGTTTCCGTCTCTCCTTTTTTCATGGCAAATACATCCGCTTTCGAACGCGTAGTCGCATACAAGTTTCCGTCGGGCATTTTCACCGCTACTTTTGCCGGAGAAATGAACGCCAGGCCTTCACCGTTGTAAGTCACCTTGAATTTCACATCTGTTCTTCCGGTTTCTTTCAGTGAATTTGCCAGTGTAATTTTAAAGTTCCCGGCAACAAACTCATTGCTCGAAGCCGGCAAACGGAATTCCGGTGTTGCAACCGCTTCCTTCAAAACCACTTTGTAGAATCCTTCGCACACAAAATTGAAAGACCGCGCTTCATTCAGGTTTGCTCCCACCGCACGCATCACTTTTTTCTTACTGTCATGCGGAGCGATCAAAATGAACTTGTCTTTTGTATCGAGAGACTTCCCTCCTATTTCAAATTTACTCTCATCCGAATTGTACAAAACCCAATCATTGGTTTTATTGGTAATCGACATCCGGAACTTCACTTCTTTCGGAAGCGCAACGATGTTATCAATTTCCACTTTGTAGCTTTCGGTCTCAAACGTAGTGTCGTTGTAGTATACTTTTTCGTATTGGCCGTAGGTATTTCCCGCAAGTGTCATGCTTCCCAAAATCCCGGCAGCAACTAATATCTTCATAGGTTTTGATTTAAATTTCGCCCAAACTTACCAAATTCGTGCCAATCCCGTCTTACGAGAGCTTCTTTAAAAAGGGTTCAATAAGTTTAAAGCGTTCAAATTGAACTATTCATTGGAAATTTCAAAAAACACGCATTTCAAGCTCGTTAAATTCACAGAATTGCTTCAAACTACCATTAAATAAGACATTTCAACACTTAAAATTCTTTTCAAAAATCACCTTTAAATAATACGTAGATTAGAATAGAGGTAAACCCAAAAAAGGCCTGTTGGATCAACCTTATAGTCAGATAATAAACTTAAAAACCGAATGAATCATGGTACTTACACTTTCAATCATGGCAATCATCGTAGCATTTTCGCTCTATGATTATTTTTCTTCCAGATCCTGGCAAATGGTCACTTCCAGAGAGCGAAACGAAACGGTATTTGAGAACCGCAACAAAGCATACGGGGCTTATCAAATCCGGAGAGATTACGACAAACGCATTCTATTGATCTTTTTAGGATTCATTGTCGGAATCGGAGGATTGTGGGCTGCTTCCGGGCTGTTCAGACCGATCGAACGCACAAAACCACATGTTGTGATCATTGATCCGTTTGCAGGAACAATGGATGAGCAAAAGGATCAACTGCCTGAAATTCCAAAACCGGAAGTCGAGAAGCCGGCAGCACAATCGCTTGCAGACATCACTGCTTTTCGTGTTCCAACACCGACAGATGACCGCATCGACGATCCTAAAATCAACATTGTGGATCAAAACACCAATGTAGGATTGGTAGATCAAAAAGGTGATCCGAATGTGGATCCGTTCGATCCGAACAAAATCCTGACCAATAAAGGTACTGGAGACGGACCCGGCATTGAGACAAAAATCGATGACAAACCTGTCGAAATCGTTGACGAACCGGCAAAATTCCCCGGAGGAATGGATGCACTTCGCCAGTATATTGCGGACAACATCGACATCAATTCCATCGAGGGAAGCGCAAAAGTGTATCTGAAATTTGTGGTAGACACAGACGGAAGCATTTCCCTGGTAACAGTTACCAAAAGCTCGGATGATTGCAAAACCTGTGAAAAAGCAGCGATCAAAGTGGTGAAATCCATGCCGCACTGGACTCCGGGAAAAGTAAACGGACAGCCTGTAAAAAGTTATTACAGAATGCCGATCAACATCCAATAAAACAATCTTTTCTTTTTTTTACGACTTCCAAGCGCCCGTCGGTCGACGGGCGCATTTTTATTGCCCGCAACTTGAACTGCTTTAATTCTAAAATTTTAGCAAGTATTTTTCAAGAAAAATTGGATAAAAAAATAAAAACCGTAACTTTGCGCCCAAATTGAAGGAATACACTTAAAAGGCAACAAAATGTCCAAAATTCAAGGTAAAATATCACAGGTTATCGGACCGGTTGTCGATGTAACATTCGACAAAGGCGTTTCGCTTCCAAATATCTACGACGCACTTGAGGTGTTCAAGGTAGATGGAACAAAAGTAGTACTGGAGGTACAATCACACGTTGGAGAAAACTCAGTTCGTACCATTTCGATGGATTCAACGGATGGTTTCCGTCGCGGAATGGATGTTATCTCAACAGGAAGTGCAATCAAAATGCCTACAGGAGACCAAATCAAAGGTCGTTTGTTCAACGTAGTTGGTGAAGCAATTGACGGAATCAACACGGTAGACAACGCAAATGGTTTGCCGATTCACCGTGAAGCACCGAAATTTGAGGACTTGTCTACTGCAACAGAAGTGTTGTTCACAGGTATCAAAGTAATCGATTTGATCGAACCTTACGCAAAAGGAGGTAAAATTGGTTTATTTGGTGGTGCCGGTGTAGGAAAAACAGTATTGATCCAGGAATTGATCAACAACATCGCGAAAGGACACGGTGGTTTGTCTGTATTCGCTGGTGTAGGTGAGCGTACCCGTGAAGGAAACGACTTGCTTCGCGAGATGTTGGAATCAGGAATTATCAAATATGGAGAGGCTTTCCTTCACTCTATGGAAGAAGGAGGATGGGATCTTTCCAAAGTGGATTTGAACGAAATGAAAGAGTCTAAAGCTACTTTCGTATTCGGGCAGATGAACGAGCCTCCGGGAGCACGTGCACGTGTAGCTCTTTCCGGATTAACCATGGCAGAATATTACCGTGACGGGGATGGTGAAGGACAAGGTAAAGACATTCTTTTCTTCGTTGACAACATCTTCCGATTCACTCAGGCAGGTTCTGAGGTATCTGCACTTTTAGGACGTATGCCTTCAGCGGTAGGTTACCAGCCTACTTTGGCAACTGAAATGGGTGCGATGCAGGAACGTATTACTTCAACGAAAAAAGGTTCCATTACTTCCGTACAAGCGGTTTACGTACCTGCGGATGACTTAACGGATCCGGCTCCGGCAAATACCTTTGCTCACTTGGATGCAACAACCGTATTGTCCCGTAAAATCTCCGAGTTGGGTATCTACCCTGCGGTAGATCCACTGGATTCTACTTCCCGAATTCTGACTCCTGCAATTTTGGGCGAAGAGCACTACAACTGTGCAATGCGCGTAAAAATTACGTTACAGCGTTACAAAGAACTTCAGGATATCATCGCGATTCTTGGTATGGACGAGTTGTCCGAAGAAGACAAATTGGTTGTACTTCGTGCACGCCGCGTTCAGCGTTTCCTTTCCCAGCCGTTCCACGTTGCTGAGCAGTTTACAGGAATCCCGGGAGTATTGGTAGACATCAACGAAACAATCAAAGGATTTAACATGATCCTGGATGGTCAGATGGACAAATACCCTGAAGCAGCATTCAACCTGAAAGGAAGCATCGAAGATGTGATCGCTGCAGGTGAGAAAATGTTGGCTGAAGCTTAAAAATAGACAACAAGACATTAAGACGTCAAGATATTAAGACTTAGATTTTAGGATACTGTATCATGCAGGTCCTAAAATCTTAAAGTCCTAAAGTCTTAAAATCCTAAAGTCCTAATATCCAAAAAAGATGCAATTAGAAATTATCACTCCGGAAACGTTAATTTTCAAAGGTGAAGCTACTGCGGTTCAATTTCCGGGGTTAGACGGTTCTTTTCAGGTGTTAAACAATCACGCTCCGATTATCTCCGGTTTAGCTGCCGGAACAATCAAAGCAGACTTGTCTGAAGCGATCAAAACAACCGGGAAAACAAATCCTCACATCACGACTGAAAACCAGGGAAAAATCATCCACGTGGCTATCAAAGGCGGTGTAATGGAAATGCAAAACAATAAAATCATCGTATTAGCAGAATAATACGTAGTAATAAACAAATAAAAAGGGGCTCGCCGTGGCGGGTCCTTTTTTGTTTTTACCGGTTTGAAAACGAAACAACGCACACCGATACATTGCAACCAACTCCATAGCGCAATTATTCTCAGCAATTTCAACCGGACAAAAAACGCAAAATCACTTATTTTTAGAGCACTACCTTTTGTTAAGGTCTGTTATAAAAACGTATTTTTGCACCAGTACATAAGATTCTTTAATTATTTTCGTTCTGTTATCATGAATCTACAGAATCAAATAGATTTAACAAACGTACCTCAACACATTGCCATCATCATGGACGGAAACGGACGATGGGCAAAAAAACAAGGACAAGAGCGCTTATACGGTCATTCTTTCGGAGTTGACTCGGTTCGTGCTGCCCTGACCGCATGTAAAAATATCGGCGTTAAATACGCCACGATGTATGCCTTCTCTACCGAAAACTGGAGCAGACCCCAGGACGAAGTAGAAGGCTTGATGAACCTATTGGTCTACACAATCGCCAATGAAGTCAATGAGCTGAATGCACAGAACGTCAAACTGCTGAGCATCGGAGATACCGACGGACTTCCGGAAGACTGCCAGAACGAACTGTACAACGCCATTGAATCGACCAAAAACAATACCGGAGTACATCTCGTTATTGCCCTGAACTACAGTTCGCGCTGGGAAATAACAGAAGCTGTAAAAGGATTGGCAGCACAGGTAAAAGATGGATCGCTGGATCTTTCCGACCTGACTCCCGAGCTGATTTCACAAAACCTGTCAACCAAACATATTCCTGACCCGGAATTACTGATCCGAACCAGTGGGGAACACCGTTTGAGCAATTTCCTGCTTTGGCAGGCCGCTTACAGTGAATTCCATTTCACTCCCGTTCTTTGGCCCGACTTCCGCGAGGATGATCTATACAAAGCGGTTCTTGATTATCAATCACGAGAAAGACGATTCGGAATGGTATCCGAGCAATTATAATGAATTCTATGAAAAAATCCCTATCAATTTTATTTCTTGCATGTGCGCTTATGTCCTATGGGCAGATAGACACCACGTCTGTAAAAAACCCGGCAGATAAAATTGATTCCATAAGCTCTTCCACAACCATCGGCGGTGGAATGAATTTCAGCTATACCAATACTGAAAAGTATACGCTTGGACCAATCCGTATTGAAGGAGCAGATAATTTCGACCCGCAGGCTATCAAACTCATCGCTGGGTTGAAACAGGGGGATCAAATCACCATTCCTTCGGATCGGATCAGTAACGCGATTAAAAACCTGTGGAATGAGGGACTTTTCTCGCGCATTTCCATTGAAGCAGAAAGAGAGGTTGCCGGTGTAATCTATCTGGTGATCAAACTGACTCCACGCCCGAAACTTTCCCGTTTCAGATTCACCGGTGTTACTAAAAGAGAAGTGGATAAAATCCGCGAGGAAGTAGATCTTTCTTCGGGACAAACGATCACGGAAAACCTTTTGTTTACAACCAAAAACAAAATCCGGGGCTACTTCCTGGAAAAAGGGTTTAACAACATTGTAGTAAACATTACGCAGATCCAGGATACCCTGATCAACAACTCCGAGATTTTCTTCATTGACATCGATAAAGGTAAAAAGGTAAAAATCAAGGAAATCATCTTTGACGGAAACACGACCATCAAGCCTTGGAAACTCCGCAAAGTGATGAAGGATACCAAGAGACGTTCCATCATGCGTGTCTTCAAGCGCTCGAAATTCAACAACACCGCTTACCAGAGAGACAAGGAAGCAGTTCTGGATAAATTTCGCGGAGCAGGATTGCGCGACGTTCATTTTGCAGTGGATTCCGTTTACAAAATCGATAGTAAAAACCTCGGTATTTACTTCAAAGTGGTAGAAGGAGAAAAATACTACTTCGGTGATATTACCTGGATCGGAAACACGAAGTTCAGTTCCGGCTTGCTTGATACTGTTTTGGGAATCAAATACGGGGACATTTATGACAAACCGCTTTTGGATCAGCGACTGAAACAAAGCCAGGACGGAAGAGATATTTCTTCCCTGTACATGGATCGCGGGTATTTATTCTACCACCTCGAGCCGGTTGAAATCGGTGTGAAAGACAACCACATCAACTACGAAATGCGCATGGTTGAAGGAAAAGAGGCACGTGTGAAGAATATCATTATCAAAGGAAACTACAAAACCAATGAGCACGTAATCCGTCGTGAAATCCGCACCAAACCGGGAGATCTTTTCAGCAGAAACGACATCATCCGTACACAACGTGAGTTGGCTCAGCTGGGGTATTTCAACGAACAGGGATTCCAGGTAAACCCGATTCCGAATCCACAGGATGGAACCGTAGATATTGAATACGTAGTAGAAGAAAAAAGTGCCGATCAGATCGAACTTTCCGGAGGTTACGGGGCAAACCGTATCATCGGAACACTCGGATTGACATTCAGTAACTTCTCGATCAAAAACATTTTCAAACCGAATTCATGGAGCCCGCTTCCAACAGGTGACGGACAGCGTTTATCGATTCGTGCACAAACGAACGGACGTATCTACCAGGGATATAACTTCTCGTTCACAGAGCCGTGGTTGGGTGGTAAAAAACCAAACTCCTTTACATTCTACGTGAACCATACTTCATTTTCAACCAGTACGACAATCAAAAAACGCGACCCAAGCTACCAGGGAGTAGGAATTTCCGGAGCAGGGATCGGTTTGGGAAGACGTAAAAAATTCCCGGATGATTACTTCAGCGCGTACTACGAACTGGCATACCAGTATTATGACGTACGCAACTACTCTTCGCTCTTCCCTAGCTTCAGTAACGGGTATGCGAATGACATCAGTTTGAAATATGCCCTGCAGCGTAACTCCGTGAACTCACCGATTTACCCGACAGAAGGATCCAAAATTTCCTTCACGGCAAAAGGAACACTTCCGTACTCCCTGTTTGACAAGAGTAAGGACTACAGTTCCTTGAGTGCACAGGAAACATTCAAATACCTGGAGTACTACAAACTGAAATTCACATTCGAATACTACATGCCGTTGACACCGGACAAAAAACTGGTCTTGATGCCGCGCGTTGGTTTCGGATACATGGGAGCATACAACAAAGCAAAAGGATTGACTCCGTTTGAGCGCTTCAACCTGGGTGGTAGTGGTTTGTCCGGGGTGAACCAGTTCGGAGGTCGTGAAATCATCGCATTGCGTGGTTACGATGACAATGCACTGTCTTCCAGTGCAGGTGATCCGATCATTGCGAAGTACACGCTCGAAATGCGTTACCCGATTTCCCTGAACCCGCAGGCTACTTTCTTCGTATTGGCATTTGCCGAAGCGGGAAATACTTTCACCAGCTTCAAAACCTTCAATCCGTTTAACGTGAAACGAAGTGTTGGTGCGGGTGTGCGCATCTTCCTTCCGATGTTCGGTATGCTCGGATTGGATTACGGATGGGGCTTCGACAAATTGGATCCGCACTCCAGCGGATATGGCGGAAGTATCGATCAATCAATCGACTCAAAAGGATACTTCCCTAAATTCACCTTCACCATTGGTATGAACTTAGGAGAATTATAATATTCAATCTTGTTGGGGCGCAATGCATCGCGCCCCAACACTTTCTACCTGATTATGTTACGTAAAACAATAAAAATAGTATCTTCGTCGTTCTTTCAAATTTCGCATATGAAAACAGTTATCATTCTACTATTCATGGTGTTTGGCATGACCTTTGTCAGTTCTGCTCAGAAGTACGGTTATATCGACTCAGAATTTATCCTGGGAAAGATGCCGGAATACAAGGAAGCGAAAGAACGCCTTGACAAGTTGGCAGAACGTTGGACAAAAGAAATTGAAGAGCGCTATGAAATGATCAAAAAGAAAAAGGAGAACTTCCTGAGAGAAGAGAGTTTATTACCCAGCGAAGAAAGAACGAAACGGGAAGAAGAAATCAAAACACTGGAATCTGAAGCTATGCAAATGCAGCAAACACGCTTCGGAGTTTCAGGAGATTACTTCCAAAAAAGACAAGAATTAATCAAACCGATTCAAGACCGGGTTTACGAAGCAATGCAAGCAGTTGCATCAAAACGGAATTATAGTTTTATCTTTGACAAATCAAACCAAAGTAACTTAGTATATGCCGATAGTAAATTCGACATTAGTGACGAGGTTTTAAGAGAAATGGGTGTAAGCACCAAGTAAGAACCAGCCGCAGCTGGTGATAACACAACAAACGGCAATGCCGCTGTAAAAAACAAAACGAAACAAAAACAAAAATGAAAAAAATCCTATTTGCCCTGGCACTTACAGTATGTGCAATCGCAACTTCACAGGCTCAAACAAAAATCGGCCACGTGAAATCTCAGACATTGTTGGATACAATGCCTTCCAGAAAAGCGGCTATTAAAGAAATCAAAGAGATCGAAGCTGCCGGATTGAAAGAGCTGAGAGACATGGATAGCGCTGTTCAGGTTGCTTACAAAACATATTTGGACAAAAGAAGTGGATATTCTCCGACAGTTGATCAGTACGAACAGCAGCGTATTCAGCGTATGCAGCAGGCTTTGGAAGATCGTCAGCAACAGATTGACCAGCAATTGCAGGTGATGACGCAGGAAATGAATGCTGTGATCCTTGACCGTGTTAAAAAAGCTGTAAACATCGTAGCAACAGCGAAGAAATTCAACTACATCATCGACGAAAGCACAACGCTTTATTCCGCAGGAGGAGTTGACGTTACAAACGAAGTAATCGTTGAGTTGCTGAAGCTGGAAGCTGAAGTGAAGAAAACAAGATAAAAACAATCGGAATAGAAGAAAGGGGACGCGACGCATCGCGTCCCCTTCTTTTTTAACCTCACTTTTTTATTTAACACACTTTAATTACCACGGTAAATAAATTGACGTATCTTTGTTTCATGAAACGTCAGTCATTTGTAAAAGGTATGTTAGGATTTGCAGCACTTGGCGGATTAACTTCTGCCGTATCACTTGGAAAATTACTCAGTGAGGAAGATTATACCTATCCCGTTTTGTTTATCGGGCACGGATCTCCGATGAACGGGATCGAAGACACTTCTTTCTCCAGACAGTGGAAAGCAGAGGTAGAACACCTTCCTGCTCCCAAACTTGTGCTCGTTATTTCCGCACACTGGCTGACGAACGGAACCTATGTCACAGCGATGGAGCATCCACAAACGATCCACGATTTCGGCGGATTCCCGGATGAACTGTTCGCAGTGCAATACCCGGCTCCCGGAAGTCCGGAATGGGCCCAAAAAACCAAAGACCTGGTGACCAGCACACAGGTTGGATTGGATCATGAGTGGGGATTGGATCACGGAACCTGGACCGTGGTGCGCCACATGTATCCGAATGCAGATATTCCGGTCATTCAACTTTCCATCGATTACGGAAAACCGGCTGCATACCATTATGCACTTGCTCAAGAGCTCAAATCACTCCGCAAGAAAGGCGTCTTAATTATCGGAAGCGGAAACATGGTTCACAACCTGCGCATGGTTGCCTGGAACAAGCTCAACACACCGAATTACGGGTATGACTGGGCGATTGAAGCGAATGAAACGTTTAATAAGCTGATTCAGGACAGAAACCACCAGGCATTGATCGATTACCAAAAACTCGGACAGTTTGCAAACCTGGCGATCCCGACACCGGATCATTACTTCCCGATGATCTACACCCTCGGTTTATCCGATCAAAAAGAGGACATTGCACTGTTCAATAATGAATTGGTGGGCGGTTCTCTCAACATGACTTCCGTCCGATTTGGGTAAAACGGAAACGTTGTGTACTTTTGACACATGTCAGTAAAAGGTCCGATTGGTGTTTTTGATTCAGGGTACGGCGGTTTAACCGTTCTAAAAGAGATCCGGGAGAAACTTCCCGAATACGATTTTCTCTATTTGGGCGACAATGCACGCGCTCCCTACGGTTCCCGGAGTTTCGATGTGATCTATGATTATACCTGGCAGGCCGTACAAGCACTTTTCGAAAAAGGTTGTTCCCTGGTAATACTTGCTTGTAATACCGCTTCGGCAAAAGCACTCCGCAATATTCAACGTTTAAAATTACCGGAACTTCATCCTGATAAACGTGTGTTGGGTGTGATTCGTCCAAGTACGGAAGAACTCGACAAGCATACGAAAACAAAACACGTAGGTGTATTGGCAACGGAAGGAACCATTCGTTCCAACAGTTATGAAATTGAACTGGCAAAGTTTGCCCCCGACCTCGTGGTGAATCAGCATGCCTGCCCGATGTGGGTTCCATTGATTGAAAACAACCAGTTTGACACTCCCGGAGGCATTTATTTCATCCAGGAAGACCTGGTACAAATCCTGGATAAGGATCCGAAGATTGATACCATCCTGCTGGCATGTACCCACTACCCAATTTTAATCGAACAGGTGCGCAAACTGCTCCCTCCGCAGGTCGAAGTACTTGCACAAGGGAAAATAGTTGCTGAGAGCCTTGCTGATTACCTCGACCGGCATCCGGAAATGGTGGAAAAATGCACCCAAAACGGTACGGTAACGTACCTGACAACCGAAAATGCCCGAATCTTCAGTGAAAAGGCTTCTTCGATGATGAACGACGAGATTGTAGCCGAACATCTGACGTTACATTAAAACACACGGATGTGGTTCTCGAAATAATCGGATATTTTTCTGCCCTCTTTGTGGGACTCGTACTCGGAACACTTGGAGGAGGAGGTTCTATTCTTGCCGTTCCGATCCTGGTGGTCTTCTTCCAGCTCGAACCGCAAAACGCTACGGTCTATTCCCTGTTCATAGTAGGCGTGACTTCGCTTTACGGAGCAATCCAGCACTTCAAATCCAAGTTGATTCATCCGAAAAATGCACTTTTGTTCGGAATTCCGGCCGTGATCAGCATTTCACTGACGCGGTTGATCGTTGTTCCGGCTTTGCCTCCGGTTATTCATTTTGGAGAGCACATTGTATTTGAACGGAATACATTCATCATGTCGCTGTTCGCCATTTTGATGATCCTGGCATCCGTTCCGATGATCAGAGGACAGAAAGAACTCACAACAGCCCGCAAAAACAGGCCCACAATCCTCGTTATATTCGGGTTGATTATCGGATTGATCAGCGGACTTGTCGGAGCAGGAGGTGGATTTATGATCATTCCTTCCCTGTCTATTTTCATGAAAGTGCCGATCAAAAATGCTATCGCCACATCGATTGTCATTATTGCGATTAATTCCCTGAGCGGTTTCACAGCTGAATTGTTTAAGCCCGACCTGGTCCTGGACTGGACTTTACTCCTGGGTTTTACACTGATTGCTACCGGCGGACTGATCATCGGGTTAAAGATCAACCACAAGATTCAATCCGTTAAACTCAAAAAGGGCTTCGGGATTTTCGTGTTGTTGATTGGAGTTGCTATTCTGATTACAGAAGCGCTTGCCGCAAGCAAATAGCTGAATAAAATACAGATAGACATCCTGCAGTGGTGGGACAAGTTGTGTCTATTTGCCCAGATACAGTAAGGGTTTCAGACCAAATTGACCTCCACCCTAAAAACCTTCCTCCAATACTTCTTAAAACAGGAAGTTAATACTGAACTTCGCTGTGATGTTATCCGCGACTTTCGGAGAAATAACTCCTCCCGCATAATGATAGAATCCACCAATTCCGAAACCGATCCGGTTCAAAATGATTACACTGTTTGCCAATGCACCCGCTTCGGCATATCCTTTATCCAATGAGTGAAACGCAATGGAATGACGGCTCGGGTCTTCCTTACTTCCGTAACCAATTGCATGGTGGATTGAGAACTGAGGCTTCGTCCATTTTTTACCTGTTTTAATCGCCTTGAAGTCGAAACGTGTGAACAAAGCTGCCATTCGGGAAGAATAGTACGTAGAAGCAATCATCGTCTCAAAGGAATTTGCGGCCGACAATTTCCACATACCTCCTGTACCCTGTCCTACTTGCTGCAACAACAAAGGAGCATCACCTTCCAACACGGTTCCCATCAAAACATAGGTCAGTTTACCAACCGCACGAACCGGCAAAATCTGCTGCACACCTCCCGTCAACCGGGTATAATCGATCTTCGCGGCAGTAACTCCGGGAAGACTCTTGGTCACTTTCAAGGTCAGGATCGGCCATTTGGAACCCAATGACACGCGTTTTGTACCCAAAGACATCACTTTATCGCGAATTGCCCAGATCAACTCCAGTGAACTTTCTGCAATATCGTAGTGATCAATCGATCCCATTTCGGTATTCTTCCACTGATAGGTATAGTTATCCGTAAATTCAATGCGCTGATACGATCCGGAAAGGCGGAACTTCATGCGCGGGAAAATATACCCCGAGAAAGCAATCTCCCCGATGCGCTGCTTATCCATCTGGCGGATGTAAATATCGCGGTAGAATGAATTCAACTGCGTCACAACCGGTTGATTCGTCAACCCCGTTCCTCCGCGTTCCACGATATCCTGCTGGTAACGCGCTTCAAAATCCAGGAAGTATTTCGGAAGCAGAGTTACTTTTCCATAACCGCCGTATTTCCACATTTTGTCTTTGAAACCATATGCGAAGTACCCTCCAACACGGAAACGATCCGATAGTTTATCGCTGGTTTCCAGTCCGACTCCCAAACGGAACCCTTCGTAATCACGGTAATTCACCAAACGCAGGATATCTGCCTGCAGGTAACCCAGCGGAATTTTCCCTTGCAGAAGCGATTGGAATGTTTTCAGCTTTCCTTCCAGGTTTTCCTTTTCCGAAAGGCTGTCTACAAACTCATAAGTTCTCAAATCTTTTTCGTCCAGGTCGTATTTCCGCTTGCCCTCCCAATGCGAACTGTCTTTGGAATTCGCATCCCGGGCTGTTTCCACGAATACGGCATTGAAGCGTTCATCTTTCAAATCGGCATTGAGTACCACGTGATCAATGTAGGTATTTCCCTTTCCGACCAGGTAGGCATCTTTGATTTTACTGCTGAAAGAAAGTCCCGGAGCGGTCACTTCTGTTGACAATTTATACGGGAACCACTTTTTCCCTTCCAAAAAGACATATTCCTGGATAATCTTCGGATGGATTCCTCCGTTGTTTTCAGCGGGCTCCGCAATCACTTTTTCCACCGCAAAACCTTTCGTATTGATGAACAAAGTCCCTTTCATTCCTTCGAAATTCTTATCTCTTCGCGGTTGGAAACGAATGGTGTATGTGGTATCTCCCGGCGCAGTAATCGTCGTATCTTCCAAAATGAACAAGTAGCGGCGAATCGATCCCAAAGCCAACGGATTCAGGTATGTTTTACCAAGAATATCAAACTGATTGTCGTAGAAATTGAATGATTGCAACTGATTGGCAAAGGTCGAGAACATCGGATCGGAGAAACCGGAAACCCGGTAAGCACTGATGACTTCCTTTTCCTTGAAAGGCGGTTTAAAGAACTTGGTCGATGTACTTTCCAACAGGAAAATATGCTGCTGGTCGAAGAATTTTCTCAAATCCAGCAGGTTGGTGTCTTTCACCGTATCTGAAATCTGTGCCAGTGCATCCTGGTTAATCGTAAACACAAACTTGCTGTAGCTATCGTATTTAAATGCCACGTCTGATTTCGGGTGGTTCTTCTTCCTGTTTTCGATGGCCAATTCCATGATACGTTCCGCCGGATTCACTCCCGGAAGAATCACTACTTCATCAATCAAACTGGCTTGTTCGGTCATATAAACCGTCATGTCACCTGTAATTTCGATCGTGGTATCGCGGAAGCTGGTCATTTTCAAGGTCACCTGCGTATTTCCTTCCGGGTTGGTAAATCGTCCGTCCAGATCGGCTAAAAATGCTTTCCCTTCTTTCGGGTATACTTTCACGAATGGAATCGGTTCTTTGGAAATGTCTTCCCGGATTTGAATTTGCTGCTGCGCGTAAAACGACTGAGGAATAAGTAGTACTAATAAGCTTCTTAAAAGGTATTTCATGGTTTTCATTGTCTTAGCCTTAAGACAAACTAAGTCAAAAAAAGTTACAGTGGATCAAAAAAAACAATCAATCTCGTCAGACTTCCTTAAATTCGTAGTACAAAATGAGTGCATTCAAAGATCGGCAAAACATCCTTAAACAACTTAGCTTTCAGCGGGTTTGGAATATCGTATTGCTTCGATCGTCCTACTTTTTAGCACGCATTTTTAAACAGGAAAAAAATTGGGGCAAACCCTTTGCCTTGAGCATCGAACCTACCACAGCCTGTAATCTGGGTTGCCCGGCTTGTCCGAGCGGCTTGAAAGCCTTCACCCGCCCTACCGGGAAAATCGATCTGCAGAAACACCAGGACTGGCTTACACAAGTCTCCAATACCGTATTTTATGTGAATTACTATTTCCAGGGCGAACCTTTCCTGCATCCGCAGTTCCTCGAATTGATCCGCGAAGCCAAAAAACACCGGATTTATACGGCTACTTCGACCAATGCGCATTTTATAGACCAAAAGAAAGCACGCGAAATCGTGGCGTCCGGACTTGACCGGCTCATTATTTCCATTGACGGGCTGACTCAGGAAACATACGAATCTTACCGCATCCACGGACAACTGGAAAAAGTGATTGCCGGTTCGAAAGCACTCGTGGAAGCCAAGAAAGAAGCTCAAAGCGCCACACCGCATCTCATTTTTCAATTCCTCGTGGTAAAAGCCAACGAACACCAGGTTCCGGAAGTCCAGGAGCTTGCAGATGCCATCGGGATTGACGAAGTGCGTTTCAAAACCGCCCAGGTCTATGATTACAAAAACGGTAATGAACTGATTCCCGACAACGAAGCGTATTCGCGTTATGTGAAACAAAAAGACGGCACATACCGCTTCAAATACAAAGGCGGAAACAGTTGCTGGAGAATGTGGTCATCGAGTGTGCTCACCTGGGACGGGCAAGTGGTTCCCTGCTGTTTCGACAAAGATGCGGAACACACACTCGGGAGTTTACAGGAACAATCGTTCGAATCGATCTGGAACAGCAACCCATATCGTTCATTCCGGAATACCGTTCTCCGCGACCGCAACTCAATCGATATCTGCACCAATTGCTCGGAAGGTGCAAAAGTGTGGGTGGAGTAATTCAAAATTTGAAAATGCAAAATTCAAAATGGAGAATGGAAAAAATCAACTGGTCTGCAAAGCTATTCGGACTGAATGAATAACATACCTCTAAATCCCTTCCCAATTTTTGAATTTTGCATTTTGAATTAATTCTATCTTTGCTAACAAAATAAACAAGGTCATGTACGGAAAACTGAAAGATCATTTGTCTGCTGAGTTGACAGCCATCAAAGAAGGAGGTATCTTCAAAAAAGAACGCATCATTACTTCTCCTCAGGGAGCCCGCGTAAACGTGAGTTCGGGAGACGAAGTAGTGATTATGTGTGCAAACAACTACCTGGGTCTTTCATCTCATCCGGATGTGATCGGGGCGGCAAAAGAAGCTTTGGACACACATGGTTTCGGAATGTCGTCTGTTCGTTTTATTTGTGGTACACAAGATATCCACAAAGAACTGGAAGTGAAAATCGCAAAGTTCTATGGAACGGAAGACACGATTTTGTATGCAGCAGCTTTTGATGCAAACGGAGGTGTTTTCGAACCGCTTTTCGGTGAAGAAGATGCCATTATCTCCGATGAATTGAACCACGCGTCTATCATCGACGGGATTCGTTTGTGTAAAGCACAGCGTTACCGCTACAAGCATTCGGACATGGCTGACCTGGAAGAGCAGTTGAAAAAAGCTCAGGGGCAGCGCCACCGCATCATTGTTACTGACGGAGTATTCTCTATGGACGGTGATATTGCCAAAATGAATGAAATCTGTGATCTGGCGGATAAATACGATGCACTCGTTATGACGGACGAATGCCACAGTGCCGGATTTATCGGGAAAACAGGACGTGGTGTTCCGGAATACCACAACTGCATGGACCGCGTAGACATCATCACCGGAACCTTAGGAAAAGCATTGGGTGGTGCTATGGGTGGTTACACCACCGGGAAGAAAGAAGTGATTGAAATGCTGCGTCAGCGTTCAAGACCATACTTGTTCTCCAACTCACTGGCTCCGTCAATCGTAGGAGCAGCAAACAAAGTATTCGACATTCTGAGTTCAACAACAGAGTTGCGTGACAAGCTGGAAAGCAATACCAAATACTTCAAGGAGCGCATCCTTGCAGCCGGATTTGATATCAAACCGGGAGATTCTCCGATTGTTCCGATCATGTTGTATGATGCAGCTTTGTCTCAGCAATTCGCAGATAAATTATTGCAGGAAGGAGTTTACGCGATTGGCTTCTTCTACCCGGTAGTTGCAAAAGGTGCGGCACGCATCCGAACGCAAATCTCCGCAGCTCACAGCATCGAAGACCTGGACAAAGCGATTGCTGCGTTCATCAAGGTCGGGAAAGAATTGGGCGTTTTAAACCATTAATCCGGATTCTGCGCTGACGGTTCTTCCGTCTCCACAAAAGCCAGATTCCACGCAAAGGAAAATACAATAACCCTGCAGTGCAAGCTCTGAACAGCCATGTTTGGAGCTTATTCTCTTTGGGTAGCTGCATCGCACTCAAGGATGCTTTTGCATTTGTTCCGTCATAGCGGGTAACCGGGTTCAGGTAAATATAACTTTCTGCGTTTTTGGCAATCACCCGGATATACGTATCGTCTTTTTGGAGTTTATAGACTGCCCGGTCTGAATACGTCGTTTTCTGCTTTACCTTTCCTCCCTGCCCGATAAACAGGATCGTATCTGCCGGAATAGCAAAACGGACATCAATAC
The DNA here is from genome assembly GCF_039596355.1 of Fluviicola sp. Taxonomy (GTDB): domain Bacteria; phylum Bacteroidota; class Bacteroidia; order Flavobacteriales_D; family Crocinitomicaceae; genus Fluviicola. The sequence goes on along the minus strand of NZ_JBCNJW010000003.1, from coordinate 17,373 downwards.
TATCGGTTTTCAGTTCACAACTCACAAAATTATTTTCACAGCGGTTGTAGAGGGTATATACTCCGAATGCTTTTCCGCTGAGCAGGGAATTCAGTGCCTGTTGTTTGTTTTTCTCCGGAGCGAGAATCACCGTCCAGACTCTTCCCATTTCATCTTTCTCCGTACTGTGCGAATCATCGTTCGCAAGCAGGTAGCCCAGTTTTCCATTCGAAAGTGCCATGTCCCAGTGCTCATCCGAAATCCGGAAATGATTGAGTACCTCAACCAAATCATAATGCTTCAGGTATTTCATATCATTGAGACTTCTTCCGTGGTTGAATTCCGGATGTGCAATTGCTACGATCCCTTTATTTTTCTTGATCCCCTCAATAACTGTTTGCTGATGTGACGTAGACTGATAGAGGAAATAATCGCACCAGGAAACGTGTTCCGGATTCAGTACCAGGCAGTGAGATTTGAACACATTCAACCCGTGTTCGTATACCGGAATGTACAACGGATCATTCTGTTTTCCGGTCGTATCCAGACAAAAATAGTTGGAAATAGCAGCGATATCGTAACCTTTCTCCTGATAAGCCCGCCTCATTTTTTCAGGGGTGTTCTTACCATATGTCAGAGACCTCCAGGCGCAGGAGTGTGCATGAAAGTTGGCTTTAATCCGCTGGTTTCCGACCGTTTGATACGGGTTCAGCCAATGGTTTCCTGAAAAAGGTTTGGGGTCTTCGAAATCGTAGATTGTTGTTGTCAGGTATTGAATCCCGATCAGTAGGATCGAGAACAACAAAACAGAGGCCAAAAACCGAAGAAGAAAATACGCAAGTACAGCTATAGCATTCACAGGAAAAACAGAATCATTACGAATCAAAAATACAGAAACGAATCATTATAAAAAGCTATCCTTCAACAGATAATAAAATCATAATCTGGAGGAAACGCCGGACACCACAAGGATATTTCCGATAAATGATTAAAGTCGTGCAGGTTGAGCATCGAAATTTAGAATAAAAGCTATCTTTGTCCCCTAAATTCTACCACAAAGTGGTGGTAGGTGTTGATTAATTAACTAAATGTATCTATGACAAGGTCATTACTTGTTTTATTTTGTGCGGTATTTACGCTTTCCGCATTCGGACAAATCAAACGTGACGTTTCCGGTTATTACCAGGATTACAGAACGAAAGGTCCTTCTGAAGAAGTTCCTGTTCAGCTGGTGAACAAAGAAACGGGTAAGACCTACAAGGCAGTTACGGATGAGAACGGGAAATTCCTGTTCAAAGGTGTTGAATTAAACGCCAATACCGATACATCTCTTTTCGACCTGTCTGTTGCTGACATCAAGTATAAGCAGGAGAAATTTTTGATCAAAATTGACGCTCACCACACGAATGAGTATCAAATGGATCAGAAAAATCCGTTCAAAACGTCTACGAAAGTAACCTGGATGTTTGATTGGGGAACCTGGAACGGAAAAGAGAACTACTGGTCGCATTTTACTGCCAAAGTGGTGTTGGTCATTTACGGAGCTTGCCTGGTTCTTGTTTTCATTTATTCGTTGCTCCAACTTTCATTGTCTATTGCCTATGCAAGAAGTAAAAAACGTAAAGCGTTGGAAGTAAAACCGGTTTTTAACCCGGAAACAGCACTTACCGTGACGGTGCAATTGCCGATGTACAATGAAATGTATGTAGCAGACCGTATCATTGAGGCAGCTGCCAATTTTGATTACCCGAGAGACAAATTCGATATCCAGGTGCTGGACGATTCTACGGATGAGACAAAGGATCTGATTGCGAAAAAAGTGGCTGAAGTTGCCGCAAGAGGAATTCAGATCGAGCACATTCACCGCGTAGACAGAACCGGTTACAAAGCAGGAGCACTGGATTCTGCTATGAACAAAGTAAAAGGAGAATTCATCGCGATTTTCGATGCGGATTTCGTTCCGGAAAAAGACTGGTTGCAACAAACCATGCCTTACTTTGAAACGGATGATAATATCGGTGTGGTGCAAACCCGCTGGGGACACTTGAATAAATCGTACTCTTTATTAACGGAATTGCAGGCTTTCGGGCTAAACGGACACTTCGCGGCTGAACAAGGTGGTCGTAACGCAGCAGGACATTTCATCAACTTCAACGGTACGGGCGGTATATGGCGCAAAAAATGTATCGAAAGTGCAGGTGGTTGGGAACATGATACGCTGACAGAAGATTTGGATTTGAGCTACCGTGCACAGCTGCGTGGATGGAAATTCAAATACCTGGAGGATGTAGTTGCTCCGGCTGAATTACCGATTACCATGTCGGCACTGAAAGCACAGCAGCACCGCTGGATGAAAGGTGGAGCCGAATGTTTCGTAAAAATGTGGAAAACGATCCTGACGTTCAAAAATGTACGTCTGACTGACCGGATCCACGGATTATCCCACTTGTTCAACTCATCGGTGTTCATGTTCATTTTAACGATGTCATTGCTGAGTTTGGTGGTACTTCAAATCAAGGACAGTTTCTCCGATTTGAACTACGTGATCCAGTACGGTTCGGTCTTCATCCTGAGCACGGTTTTCCTGATGTATTATTACTGGTTGGCATACCGCGACAAAACGGCGAATAAATTCACTTCTTTTATCCGCTTTTTGGGTCGATTCTTCCTGTTCCTCACTGTTTCCCTGGGGCTTTCACTGGCAAATACGATTGCGGTATTGGAAGGATTCATGGGAATCAAGAGTTCATTTGTACGTACTCCGAAGTTTAACGTGAGTAAGAAGGGTGAATTCAAAGGAAATAAATACGACAAGAAGAGCATTTCATTGATCACAATCGGAGAAGGAATCCTGATGTGTGTATTTGGATTTACGGTTGTAAACAGAGCTATTTACGGCGATTTGGGAATGGTTCCATTCCACCTGATGCTGGCAGTAGGTTACGGAATCGTATTCTTCAACTCACTGAAAGAATTGAGACAAGGAGCTTAACAAAATTGATTACAATACGAAGGGGGATGAGATTCATTCCCCTTTTTTGTTTTTATCTGGTATTGGAATTTAGGTGGTCGTTTGGGGATGCCGATGCGTCATTTGCGTTTATGGTTTCCCGTAGACTTCGGCGTGAGCTCAGTCGAACTGAGTTCGCAAATATGTCTTTGGTATTTTGTCTCAAATAATGAAAAGCATTATTCGACTCAGCGAACGTTAGGTAAGATACAGAGAGCGTAAAGCCGACTCCTTACTAGAAAAGAAACAATGCATTCACCTTCGTGCCCCCTTTTTTTCGCGCTGCAACGCCCTGTTTGCAGAGGGTTCGCAATATGGCGATATGGCAATTTCACGAACTTTAAAAACAATCTGAAAGTTCATAAAACAAGAAAGTCCGGACGGCAATCCGGACTTTTTTTGCTAACTATGGTTCTTAAAAATCTCAAAAACTAACTAACGGAAATCTGTGCTTTTTCCGGCAAACCATAACTATTCAAAACTGGGAGTGAGAAACCTTCAGGATTTCAACTTCCTGTACCCCATTGGGGAATTCCCACATAATCTTATCTGTTTCTGCATATCCGATCAGCGCCGAACCCATCGGGGTCAGGATCGAAATGCGTTTTTGTTCCGAATTCGAATGTTCCGGAAGCACCAATTGAATCTTCATAATTCCAAAAGGCGTATTCACATCCACGATGCTGTTCAAACGAATCACATCTTGTGGAAAATCTTCCGTTTCATCCATCACTTTTGCTGTTTTCAATTCCTGTTTCAACCGGGAAATACAGCTATTCATCAAATTGGATGATTCCTGGATCGGATGGATCAACCCGGTAATGAGTTCATACTCCTTTTTATTTAAAACGATATGGTCGTACTTCATGACTTAAAAGCTCACTGTTTTTAATTCTCCGATAATTCCGGATAAAGCATCTTTTGCATCGGCGAAAAGCAGGGTGCAATTGTCTTCTCCAAACAAGTTGTTCTCAACTCCGGCATACCCTTTACTCATTCCCCGCTTGATCACCACCACTTGTTTCGAATCGTAAGCCTTGATAATCGGCATTCCGTAGATCGGACTGGAAGCATCTGTTTCTGCCGCCGGGTTCACGACGTCATTTGCCCCGATGACGATCGATAAATCGTAACTCGACATCTGATCATTTACCTCTTCCATTTCCTTCAGCTTGTCGTAATGCACATCCGCTTCTGCAAGCAGTACGTTCATGTGGCCAGGCATTCGTCCTGCAACCGGGTGAATGATGTAATCCACTTCGATTCCTTTCGACTCAAGTACCTGCTCCAGCTGTGTACACAAATGCTGTGCCTGCGCAACTGCCAAACCGTATCCCGGGATAATCGCCACTTTACTGGAGAAAGCCAGGTTTGTCGCCAGTTCACCTACGGAAGTGCGCTTGATTTCGATTTCCACATTGGAAGTTTGTGTTCCCAGGGAAGCTCCTTTGAAGTTCCCGGCCAGTACATTCCACAACGAGCGGTTCATGGCCTTACACATCAGTAAAGTCAGCAAAACACCCGCAGAACCCACGAAAATCCCTCCGGAGATCATGAGTAGGTTGTGGAACATGATTCCCGCCAAAGCCGTAGCAACACCTGTCAGGGAATTCAGCAGGGAAATCACCACCGGCATATCTGCCCCGCCGATCGGGAACACGAAAACCAGTCCGTAGATACTTGCCAGAACAGCCAGGATCGCAATTTCCTGGATTAATCCCAGATGCACTACTTCAAACGAAACCAGGAACGGGATCGCGATCATCGCCAGCAGTAAAATACGCGAGGAGATTGAAACCCAGCCTTTACGAATATCTTTCAGTTTACCGGACAATTTCAAGTATGCCACGATACTTCCGGAAAATGAAGTTGCACCGATCATCATGGCTGTCATCAGGATCACAGCCGCCGTGCGGTTTGCATCACCTCCGTGAACCAATTGTTGTCCTTCAATGATTCCAAGCAGCAGGGCGCAACCTCCACCCATCGCATTGAAGTAGGAAACCAACTGCGGCATTTTGGTCATTTCCGCTTTGTCCGACATCCGTTTTCCAAGTACGGTTCCCAACAGGATCGCCACGATAATCAGGATCAGGTTAATGGTCACCGGACCACCGTAAAATGCATGGATAACGGTAGCCACAATAGCTAGGGTCATTCCCGCTCCGGCGATAATATTTCCAAGTTTGGCACGCTGAGGCGAGCTCAGGAATTTCAGCCCGACAATGAATGAGATCATCGCCAGGAAGTAACTTACTTCCAGTAAAATTGTCATATGTTGTAATTTGAAAAGGTGAACGAAAGTCTTTAAACGGACTTACTTCTTCTTTGAAAACATGGACAGGATGCGGCCTGTCACAAAAAATCCTCCCGAAATATTGAGGGTTCCTAAAAGTACTGCGATGAATCCGAGTGTGAGATTCAGGTAATCATCAGAAGGTACGTGATACATCGTAATAATCGCACCTGCGAGGATCACTCCGTGGATGGCATTTGCCCCGGACATCAGGGGCGTGTGTAAAATGGCAGGAACATTCGAAATGATCTCAATTCCCAAAAAGATACACAACAGAATAAAATAAAGGGGTGCCTGGTTTCCGGTAATAAAGTCTAACATACTGTTTCTTTAATGAGTGATACTAATCGTTCGTTTACAATTTCCCCGTCTTCGATCAGACAACTTCCTTTCAGAATCGGGTCTTCAGAACGGGATTCAGAATCTTCTACCTGCAAATAATGCTTCAGGAAGTTGAAATAATTCGTTGCCAGCAGCTGTGAAGCTGTTTCGGCCAGTTCCCGCGACAGGAATGAATTTCCCAGGATTTTGACACCGTTGTGCGTGGTGATCAGTTCACCGTCTTGTGTCAGTGCGCAGTTTCCTCCCTGCTCCGATGCCAGGTCGATGATTACAGAACCTTTCTTCATGCGTTCCACACTGGATTTTTCGATCAGCAAAGGCGCTTTTTTCCCAGGGATATTGGCCGTTGTAATGACCATCGCCGATTCGGAAACGTACTTGTCGATCAGTGCACGCTGTTTTTCCAGGTATTCTTCGGATTGCTCAATGGCATATCCGCCTGCTCCGGCACTTTCGGCTGCTCCTTCCACTTCAATGAAATTGGCTCCCAAACTGTTCACTTCTTCTTTGGCAGAGCTCCTCACGTCGAAAACATGGACAATCGCTCCCAGTCTGCGCGCTGTTGCAATGGCCTGCAATCCGGCAACTCCGGCACCAAGGATTAGAACTCTTGCGGGACGAATCGTTCCGGCAGCAGTTGTAAACATTGGAAGAACAGAACCATACAATTCAGCCGCTTTGATGACAGCTTTGTAACCCGAAAGGGAGGCCATGGATGACAAAACATCCATAGCCTGTGCTTTCGTAGTTCTCGGAACCAAATCCAGACTGTAGACAGTCCGGTTTGGTTTTCTCAATTTTTCCACCTCATCTGTCCGAAACAGGGGATTGATCATGGAAACAACTACTTTTTTTCCGTTTTCTGAGTGAAAGGGGGAATCAAATGGATTGATGATCGTAATTATGTCAAGTAATTGTATGATTTCATCGCGCTCCATCAAAACCGCTCCCGCTTTGATGTAGTCATCATTTGAAAACCCCGCTTTCTCACCAGTTCCGCTTTCAAAGTATACTTCAAAAGCCAGTTCTTTTATTAATCGCTGAACGATTGACGGAACAATAGCCGTTCTTGTTTCTTCACCCTGTTCTTTCAGAATTCCTAGTTTCATTTCTTGATTTGGAAATTTATGGGAATACTCCCCGCTCGTTATATGTTAATTCAATACGCTTGATTGCCTCGATGTAAGCCGCCGTGCGGAAATCTGCGTTATACTCTTCCGCTGTGCGAACCACCCGGTTGAAAGAATCCAGCATTTTCTTTTCCAAACGGGAGATCACGTCTTCAAATTCCCAGATCTCACCGCTGCGGTTCTGAAGCCACTCAAAGTAACTTCCGATCACTCCTCCTGAGTTACACAGGATATCCGGAATGACATCAACTCCTTTCTCACGCAAAATAGCTTCTCCTTCCGGTGTTGTAGGACCGTTTGCTCCTTCAGCGATTACTTTCGCCGTAATGGAGGCTGCATTCTCACCTGTAATCTGATTTCCTAATGCTGCAGGAATACATACGTCGCATGCTACAGAGAAGAACTCTTCATTCGGCATTGGAACTGCTTTCGGATAGTTTGCAATTGCTCCATTGTTGTTTTTCATGTAATCCAGCAAATCGATCGGATCGATTCCCTCTGCATTGTAGATAGAACCGGAAGCATCCTGAACTGCGGTCAGAATCGCACCATTTTCCTGCATGAAAACAGAAGCCCACTGCCCCACGTTTCCGAATCCCTGAACGATGTACTTTTTCCCCTCCAGCGAGGTGTTTCTCCACTTCGCCCAGGCTTTCAAAGTCACCACTACTCCGAATCCGGTTGCACGGTCGCGTCCGCGCAAACCTCCCGAGTTCACCGGTTTTCCGGTAACCACGTGGGAATACTTGGAACGCTCGTTCGGCTGTTTTGTCGACATGTATGTATCGGCGATCCAGGCCATGATTTGTGCATTGGTATTTACATCCGGTGCTGGAATATCATACTCCGGCCCGATGTTGTCGCCCAAAGCGTGAGTAAAACGGCGTGTGATACGCTCCAACTCTGCTTTGGAATACTTCGACGGATCCAACTGGATACCTCCTTTTCCTCCACCGTAAGGCAAACCTGCCAGCGACGTTTTCCAGGTCATCCAGATTGCCAGTGCCTTCGCATCATCCAATTCAATTTCCGGGTGGTAGCGAAGACCTCCTTTGTATGGACCTAATGCGTTGTTGTGCTGCACCCGGTAACCGGTGAACACTTCCACGGAACCGTTATCCAGACGTACAGGAAAATGGACGACCAATTCATTGTTTGTCTGCGCCAAAATCTTGCGGATGTCCGCATTCAGATTCATCACGTCTGCTGCTTTCTCAAACTGTTGACGAACGCTGTCAATCATTCGGGGCGCTTTTTGTTCTTTTGTCATCATTATAATTTGATTATTGATAATTTTCGCAGGTAAAGATGAATATTTCCGGCGAATAATAGCAACATGAATCCTTCTGATCGCAATGCTTGCATAATGTTCCTGTATTCGCTGCTACATCCTGATAAACCGGAGCCTTCAAAAACAGACTCTGCGTTCCTGAAAAAACAACCAGCGGTTCGTATTCGGAACACTCCCAGGTAGTCTCACCCGGAGCATGCAAAGTACATTCTTTTGCGAAGTGACAAGATTCGCAAATTCCTTTCCCATATCGATTCATCACCCAATTAAAAATCGTTGACAGGGCATTTTCAGAAAGCATGCCAGAGATGGGAAATTAATTGAAATAGAATCCCCGTTGGTGCGTAATGCATTGCGCAACAACGGATTATTAAAAAACACCAGTTTGATTCAAAAACAGAACAACCGAGTAATTTTTACTCAGCGGGGAATTTTTACCCGGGGAATCACTTGATTTTTTGCCCCAGGGTTTTGCGGTCAATTCCTAAAATTTCGGCGGCTTTTGTTTTATTCTGATCGACGGAATCGAGCACTTTGAGAATGTACTCTTTTTCCTGCTCCTTCAATGTTTTGAATTCCGTTTGGGAAACCGTGTTTTTCGGAGCATCGATTTTCAGGTAATCGGATAAATCTTTCACATCAATGTTTCCGCGACCCATGATCAATGCGCGCTGAATGACATTTTCCAACTCGCGGACGTTGCCCGGCCAACCGTGACGGATCAAAATAGCAAGTGCTTGTTGTGAAATAACGGGTGTGCGTTCAAATTCCGAACCGTGTTTGCGAAGGAAGAAATGAACCAGCAACGGAATATCGTCTTTGCGGTCTCGCAATGGCGGCATTTCAATGTTTACGACATTGAGGCGGTAATACAAATCTTCCCGAAAGGTTCCCTGGCGTACCATCTGCTGTAAATCGGCATTGGTAGCGGCAATGATCCGCACATCAATCTTTTGTGCTTTGGAAGAACCGATCATGGTGATTTCCTTTTCCTGGAGCACACGCAGTAAACGGCTCTGCACATTGTGCGAAGCATTTCCGATTTCATCCAGGAAGATGGTTCCCGTATTCGCCGCCTGGAAAAATCCCGTGCGGTTTTCCATGGCCCCCGTAAAAGATCCCTTGAGGAAACCAAACAATTCACTTTCCAGTAAATTTTCAGGAATCGCTCCACAGTTGACGCTGATGAAAGGCGCTTTGGAACGCTGTCCGCTGTAATGAATGGCGCGGGCAACGAGTTCTTTTCCCGTTCCACTTTCCCCGGAAATCAACGTCGTGACCGTATTGTTGCGGATCAACTGGATGATTTCTGCCAGGCGTTTCATGGATTCGGAACGACCAATCATACCCAAAACAGCAAAAGGACTCGGATTATCGAGATTTTCCTGTTCTTGTTTGCGGTGTTTCTCTTTCCGGTTTTTCGAAAGGCAGTTTTCCACCGATTGATGCAACTCAGATTGCGTAAACGGTTTCACCAGGTAGTCGATCACGCCTGATTTGACTGCTTCAACGGCTCCTGAAATGGACGGATACCCCGTTACGACCAACACCGGCAGCTCGGGATAGTGTTCCTTAACGTAGTGAACCAGCTGCATGCCGTTCACTTCGGGCATCTGCAGATCGGTAATCAATAAATCAACGGAAGTATGTTTCAGTACATCAATCGCATCGGGCACATTGCTTGCCTGGAAGGTGATAAACTGCATGCCTTTTAGCTGCCGCTGAAGCAATTCCAGCATTTCCGGTGAATCATCAACAACTAAAACGCTTTCTCCTTTCATGATGCCTGTTTTTTCGGAAGAACAATGCGGAACACCGTTCCTTCTCCTGGTTTTGATTTCACAAAAATACTTCCTTTGTGGGATTTGACAATTCCGTGAACCACGCTTAAACCCAGTCCCATTCCCTCGCCCACTTCTTTCGTCGTGAAAAACGGTTCGAAAATCTGGGCTACGGTTTCTTCCGACATCCCGGTTCCGGAGTCTTGCACAATCAGTTCTGCATTTTCTCCTTTATCGCAGGTTTCAATTAAAATTTTGCCATTTTCTTCCGATGCGTGCAATGCATTTGTGATCAGGTTGAAAACAACCTGCGTGATCTGAACGGTATCCAGCTGCACCGAAAGCGGCGTTTCTGAAAAACGGGTTTCCAAACGGATCTGCTTGCTTTCAAGGTATGGTCTGATGAGTATGATCGTATCCTTGATGAGTTCATTGAACGAACTGAATTCCAGTCGCTGGGGAAGTTCGCAGGAGAAGTACATCAGTTTTTTAACGACTTCGCGGGCATGCATGGCGGCATGCATGATTTTTTCTGCATCAGATAGCGTTGCCACATCCCGCGAATCATCCATAATCAGTTGCGAAAACCCGAGAATGCTCCCGAGCGGCGTGTTCAGTTCATGTGCTATTCCCGCCGTAATTTCTCCCAACACTTTCAAACGGTCGTGATGGCGAAGACTTTCCAGGTAGCGTAACTCCCGCGATTTGATTTCCTGGCGCTCGATAAACAGGGAAAGATCCAGTGCCAGTTTTTCCAGCAAACGGTACTCTTCTTCCAGGAAATCGGCTTCGGTATATTTCGGTGCAGGATAAAAAATCCGCAGCCTTCCGATTCCCTGGTCTTCAATGCGGATGAGCTGCTCCTGGAAAACATGCGCTTCCGGTGCTTCCGCAGATTTATACCAAACCGTACGGATTTGAATATGACACACCGCATCTGCTTCAAACTGCCAGGCTTCCGGAATCCGACGCACAATGTCTTGAATGATTTCATCAAAACTCCGCGACGCATCCAGCGTGATTTTTGCAATGTCATACAGACAGCTCAATTCCTTGAGGCGCTCGTGTAATAATTCCCGTTCGTTATGCTCCACTTCAGTTAATAAATTTGTAATTGCTGATCCAGGTCGAATCCGTCACGTCATATAAAAGCTGCCAGAAATTCGTATCGACGATGTAATCAAAATCCAGTTGTTTGATATGGTATCTTTTGGCGATGTATTCCTCCTGCTTGAGACCCGGACGCATCCTATTGAGACTCCACCCGGCTTCGTTCCATCCTTTATAGGGCCAGTCGGAAAAGCGGATTTTCCACAAACTGTCAAGTGCCGGACAATAACCGATTTCCACCCGGATAGTATCGTTTACAAAAACACCGCCCATCACCTTATTTTCTTTGAAATAGTCTATTCGCTGCGGGTTGAAGGGACTCGGCCAGTAACCACTCAGTACTTTAATGAATTCGTCTTTGCTGGTGTAATAGCGTTTGGCTCTCAATACTCCGTCGCTGGAATAGCGCATAGCCACAAAACTCACCATCGTGGAATTGGGTCCGGTAGAGATTTTCGCCCCGAAAATTACACGCGACGATGGCTGTTTCACGTCGGAAAACGCAAAGCTGAAAAACAATCCTATGAACAGTACCCAATGTTTCACACTCGTTAAACGCAGTTTGTATCAAAATTGTTTCCGGATCGGCAGAAACCGTCTGTTTGTACCTGTTCACTGACCTCACGTCAACTCCAATCAACTAGTCGAAGCGGATTACTTTAGTCGGCGTTACAACAGCATTCAGCCGGATATCTGTCGGCAAAACATCGTCGATCTTACTTTCCACACCAAAATAATGCAGTCCGATGAACAGACAACCCGGCGAGCATTTCCGCAGAAAACGGTCGTAAAATCCTTTTCCGTAACCCACCCGGTTCCCTTTGGCATCTACAGCCAAAAGCGGTACAAAAACAATATCAAAACGATCGGCAGCAATTACCTTGCCCTTTTTGGGTTCGGGAATTCCTTTTTGGTTCACTTCCAGCTGGTCAGTGGATTCGAACAAATAGTGGCGCATTTCCATGGTTTCGAAATTGGTTTTCGGCACAGCTACTGCCGCCCCGATTCCCATAGCCCGCTCCCAAAGCAGGTACGTGTTAACTTCGCGTTGCCGCTCGATGGGAAGAAACAGGGAAACGGTTTTCTCAGACAGCTGAAAATGCGTCAAAGCCTGTTCTACGATCTGTTCCGAAAGCCGCTCAATCTCTCCGGGAGAAAGCTGCAATCTCATCTCTTTATATTTTTGTCGCAAATCTGCTTTTGTCATAGACTCCTCTTTAATCTGCTTTGGTGGACGGCAGATTTTTCCTTAAGTTACGCTTTTTCCCGTGTTTTTTTAATCCTTCGATTATTTCATCTTTCCGGCGGGGTTCCCGGCTTTATTTTCCCGACTAAATTAGTTGAAAGGTAAGAACTGATCCCTGCCATTCACGAACTCAATATGGTTTTTTTAACAAAAAATCCAGCAGGTTTCACTCACTCACTTCTTGAAGTACGTATCTTTACATCGTGTATAAAAGTCTGCGTTTCTTTTCACTGGCCTGTTTGCTTGCACTTGGGAGTAACCTCGCGGGTAATTTCGTATGGGCCTGCATGGATAAGAAAGTCTCCGTAAACCTATCTTCCGAAGAAGATGACAACGAACCGGGATCTGACAGCGGAAAGAAAAACAACAACAGCAAAAGAGGCATTAATTTACTGGAAGAAGAGCTGCATTTAGCAGAAAACACTTCACTTTCTCCTATCGAAACAAACCCGGCTCTGATCGAAAAAGCTTCGTTTTCGCTTATTTCCGGCAAAACAAAACGAGCTGAAAAGGCTCCCCTTGAAAATCCTCCCGAAGACAGAACGAAACTCAGCTAAACACCCTGTTATTTAGTTTATTTCGTTAATCTTTTCTCATGAAAAATTTATTTCAGACCTGGAAGCAGGATGTCCCTGCAGGCCTGGTCGTTTTTTTGGTGGCCGTTCCGCTTTGCCTTGGAATTGCGCTTGCCTCCGATGCCCCTGTATTTTCCGGGTTAATTGCCGGGATTATGGGAGGTGTGGTCGTAGGAAGCATCTCCGGCTCTGCAATCGGTGTATCCGGGCCGGCGGCAGGTTTAACTGCCATCGTAGCTGCCGCAATCGGTGATCTCGGATCGTTTGAGTTGTTTCTGGCGGCGGTGGTCTTTGCAGGTATTTTCCAGATCATCCTGGGGTTAATCCGGGCAGGTTTCATTTCCTTTTATTTTCCGAATGTGGTAATCAAGGGAATGTTGGCAGCGATCGGACTACTGATTATTTTCAAGCAGTTGCCGCATGCCGTAGGATACGATGCCGATTATGAAGGAGATGAAACCTTTTTGCAGGCAGACGGTCACAACACGTTCTCCGAATTGATTTACAGTTTCAATTACATTACGATCCCGGCACTCATCATCTGCGTGGTTTCCATCGTCGTATTGATCTTATGGGAGCAAAAGCGGGTTCAGAAAACGTTCCTGAAATTTGTTCCGGGGCCGCTGGTAGTGGTGTTACTCGGAATTCTGACCACCATTTGTCTCGAAAACACCTCCTGGAGCCTGATCGCGAAGCACCGCGTAGACCTTGGAATCAACGGTAAACCGTTTCATGAACTATTCACTTTTCCGGATTTCAGTCAGCTCGGGAACTACAAAATCTATGTAACGGCAGCTACACTAGCTGTTGTAGCAAGTTTGGAAACGCTTTTAAGTCTGGATGCTTCCGATAAACTGGATCAAAAGAAACGCATTACTTCCGGGAACCGGGAACTGATGGCACAGGGATTCGGAAACGTGGCTTCCGGACTCATCGGCGGGCTTCCGGTGACACAGGTTGTAGTCCGAACTTCGGCCAATGCCAACTCAGGAGGAACGAATAAACTATCAACGATTTTGCATGGTGTCCTGATTGCACTGGCAGTTCTCTCTATTCCAGGTGTGTTTAGCTATGTTCCATACGCAACGCTGGCAGCTATTTTGATCCAGGTTGGGTTCAAACTGGCAAAGCCGGCTCTATTTAAGAAAGTGTACAAAGAAGGATGGCTTCAATTTCTTCCGTTTGTTGCAACGATTGTCGGGATTTTACTTACCGACCTTCTCATTGGAATTTCGATCGGATTGGGCGTTTCTTTTTTGGTCATTCTCTATCACAATTTTAAATTATCTCACTACCTTTCGGTAGAGGAAAATGTATACCGCATCCGCTTAACGGAGCACATGACATTTTTGAACAAAGCTTCTCTGATCGAGACACTTCTGAAGATTCCAAATAACGTCAAAGTGATCATTGATGAAAGCGAAGCCAAATTTTTAGCAAACGATATTATTGAGTCGATTGAAGACTTCAAAATACGTGCAAAAGACAAAAACATTGAAATCGAAATAATAACTCCGAAAAAAGTAACATATGAAAGACATCTTTGAAGGAAACAAAGCGTGGGTTGAGGAAACCCTGGCAAAAGACCCGACATTTTTTGACAACCTGTCGAAAGGACAAACACCGGAATACCTGTGGATCGGTTGTTCTGACAGCCGTGTACCGGCAAATGAAATCGTGAACATGCCTCCGGGAAGTATCTTCGTACAGCGCAATATCGCGAACCAGGTGATCAACTCCGACATGAACCTGTTGAGTGTGGTTTACTACGCGGTGAAGTACCTGAAAGTAAGACACATTTTGGTTGTCGGACATTATGGATGTGGTGGTGTAGCTGCAGCTATGAGCAACAAAAGCTTCGGATTCCTGGATAACTGGTTGGTGAGTATCAAAAATGTGTACATGAAGTACCAGCAGGAACTGGACAACATCCAAAGTGAAGAATCACGCGTAGACCGTTTGGTAGAACTGAACTCTATTGAGCAGGCGCGCAATATGGCAAAAATTTCGTTCATCCAGGAAGAGTGGCAGAATGGAAATCCACTGGAAATCCACGCCATGGTATACAGTCTGAAAGACGGAATGCTGCGCGACCTGGAGATGAGCTTCAACAATTCAAATGATTTGAAACCGGTATTCCAGATTAACCAATTTTAATCATGATTGACGAAACGATTCAGCACCTGGAAGAGTTGTTCGACCCCTTCCGCAACCCTAAGCGGGCGCAAACTGCAGCAGCATATATGAAACATCATTTTTCATTTATCGGGATGCAGACGGAAATTCGGAGGGCGGCTCAAAAAAGCTGGATCGATTCATTGAAATCACTGGAAGACCGTACAATAAGATGGTCGGTAATTCGCGCTCTTTGGAATAAAAAAGAGCGCGATTATCATTATGCCGCGATCGATTACCTGAACTCCTGGCCAAAAAAATATTACTCCGAAGACGATGCCGTTGAACTGGAATACCTGCTTGGACACCATTCCTGGTGGGACAGCGTGGATGCCCTTGCGTCCAATTACCTGGGCAAATGGGCACTTTTATACCCGGAGAAAGCTCGCGAAACATTTGAGAAATGGCGTTACAATGAGTCTTTTTGGCTGCAACGCTCGTGTTTGATCTACCAATTAAAGTACAAAGACAAAGTCGATACCCTCTATCTCGAAGACCTGATCCAGCAGATGAACGGCAACAAGGAATTTTTCATCCAGAAAGCCATCGGCTGGTCGCTCAGGCAATTGTCAAAATACAACTCCGATGAAGTAATCCGGATTTTGGGAAACCATCCGATTAAGGGTTTGGCATTCCGGGAAGCGAGTAAGTATTTGGATTAATTACGAATTACGTCCAACACGGCGGAACGAATTACTTAATTATCAAACAATTCGTAATTCGGTATTAGGAATTTGTAATTTAGCCTGTTACTTTTCCAAAAGAATACATTCCATTAGCAAAACCCGGAACTTTGTTTAAGAAGAAAAAACATCATCCGCTCAATGAAGCCCAGCAAATTGACCTTGCGAAGAAGGATCACCGGTATTTCGGTCCCTTGTATGAAACGTATTTTGAGCAGATTTTCCGTTTCATCTTCAAACGACTGGGCGGAAACGAAGAAGCCGCGGGAGATTTGGTACAGCAATGCTTTATGAAAGCAATGGCCAATATCCACAAATACGAAGACCGCGGACTTCCCTTCAGTGCATGGCTTTACCGCATTGCGCAAAATGAAGTAAACATGTTTTTCCGCTCACAGAAAAAGAACTACTCCGTGGAGATTTCTGACCGCCAGCTGTATGCGATCCTGGAAGAAGGAAACGAAAACACTTCTTTCCAGCAGGAAGACCTCGACCAATTGATTGAAATAATCAATAACTTAGAGGAAACGCAAGCAGATTTAATAGAATTACGATTTTTCCAACAGCTCAGCTTCAAGGAAATTGCAGATATTTACCAGATATCGGAAGCAAATGCCAAAATGAAGATTTACCGCTTGCTGGAAAAAATCAATAAAAACTGGAAACGCGAGTCATGAGAACATTTCAAAGAAAAACGAACGAGAAATCACCGGAGCCTACCAAAGAACAAATGGTACGCTACAAGGATTTTGCCTCGCTTTCTCATCAATACGAGCGTTTGGCAAAGCGTCCTAAAAAACCGCTTTACAGGGATCCGAAATTATTCCTGCTACTCCTGATCATTGGGTTGATGTTCCTGCTGATCTTCCTGGAATCTTAGCATTCCAACTTGTAACGCATTGATTTTCAAATCCGTCCCAATATTGGGAAATGGGGATTTTGGGAATTCCCATTATATATCAAGACGAACACTTATCTATTCAGAGAACCAGGAAATTAGATCACACCTGGAGCAGACTCAACCTTTCTAGAATCCCTCAATATCCAGCTTCCTCATGGCAACAAATGCCTTCAGTACGCGCTCTCCTAGTCCTGGAACTTCTACATGCACCAGGTACACACCTGAAGCAACAGGAATTCCGGTCTTATTGGTAAGTGTCCAATCGAGATACGTCTGCGGATTATCCTTCTTAAACTGGTTCACCAATTTCCCGGAACTGGTGTAAATGCTGATCGTACAAACTTCCGGTAGATTCGTGAATTTGATCCGCGTATCCACTTTATTCCGCTCGTATTCAGAGAACGCATAGTATGGATTCGGAACCACATTGATCAGATCCAATGCACTTGCCAGTACATCTCTGCTCGCTGTCGTTGTTTGAAGATCATTCATGGACCAACCGTAAGTCGGACGTCCGCCATAGTTACCAGTTGCCGCGTACTCTGCGTACTGCTTGTTCACACGCAGTTTCATGCGTACATCTGACTCCATGAAGTCGTGTCCGGATGCTGTTACGGTGTTGGCAACCCACATCAAGCTCGTGTACAATTTCTTGTAAGAGGTGTTTGTTGCTAACTGGAACTGGTCGTATACCCAGTTGTTTACTCCGTCGTAGTAAGGACAGCCTTCGTTGTTGATGTTCACTCCGAACACCCAGATCGGCTGGTTTCCTCCAAATACCGGAAGACCGTTCCCGTCATACTGACGACTGCTTGGGTTCCAGATCATGTCTGCTCCGTTGTCTCCTCCCAAGA
>NZ_JBCNJW010000002.1:0-627948 GCF_039596355.1 Fluviicola sp. | reverse complement strand
GGCGCGCTCGTCTATTCTCCTTTGGCCTATGGAACCGGAAGCGTTTCTCCGAGCGTGATTGCGCAGGGAAGCGTTGATTTCTATGGTGCGGCAGTGAAAGTAAGTTCTGAGAACGTCCTGATCTGTGGTGCCGGCGGACGCATCCAGGAACAGTTTGGAGCCATGGCGCTGATCAACCAGAATGTATTTATCCCGGGAATTGCAGACATACATTTCAAAGACGCTTCATCGGCTACGCTGATTGCGAAAAACTTTGTGGTGCGCTCCACTACGAATGCCGGCGGAAGCTGGAACCTGGTGAAGCCTGCCGGAACAACCATCCCGGCGGCAACTTACAGTAAAGCCTGGACACTTGCCGGAGGGAAATCCCTCTTGTTCGGATCGGGAAATACCCTGCTATACAACGCCAATACGGATCTGACTGTTACTGCTTTTACGGCGAGTGATGTCAAAGCCCTTGCAGCAGGAACCAACGATCAGAATATCTTTTTCGTGGACGGGAACCTGGTGCGCAAAGTCAACCTGACTTCGTTGATTCCCTCAACCGTACACACGCTTTCCGGTTCCAATCCGGTGAATGCCATGCAGGTATTTGCCAACGGAGACCACATTCTGGTGGGAGACGGTGGTTTGTACAAGCACTACACGGCTTCCGGAACGCTGTTGAGTTATTCCACGGGACTTCCTTCGGCCGATTTCAAGGCACTGGCCTTTTTAGACAACCTGAACGGGATCATCGTGGGGAACGGCGGGGTGTATTACAAAAGTACCAACGCAACGATTTCCACTTCCGGTTACCTGGAATCGGCAACCTGGGAAGTGCGTAACGTGGCTTCCAGTGATCCGATGGGTGTATCGGGAGCGAATATCTATGCGCTTGCAGTGACTTCTCCGACCGGCGTGCTGATCGGTGGTGAAAACCCGGTGTCCGGAAGTGCGACCACTCCGTATGTGCGTAGTATTTACGATGCCGGCGGACGTTATTCGAACCGTTTCTGGTATGACCGCCTGGGCCGTTTAGTGGTAAGCAGAAACTCCCGCCAGGAATTGGAAAACAAATACAGCTATATGCGCTATGATGCACTTGGAAGAGTGTACGAAGCAGGGGAAAAAACAGAAAACCCGGATACCGAATTGCAATTTGCAGGAATCTTTGGAACCGCGGTGAGCGGGTATTTCTCCCCTTCTACGATAGACGATGCACGCCTAATAAACTGGATTACTTCCAGTGGAGCACGGAAAGAAATGACCTATTCCTATTATGACAACGTAGCGATCAATGGCATTCCTGGCTTTACTTCTGATCCGCTTACTCAGCGCCTGCGAGTTGTGCATACGACTTATGAGGAAACATACGACGGCGATGACCAGACTTATGATCACGCAACCCATTACAGCTATGACATCCACGGAAATGTGAAAACACTGGTCCAGGACAACCAGAAAATGGCAACCGATTTTGCATCGCTGACTGGAGAACGTTTCAAACGACTGGATTATTCCTACGACCTGTTGAGCGGAAACGTGCACCGCATGAGTGTGCAGGCTGGGAAGGTCGATCAGTGGCACCATGCCTACGTGTATGATGCAGACAACCGCCTGCGCCGTGTATATACGAATACGCACGAGCCTCTTACCCCGATCGGCAGGTTGACGCAGAACAAGGAAAACGAACTGATCGCCAATTCGGATTGGCAGCGTGATGCACAGTACTATTTCTACGACCACGGTCCGATGGCACGCGTAGAGATTGGGCAGAACAACCTGCAGGGCTCAGACTATGTATACAACCTTTTGGGCTGGCTGAAAAGTGTAAACGGCTCCGATTTAAAAGACAACATCACAGATCCCGGAAAAGACAGTGACCCAACCGGAGTAAATGCTTTGTTTGCCAAAGATGTTTACCATTTTGGCTTACATTATTACGAAGGCGATTACACGGCTATTTCCGGTGAGGTTCCATTGGCTCCGGTAAATATCGGAAGTGTTGCGGCAGGCAATAGTTCCAACTTGTACAACAGTAATATCCGCTACATGGAAACCCGGATAACTAACCCAGAAACCCGTGAAGCTATGCCGATGCTCAATGCATATATCTACGATCAGCTGAACAGATTGAAAGAAAGTCGCAGCTTTGAAACAGGGTACACTTCAAACGAATGGAACCCGGATAACTACAAAAATGAATATTTCAACGCGTTTACCTATGATGCAATGGGTAACATCCTTACCCAACAGCGACATAAACGGAACGGAAACCAGATCGAACAACTACGCTACCAGTACCAGCGGGACGATAACGACCGCTTGTTGCGCAACCGCCTGTATCATGTGAACGATGACATCAGTGAGGGTGTCGATAGCACCGATATTGACGACATGGGAACATTTGATTACACGCCGCAGGGTATCAACCTAAACAATAACTATCAATATGATGGCGAAGGGCGTTTGGTGAAAGATCGACAGGAAGAGATCGATTCCATTATCTGGACTGTTAAGGGTAAGGTAAAGGAGATTTTCAGGACACCTGGTTCCGAAAAAAAGAGTATGTCATTCGACTATAATTCAAATGGACAGCGAATTGCAAAACACGTATTTAACAACCAGACATTGATCTTGGAAAAATCAACGTACTACGTTTTGGATCCGCAGGGAACCCAGCTCGCAGTATACGAACAGATAGTTGAAGAAGGAACATCCAAGTATTATCTTGCCGAAAGAAATATCGTTGGTCAACAGCGCCTGGGCACCCTTTCCGATACGATCGATTTAGGTCAAAATTCGCCAAACCCGTCTTATGGATTTTTAGGAAACCGTATGTACGAGTTGGGAAATCATTTGGGGAACGTGCTGACGGTTATTTCCGATATTGTATATCCCATCAGCTCCAACAATACCACAATCGACATGTACTTTGTGGGCATCGAGCAAGTGTCTGATTACAGTCCTTTCGGGGTCCAATTGGATGGCAGGACAGGTGAAGGTGGAGTATCTGCACGTCGATACCGCTATGGTTTCCAGGCACAGGAAAAGGATGATGAGATCAAGGGCGAAGGAAACTCAATGAACTACGAGTTCCGTATGCATGATACTAGACTGGGAAGGTTCTTTGCAGTTGATCCGCTAACGGACAAATTTCCACAATGGTCTCCTTATCAGTTCTCAGGAAACCAGGTGATTTCCACAAAAGAGTTGGAAGGAATGGAACCTGAACAATCGGCGAATGAGGCCGATGAAAATGAAACCCAATATGCAAAGGCTAATACGGCAACAAATGGCAATCGAATATTCGCTTGGACGGTCAACGTATCATCAACCGGATCAAAAATATGGGTACAAGGAGCCGAATATACCGGCCCTTCATTCTCGGAAGCTGCACTGATTACCGAGCACGTTTACAGTATCGATAAACCAGGTGTGGGTCCAGGGGCCGACGATGAAGCCGGAGGATCGGGCGAATGGCGGATTGTGAATGAATATATTGACATCAGATCTGGCTACAAAGCTGCACTGTACAAGAGAACGATCGATAATGTAAACTTCTATGTTTTCGCAACTGCAGGCACCGACGATGTCTTTGATGGCATTGCCGATCTCAAGAATGGGCTAGGTATGCTCGATGAACAAATGAAATATTCCCTTCGCGATGCTAGACACGTATCTGAGTATGTTGCTGGTCTAAAATATGGGAATTATCTTACATTTGTCGGGCATTCTCTTGGTGGTGGTTTGGCAGCGGCAAATGCCAGGGCAACGGGGCACTCTGCAAAGACTTTTAATGCAATGGGACTAAACAAGGTTTGGCGCGAAATCTTGCCCAAATTGCCGGAAACAGAAAAAATTGATGCGTATGTAATCTATGGCGAAATTCTGGATAATTTGCAGAGAACTGTCGGAATGAAATCAGAGGGAGACATACACTATTTCATTTCGCCGGTTAAGGTAATGTCAAAGCAGCAATATGTTAACCAATCGGACAGTCCTAGCAGAAGGGCATTCCTACTTTGGAATTATGCTCATTACGTATTAGGAGAAAGCGGGAAAAAACATATGATGTCCAATTTTCTTAAATTGTTAAAATAACTATCTTATGAAAAACATATTGATTCTATCACTTGCAGTACTCATATTTAGCTGTGGAGTAAATTCCGATTGCAAGAGAAAGTTGTTGACCTCAAGGGAAAAAAACTGGTTCAAAAATTATCAAAATGGAGAGTTGAGGCTTTATAGAAACCAATTTGGGAAGATTGATACCTTCACGGTTGCAATTGGCCCCTCTGAATTCTCCATCTGTAATAAGATCGAACTCAGTGAATACATTTATGAACGACAGTATTTGAAGCTTCGTGCAAAGAATTGCTACAAACAGGTTGCTTCTGACTGCGGGTTCAGTATATCTTTCTTCGTAGATGCAAGGGGGGTAACTGAAAAGGAATGTGCAAAGAAATTCAGACTCTTTGACTTAACAAGTAGTGAGATCACGGATCTATCAAAGTTGAAAGAAAAAAAGGACACTATGTTGCACTTTGGTGAAAGCATAAGCAGTTATCACTTTGACAGCTTCAATGCCAGGGATGCCTATTATGGCTATACCCAGTTCCGCTCATTTGATGTCTCTAAGAAGTATGGCCTGATAAGGTACGAACTGAAAAATGGGGAGCGCTTTGAACTGTGGAAAATTTCATGATCGCTGAGTTCGATACGGTAACATAGACTTGTCTTTTGATCGATCAGGCTTCCAAAAAGGGAGGTAGCAGAATATGCTACCTCCCTTTCTTTTTTTGTCACATTTTTACTTGGTAGACCTCAGTACCTTTAGCTTTTCACTAAGGTCGATCAGGCCCGCTTTTTCGAGAAATTCCCTTGCAACCGCCCTGAGTTCCTCCAGCGCCTCCTTGCCGACGTTCGCTAGTATGCCTCCATCTATTTCGTCGGCATTCGGAGCAAGTCCACGATCAATCACATTGCTCAACAGCAATGCATTCTTCCTCGTGATCCTTAGATCAATCCTAACTGTCTCAACCATTCCAGGGATGCTCAAAATCGTCTCGAGCACCTGGGCAATCACATTTGTTTCCGCCATCACTTTACAATTAAAATTAAACATTGATTATCGATACAAAATTAGTTTAACTCATTGTTTTTGAAGGCTATAGAATTTTTAGGTGTGCTATGGATCCCATACCGCTTCTGTAACTTTGTTTCGTGAAGGCCGCTGGAATTCGGATGGTACTGTCCGATAAATGTCCTGGATACCTTCGTGAGCGATTGGGATGGGAGTTTCCCTGCTTCGGCCGGAAACGGCAAG
The DNA here is from genome assembly GCF_039596355.1 of Fluviicola sp. Taxonomy (GTDB): domain Bacteria; phylum Bacteroidota; class Bacteroidia; order Flavobacteriales_D; family Crocinitomicaceae; genus Fluviicola. Next base: position 622,637 of record NZ_JBCNJW010000002.1, on the reverse strand, counting down.
ATGTTGATTTGTTAAACAAATCGATCTTGCCCCCTGATAGCCTCGGAACTCGGCGGGGGGATTGTTAAGATGAATATTGAACTGTTTAGACGGTTTTTGACTTGGCAGTTTTTTATTGGATTTGAGTGTTTGTGAATTGTGAAAAGGAGAAAAGTGATGGAAGAGAACAGACAACAGGGACGCACCCGTATGATCGGCGTTCGCCTTACTCCACAGGAATATTTGGGGATAGAAAAAAAGTGGAAACAGACCACCTTTGGGAAGCTGAGCGACTACCTGCGCAGTGTCATTTTTGGGAAGCCCGTTACCACCCTTTACCGCAACCAGTCGGCAGATGATCTGCTTGCTGAAATGGCGTTGCTCCGCCAGGAGCTGAACCGCATCGGCGTGAACTTTAACCAGTCGGTAAAGAAACTGCATGTACTGCATGAAACGCCCCAATTTATGCGCTGGCTGACCACCCACGAGGTGGAGAAACGCACCATGCTGAACAAGCTGGATGAGATCAATAACCGTATCCACAAATTTTCCGAAAGGTTATGGTCGCAAGGATAAGCCAAAGTAGTTCGATGTACCGCATGCTCAACTACAATGAGGACAAAGTTGACAAGGGCATTGCCATGTGCATTGCATCCGGCAATTATCCCTTTCAGCCGGAACAAATGGGCATTGGCACAAAGCTGGGGTACATGAACAGGCTCATGGAATTGAACCACCGTGCGGAGCTGAAAGCAATGCATATTTCGCTGAATTTTTCACCTTCGGAAACCGATCTTACCAAAGAGAGGCTCACCGCAATTGCCGACGCTTTCATGCAGGGCATTGGTTTTGGAAAACAGCCGTATCTGGTGTACCAGCATTACGATGCCGGACACCCGCACGTGCACATCGTAACCACTACCGTTCGGCGAGACGGAAGCCATATCAACACCTACATGATCGGTAAGAAAAAGTCCGAACCGATCCGCAAAAACATCGAGCAGGAATTTGGATTGGTACGGGCCGAAAAACAGGACAAAACGCAACAGTATCGTCCGGAACCTGTGTCTCCCTCAAAGGTGCAGTATGGCAGGTCAGAAACCAAAACGGCAATCCAGAACGTGCTTGGTCATGTGCTTTCCAAATACAGATATTCCAGCCTTTCCGAATTGAATGCGGTACTGGGATTGTACAATGTGCGGGCAGAGCAGGGTGAAGAAAGTTCGCGTGTATTACAGCACGGCGGACTGCTCTACAGAATACTTGATCCTACCGGAAAACCCACAGGTGTTCCTATAAAGGCAAGTTTGATCTATAATACTCCGACACTGAAAAAACTGGAAGAGAATTTCAATAAAAATGCCGAAAGATCTCCTTCACACCAGGCACGTGTGCGCAGTGCAGTCTATACCGTATTGAAAGGCCGGGGAATTGATCTGAAGAAATTTGCTGAAGAACTTTCGAGCAAGGGAATTGACCTGGTTATCCGCAAGAACGAACAGGGTTTCGTTTACGGGCTTACCTATGTAGACCATATTACGAGGAACGTCTTCAATGGAAGTTCGCTCGGCAAACGGTACAGTGCCAAAGCGGTTCAGGAACGCTGTATGCTTTCGCAACTCGAAAGCAAAGGTATTGGAGCTAGAGAGGTTCAGATGCTTTCGCCTAAAATATCCCATGGTACAAATAGTACAGACACGACCTTGTTACAAAAAAGCTGGACTTCTGACCATACTTCAAGCTCACTGTTTTCTGACCTGCTCGATTGCCTTTTCACCACCGAATACACCCCTGAATACATCCCCTACGAACTTCGACAGCAGAAGAAAAAGAAGAAAAAGAAAAGAAGTATTCACCATTAATATTTCAAGTTATGTCAATGAATTCGTCTGAAAATCAGCAGGCGCTTGGCAAGATATTGGATATGACACGGTTCATAGCCATTGCCATTCTCGTACTGCATTTTTATTATTACTGCTATGGGGCTTTCCAGACCTGGGGCCTTACCGTACAACTAACCGATAGGCTCATGAACAATATCGAACGCACGGGGCTTTTCAACAGCTTTGTCCGTTCAAAATTGGTCGCCCTGGGCTTCCTCACCATCTCGCTTGTAGGTGCAAAGGGGAAAAAGGACGGAAAGCTCGGTTACAAGACAGCCTTTGCCTATATCATCTGCGGATTGGTTGTATACTTTGCCAGCTACCTGTGCCTATTGGCTTCGCTGGAACCGATGTATTTGGCAGGGTTTTACATTGCGACAACTTCGGTAGGTTTTTTACTTGTACTTTCTGGCGGAACGCTGCTTTCCCGCATCATCCGCGACAAGCTCGATGATGACATTTTCAATGATGAACAGGAGACCTTTCCTCAGGAGGAAAGATGTTTGGAGAACGAATACTCCGTCAACCTTCCTGCACGCTATAGGTTGAAGAATAAGTATAGGCAAAGTTATATCAATCTGATAAATCCGCATCGCGGGTCGCTCGTAGTCGGGACCCCGGGCGCCGGGAAAAGTTATTTCGTCATCCGGCATTTTATTACCCAACACATCGGCAAGGGACATACGATGTTCGTCTACGATTTCAAGTTCGACGATCTTACTCGGATAGCGTACAACACTTGGCTAAAAAGCAAAGGCGCATTCAAAAAAGTACCAAGGTTTTTCTACATCAATTTCGACGACCTGAACCGTTCGCACCGTGGCAACGCCCTCGATCCGGCAGCAATGGTTGACATTACCGATGCGGCAGAAAGTGCTAGGACAATATTGCTCGGACTCAACAAACAGTGGATCTCCAAAACCGGGGATTTCTTCGTGGAGTCGCCAATTAACTTCGTAACCGCCATCATTTGGTACCTACGCAATTACAACGACGGCCAGTTTTGTACCCTGCCGCACGTAATAGAACTGATGCAGGTGGATTACGACAGTTTGTTTACGTTGCTTCGCTCGGAAAAGGAAATAGAAGTATTGATCAACCCATTTGTAAACGCCTACCTGAACGATGTAATGGAACAATTGGAGGGCCAGATCGCATCTGCAAAGATCGCTATGGCACGATTGGCATCACCCCAATTGTACTATGTGCTTTCGGGCAATGATTTTACATTGGATCTAAATAATCCCGACGACCCCAAGATCATCTGCATGGGGAACAATCCGCAGAAGATACAGACCTACGGCGCAGTGATTTCCCTGTACGTCAACCGCTTGGTGAAGCTCGTGAACCAGAAGGGAAAATTAAAATCTTCACTGATATTCGATGAGTTCCCGACACTGTACCTCAACGGCATCGATTCGCTCATAGCAACGGCACGGAGCAATCTGGTTAGTACCTGTTTGGGCGTGCAGGATTTTAGCCAATTGCGAAAGGATTACGGACGGGAACAGGCCGATGTGATCGTGAACATCACAGGTAATATCATTAGCGGTCAGGTGGTCGGCGATACGGCAAGATCACTCTCGGAACGTTTCGGCAAAATCATGCAGGATCGCGTAAGCTATTCCATCAACAGCGGGGACACTTCGATCAGCAGATCTAAGCAGTTGGAAAGTGCCATTCCAGCATCCAAGATTTCAGGACTGAGCAGTGGTGAGTTTGTGGGCATGGTAGCCGATAACCCCACCGAAAAAATTGAACTGAAGACGTTCCATTGTGAAATCGTGAACGACCATGACGCGATAAAAAAGGAAGAGGAAAGCTACGTTCCGATACCTGAAGTTAGGAACGTAACGCCCGCAATGGTGCAGCGCAACTACATGCAGATCAAACAGGACATCGAGGACATTATACATTCCGAAATGGAACGTTTGCTCAACGATCCGACACTTGCACATCTGGTAATAAGAAAGGAAAATTAAAGATAGAGGAGAATATGATGGAAAACAGGTTTAATGACATTGTAGGGCTGATAAGGCAATCAAGGGAAAAAGCGATCAGGGTGGTAAACTCAGAACTGATAGACCTTTACTGGAATATTGGAAAGTACATTGCGGGCAAAGTTGAAACTGCGGAATGGGGACAGGGAATTGTAAGGGAGCTGGCAGTTCATATCAAACAGACTGAACCGGCGCTCAAGGGTTTTTCGCACTCTAACCTCTGGCGGATGAAACAGTTTTATGAGATGTATACCAACCACCCAAAACTCTCGGCACTGCTGCGAGAAATTAGCTGGTCAAACAATATGATCATTATGGGCGGTACAGGTTCTAACGAGGAACGTGAATTTTATATCAGGATGTCTATTAGAGAAAGATATAGTACTAGGGAACTGGAAAGGCAGATTGGCAGTTCGCTTTTTGAACGTACCATGCTTGGAGGTGCAAAACTCTCGGCACTGCCGCGAGAAATGGAAAACAACATTGCATCTGCATTTAGGGACAGCTATATTTTTGAATTTCTGAACCTCTCCGAACCGTATAGCGAAATGGATCTGCAACAGAACCTGATCAAAAAGATGAAGGATTTCATCGTGGAGTTGGGCAAGGATTTTCTTTTTGTTGGCGAACAGTACAGGGTGCAGGTGGGAATGTCCGATTTTTTTATCGATCTGCTGTTCTTTCACCGTGGCTTGCAGTGCCTGGTCGCATTTGAACTAAAGGCTGATAGGTTCCGACCGGAACATTTGGGGCAACTGAACTTCTATCTCGAAGCTCTCGACCGTGACGTGAAGCGTCCGAACGAGAACCCGTCCATAGGTATTCTGCTCTGCAAGAACCGCGATCATGAAGTGGTGGAGTATGCAATGAGCCGGAGTCTTTCGCCAACAATGGTTGCCGAATACAGGATGCAGCTACCCGATAAGAAAGTGCTACAGCGGAAACTGCACGAACTGCTGGACGGTACAGAGGGCGATTAAGCTATTTTTTTCTGACATTGCGCGCACCTTTTTTTGATTTGGGTATATCGCGTTCAGCTGTATATCGTTTAGAAACCGATAGTTGTTTCCCATCCATCGAAGTTACCCTAAGATGTTTATGGACCGGGGCAACTGTGAGCTTTGCAGAACTATTATCGGCTTCGATAGCGACCTCTTTACCATCGTAAAGTTTGGAGATCACTGCACCGACGATATCGCTGTCTGGAACTAATTTTCCGACCTGTCTACTTAGGTCAAAATCTGGAAACCTGTTGACCACATAGTTTGTTGGATGTTCGAAACCTTGGAGATACTTGTTGCCGACCTCCCCTAAATTAAGTTCCTGGTTTGTCCTGGAAAGATCCAGTTGTAGCCAGCATCCCTGTGCTTCATCGAAAATTGCCCTGCCGCACAATAAGTTGGCCGCCCGTTCCCTGGTGATGGGTTCTTTTGGCACATCTGCCATAAACGGATCGTTATAGATTACGGGGAAAATCTGCGCAATTGACTGTCCGGCAATTTCAATACTAAAACGATACTCCCTTATGGCATAGTGCAGGTCGTTCTTTGGACGAACCAACATAAACACTGCGTAATATTCCTGTTCTTCAATGTGCCCGTCCACACGCCAAAATATTCTTCGTTCATCACTCTCCATCAACACTTTAAGCTCGGATTTTTCTTCGTTCGTAGGTTCAAACCCCAATTGCCGCAAATCCGCCAAGATCTTTTCATAGTTTTCAATCAGCATACCTATTTTTTTCTCGATCACCACACATCCATATCCCAGTTTCGGGTTTTGTCAGTGCGTCAATATCCTATGATAAGGGAGAAGATAGGGCTTTTTTTGTCGAAAAGCAAGCTCTTTTAGGCTCATACACTTCTTCCTTTCACACCAGGGACACCGTAGCGTCTGTTGATGTTCCAAAGCGTCACCAACTTTCATGGACGTGAGCACCTTCTACCTTTAGTCCATACCCATCAATGGTGCAGATCTATAGTTCAAATAAGATAGATATTGTTTAAGGAATGATGAATTACGTTTGATCTCCATTTCCCGTTCCCAATGCGGTTTTCACCGCTTCCCTTTCTTGCCGCCCAAAAAACCGTAGTGCTACGTGTTTCATTTCGGTGAGCAAAGTGATTTCCGCTTCCCGACAGCCCCAAGGCCAAGACAAGTTTTTGAAAAAATCTCCACCCCTCCGGGGTAGTATTTTTTCAAAAAGCCTTGTGTCAATCGGTATAGCGGAATTGGAAGTGGCTCACGAAACGAACACAGCATACTCCGGCTCTTTGGACGAAAAAAAAAATGTCAGTCATGAAAACACAATGCATTGGAAACGGGAAAAGGGAGAACGAAACAGCACCTCCTCTCATTACCAAAAAAAATCGGTATTGGAAAATGGGGGTACGGAGGAATTGGGGCTTATGTCGTACGTGGCAACGGTTCGGCACGACAGCGGAACGGTTCGGCTTACGGGGGTCACTATGTCGGGACATAGGGGAGCGGTACTTCAGGTCATGGCAATCGAGGGATGTCCGGAATGTGCCATCATCGGCATAGAGTTAAAAGAAATGGAAATATAAATCACAAAAATTAGAAATCATGAAACACAACTTTGAAGAGCGCAAGCAAAACAGGATTGACTACGCTCAGGAACAGGCACGAAAAAATCAGGCGAAATCGGAAGCTTTGTCCAAGTCCGCGAGTGAAATGGCCTCGCACATACCCTTTGGTCAGCCCATTCTGGTGGGACACCATTCGGAAAAACGTGATAGGAACTACAGGGCGAAGATCGGCAACACCTTCCAAAGGTCGGTAGATGCCGGTAACAAGGCAAGCCATTACAGGAATAAGGTAAAGACCATAAAAAACAACAGGGCTATTTCTTCGGATGATCCAGAAGCACTGGAGAAGATTGATGAAAAGATTGCACAACTTGAAAAGCTACAGTCTTTTATGAAACAGGCAAATGTTTTTGTCAGAAAGGGGAACAAAGAGGGATTTCTGAAACTGGAATGGGCTACCGAAGAAACTTGGGAGCAGTTGAACAAACCGGATTGTTTTGGTGGATTGGGCTTTGCTTCCTATAAACTCACGAACAACAGTGCCAATATTAGACGGTTGAAGCAACGCAGGGAGCAGCTTGCCAAATTGACAAAGGTCGAAACCAAGACGGTAGAAATCGAAGGGGTTAAACTGGTACATAACGTTGAAGCCAACCGGGTACAGTTGGTATTTGAAGGAATACCTTCCGAAGAGGTAAGGAGCCAGCTCAAAAAAAGGTTTCACTTCCGTTGGTGCAGATCGGAAGGTGCTTGGCAGAGACACCTGAACAATGCGGGAATTTACAGTGCCAAAGATTTTTTGGCGTGGTACGGAGAACATAGAGGTTGAACAATACGGGCAACAGCACAGCGGTTGCCCATAAATGTCGAAAGATGGGAAAACCGTTCTCGCCAGAAAGGTTGGCAAACATCCGCAGGATGCGGAAAGCCAGAAGGCTCTTCAAAAAAATGCCCTTGTTTGCCTTCGAACTGATGAAACAGGAATTTTCAGGATACCGCTATGAACAGTTTTTGGACGATCTGCGCTTTCGCACTCCGCCAAGGAAACGAAAGGGAAAATCCGGGCTTGCACGGTTTGGAAGATACGGACGGATGGAGCAGTTAAGGGCGCAGTACCTGATTACGGGAAATCTTGATTTTGCTATACAGGCAAAACGGTTGCGTGAAAGGATGTCCAAACCCTACAGGGTACGGTTTCGGCAAGAGGGACAGGTTTACGAATATCATTTTTCAGCCCTGATCCCGATAGGACGAATAGAAAAATTAGTAACAGAACTGGCGGAATGCCAGAGTTTGGAAAATGCCGAAAAGATCATTCGGGAATTTACCGCCAGTTCACATATCAACTAAAAAAAATATCATGAAAGCATTAAATGAATTGACAAATGAAATGAAGGGACGGTTGATTATCGACCTTTTCCCAGAGGTAAAAAAGTCCGTTTTGGAAACGGCCGAAGCGGTGGCTCAGTATGCCGTCGATAACGGAGAGGAACTGGCCAAAAATTGGAGAAACCCTCTAATATCCGTTCGTGAATGGCAGATTCTGGCGGGGGATATATTGAAAGCGATGAAATACAGGAAAGATATGTTGCGGAGCAATGCCCAGTTCTGCCACCTGATGTTTTTAGGCTATCGGGGGATTTTTACGGCTGACTGCTTTATGCGGGTAGCAAGTTCCGACCGGCATGGTAAGGATTTCCAAGCGGTCACGTTTGCACTTTTCGGTATGGAGCAATGCTATGATCTGATTTCTAAAACGGGCTATGAAACAAAGGACTAGCGTCATGAAGATCGGTGTAATCAGGTATCGCAGATATGAGGAAAGGGTGTTGCTGAATGAACACTTCGTAATGGACGACCTGTTCCGCATCATCATGAACGATGCAGATTTTATGTGGTTCAGTATCATCGATGAAAAAGAAAAAATCCTGCTTTCCACATGGTTTCCCGATACAGAGAGCGGAGCGCTGTTCGTAAAGGTCGCGCCCGCTCCCGTAAGGGAGACCGAAATATTGGGGACGGAATATGATGCCTACCGTAATCCCCAGTACCGTTATCGGAAAAAGGTTACTTGGAAAGTGGGAAGTTATACGTTCAGCCATAAAAGAAAGGCGGTCGGTTACGTCTTTCAGACCAACCGAAGGGCAAGGCATATTATTAATTTTTTTTTGGAAAGGGAAAATAGAAATGAAAGCAACAGATAAGGTAACGGAGTATATGCTTGTGAGAGCATTTTACGAAATCTTGGACGGGATTAGGGACACTGAATGGACGTTCATAGAACTTGATGAGCGGGAACTGGAAAGTTTGGTCGCTCCCGAAAGCCTATTGGATTGCCACATGTTTGTTCTACATAGTTCGGGCATGGCTAACTATAAGGCCTACGGTAAGCATACAAACGATCATTACTGGACTGCTGGTTTCCCATTGGTGAAGTTGACAGGATGGAAGTAGTAATTGTTGATCTGAATGGCTTTGAGATCAAGGTCACCGATCTGGACGGGGCAATAGAACAGTCGGAAATCATGAAGGAGTTCCGGCATGATCCACCAAGATTGCACGACGAGCGTAAGCATGCCTATTGGCTTGACCTTTACCAAAAATTGATACAACTAAAATCAGAGAGAAATGGCTATGTGATCGATCAGGTAACTGGCAAACTGATTAAGCTCACCCCGATGATTTCGGGATCAGGTGAAATAAAACGATTTAATTATGGAGGAGACTAAATTTTTCGAACAAATTGCAGATATAGAATTTGAAGGAAATATCTGCATGGCTATTGCCAAGGATGGTGAAGGTGGTATGGTGGTGTCCATCATGCTTCAAAATGAACAATGTAGGGACAAGGCGAAGAAAAAGCTGATACCGCTCCTTTTCAAAGGCTCGCCCCAAGAGATCGACGAAGCTTTTTTCGACAGGATCAAAGCCCCTATCGAAAAGACTTCTACCATGCTCAATAATATGGCGGAATACATGAAAAGTGTTGAGGTGGTCGGCAATCAGTCGGCAATGTCAAAGGGCAGGACAGAAAAGCAAAAGTCCCAAAAGTCCGATAGGATCAGCGGGTTCGAGGAAGCAATGGCAAAGGCGGATGAACTGGATAGGGATAATAAACCAAAAGATGCATGGATGTTATTGGACAGGCTCAAGGGCTATCCCGAACATGCCGAAACTATCCGACAGCGAAAAAGGGAATTGTCGGACAAGTTTTCCCCGCCTGATCTTTTTAATGCTCCGGTGCACAAAGATTCGCCAGAATCCAGTGGCACAGCTCCCGCAGTTAGTGGGAGAGAACAAGATGATCACCTGATTGTCGGGGACGAAGAGGAATTGGAAGAAGAGTTTTAACACTATACAATATTATCATGTTACTAGCAATGCAGTTGGAAAGGGTATTCATCATCAAGTCAAAAGATGGCGAACTTAGGTTGCCAGACCCCAACCCCGGTTGGGAGCCGGAGACAGTAAAGGAATTTCTGGCCAATACCTACCCCGAATTGGTAACGGCAAATGTTTCCGCACCTAAGATCGTAAATGATACCTATGAAATCCGCTTCGAGAGCGTATTGGGTACAAAAGGTTGAACCAAAATTTTATGTGATGTATGAAGAAGGAAAATTTGGCATTGGGAACGATCGTGCTTCCCAAGAAAAAAGAAAAGAAAACAATGTACTACAAGTTGGGGGAGTTCGCAGATTGGATGGAACGAACAAGGGATGCGGGAGAGGTCAGAAGGGACAGGCCAAGATCAGCACCGGAGGAAATGTTGCCGATGGGTTTCTGAGGGCTTCCTTTCCTTCGAAATTGGCTGAGACGGATGCCCTGACCGATGCCAGGGCAATGCCGAAATTGGAGGAAGGTTTTTGGATTGATCTGTGCGCCATGTGCGAAGAGATGGGTTTGAATGTTGAAGTGCAAAACGGCGTTGGCTTTCCCTATAATATTTCTCGGACGGTGTGTGCTGTTCGGGACGGACTGAGGGAAATGGGGGAGAGTGATTGGAAGTCGATCAGGATTGTGGAACACCAAGGACAGGTTTTTCCTGCACGGCATATTGTTTATGATACTGCAATGACCTTGTTCTATATTCCGGTTGAGCCGTTGTACAAGATGTTGCAGGACAAGGAACGTAGGGAAACCGCACAACTGATGGTTTCTGTGTTCGCCTATCTCTACCAGATTGCCGACATTCCCTATTACCGTCAGGAGGACAGCTACCTATGGACAATTTACGATATGTTACAGCAGTGTAAGCAACAGGACGGGGAGGACGAATCCGAATGTGAACTTGCCGAACAGATGGGCGATCATATTGAAAACCAGATTGCGGACGGCCATAACCTTAAAGCCTTCGGAGATCGGTTGCGGAACTTTTCCCCAAAGGACGGTTTCGATGAAAGTTGCCTTGAGGTTGCAAATGGATTTTGGGAACTCTACAAGCAATATCCTAGCTCACCTATCCACCGGAATATCGAACGTATACCGGAAGATGTTCTTGATGAGGACGGGGCGGTAGAATGGTACAATTATGTTTCCTTCTGTGCATCCCATGAAGGTGGCCTGTTCGATTCGATGATGGAAATTGTTAATAGCGAACTACGGGAGAAGAGCGAAATAAACGAACCTGTGATGTACAAACTATATAACGGCAGGGCGATTGAAGGTAACGACCTGCATTTTGAAGAGGGAATTTTTCGGCTGATCGATGAACTGTCCTGTGTACTGAACGAATATAATAAGTAAGATGAAGGATTTGACAAATGATTTTACGGCAGTTTTCAGACCGAAATCTGCACTTCTGATCTATCAGAGAAAAGGTAGTAACGATGATTTCTATGTAGAGCATTATGATGTTGATGGAAAAGGAAACCCGATCAATGCACATCCGCTCACGGTCAACGAGGGCCTGAAGCTTGCTAAGGCTTTGCAAAGTGGTAAGTCGGGTAAACGTGCATTGGTTCCCAAGGGGCTTATTGGGGCAAATATACTCTATACCGACCAGTTAAGGGACAGGGTCGTATGGTATACTAAGGGCGAAAAGCGAATGCTTCACTTCGCTGGTACACTGGGAATTCCCAGCGGTATGGCCTATGTGCCACCAATGCTGTGGTCTGCCGACCGAGAACAGCTTTCAGTCTTTGCGCTTGCGAGCAACAGGAGGCCGAAAGCAGGAACAAGGATGTATTATGCACCGTTCTTCAATGTGTATGAAAGCGGAAATGTCTGCATGGGGAATGTAGATACCTCGATCAGCGAAAGCGCATCGCTGGAGGAATTCACCAGTGCATGGGAGAACTTTTTCTTCGGGTCTAGGTTCACTCATTTAAATGGTGGGCATAACCCCGTTAAGGGGAACTGTGTGGTACTTTGGCGGAAACTGGTGGATAGCTCGGAAAGGTTTCCCTTGAATGAACTTGTACAAAGTAGGACAAAAATCAAAGACTTGATAAGATGAAAGCAAAAATGGAAACGGTGCATTTCTTTGACATGCAATTGATAAATGCGACAAACCCGGTAACGGTGAACCTGATCGGGGCAGGTGGAACTGGTTCGGTAGTCCTTTGGAAACTCGGGGCAATGAACCAAAGCATGCTGGCACTTGGACACCCGGGACTCAGCGTGCGCCTATGGGATGATGATCTCGTATCTGAAGCAAACCTCGGAAGGCAGAATTTCGCTTCTTCGCAGGTGGGGCTTTATAAATCGGTCGCCCTTATCAATAACATAAATCGATGGGAGGGAACAAACTGGAAGGCGGAAACAACCAGGTATTGCGGGACTGCTGGAAATGCCAGTGCGAGTATTGTGATCTCCTGCGTGGATAATGTGGCGACACGTTTCGAGATAGCCAAATCGCTAAAGGGACTTGAAAGAAGGTATATTTACAGGGACTGTCCTAGGTACTGGATGGATTTCGGGAATAGTAAACAGATTGGACAGGTAGTACTGTCTAGTGTGGGGGACATCAAACAGCCCCAGTCCGACAGGTATATCACGAGGGAAAACCTCCCTTTTGTAACGGATGAATTTGGGGAACTCCTGAAGAGGTCGGAAGAAGTTGACGACACCCCTAGCTGTTCGCTTGCCGAAGCACTTGAACGGCAGGACTTGTACATTAATTCGACCCTTGCACATCTGGGGTGTTCTTTGCTGTGGAAAATGTTCCGATATGGGATGGCAAGGGAAAGGGGAGTTTTTCTTAATCTTGATACCTTCAGTACGAAATCCCTTAAGGTAGGTTGATAGCCCGATCCCGGGCGGCAAAAACGGCAGTTCCGTCCCTCCGGGCGGAACCGCCGTTTTTGCGTTTAAGCGGTGCTGACAGATGCACCCCGGCACGACCTCCGGCCGTGCCAGACCGCATCCCTCAGCGCCCTTGCTTATTGCTGCCGCCAAGTCAGCCAATCAGCGTAAAGGAATTTTAAAAAGATAGGGTAACAATTTCCTGGGCCAACTTATTTACACCTGATAAATATTGTTCACTTAAATTTTAAGAATTATGAAAGTATCGTTTTTGAAGAATGTGACAGCAGTGATCATAGCATTATCTTTTGCGGCAGATGCCAGGTCACAGGATGGTAGTTCCCTTAAAATTGGCGGTTACACAGGAAAAAGTATTCCGCTTGGAGAATACAGGGAAGGAATTTCGAGGGCCAGGAACGGCTACAGCTATGGCTTCTTCTCTGATTACACTTTTGATAGTGGGTTGGGGATAGGTGTGGATATCAGGTACGGCAGGAATCCCCACCAGTCGCCGGATACGGTATATAACAATTCTATGTTTGCTACTTCGAATACCGCGAACACCTATTCCTCACCACAGCGATTCTCCAATTTGGGCATCCTGTTGGGTCCGAGCTACCAGATAGGTGGGGGACGGTTGAACATAGACCTTTATGCAAGGGCAGGATTGCTGATAGAGCGATTCCCGACGTACGTTCAAAGGGAGAAAAAGATAACCAGCTATCCCGGTCCCTATACAACCCCGATAGAGCAGACGACGGAATTGTCGAGGGCTGATGTAGACCGTAAAAATGGATGGGCAGCACTATTTGGTGTTCGTTTAGATCTGGAGATATTTCCCAGCGTAGGGCTATTTCTGTATGGCGATTATCAGGCACCGATCGGAACCGATGCCGGGTTTACGGCAAAGGATCTGCAAAGCGGTCAGACATCCCAGCCTATAGGTGCGAAAGTGGCGGGCTTTGGTGGTGGAATTCGGGTGCTGTTTGGAGCTGGATACGGTTCCGGGATGCTACGGCAAAATTGATTAAAGGGGCTGGGAACAGCCCCTTTTGCTGTTCTAACTATATCGTCCCCAATGCCGAAAGTATCTCGATGCTATCGGTAACGTCACCTACACGCTTAGCTATCAGGAAATCGTTGGGGTATTCGATCAATGCTTCCCTTCGGTATATGTACGGAAGAGTAGTGTCAGTCCATAGTCCCATAGTTTCTCTGGTCAGGAAAGCGGGCATGCGGCCATTCTTATCTCCAACAATATTATGGATTTCCTTCATAAGGTCATTTCCCTCCATTGTGATGATTGTGCAGCTATGAAGCAACGATCCGTCGGTGGGGTTTTTCCATTCGTCCCAAAGTCCCGCCATGACCGTCAGCGGCTCTGTTGTCCGGATCACGTATGGTATTTTTTTCGTTTTCCTGTCCATGGGATCGACCTGCTGCCATTCATAGAAACCTTTTGTAAAGATCGCACATGGCTGGGTTTCCTTCAGCCTGAACCACATGCTCTTGGGATCTTCGAATTTTTCGAGCCTGGCGTTGGAGGTATCCCAAGCCATTTTTTTCGTTTTTGACCATTTGGGGATCAGAGGCCACGAGAACATTTCGAATTCGGTTCCAGAACGGAACACTGGAACACTGGCACCACTTGGGGGGACGTTGATGGCGGTATCGGCTTCTGGGCCGGATAGTCCATATTTGTCCTTGATTTCACCGCTAGATGGGGATATTACTCTTCCGCACATGATTGAAAGGTTATATGCTAATATACGGTTAACCGATGGGATTACCTATTTTCCTACCCTGAACCTGCCGAGCAGGCCTTCCACTTTTCCGATCTCTTCCTGTGGCACTCTGTGGAGGTCGGCCAGCACGAGCAGGTCGATACTGATGCCGTAGTGTTTTGCAATGCGCGTAAGGATCGCCAGGGGAGGTTCGGATGTTCCTTCCTCATATTTTGAGTATCGGCCGCGTCCGATAATGAGCTGTCTTGCCACTTCCCTCTGGGACAGCCTGCTGAGTGAGCGCAGATAGCGGAGGTTTTCTGAAAGGACAGACATTTTGCTAATATTTTTAGCAACAAATGTAAAGATTTTAATCAAATTCCAACATACCTTTGTTGAAAACTACAACATAATTAAACATGGCGAGCGATGGGAAGAGCGGTGGCGCACTTGGATCTCGATACATTCTTTGTATCATGCGAGAGGCTGAATAATTCAAAATTTAACAATCTGCCCCTTATCGTGGGGGGCGGTAACCGTGGTGTCGTGGCCTCCTGTTCTTACGAGGCGAGGAAGTTTGGCGTGCGTTCGGCCATGCCCATGAAGATGGCACTCCGCCTTTGTCCGCAGGCGACGGTCGTAAAGGGGGATATGGAACTGTATTCTAAGAAATCGCGTGAGGTCACGGAGATACTGACCGAAAGGTCGCCGATATTGGAAAAGGCCAGTATCGACGAATTTTATCTCGACCTGACCGGAATGGACAGGTTCTTCGGTTCCTACAAATGGACAAGCGAAGTGGCATCCTACATCGCCAGGGAGACGGGACTTCCCTTGAGCTTCGCCCTTTCGGTCAACAAGACGGTCTCAAAGATTGCCACAGGCGAGGGAAAGCCCCTTGGACGTTTGGAAGTTCCTGAACTGATGGTCAGGCCCTTCCTTGATCCTTTATCTGTGCGCAAGATACCGATGGTCGGTGAAAGCACCTATAAACTGCTCTCGCGGATTGGGGTAAGACAGATACGAACACTGTCGGAAATGCCGATGGAGACCCTTCAGGCACTGCTGGGGAAGAACGGTGCGGATATCTGGAAAAAGGCCAACGGGATTGACAATGCCCCGGTGCTGCCCTATCAGGAGAGGAAATCTATCTCTACGGAGCAGACCTTCTTCCAGGACACGATGGAAATGGCAAAGCTCCGGGGACTGCTCACCGGGATGGTCGAAAAGCTCTGTTACCAGATGAGATCGGAACAGCTGCTGACATCGTGTATCACGGTGAAACTGCGCTATACAAATTTCGATACGGAGACCAGGCAGAAAAGGATCGCCTATACCTCGGCAGACCACGTGATCGGAAAAATAGTTTCTGAACTTTTCGATGGGCTTTATCAACGCAGGATGAGGTTGAGACTGGTAGGTATAAGCTTCAGCGGGCTGGTGCACGGGAACTATCAGATCGATTGTTTTGAGGACACCCGTGGGCTTATGAACCTGTATCAGGCGATGGACAGTATAAAGCACAGGTTCGGAACCGATGCCGTAAGGCGCTGTGGTGGGATGTCCCTAAAGAATCCGAAAACTTAAAATAGGGAATATGATTTTGAATTCACACTCATACCATAGTCTGCGGTTTGGAACCATACCCCTGCGGGAGCTTGTCCAACAGGCAGTTTCTTTGGGGCATACCTCGATTGCACTAACGGATATAAATACTGTAACCGGAATATATGATTTCGTACGTGCCTGTCTGGAAAGCTCGGTAAAGCCTCTCGTGGGGTTAGATTTCCGGACGGGTGCAAGGCAACACTTCATCGGGATTGCCCGTAACCAGAAGGGACTTGCCGAAATGAACGCGTTCCTGACCGAGATTAACCTCCGGGGGATCCCCTTGCCAGATCGTGCACCTCGTTTTTCGGAGGTTTTGGTAATCTATCCATTAGCGGGATTTGAGGGGGAGCTGGGGGATCGTGAATTTATCGGCATCCGGTCTGACCAGCTGAACCTGCTGTACCAGGAAAAATGGAAGCGGTTTCTGCCAAGGATGGTGATACTGCATCATGTGACCATATCCGGGGAAGAGGATTACAAGCTCCACCAGGTGCTCAGGGCGATCGACAACAATACCCTGCTGTCCAAGCTGTCACCCGTTGACTGCTGTAGGGTTGGCGACCAGATGCCAAATGCCGATAGGCTTCTGTGGCAGTTTGCGGACTATCCCCAGATTATCGAAAATACCCGAAAGTTTGTTGGCGATTGTGATTTTTCGTTTGACTTCGGAACGCCGAGGAACAAACGCTATTTTACAGGCGATAGGAAGACTGATCTCGAATTGTTGAGCAGACTTGCTTTTGAGGGCATGCAACGCAGATATGGTAGCAATGCCGAAGCTGAAAGACGGATTAAAAAGGAGCTGAAGGTAATCGATGAGCTGGGATTTTCCGGATATTTCCTGATAACCTGGGACATCGTAAGATATTCCGATAGTCTGGGGCTGATGCACGTGGGGCGCGGAAGCGGAGCGAACAGTATCGTGAGCTACTGTATCGGGATCACCGATGTGTGTCCCATCGAGCTTGATCTTTATTTCGAGCGCTTCCTCAACGTGAACCGGAAAAGCCCGCCGGATTTTGACATAGATTGGAGCTGGCGCGACCGTGATACGATCCTGCGCTACATCTTTGACAAGTATGGCGCCGATCACGTTGCCTTTTGCGGGACAAACGTCGAGTTCAAATACCGTTCGATCTTCCGGGAGGTGGGCAAAGCCTTTGGTCTGGCCAAGGAGGAACTCGACCAATTGGCCAAAAATCCAATGTCCGCACATGACGATAACGAGGTTGTCCGTGAGGTACAGCATTACGGGATGATGCTCGAACGCTACCCGAACCAGAGGTCTATGCATGCCTGTGGCATACTAATCTCGGAGGAACCGATCACAAACTTCACGGCATTGGAGCTTCCGCCAAAGGGATTTCCAATCGTACAGTTCGATATGCACACGGCAGAGGACATCGGTTTCGAGAAGTTCGACATATTGAGCCAGCGTGGACTGGGTACCATCAGGGAGGCAGTTGAGCTTGTCCGTAGGAACAGGGGAGTTGATGTCGATATCCGGAATACTGTTCCCCTGAAGCGGGATTCCCAGTGCAACAATTACCTTGCCCAAGGGAGGACAATAGGGTGTTTTTATATTGAAAGCCCTGCGATGCGGGGACTCTTACGAAGATTGGAGTGCGACAATTACAGGACGCTTGTCGCCGCTTCGTCGATCATCCGGCCAGGAGTGGCGCAATCAGGTATGATGCGGGAATATGTCTGGCGGCACAACAATCCGGGAAAGTTCGAATATCTCCACGAAGTGCTGGAACAGCAGCTTGGAGAAACCTATGGCATAATGGTATACCAGGAAGACGTGATCAAGATAGCGATACATTATGGAGGGCTGGAACCTGCCGATGGTGATATTCTGCGAAGGGCGATGAGTGGAAAGGGGCGTTCGCTATCGGCATTGCAGAAGGTGAGGGACAATTTCTTTGCTTCCTGTCTTAGATTGGGCCGTCCGGAAAAACTGAGTGCGGAAATCTACAGGCAGATAGAAAGCTTTGCAGGCTACTCATTTTGCAAGGCACATTCCGCTTCCTATGCAGAGGAAAGCTACCAGAGCCTTTTCCTTAAGGTATACTATCCGGTGGAATTCATGGTCGCCGCGATCAATAACGGGGGCGGTTTCTACCGGACGGAGATTTATGTCCATGAGGCCCGTATGTCGGGGGGACGGATCAACAACCCCTGTGTGAATCGTAGCCAGGTCGCTACCGTCCTTTTCGGCAATGAGATCTATTTGGGCTTTTCGCTCCTTCAGGGTCTTCCCTCCGAAATCGCCGATCTGATCGTGGTCGAAAGGGAAAGGGCGGGCAATTACGCTTCGCTGGAAGATTTTATCAGGCGTGTGCCGATCGGCATAGAGACCATCCAGACGCTGATCTTCATCGGGGCTTTCCGTTTCACAGGAAAGGAAAAGAACGAACTTCTGGTCGGGGCGAGGATGATGTTGGTCAACTTTAGGCCGGAGCATCGGATGGCAACCCTTTTCGAGCAGCCCGCCAAGGAATACCTTCTGCCACAGCTCCGCCGTTCGCTATTCGAGGACGCCTTTGATGAGATCGAGCTTATTGGGTTCACGGTTTCCTGTACACCATTTGATCTGCTGGAGACCTCTTTCAGGGGTAATGTTATGGCCAGGGAACTGAATGCTTTCCACAAGAAGCAGGTCAGGATGCTTGCCTACCTCGTTTCCAGGAAGCACGTTCCCACCAAACGCGGGGATATGTACTTTGGTACCTGGATCGATCACGAGGGAACATTTTTCGACACCGCACATTTCCCCGATAGCCTGAAGGTTTATAACTTCGCTGGTGGAGGCTGCTACCTTCTGTACGGCACGGTCGAAGTGGATTTTCATTTCCCGACGATCACCATCCACAAGATGGCAAAGATGCCAATGATTGCGGACCCAAGATATGCCTACGACGATGAAAAAAGGTTCGACGTACAATCTAGGGTAAAAGAAGATGTCAGCATGACCCATCGCGCACCCTATCCGCAGGAGCATGAAATTGGATTGCCAAGGAATAAAATTCAGGGCACCCCCTAGTATTGGATTTAGATTTTAAAGTTCAGATCAACAGAGAAAACTCTGGAAATCCTTGTCCAGCTATTCCGCCATTCATACTTGGCCTGAGTGATGTCCGAGTACACTTTAAAGCCCTTAAGTTCGGAAAATGACTTGACGAATCTATTAATTCGAAATTTCTTGGCGTCATCTATATATGGACTGACTACCATGAAATAGTTTTTCCCACCATATCCAGATTTTATGAGCGATATCAACCTGTTTAGTGAGAAGAATTCTATATCTAGGATATTTGAAAATAAGTGGATGTTCACTCCCGCACCCACCTCAATATCATCTTCGGATAGGTCATCCAGTCCCTTATTGACAGTCACGATATTGCAGTCGAGATATTTTTTAACGTGTAGTGCGCCTCTTTGAAGGGCAATTGTTGACGGTTCGATTAGTACAACCGTCTCAATCTCGAGATCAATGTGATTTTCGTTACAGTAGTCCAGAAAACACATTGTTCCCATTGCCTGACCACACCCCCAGTCAATTATGTTAATTTTTTTTGTGTACAATTGGAGCGGAAGTTCAATAAATGCACTTACAAGCTTTTGTCGGTGCATCGGACCGAAACCTGTCATATAGGCAAAAAGCTGTGGTTCTTGTTCCGGTATTCTTACTCCTCGGTGAAGGGAGTCAAAAATCCCTTGGTTTCCTAACGTATTGTGTTTATCAACAGACAATTGCCTGATAGCAAAAAAATCTTTCTCTACTTGCTCTAATTCGTTTGCATATTGCGTAGCAGATTCTATAATAAATCCCTCTTTTACAGTACCCTTGAAATGGCCTCTTCTTAGATATTGATCCAATAGGGATCTTATGTGCAAATGAGCAACTCGAAAGTCGGAGAGATCGGTTTTGAGTATTTCAAAGATCAATGGATGGGCTAGAACGGAATATTCATTAGTTTTGATCCTGAGACTGATTTTTTTCGCAATTTCCTGTGCGACCTGGATATTGAAATTACCAAAGTCAAGGATCGCCTTCGAATAGTAATTAGTTATCGTTGTAAGAACTTTGTCCGCATTATCCTCTTCATTAAGATAGGATTCCTGCAAAAGCTCATACATTTGATCGAAAGCATCTATTAATAAATCACCGCTTCTTACATTAATCATGTAGTACGAAGCGGCTGTCAGCCTGCTACCTACATTATAGCCATTTGTCTGTAAATGAAGGTAAAGAAATCTGAATCCGTGGATCAGTCCTAGTCTCTCACACGTATCTAGCAAAACTGCTAAAAAAGATAGATTCTCTTCCGTCAGCGGCAGTTCCAATAAGGTCTTTCGCTTTTTCGTGATGTAGGTCTGGAACTTATTTATATTTAATTCAAGATCTTGGTCAGTGCTCCAGGCGAAGTAGTCGCGAAGTTCATCAAAATGGTCAGATATAAATTCCTCCAACGTATTAACATCAGAAGATGCGGAAATCAGGTCATCAAGCATTTCTTATCTTTTTTCTATGCATAACAATTTTTTCGATCGCCTTTGCTTCCTCTCCTTTTTTAAGTTTTGAAAGCCCTGGAATGCCCTCTTTTTGTGCGATTTTTTTTAAATCAGCGATCTGTTTGCCCTGCAAATCTTTATTTCCGTCTTGGTCATCAAACAGCGATGGGATCTGATTTTGAATATTTTGTTCAATTTTTATATTTTTCTCAGCTTTCGACTCAGCTAAACGGTTTTTGAGTGAAGTTTCAAGTTCCTCGATTTTTTGCTGTTGATTGGCGATTTGTTTCAGATACTTCCTTTCTGCCTCACTCCGTCCATAATCCTGCGCCTCGCGTTGGATTTCGGTAATGTAGCTCAAAATATCTTTTTCCAAAATTTGTCCAAAGTAGGAAGCTGCTCTCGTAACGTCTAGGGTCATAAATGGATGGTTAATACGTTGCTGCTCATTAACGATCTTTCTTATTAGAGTATTGATTAACGGTTTTGCACTAATGGTTTTATCCCTTGTCTTTTCATCCTCTTTTCCACGGATGTATACGGGCGTTCCTAGTATTTCAAAATCCGCGTTTCGATCTTTTTGGGCATTATCAAATCTGCTGACTACTGGCGAAAGGTAAGGGAATGTTGAATTCTTCCGGTTTATATTAAAAACAGTTTGATATATACTCTCGATCGTATAATAATCGAGTTTAGAATTAAGTTCAAACTTTACCGCAAAATGTTTCTCTCCGAGTTGATATTCATTTCGCAATCTTGTATAACCGTGACGTAGACCGACCAGTAGGGCAATCTGTTCAATTTTTCCCTCCGGTAATTTTGACCTATGGAGGTATGATAAAAGATCATCCAAGCTCTTTGGTTTGTTATTACCATACGTAGCAAGAAGCGCTAGGTCAAAGATGATACTGTCGTGATCCAACTCATCAAGTTGAAGTAGTCCATATTTTGAACTGATTTTCACGCCTTGGCTAAAAGCGATTGACTCGATTTCCTTCGAAGGGATGTCGTTGTAAATGTATTTAAGCCATTTTGTCCATTCGCTCTCACCACGTGAAAAAAGACCTCCGTATTTTTTTGAAAAAGCCAGTCCATTCGTTTTACTAGCTTCGATTAGTTCTTGTTCAATGGAAGCATTGAAAGAACTCAACGTTGAAAAGTAGTTTTTAGGATAACCGTCAGAGGAAAGTGTTCCTATTCTCATGAATGCCAAACCTCCTAAAACGATATCATATCTTTTTATCCTTTCTTCAAGTTCTGGAAGTGTTTTTTCCTTACGCACAAAATCACTTGGATTTGGCGCAGGTATATAATTAGGTTTCGTCACTTCCACAACAAAAAGATGTTGCGGTACAAATGCGGCACCTTGGTTTATATTCCATATGGAAACCTTCATTTGGGAATCATTGATAAAATGAATCTTTACAACCCTTGATAACGGGATGGGTTTATCTAATAATATAAAACTTTTGTACTTCGACGCTAATAAGATTTCTTCAGGTGTCAGGATGACCTCTATCGAGCAATTGCAGCTTCCTACCCATTTCTCAGAACTAATTAGGATGTTTTCTGGAAAGACATTTTGAATATCTTTAGGTTTTGATGGGAAAAATGCTGATGGCGTTATTAATGCTGACCCCAAATAATGGGCAACGCTGGCTGAATCTACTGGGACAAAGTACTTGGGAATGTCGGTCATAATATTGTTGTCTGGAATGTACTGGCATTGATGCCTGTTGGAACTTCAGCGCAAAGTAAATACAGATTACGCTTAGCCCTAGTCAAAGCTACGTAATAATCGTTTTCCTCACATATATCTAAAGTAGCTATATTATGTTTGTAATTTGAAAAATTTGGAATGATAACTGTGTCGAATTCGATTCCCTTAGAAGACTTAAATGTCGTTACATGTACATTTTCAATTGTTTCGAACGTATTGCGTTTGTAATGATACGACGAACATACTACGCCCTGTTGTTCAAGAAACGTGTGCATTTTATCGACATCCTTTGTCAACGGATATAGAATTCCGATATTGTGACGGTCCGATTTGAAGAGATTGATCACATTCAGAATTGCCGATTTTTCTTTTTTATCATGTCCACCTGTAACTATACATTGGGGTAACGTTCCGGTTGTTTTGTTAGCTTGAAGTTCGCTTAAGATTTTCTGGGAGATAAGATAATTTGGTAGCGTCGCGCTTACAAATCGCAGTATTTCGTATGAATTCCTAAAGTTTTGGTCCAGCTCGAATGGTTCATTGTCTGGGAATAATTCTCGCAGTTGTGCCTCGGTGGTTGCCTGGCTAGGGTACAAAATTTGTTGATCATCTGCACCATAGGATATTGAATCAGAATATTCCTTTAGTGTTGAGTAATGGTCACTCGTAAGATCCTGAGCCTCGTCAATGATTATTTCATCAAATGATGTCATGTATCCTTCTGTCCAGGACTTTGTTCTATGTACATTAATTCCTGCGGTTGTATTTTCTTTACTCGCCCAGGAAGAAAGACAATATTCCAATGTCTTAGTATAAGTCAATAACAAACTGGTTTTAGAGCCGAGTGAACTTGTTCTTATATGACGCCATAACGCGACAATACTTTTTCCTGTCCCGGGCCCGCCGTTGATTGCTACGGGATTCGGTTCGTCAAGTGTTGATTGTTGTACAGAGGTCATTTCAGTGATGAGCGGTAATTTAAAGTAGTAAGCCATTAATTTTTATTTTAATACTCGAAAGGTAAGATTAATTCTTTCTTTCACAATCTTGTTTGTTTTCGGTACCTGATGTTGCCAATAGTGTTGCATTTCACCTTCCATTATTAGTAGAGTTCCACTTTTCAGAACTATATCTATTTTTTCGTTCGTTTTTATGTGCCTAATCTGAAAGGTCCTAGTTTCACCAAAATTTACAGATGCGATGGTCGGATTAAATCCAAGCTCCTTTTCGCTATCCGAATGCCAGGATATAGAATCGTTACCATTTCTATAAAGATTTAGAAGTACGCTGTTGAAAGCTAGTCCTGCCACGGGTTCAATTTTTTCTTTGATGGCTTTCAGTTCGGTATTCCAACCATTTGGGTGCAGGGTAATACCTGAAAAAGTGTAGCTTTTATCATTATCCCCATACCATGCCGTAAGACGTGGGAACGGCATTTTTTTGCCATACATTTGCATCGATTCCTGTTTCCACAAAATATTATTACGCAAGCTGTCGAAGAATATTTTACTTTCTTCGGAATTAAAAAAGTTCGGATGTAAGTGGACTAGACCGTTAGGGATTTCATTTCGACCAGGTAAAATAATTCGTTTTACCGCCTCATTCATTTCTCCAAAAATATCCATTTGCCCCATAAAGCTAAGGTAAGAATAATAATATAGGGATACGGAATAACCGTGCCCAAATTTATTGTTTCCCTTTTTTAATCCATATTATATATTTAATTACCTTTATCCAAACCAAGTAGAAGAAATTCATACGCCCGTATGGCTGCGGGAATAGAACCCCCTTAAAGAGTATCAACGACTTTGGGGGGTTCGCTTTTTTTGCTAGTCTTTAATTCTTCCATTGATAATTTTGTTTTTGGGTTAATGAGAAAAGCAACGACTTAAGATGTATAAAATCTAAGTAGTTTTATTCTGGTAAATACCAATTGACAATACTTCGAATAAAATCTGATGTGTCGCGAATGGTTGGCAAGAAAGTTATTTTATTTTCATCAATCGTTTCAACGTGTTTAGCTATTTCTTTAATTATCTCTGGCGTAAATCCATATCTCAAAAGTAGGATGTGCTTTTTATTGTTAGTATTGTATCTTAGTAGCTCAACAAATTCAATTGCCCTGTTGTCTGAAGTGTACTCATGATAAATTTCGAAGGCTGCAATCAGTGTGTCAGATAAAGAGAACGATATTACCTGGTCCATGTAATCATATGTATCATAGACTATAGAGTCATAATTCACATCGCGATTTAGAGAACCGTTAGGAAACAAGCTGTATGCTTTTTCTAAACTGCTGTCAGGCAGCTTTTTTGCTGGTTGCGAAAAGTTCGCATATAGTTTGGAATCATTATCCCGATTAGTAATCGAGCTATATCTCAGTCCGACAATCTCACTGAAAGAGCGGCCCTGTGCTGCATGGAAAAAGATGTCTATAGCCATATTAAAAACATTTGTTTCCCCCTTGAAAAGCACTCGTCCTAAAGATGCTTCGTATATTTTTAGAAGAAGCGCTTTAGAGTTATCTCGATTAGTCCTGTTCAAATGCCCTCCAATGCTCGCACGAAGATCATTTGGAATTCTGTAAAATATGTCCAGGAATTGTTTTGAGTAATCCAGCACTTCGGGCTGCGATAGTCTCTGCACTTTGGACAGTGGTATGTTCTTGTCATCGTCGAAAGTGTTGTTCTGAATTGCATCGATCAACTCCCTTTGATCATTTTCATGTACGCCATTGGGAGGGTTTTCAATTACGGATTTCTCATTAAGAAGAAATGGTGTCTGAATACGCTCGCAGAAAAGCTTTGCCCCATTTGTAAAAACATAACCATAATCAAACACTTTTGATTCCGTAAGTCGCCCTGCTCTCCCAATCAAATTTTTGAATGCGAGCGCACGTTCGTTAATATTCCCCTCAAATCGTGTGTTTTCGAGCCAGACAATATCAAAAGGCATATTAATACCCTGCGCTAGCGTACTTGTGGCAAAGCAAAGAGACGAGTATTTTCCACGAATAAAATCTTCTATCAAAAACCTTACTTCGAGCGGGATGGAACCATGATGTATCACAACTCCTTTTTTTAGAAGTTCCACCATAGACGACACATGCCCAGGTTTATCAGCACCGACTATTTGCCGGATATTGTTTATTATTTCAAGTGCTTTTACATTGGTTACCAACGGTAGGTTTTCAATAAATTCTTCGAAGCCTTCTATAAATCGTTCGTTGTAAATAGAATTTTTTGAAACGTAAACGAGGATGGTATGATTACCATTCATTGCAAAGCTCTTAAAATCCCCATTAAACTCTAAATAGTTAGTTTTTTTATGGCCGCCCTCGATATAGGGTGAAAAGTAAAAATAACCTCCATCTTTTTTAACAATACATAATTTGCCGACGGAACCATGTGTATACGCGTGACCATATGTAGCATCATCTGAAAACTGGTGTTTCAAGAATTGTGCCTGAGGATTATCTATAAAAGGATGGGCAAAAATGATCTTTGCAAGAGGAAAATGTTTTTTTACCCTCCGGACTGAAACGTCAAAAGTCAGCCCCCTTTGGCTTTCTTCTGATATTTGGGCCTCGTCGAAAAAAAAGGTTTCAATATTTAGTTTCTCTTTAAATTTGTATAAGTCCTTTGAACGTTCTGGTGTTAGAACAAATACACGACGTAATTCACGTTCCGTATAAACTATATCGACAAATGACGAAATCATTACTCTCTTATTATGCTCGAACTTCCTATTTAAGGAATTAATATATTCAGCTATAAGTGCCCTTGAAGGCACGATTACTACGGCGTCGCCCTTTCCTTCAGCTAGGAAATCACGGATAGAATATGATTTTCCTGCACTTGTTGGGGCAGAAATAGATATATACTGTTTGTCATCAATTGCACGGCGAATGCTAGCCTGAACAGGCGTGAGCAAAGATCCATGTTTTACAAGATGTTCCTTCCCAAAACCCTGCATTAAAAATGAATATAGATTGTTTGGTGTCTTTATCTTATAAAAGAGTCCAAGTGCAGATATTATTCTTTCTTCAAATTCTTGAAAAATCTGTTGATGAAATTCTTTGAAATAACTGAGATCTTCTAGTAATGAAGGGTTGTTCGGTCCAACGCGATGTAACTTATCTAGCAGCTTAGTGAGATCCCCCTCGGGGTCTTTAGTGTTTTTAATCTGTATTAATTTCATAGCTGACCCCAACGATATAAATGTTTTTAGCTCTTTTTAGATTTTCGTAATTTGCACAATTATCCATCGCATTTTTAAGTATTTGTAAAGGATTCTTTGAGTTGATTGAGAAACCAAGAACAATCCCAAAAAGATCATTATCTAAATTGACAGCAGCTTCTTCACCTGCTAAGTGGCCTAAATGGATGTTGTCCATTAAATGCTTTTCATTCAGTATAAATCCGTCGGCTTGTCCACCTGCACCGGTTTTGTCTCCTGACACTCCACCGTAAGGATTTGATGAGCTTGAAAATTTCGCTTCACCAAAATTTATCATGTTTTTTAAACATACAGTATGAAAGTCAAACCCCTCGTTTCCTAAAAGTTTTGGCTTCCAAATTTCTGCTAAAGGAATACACCGATGTTTGAAAATAACCTCCAAAGTCTTCGAAGATCCCATAGAGACTAATAGTTCTCCGAACGCACTAGTAATTTCATCGTCGTCCGAGGTTGCTGTTTCAAATACTTTCACTAAAGACTTAGCTGTTTTGCTTGCCGTATTTTTATATGCTCTTTGTGCCCGAGTATCAAGATCAAAAATCCACGATTGGTCCATCACTCGCGCAGAAAGCTCTCCCGCAATTTTCTCTAAATCTGAGATACTTGCATGGCAGATGAAAATATTTCCCGTATCAGAAATGCAGGCAATTTGGTGAAATGTTGCCCCCCAAGCCTCTTCTGGAAAGCTTTGACTATAGGAAAGACTGGCACTCATTAATAAAGCTTGTTGACTTCGTTCTCAAAAAAGTAGGTTCCAAATGTGCGGCAGCTGCATAAAGATGCTGCCGGATTATAAAACGAAGTAAGTAGAGGAGAGGCTAAAAACATGTGTGCAAATTTAGATTTAATATTTTAGTAGTTATTTATAGCTAATATAAGATTTTATTAGATCGTAACCGATATAAGGTTGTTGGTTTTTAACTTGTTATCTAAAAAAAAGGCTTTTTCCCTTTAAAATTTCATCAAAAATAGCTAACTTTATATCAGAAATAGTTCGTTGAAATCAATCCATTCCGATTTAAAAAATATGTTTACCAATTCGTTTACCACTTTTGTTGGTGATGAAATGATAAAAATGGAAATGCGCATAAATAGTGGCTTGTAGAGGGCGAGAACGCAGATAATTCTAATCCCGTCCAGACCGCTACTGTTAAAAGCAAAAAGAGAAGCCCATATGGCTGTGGGATTAGAAAGCCCTGAGAAGTATCAAAATTCTCAGGGCTTTTGTTTTTTATGGAAATCGCTATTCATGGAAAACTACGTTGTCTACATCAATTATTCTGAAAAATTTGACAAGTATTACATTGGTCAAACTCAAGATTTTCCTTCTCGCATTATTCTTCATAATCAAGGTTTGGTAAAATCAACAAGTCCGTATGTTCCGTGGACAAATGTGTTGTTGATTGAAAAATCGTCCAGATCAGAGGCTATGATCCTGGAGAAGAAATTGAAGAACCTGAATCGGGTTCGATTAATTGCGTTTATAGAAAAGTATAAATGATATATGGTCCCGACGTCTCGACATTTATCGTCGGGAGTCGGGATTCAGACATGTCCGACGTTAAAGTCGGCATCGTCTGAACTGTGGGATTAGAAAGCCCTGAGAAGTATCAAAATTCTCAGGGCTTTTGTTTTTTGGACATATTCATACATGGGAGCCTACTACGTTTACATCATTTCAAATCCTGATGGTACTTACTACAAAGGATATACAACGATCTTACGCGAAGATTGGAAGAACACAATTCTCTTTTGGGAAAATATACATTAGAAAAAGGTCCTTGGTCTTTCATTTTTATTCATTCCTTTGGGGCAAATCTCCATTTGGACACCAAAATCCCCGGAACTTTTCTTTCTTTACACCGAAATAACAACTACCAATGAATCCACTCAGGTGTTTAGCCCAGTTTATTGCATTTCTTCATAGCAGAAGTTGGACCGGTAAATCATCCATCATTTACCAGTTTCTGCATTTCACCTTATTATTCGGATTGTTTTTTGCAGTGAGCGGAATCTACCTGGATCATTTTCAAATCTATTCCCTTCCCATTCAGCCAAAGACAGCGGTATGGATTCTTATTCCGACTGTGCTGGTCATCTGCATCTTCCTGTTGCTGTTAGGCCAAAGACCATATTTGAAATCGGAGTACAAAAACCAGCAGGTCGTGATTGGCGGAATTATTTGGGGACTTCTTTGGATGTATATCGTGCCGGTGCTCTTTTTACTGAAGGATTAGAATGAAGAGCAAGAATCACGCTAATTTTATACCTTTCCAATATGTATGATTATGTAGAAGTATACGGCAATGAAGATTACACGAAGTTTCTCCGGATAGAAGAATTCCAGGAGTTGTTTTCAGACAGACCTGATATCGAAAAATCTTCCCACGCATCATTTATCTGGACAATCGGCGACTTTGGGATCAGAATACAGGGAATTCATTGTGACAGGAACGGGAATTATAGTTTTAATAGCGATCATACCTTCTAACAGGTAAACCTAATTGAATTTTGCCTCCCTCAACATTCGGAATCGATTCATGATGCAGAAATCAGAGCGCTTGTTTCAGAAACGGCACAGAAAATTGGCTGGGAAATTCATTGGAGAGAATAAGTCGGTGCGCTTGTAAATGGCAGTTTGGGAATTCTCCTAGGCCTTCACACCTTGGCGTTTAAAATAACTTCTGGAAGTAAAGTATTGGTATTCCATTGAAACGACATTTACAGGCCATTTTTGATCATCATATTCTGTGACGATCAACAGATTCCAGGACATTGTGTATTTTTACAATTGGTTACAAATACAACAGCAATTGTTTCGACATACCGGTAAAAAACGCACCTTTCTGCACAATCTGAAACTGGCATCGATGTTGTCGGGAGTGGCAGGTTTGGTCAATATCACCGGAGTTCTCTCGTTGGGTACACTGACAACGAACATCACCGGGCATTTCGCTTTTTTTGCAGAACGGTTGTTTTTAAAAAGCTACGCGGAAACGTTGACCTACCTGTTCTACATTGTGTTTTTCCTGTTCGGGGCATTTTTTTCCAGCCTGCTGATTGAGTTAGTGGCAAAACGCCACAAGTTGTCTACCTATGTATTGCCCATCCTGGTGGAAATTTTGTTATTGACAACCGTCGGACTGGCAGATTCGTTCGTTTCGCAGTTTTCAGTCTTGTTGGCATGTCTGTTGTTATTTGCGATGGGCTTACAGAATGCGCTGGTGACCCGCGTATCACAATCAGTGGTGCGAACCACCCATCTTACGGGCTTGTTCACCGATTTGGGGATCGAGCTGTCACAACTGTTGTTTTACAGGGAGCCGAACGAACGTGCAAAATTGAAAAGAGCCATCTTTCTGAAGGTGATGATTATCACGTGTTTCTTTTCCGGAGGAATCATCGGTGGTTTTGTACATATCTACTTCGGGTTGAAAACCTTATTACTGGCGGCCCTGTTGCTGTTGTTTGCATTGTGGTATGACCGCTTACTGTTCCGTTATTATTACCTGAAACGGAAATTATCCGGACGGTATACCCATCCGTAAAAATGGAAAATGCTTCGGCAATTCAGGCATCAAATGGATGGATTTGAATTCCCGGTGTCCGGTGAACGTGTGGCAGGGATCAGATGTTCCGTCGCGCTTTTGACTACAACAAAAACGGATTTGGCTACATCTGCCCGTCAGGAAGAGCCGAACTTTGTGATATCAAAAAAAGGAACATGAAAGTATTTGTAACAGGAGCTTCCGGATTCATCGGCTCCGCAGTTGTAAAAGAATTGATCGGAGCAGGTCACCAGGTAATCGGTCTGGCGCGTTCCGAAGAATCAGCCAAAGCCATTCGGGATGCAGGAGCAGAAGCGTTGCTGGGTGGTTTGGAAGATCTGGACATCCTGAAACAGGGAGCATCTGCTGCAGACGGTGTCATTCATACAGCGTTTATCCACGATTTCACACAATATGCCAAAGCAAACGAGGTCGAAAAGACAGCTATCCGAACCTTGGGGGAAGCTTTGAAAGGAACTGCGAAACCAATCGTGGTGACGGCGGGAATTTTGTTCCTTCCGAAAACCGGAGGGGTAGTTACGGAAGACGATGCGTCACCGGCCGGCTCTATGCGGAGTTCGGAAACGGTGGCAATGAAATTGGCCGGGGAGGGAATCCATGCCTCCGTGGTTCGCCTTCCTCCGTCAGTTCACGGAAATGGTGATAAAGGTTTTGTTCCGTTCATCATTGCCATGGCGCGCAAAAACGGAGTATCTGCGTATCCGGGAGAAGGAACCAACCTCTGGCCGGCAGTGCACCGGCTGGATGCAGCGAAAGTATTCCGCCTGGCATTGGAGGAAGGAGCGGTAGGAGCACGCTACAATGCGGTAGGAGAAAAAGGAATCGAAATGAAAGCCATTGCAGGATTGATTGCTGAAAAACTCAACCTGCCCCTGCAATCCCTCACAGATGATGCGCTTTTGAAGCACTTTGAATGGATGAGCGGATTCATCGCTTCCGATAGTCCTGCGGTGAGCGACCGGACACGGGAAAAATTGGGCTGGACACCAACGAATCCGGGGTTGCTGGCGGATATGGAACAGCACTATTTCTGATTCATCTAAAAAGACCTTGATCTTGCACAGCTGTTTCGGGATTTTTCCACCGGTTGTGCAGGATTTATCCGGTAAAAGCGTACATTTCAAGAACTCCAATCAATACAAGTCATGGCAAAAGCAAGTCCGCTACGAATCAAGACGATCGGTGAATTTCACAAACTGCGCGGTTTGCCGGCACCGGAACATCCGTTGATCAGTTTGGTGGATTACGCCCAAACCAAGAGGTCGCCCGGAGAAGGTACTTCCGGATTGGTATTCGATTTCTACCTGGTTTCCGTGAAACGCGGTATGGCCGGAAGAATGAGTTACGGTCAGCAGGAGTATGATTTTGATGGTAACCACAACGAACGGGTCATGTTTTTCATGTCGCCCGGGCAATTGTTGAAACTGGACGCAGCTACTCACGATCCTGGCAAGCGCTCAGGCTGGATGCTGCTTATCCACCCGGATTTTCTGTGGAATACGTCACTGGCAAAAAACATCGGGAGATACGAATACTTCGACTACAAGGTGAATGAAGCCCTGTTCCTGTTCGAAAAAGAAGAAGCTGTGCTTCGGAGCATCGTGGAAAATATCCGGCAGGAATACCAGGGAAATATCGATTCCTTCAGTCAGAGCATCATGGTGTCGCAGATTGAAACCCTGCTCAACTATTCGGAACGTTTTTACCAGCGTCAATTCATTACCCGTAAAAAATCCAGCCACCAGGTGCTCGAACAAATGGAAAGCCTGCTGGATGCTTACTTCGATACAGATACAGTGTCTGAAAAAGGATTGCCTGCTGTTCATGATATTGCAGACCAATTGCATGTCTCAGTCAGTTATCTGGGGTCCCTGCTCAAATCACTGACAGGAATGAATACTCAGCAGCATATCCACGAAAAACTGATTCAAAAAGCCAAAGAAAAACTGTCGACCACCCGGCTGAGCGTCGGAGAAATTGCATACGAACTGGGATTCGAACACTCACAGTCGTTCAGTAAACTGTTTAAAAACAAGACCAGCATGTCGCCGCTTGAATTCCGGAACTCGTTTAATTAATTACGAATTACGAATTACGAATTACGAATATTTTTGCATTAGGCATTAGGCATTAGGCATTAGGCATTAGGCATTAGGCATTCGTAATTAATAATTGAACCGATCCACGCGGCTTTCATCATTCAGCTCCTTCACAAACAACCAGTGTTTTTCCGAACCGCCCTGAACCAGCCAGGCTCCTGTGTGTTCATCTCCGTCTTTTTCCAGTTTCGCGATCTTGTACTTGAGTTTGTATTTGGCAAGCGTGGCTTCGAGTTCTTCGACGGAATAATTCGCTCGGTTGAAACTCACGATGTACGTTACAGATTTATGCAACTGGTCGATTTTACTCTCAACAAAAGGCAGAACAACGAGAATCACGACGATGAAGAAAGAAGCACATGCCGCGGCAAAATAATACCCGGCTCCGATTCCCATTCCGACCGCAGAAACCGTCCAGATCGTGGCTGCAGTTGTGATCCCGTTGATTTTATTTCCACCATGCAGAATGACACCGGCGCCCAGGAAACCAATTCCCGTGACAATATTTGCCGCGATGCGGTCCGGGTTCGGACCTCCCAGCATGGACGAAACGAGCGTGAAGAAACAAGAACCGATCGAAATCAGGATGATGGTACGGAAACCGGCAGATTTGCTTCGGTATTCTCGTTCGATGCCGACAATTCCTCCCCAGAGAGCGGCCAGTAAAAAGCGGAGTGCAATTTCGTATTCCATCTGTTGATGCTAAATGTGTGTGATCCGGCAAGGGATATCCAAATCCTCCGAGAGGTAATAAATCGAACAAACGCGGTGATAGCCGTCTGCAATGATTAGTCTGTGCGACCGCACCAAAAGCACCGGAGATAATTTGGTTCCGGCCCTGACCTTCTCGATATTATCCTTGACATGCACATTATCCGGAGGAAGCAATGGCAGTTCGCTGGCCCTTAAAATATCCTTCGCTTTCTTGAGTACTGTTTCAGATTTCTTCAAACGCTGCACGATTTTCTTCGGTTTTTCACCCGAAAACAACAGGTCGAGATAATCCATTGCCGCGGGATAATTACTGTCGCGCGGATCTTTGAGCCAGATTTCCTGGTACGATTTGTTTTCTTCAGACATACAAACAAGGTTCGTGATACAATCAATCCATTACAAAAAAGTAAGC
Organism: Fluviicola sp.; assembly: GCF_039596355.1. GTDB lineage: Bacteria > Bacteroidota > Bacteroidia > Flavobacteriales_D > Crocinitomicaceae > Fluviicola. The sequence goes on along the minus strand of NZ_JBCNJW010000002.1, from coordinate 589,374 downwards.
ATATTTATTGATATTTAAGCAGGGAAACCGGTAAAAAAATGCACGATCGTGCCAGGCTTTGTCTTCCATCACTTTTTTTGTATTTTTCGCTTATGAATTTGGATGACGTATCATATTTGATTGAAGGAAGTTTGGCGGAACTGGGAGTTGAACCGGGATTGTGCCGCGGAGATAAGCCCGGGCAATGGAACATCACCTATAAAGGATCAACGGTATGGATTGATGTATTCAATTTTCCGCAGCATCCCGATAAATACTACTTTCAGGTCATGAGTCCGCTCACACGGATTCCGGATCGCAACCAGGAAGCGTTTTTCAAAAACTGCCTGGAGATCAACCATGGTTTGTACGGTTCCTGGATCAGCATTAAAGCCGATTGGGCTTACGTGCTTTCCCTGCGTGAGGCGGATAACCTCGACAAAAGCGAAATCGATGCGACATTGGATCGCGTAGCATTCTATTCCTCTGATTACTTCGGTAAACTGACCTTCAAATTTGAGGGGAGCTGGGATCCGAAACCCAACGATAAGCCGGTTAATTTCAACTGAGAAGCGAATCCGTGTTCTACGTTCCTGGAGTTGTATCAGTTGCAGCTCCTGAGTTGTTTTCTTCAATTTTTAGTGATAAGTTTGATAGAACCTTAAACTTTCAACTATGAGCACTGGAGCTTCAAAAGAGCATAAACCACCCGTTCAGGCCGATTTGCTGAAAAAAGACGGCGGTCTTGCAAGTGCTGTGCATCTGGATAATCGTCCGGAAGCATCTCAGCAGGCCGTGATGCAGCAGGCTGCTTTCAACAAGGAACGTACCAGCGGAATGAAAGCCTGTCAAAACATGGCCGACTGCAGTCCGGTGGGAGAAACGGTGAAACAGCTTCAGGCAAAAACAAATCAAACAGGTTTACCGGATCAATTGAAAAGCGGGGTCGAATCTCTTTCGGGAATGAGCCTGGATGCGGTCAAAGTTCATTACAATTCGTCGAAACCGGCACAAATGCAGGCACATGCCTACGCACAGGGAACAGCTATTCACGTTGCTCCGGGACAGGAAAAACACCTGCCGCACGAGGCCTGGCATGTGGTGCAGCAAGCTCAGGGACGTGTACAACCAACGACTCAATTGCAGGGAGTTGCTGTCAATGATGATTCCGGGCTGGAAAGCGAAGCCGATGTGATGGGAGCAAAAGCAATGAGTACTGCCTCCGTTTCAGAACAACCGACTCAGTTAAAGACTGTTTCAGGACTCAGTAACCAACCGGTCATTCAGCAATACAGTTACAATAGCGGTACGATACGAACAGTAAAAGTAACCGGGAACAATGGCGAAAATACGTTTGATGAATGTACGAAGAATACGGTTACTTATAACAAAGGAGAAGCCAAGCAGGATGGAACGATCACCGGTGAAGCTGATTGGGCAGGCTGGCTGGTCAACCAGGCGAATACAGCTAGAAATGCAACCCAGCTTCACGTCGTTAATAAACGTTGGGGAGGTAAGGGGGGAGCGAAAGATGGGAATATTGTTCCCGGATCACCTGCTGCCAATAGCTACCACCTGCACGATGCGGAAAAAGAATTTGATAAATGCTTTGATGGAAACGACAAGGCGAAAGAAAACTGTTCGTATGAATGCACGGCAACTCCGGCCTACGGACAGAATATCGACGTAAAAGGAGGAGTGAAGAATTTTAATGATCCGACGCTTCAGGTGAAAATAACCTACAACGGAAACACCGATACGTATGATCCCCGTTTAGGAGGTGGTATTCAATTCAAAGACGGAAGCTAGACGTTTTCTTCACAACAAAATGGTACGCTTACTGCGGGAAATACGCATTGATAAATAACACCATTTTCGTGACACAGTCCTGAGATTGTGCCGTATTCCAGTTGCCGTGTCCCGCACCCTGGTACATCGTGGCCTGGTTGTACACACCAGATGCATTCAATGAATCGTGCAAACGTCCCATCTGTGTTGTCGGAATCAATGGATCCTGGTCGCCATAGAACGAAATAGTGGGAGGCGCAGCAGCAGTGATATGATACACAGGACTCACTGCCTGGATCAGCGACATCGGAGCCGATTGTCCGACCAAAACCGGGTAAATCGAAGCATACAGCGGATTGTACAGGTAATTCGGATCGGTTAAATCTGTTGGCCCAACCGTGTTGCAAATGCCCTTCACGTGATGGTTGCCGTCAAACCCGTAAGCGTAGAGCAGTGAAAGATGTCCGCCGGCTGAGTTTCCGAACAGGAAAAACTGCGGCGAAACGTTGTATTTCGGAAGACTGATTTCATCCAAAGCCGCCTGGATATCGTTGATTTGTTTGGGGTATGCCGGACTCGCTTCTGTTGCCAGCCGGTAGTTGATATTGATAATGGCGTGGTTCGGATAATAGCTTTTCAGGGAGTTCATCATGTAGTTGAAATCGGCTTTATCTCCGGCTCCCCAGCCGCCACCGTGAATGAGTACAAATACTTTCGTGGTTCCAGCGCTCCGGTTTGCAGGCAGATAGATATCCATCTTTTGCTGGTTGTCGGTTCCATAGGAAATATCCTGCAGATTGTAAGCCTGGTTGGTCTCATACACCGGTTCCTGGTTGGAAGTGTTCTTTTTACAGGCAGTGATGAACAGGACGAACAGGAATCCGAGTACCGGAATTGCCATTTTGCTTGCTGCACGAAAATTCAAAGAGGTCATTTTGAAGTGTTTCCTGCTAATTTAACCGTTTTATCAGAATTTCCAATGATGTTTGGTAAAGGAGTTCGTCCATTTCTGTTCCACGACTTCCAGTTGTAGCCCGTTTTCGTTCTTTTCCAGGATGAGCATGCATCCCGCCGGAAGAATGCCGTTCGGCTCGAATTCCAATTCCCGGATCTTAACGGATCGGGTGATCCCGTTGCTGGCTATTTCCTCTTTGAACGGTTCCCCGGTGTGACCGTAGAAATGATACTCAAACAACACCTGGTCGAACAGTTCCCGGATTTCGGGCATACCATACCCTGGAGTGTTGTCTTCTTTATCGTGCGAAATCAGGATGTCAAAATGCGCTTTGCTTTTCGTTAATTTTCGTAATTCCTTCCGTTCGTATTCCTGGATAAAACGTGCTTCGGAACGTTGTTTCCGGTCACCGATCCGCCCGATTCCCGTAAAAGTCAGCGTTTCATCTCCTTCGGAGAGTGTTTGAATCCAGCCGGTTTTGCACATCCACACCTTTCCGTACACATCAATCGGAAAGCGGCCTTCCTGCGGGTATTTTTGTTCCAGCTCATCCAGGAATGCATGATCCTCATGGTTTCCCCGAACGCAGATCATCGGGATGTTGAGTGCTTCTAAAAAAGATTGAATCGCCGGGTTTACCGTGCAGAAATCGTCGTGAAAACCCAGTTCGTCCCGGTCATACTGTGCATGCTTGATCGTGGCTTTATCCAGTTGTTCCAGGTTGGGGTAAGCGCCCAAATCTCCACATTGCAAAATGAAATCGATTCTTTTTCCGCTTACGTTCTGGTAGTGGTCTGCCAGTTTGAACGGAAGCAGGATTTTGCCGTGGATATCTGAAAAAAGAGCGAGTCGCATAAATACAGGAACTAAAATCTGTTAGTAATGAATCTTTCCGATCACCCCGATGTGTGCATTGCCTTTGAGATCACCGTACAGTTCGTCAAATACCCGCAGTGGTACGGATAAACTTAAAAAAGTACTGTAGGCAAGATACATTTCATGTGCAGAAACCGGGAAAAAATAAGTCGGTTGTGGTTTATAATCGGCATCTGGTTTTAAGGGAACGACACCTCTGAACTTTCCATCGGTCGAATAATATGAAACATAGCTGCGCTCCAGTTTTTTCAAGGTGTAATTACCGATTTGTTTGGATGACACCGAATGATCGCTTGTACCGAAGGCGTACAAGGTTTGCCCGCTAACAGTTAAGCGCTGGTAACAAGAGGCTCCTTCCGTAACAGACCACAGGAATTTACCGGAATTCGAAAAGGCAGCCAGCACTGAATGCCTGTTTGCAGAGGTATCAGCCGTCACTTCAAATGGTTGAGGAATTGATTTCCCGTTTTGATAGGCAATGATGATCTGTTTGTCGGTTGCAACGGTTTGCTGGATGATGTTTTGTGCATCCGTCTGCTTCACCCAGCGGATTTTTCCGTCAGGATGATATGCTACCAGGTAGGTGCCGTAGCGGAGGCCGTTTTTATCTCCTTTTGCGGGACTTTCCAGTGTTTTTCCGTTTGAAAAGAGAACGGTTTTAGAGGCAGATCCTACCATATACACCGAACCATTCGGAGAAATACTGACGTGTTGTGCGTCGCTGTATGAGGAGCAACAGCCGGTTCCTTCGTAAGCAGCAAGGTCTCCCCACAGCCATTTGCCTTGCTGGTCATATACAAATACAAAGTCACCTCCGGCTTTTTTGGGAACGGCTTTAAAAGCTTCCATGTCCAGCTGATCGTCAAAATGACCGAAAATGACCAGTTTATCCTGTGCATTGACCAGGAAACCTTCCGGCTCGATTCCCAAATGTTCTTCAGGAGCAATTAAAATGCTGCGTTTCAGATGAATGGACTCATCCAGAACCAAGACATACAAACCGGCACGAACAAATTGATCCTTGGGTGAGAGCGGCTGAAACAGATCTAAATTCCCATAAGAGATTTCTTCTTCCTCCTGCTCATCTTCGTCGTTGTCGGATCCTGTGCGATATTCTCTTTCAAGGTTGGTTTGCTCCAGGTCGTATTCTCCTTCGACGTAGCACAGCATCAGGAACTCATTCTTGCTGTTTCGCTCCAATCCGTAAATCCGGAACCATTTGTTTTGAAATTCAATGAACTGATCAATTTTTCCATCGGCTGCATAGCTGATCAGGAAACTTATCCCGACCGGGTAGGTTTTTTTCGACGCAATTTCCACGATACTGCTGTCCTTTTTCTGGTTGGTAAAGATTTTTTGCGGACCGTTGATGTAATAGGGAGAACTTCCTTCAGCGACTACCAGCATTTTTCGGGAACTCGTGATAGTCGCATGGGTTACGTTCAATTCTACGTTTTTTCCGGATGATAACCAGTCGAACCGCTGTGCAGAAACGGCTGAAGCGCACAGGCAAAACAAGACAAACAGAAATCGTTGCGGCATACTTTAAGTGTTTAAGTTTCCTGTAAAAGTAGCCAATTTATATTATCCGTTGCACTGCTATTCGGAATGGTGGATGTTCCAACCAGCAGGTTGGTTACCGCAGCCAGCTTTCCCGCAATTTAAGCTGTTCCGGAGTACTGTTTTTCAATTCTGAAATCTTCCCGTCCTCGAACTTCAAACCGGCTTTTAGCAAGATTTCTTCCAGCGGCAAAGGTTCGGCTCCTTCGATATAGCTGGCAATAAATGCCCGAAGTTCCGGAAAACCGCTTAATTGAACCATGTCTGCAAACAACTGATTGTCTTCAAAAGGTTTTCCGGGGCCGTAGCGTTCCGTCAATTGCAATACCAAATCTTTTACGCCATACGTTCCGCCGGATAATTCGCGGAGTTTCAAATCCAGGCACATATTGAGCAAAGCACCTTTGAGGTAAACGTTGTAATATTCATCCTGCATTTCTATCGGGTGGAGGCTCAATTCCGTCATGGGCAGGTTGGGATCGAACTGTTGCATCATGCTGGCTTTCTCTTCGATGGTGCGGAAAAACTCCTGCTCACTTTGCAATCCGGTTTTCACAGGCATGTGCATGGTGAAATACTCCGTCATGCCTTCGTAAAGCCACAAGTGTTTGGAGAATTTCGGATTGTTGTAATCATACTGTTCGATCTCTTTTGAATGTAATCCGAGAGGCATGAGCGTATGAAAAAACTCGTGGCTGGCAATTCCGTACACATTTTGCTTAATGGTTTCGATATCCAGGGGCATATACAGCAAGATGAGCGTCGAATTGGAATGTTCCAGTCCGTCGCCGATGTAACTGCCGCTGTTTTTAGATAGATGGTGGTAAATGATAAAGGTGTATCGGTCAACCGGAAGTTTGTTGTTCAGGTATTTTGCCTGGGCCAGCAGGAGCGGACGAATGTAAGCTGCAATGTCTTTGGAAATCGATTTTCCCGAAGTTGAATAACAGGCTACTTCAACTGAAATTCCAGGAAGCTGGAGGATGGTGGTGTCCGGAATTGCATATAAAATGGGGTTATCGACCAAACGGTGGTAGTTGGCTGCAAAGAAACGGTCTTGTTTTGCCCCGGTTGTTTTCTTCAGGCTGGTTGCCGGATATAGCTTCTTTTCTTTTCGAATACTCACTTCAAATGGATGATCGATGTGTCCGCGGAAATACCCGAAGAGGCAATTGGGCGTAATAACGAGTGCACTGTCGCTGAACGAACTGGCTGCTGAACGGTAAAAACCGTTTTCCAGGTGTTCGTCAAAAGCTTCCCAGGAATCGTCGACCAGGTAGGAGAGACGGGCAATTTTTCGGGTACCATAGATTTTCCAGGAGTTCACATCCGTTTGTTCAATTTGGAGCTTTTTCCCTTTTTTGTCAAAGACTTCAAATCCTGAAATGTACTGTCCGAAATTCATAGCTCCGTAAATTCCCGGAACAATCTTCGGGAAGCAATACGTAAGTGTGTCTTCCGAAAAACCACTGATTTTTAGGTTTACGCGGAGCTGGTCGTTTGACAGTTTCCCGATGGTCGTTTCATAGCGGTACGTGATTGTTTGTGCCTGGATTCCGGCCATGCATCCTGCAAAAAGCAGAAGCAGAAAAAAGGCTTTTTTCATAAGTTGTGTTTGACGTCTTGTTGCTAAGACGATGCAAAGCTGCAAAAGTTACATTTCCATTCTGAAAGAGATCAAACCGTTTTCACCGTTAAGAAATCACGGATTGGGACGTTTTTCTCAGATCGGAAGGGCGCGAATGTGTGAAGGTGTAAAACGTATTGCTGAAAGCTCCAAGCGTATCATATCCCACAGAGTAGGCAATCTCACTGATCGATTTGTTGGTTTTCAGCAGCATTTCCAGTGCTTTGATAATCCGCAGGGTTTTCAGGTACTGGAGAAAAGACATGTGGAGATTGGCCTGGAAGAGGCGCGATAAGGTACGTTCACTGATATTGAAAACGGCACTTACGGTCGACAAGCTGATCGGTTCTGACAGATTCTGCTCCATGTAACGGATAATTTTCAGCATCCGTTCGTCCTCCGTAATCGGCAAAATCATGGGAAGCGCCGTGTTATTGAGTTGTGGAAGCAGGTTTTTGAGTGCAACCAGGAATTCGAAGTTTTTGGTTTCCGGTCCCACGTTTTTCCCGTCCCAGATTTCCGTGTGGTTGATCATCTGGATCAGCAGTTCACTGGCCGGATAAATGCCGAGTGTGTTGTAGAACGGATGGTTTGCATCATCGTGGGAGTAGAAATACAGGGAACGCAGCACGGTTGCTGAATAACCGATCCGGAGAATGTGCGGAAGTCCCTGCGGAATCCAGAAATAATGTCTGGCCGGAACCACGTAGGTTTTGTAATCAACGGTGATGTAGGCAATACCGCCTTCCACGTAACTCAATTGTCCTTTGGTATGTGTGTGCAAAGGAATCAGCTTTTCCGATTTTTCATGCATGACAAACACCGAGTTCCGGTCTACGTCAATTTCAGGTAATGAAGCAATTAGTCCCATTTTGATAAGCTAAAATAAAGCGTTGGACAAAGGTACGATTTTCTTGTCCGGAATGAATAAATGATTGACTGTTTAAAGAAAATGGGAGCTTGGTTTATTCCTCAATTTTGCATCAGATAAAACAAGATGAATAACAGGAAAAAAGTGCTTGTTCTCAGTATCTGGATCATAGCACCGTTTGGAAAATTAGCAGGGCAAGTGGTTGCCGGACAAAAAGATACATTGACCCTTTCACTGAATGAAGTGTGGACGAAAGCAGAAGCATTCAGCCGGAAAGTGGAAATCAGCCGGCAGGAAGTTGCCGTTCGGAAAGAAAACTATGCAGATGCCAAAATGGAACGCTACCCGGACATTGGAATCAAAGGAACGGCTGAAAAAGCAACCAACATTCCGATTTACGACCACGGACTTTTTCATACGCCTTCCCAGCACGATGTGATTCACAATTTATACCGGGTCAGCAGCGATTTCTACCTGAATATCTACAACGGGAACAAACTGAATCTGAAAATCCGCGAAGACCGGACCTTACATGAATTGGCACTGATTGAAAAAGATCAGACCATTGCGGAAGTCCGTTACGAATCGGCACAGCTCTACCTGGATCTTCAAAAGTCGTTCATTTTCCTGGATTTGGTACAAAAGGACATCCTCGACCAGGAAAAACAACTGGAAGAAATCCGCTCGCTCTACAAAAACGGCGTGATTCTGAAAAGCGATGTGCTCCGGGTAGAACTGGATTTATCCAAACGCAAAATGCTGGAAGTGGAAATCAGGAACGACATCCTGATTGCGACCCAGAAATTGAATATCCTCATCGGTGAACCGGACGACCGGATCATTCTCCCAACTGGCCTGGCGAATTTGTCGTTGAATCATTTGGAGAGTTATGAGGCGTGCCTGCAGCAGGCTTTGAGTCATTCGTTTGATTACCAGGTGTCGGAAGAAATGACCAAACTGAGCGCACTTCATTTGAAACAGGTGCAGGCAAATGTGCGGCCTCAAATCGGGTTGTACGGTGAATACTATTTCATGAATCCGCAGATTTTCCTCTATCCCTACAATCCGTATTGGTATTCGCTCGGCATCGCCGGACTGCGGGTTTCGTTCCCGGTTTCATCCCTCTATCACAACATTCATAAGAAAAGAGGTGCACAGATGGAACTCGAAAAGGAGGAGGAAGCACACAAAGAAACCGAGGATCTGGTAAGACAACAGGTTCGGGAAGCATACCTCAGATACGAAGAAGCATTGGTGCGGATCCAGGTATCGGAAGTAAATGTGGCGCAGGCCATGGAAAATGCCCGCATCATTAAGGAAACCTATTTCAAACAAACTTCCCTGGTAACGGACTTGCTGGATGCGGATATCCAGGTGTTGCAGACACGTTTTGAACTGGAAGCTGCTAAAATGGAGGCACAAACGAAATACTACTTTTTGAAAAATGTCATCGGAACCATTTAGAATGAATGCTTTTGTATAAGGAGTAAAAGTTCATGCTTCGACAAGCTCTGTATGTTTAGTTCAAAAGTTCAAAATGGACTTTATACGCTTTGAACCGTTTTAACCTTTTGAACTCTTTCAACAACGTGAGCGCTTGATTCAATTCGATAAATCACCTCGATCATTTAATACGGCAACAAAATAGATTACGAAATAAACATGAAAAAAAGGAAATATACGGTCACTGACCGCTTGATCACCAAAATTACGGGCTGGATAGCCGGAGCAGCACTCTTCGTTTTATGTATCTGGGGAATCCGGAGCTGGTGGGACTTTGAGCATTACGAACAAACCAACGACGCACAGGTCGAAGAATACATCAACCCGGTAATTTCACGCGCAGGAGGGTTCATCGTAGCCGTGAAATTTGAAGAGAATCAATACGTGAAGCAAGGTGATACATTGCTGGTGATTGATAACCGGGAATACCTCATCCAGCAGGAACAAACCGAAGCCGCAATTCTGAAAGAAGAAGCCGAATTGAATGTGTTGGAAAGCACGATTCATACGCTGGAGAATACTTCCGGTTCGGCAAAAGCCCAGGTTCAGTCAAATAGAGCCAGAATGCACAAACAGCAATTGGATTATGACCGCTATGCCCAGTTGTATCAGGAAGAATCTGCTACCCGCCAGCAACTGGAAGACATGGAAGCAAAACTGGATGTGAATAAAAGTGATTACGAGTCGGCAGTTGATAATTACGATGCCTCATTGTCGCGAATTGAAGACGTGCAGGCAGAAAAAACAGTGGTGAAAGCAGAGATTAAGCGCTTGAAAGCTTTGTTGGAACGTCACAAACTGGATGTGAGTTATACCGTGATTACCGCGTCATACAACGGCCGGATGGGAAAACGGATCATTGAAGTGGGGCAGATGATTGATGCCGGTGAAGTGCTTGCATTCATTGTGAACGATGAAACCGATAAATGGATTGTTGCCAATTACAAGGAAACCCAGATCGGGCATATGAAGCGGGGAGATGAGGTGTTTTTCACTGCAGATGCATACCCGGATAAAGAGTTCCGGGGAGAAATTATCTCGATGTCTCCGGCAACGGGTTCCAGTTTTTCGCTGCTTCCGCCAGATAACGCAACGGGAAACTATGTGAAAATTGTTCAGCGGATTCCGGTCCGGATTCGGGTCAAAGGAACGAAGCAGGAAATCAGTCTGCTGAAAGCCGGGATGAATGTGAATGTTTCGGTTCCTAAAAAACAGCACCGTGTTTAACCGTTTTCCGATTTTCAGGAAATGGGTTCCGGAATGGTTGATCCGGATCATTCTATTCAGTTTGTTCCTGCCGGGAATCATGCTGTTCTTCCTCCCGATGGCGAATATTCCTGCCGCTGCCGGTTATTACGGATGCGAACCTGCCGATGTTCAGTTCATGGTAGCCTTGTTCTACGTAGGCTACACCGGGTTTTATGCCCTGGAGCGTCGTTTCTTCTCCTTTTTTGCCGCGAAGGAATACTTCATGATCTATACCTGTCTGAACATTGCCCTGGCTTTTGTGTGCTACCGTACGACGGATCTGTTTGTGTTGTTCCCGGTTCGTTTCGTCCAGGGAATGTTGTTTGCAAGTACTGTTAATCTCTCGTTGTCGACCATGTTTACCCGCCTGAAAAGCGAACGTGCCCGGGAAATCAGCTTTTCCGTTTTCTTTGGTGTGCTGATTTGTGCGTTACCGTTCAATAACCTGATTACTGCTGATTTGATTGATGCATCTGATTTCAAGGTCGTATACAAACTGGCATTGTTTTCCTATGTTCCGGGTTTATTCCTGTTGCTTGTTTCCATGAATAACATCCGGCTGGTGAAGCCGTTTCCGCTCAAAAAGCTGGATTGGCCCGGATTTGTGTTGTATACGCTCATCTTGCTGCTGATCGGCTACTGCCTGATTTTCGGGCAGGAATACTATTGGATGACAGACCGGCGGATTCGTTACAGTGTTATTGCAATCGGAGGTTTGTCTGTGGTGTACGTTCTGCGCCAGAAACACATGAAACGACCTTATATTGATTTGTCGGTGTTCCGGTTCCGCAATTACCTGGTCGGAATCCTGCTGTTGTTCATCATGTACATCTGTCGTTTTGCGGTCGGGATCACCAACACGTATTTCCTCACTGTCCTGAAACTCGACCCGATTCACGTTTCCTACATCAATGGGTGGAATATGGCGGGATTGATTCTTGGGGTAGTGATTGCCTGCCTGCTCATTTTGCAGCACAAAAACATCCGTCTCATTTGGTTGGCGGGATTCGGAGCCTTACTCACGTATTATTGCTGGATGTTTTTCCTGTTTAATCCGGAAGCAGATGAAACTCAATTCCACCTGCCGCTTTTGATCCAGGGCTTCGGAGTGGGGTGGTTGATGGTTCCGACGATTGTTTTTGCCATTTCTTCCGTGCCGAAGGCTTTAGGAGTTGCTGCATCAGCTTATTGTCTGGCAACCCGCTACCTGGGATTTTGTGTCAGCATTGCACTGATCAATTATTATGAGTTATTCGGAAAGAGTAAACATTATAATGCATTCCAGGACCGTCTGACCTGGATGAACCCGGTGGTTAAAAAAATGCTTGCATCGAATGCACATAAACTCACTTCGCGGGGATTATCACCTGCTCAGATTACCAAAGGATCGGAGAAATTGCTGTTACAAGCGGTGAACAGGCAGAACCAGTTGCGTTTCGGGATGGATTATTACGAAATGATGTCCTGGATTCTGATCGGAACGATTTTCTTCATTGCATTTTTTCCTTATGTGAACCGGACGGCGGTGTATTTGAAGTCAAAGATTCTGACACCTGCCTGAAAGCCTCAGGAAATGGACTTTTTACACCATCTTATAAAATTGTAAATCGCTAAAATTGGCTGTCTCCCGAGTGATTAAACTAAAAAATCCGGCCTGAAGATTCAAGCCGGATTTTTCTATTGATGCATTATTATTGAACACTTACCGCCTGCTGTGACGTTCTGTTTTCAGAAGTCAAGCGGATGAAGTAAATTCCCGGTTGAACATCCAGGTTCATAGAAACCATGGTTTCACCCGGTAAAAGGGTTTGAGTTGCAATTTGTTTTCCTTGCACATCGATCACACTGATCTGGCTTTCTTCAGCTAAAGCATCAAAGGTAACCTGGAATGCTCCGTTGTTAGGAACCGGGTAAATCTGCATGGATTGGTTTGCCAGCTCATTCAATCCGGCAGTACATTGAATAACGGTTACATGTACGCTGTCTGTAAGCACACAGTTTGCATTGTCAACTACCGACAACACTACTTCTCCTGTAGCTTGTATCGGGAACGAGTTGAAGTTGTTGTTTACGCCGTTCCACGTATAGGAATTGTAACCGAATCCTCCCGGAATAATGTATAATCCGTCTTCGGAACATACAGTCGTATCTGCTCCTAAATCAAGTGTATTGAACATGAACGTGATTTTGTTCGGGCAACCGTAATTGGCAGCAGTTGCCGCTAAACGCGTTGCGCTGTCTGAAATCTGGAAGTAAAATAAGTTTTCTTCGTCTCCACCGAAAGTGCTGGTGCTTCCTTCGTAGTGTCCGTAAAAACGGTTATTCACCGGGTGTGCGATAAAGCTGGACAAATCTGAGAAATCCGTAATCGTCATGATGCTTGTAGACGTGTTGGTCGTGAAATTGAAGTCAACAATGGAGTCGTTTCCGTCTCTGAAGTATGCATGGTAGTCTGTACCGTCAAATCCTGACATTCCCCAGTCAGCCCAGTTTTCAGAGCCGTATACATCCAGGTTGTGCTGCCCCAGCGGAGTCACTTGCCCGTTCAAAATAGAGATGTGGTAAAAGTCGTAGTTTCCGTATGCAGTTCCAACGATCAATTCATTGTATCCGGCAAGAATCACTCCCTGATCCTGGAATCCGAATGAAACCGGTTGAGTCAAAGGAATGATTTCGCTTCCGTATGTTAGATCCTCATTGAGTGCACGCAGGGCATTCATTGTGAACCCGCTTGAGTTGTCATTGTTTGGAGTTGTTGGAGCAACTGTATTGTAGAGTGTGTACAATTTCAATTGTGCCAGGTCGGTGAAAATTCCGTCGCGTTTCGGCAAATCAACCCCATTTTGTAAATCCAGGTCATAACGGGCAGTTGCATCGTCACCCACAATGTACACGTAGTTGGCAGATACGGCAATTCCTCCACGGTCATCACCGCTAACGGCTTCGTGATCGATCATTTGGAAGTTGGAAGTATCAATCGCGTTGATTTCATAAGCGTATTGACTGGATACCTTTGCAGAATAAATGTATGTCGGATTTGAAGTGATCGAAGGCAGCGTTACGTTTGTACCTGTTCCCACGACATTGGATAATCCCAGATCAATAGCATATACGGTTGCGATGTTCCCGCTGTTCATAACTGGAGAAGTATTCTCACAAGTTGTCAAAGAAACATCCGCCGGGTTTTCAAACACGATGTATTGAGTACTATCCTGCGTGTAACACCCGTTTGCTTCAGTAAACGTGTATGTCACGTTATATGTTCCGAAAGGTAAAGAGCTTACATTCAGTACGTTGTTTGATACTCCCGCACCCGAAAGCGTACCTCCTGCCGGAGAACCGGTGAGACTTACAACGCCTTCAGACTGACAGAAAGAATGATCAGCCATTGATATGCTTGCCTGTTGGGATGGCGTTCCTGTTGCGCAATAGTGATACTGGAGTTTTACACGCAGCCTGTTGTCATCACAATAAGGGTAGATTGTTCCCTGCTTCACCAGTTTGTAAACCGCGCTTCCTCCGTAAGCATTGACTGTTGCGAATGGAATTGTAACTGATGCCGAAAAGTATCCGCAGCTGTAAGGATTCGGCGAAGAGATCGATCCTACCAGGACGGCTCCCGGACCATAAATGTTGTAAACGCTACCCGAGTAGAAATAAGCAGAACCGTCAATCGTTAAGGTTGCATCATCATACGCTCCGCCAGGAAGCGAATTGAAGGTGTAGTACATCGTGTCATTGGAATAACTGATGTAATTGTAGTTGTCATTGGAAGGAGTACTTCCGTATCCCGAAAAGGTTTGGGAATAGCTGTTAGATGCAAATAGGAATCCTAAAAGCAAACTAAAAATCGCGTAATTTTTTTTCATTTGAGTCGCTGTAATTTTGGGCAAAACTAGCTCTTTGGCGATATTAAATTCATGGGGTTACAAAAGTCAGGGGGTAACCCTTATAGGTTCGTGTTTTCGGGGAGATAGACGGGTTTATATCTAAGCATCTGATTTTGAGTGTTTAAAGATGTGTTTTTTTTACCCCGTAGTTTTACCTGTTTTTTGAATGGAAGTATTTCTCCTCTGGGGTAAAATGGTGTTTTTCAGGATATTTGTGAATGTAATATTACACATCTACAAAAGGATCCGATAACCGCAACAATCGGGGCGAAAACCGAAAAGCCATACGAGTAGGATAAACCATTATTAAAAAACACTGAGTCATGGGATTTTATGGAAAAGAGCCGGTTAACCCGGCAAAAACAAAAGCAACGTATTTATGGACCGGATTAGATACTCCGGGAATCTTTATCATCGAAGTGGAAGGAGACGCTCCAAACTATTCGTATGGGTTCACCCTGGTGCGCGACACGCATTTCGTAGGAGGTTTGAAAATCGATTCAATGGGGTGGACAGGGCCGCTGGGACCTGGAACAACACCTTATTCTTCAAGAGGTTCATTCCCGGGACAATATGTTTCTAAAGTCGTTATCTCAGGATCAAACGGAGATTTCCTGATCCCTGTTGAAGAAATTCCGCACGATGCGGTAGACAGTTTTGTGAAAGCCAAAGCGGAAGAAGAACTGGCATAATCCAGGGTGTCAAAGCGGAGCCGGAACCGTAAAAAACACCGGGGCAAAAACCGAAAAGCCTGATGAGTAGGAAATCTAAAAAACAAGCATTATGTCAGATAATACATTATCACAAGAACAAGTTTTAGTAGGAGGATGGAGCCCGTATCATCCGCTTACGGCAGAAGAAAAAGCAATTTTCGATGAAGCAATGAAAGGATTGCTGGGAGTGGTTTACACGCCACAGCAGGTTTCAACACAGGTTGTAGCAGGAATGAATTACCGCTACAAATGTCTCGCTCAAATGCCTCCTGCAGAGGTGGTTTGGGAAGCGATTGTAGAGATTTACAAGCCGTTGAAAGGACAGCCGATCGTGACACATATTTCACGCATCTGATCCCCACAACTGATTAAAAGGCATGCTCTCCGAATGAATTTGGAGAGCATGTTTTGTTAGGGATACATTCGAATGGAACGGATTTTTTGGTTGCCGGGTTTTCGATTGGTTCGACCTGTGCGTAAAAGAAGAAAACCCGGTAATTATACCTGTTTTTTCAATTTGGGTATTTCTACCGTGAGATGCATGCCGGCTAACAGGCATCTTTGCATTATAAAAATCGCAGTAGTTTTCATGGGTATCGTTCCCCATATCAATAGAACGGAGGCGGATCCGAAAAGCCAGATGAGTAGGGAAGTCAGACGCATTTGTCTATTTTGACCATTATTTCCTGAAGAAGAAAGGTTGGCGCTTGTGGTAACACCACGATAACTGAAGATAGACAGAGTTGATGACGAAATAGATCAAGGGTTTCGTCGGAAAGAATGACACTCCTGAGTTCACTTCGCAGTGGATTTTCAAAGTTGAAAAGCGCTTCCCTCTAAGAAGCGGGGAGCGCTTTTTTCTTCAGGAATGCGGCAACCGCCGGTTTCTTTGATCAGCAGATAATGTATGAAGTACGGGAGAAGATAAGTGTAGTAAACGGTTAGTTTTATCTGTTTCGATCCCTTTTTATAGGTATTTATACCTGTTTTTCGGAAAAATCCGGTGACGGAAGTGGAAGTTTTGCCTAGATTTGATTGGGATTTCTAAGGTGGAAATTTGCACAACTTAATTTTATTCTGATAAACGCTTTGTAATTATGAAAAAAACAATTTTGATCGGCTCTCTGGTTTTGAATGTAGTATTGGCAATTTTTGTTGTAAGATCTCTTACTTCAAAGGAAGCTGCGCATTTGGAATCTGCTAGTACGGAAACAGGTAAAGGGAATGAAACCCGCCAGGAAATGGTAAAAGAAGGAGCTCGCAGTCTCTATGTAAGTGGAACGGCAAACGAAGTGAAGATTGATGTTGCAATCGACAATCTGAAGCGCTTTTATCTGAAGTATAAAGATTTGAGAGCGTACAAAATTTCTGCTGTTGACATGATGGAGGTGATGGGAATTGATTCCACAGCGGTGACTCCGAAATATAATTTTTGCCGTGCTTACCTCGGGTTGGAAACTTCCGGAAACTTCAAGCTGTATTTAACACCGGTTGTAGCTAATTACGACGTATTTTTCAATGACACGAACCCGGATGCTGGAAAAGCGCAAAAAAACAGTTATGTGTTGGATTTGATTGCTCCTTGCCCGAATACGTGTGATACTTCAAGTCCACTATACACTTTTAATAAACCTTGATTAATACAAAATTCATTTTAGTATTGTTTCACATCCCACTATTTGCCATTTCGTTTTACGTTTTGTGTATTTGGGGGAAATTGAGACAAGAATTAAAAACCCTCTCCTGGTATTTAATTCTGACGGGAGTTTTGCAGATAGCCTCTCTGGTGATGTGGTTTCTGCACGTGAACAACCTGCCGGTACTCCATGTGTTGGTACCGCTGCGTTTTGTTCTATTGGTTTTTATGTATAAAAGCATCCTGAGCGGCTATGTCCGCTCTTGGGTGCTTGATGCATTAATTGTTGGATTTTGTGTTTTTTCTGTGGTAAATACTATCTTTTTTGATCCCTGGAACACCTTTAATTCCAATGCGATGACGCTGGAAAGCATCATTTTGATCATTTTGTCGTTATCAACCTACGTTTTCCTGATGGACAAACGGATGACCGAACACCTGAAGAATTACCTGCGCTCCGTGGAGCTGATGAATTCGGGTGTTTTTATTTATTACACCTCGTCGCTTCTCTTGACGTATTTCGGAAAGTATACCATTCAGGTAATAAATCCTGAATTGAGTAGGTATACTTGGATAATACATGGAATTTTTTCCGTAATTATGTACTACTTCTTCTGGAGAGCGTTATGGAAACGGAACAGCACATAACATTCATTGAAACCCTGGTTCCCTTCGTGGGAGTTGTGTTCCTGATTGCGGCAGGCGTAGTCTTGCTGACCCAGCAGTTTCGTAAAAACCTCATCAGCGAGCAGTTGAAGCAGGAAGCCCTGAAAAATCAGCACCAAATGGAACTGTTACGCTCCGGAATCCTGGTACAGGAACAGGAACGTAAACGCATTGCGCAGGATATGCACGATGACCTTGGAGCCGTTTTGTCGATTGCCCGGATGCACTTGCTGCAGGCCGAACGCAAATACGGTGATTTGAATGAACAATTATTCAGCGATTTGCAGAATGTGCGTCAGCTGACCGAAAGTTCGATTGAAAACATGCGCCGCATCAGCCACGAATTGATGCCTCCCCAACTGGAACTTTTCGGAATCATTCAAACCATGGATGCCGTTTGCGGGCAATTAAACAATACCGGGAAAATCAAGAGTGCCTTTTTTGCGGAAGACGGTATCAACGCTTTTCTGAAAGACGAATTGATTGATCTGACTTTATACCGGGTGTGTATGGAACTGATCAACAATACGATCAAACACGCGGAGGCAACGGAACTGAAACTGACTATTACCGGTTCTGATAAAGAAGTAAAAGTACATTACAGCGATAATGGAAAGGGGCTCTCCGCCGAACACGAAGGAAAAGGAGCCGGTTTGAAGAATATCCGCAACCGACTGATGGTTTTGCGGGGAGATATTCTCCTGGATACGGAAAAAAAAGGATTTCACGCTACGGTGCATCTCCCGCTGCATTCGTCGTTAAGAGCTGAATTGGGAACATAAACATGGAAGAGCACATTACAATCGGATTAGTAGAAGATCAGTTATTGTTCAGAAATGGGATCAAAGCCATTTTGAACAGCTGGGATGAACTGGAAGTCATTTTTGAATCCGGTGAAGGATATTCCGTGATTGATCGTTTGCGAACGATGGATCGTATTCCGGATGTCATGCTGGTCGATTTGTCTCTTCCTCCGGATGGAAACAGGGCTTACTCCGGCGAACAGTTGACGGTTGATCTGGCAGAGCATTTCCCCGATATGAAAGTATTGATCCTTTCCGGTTACCAGGACGAGCACTTCATTGCCCGCCTGATTGAGATCGGTGCGCATGGCTACCTGGTGAAAGACAGCGATCCGCTGGAAGTGTACCAGGCCATCACCACGATTCATCAGAAAGGCGTGTACATCAATCAGCTGGCACTGAAAGCCATTCAGCGAAACTTTGGTAAGCGCACGAAAAGTGTGGTACAACCCAATTCCGACCTCACGCGCCGGGAAATCGAAATTCTCCAGCTCACCTGCGAGCAATACACGGCAGAAGAAATCGGTGAGAAACTCTATATCAGCGTGAAAACCGTTAACGGGCACCGGGCGAATCTGCTGCTGAAAACCGGTTCTCGGAATGCCGCCGGATTGGTGATGTATGCCGTGAAAAATGGTTTGGTAGAGATTTAACGTAGAAAATTACCCGGGTAAGTGGTGGATATCCTTGCACTTATCCCCAGTTCATTTTTTTGGGAATTTCCTTGATTCCGGAAACCTTTTGGTTGGTGGCTGTTTCTTCCTACAAAAAATAAAAGGTCTAAATACCAAATTCTCATTAAGGCATTATCTGCTGCCTGTTCGATCAAAAAATGACTCCTCTCAGATCTGAATCGGATCTTCAGACTATAGTTTTATTATTTCGGAATCGATCGTGAGTTATCGATCCATTGTTAAAAGGCGAAATACGACGTTGTTGTATTTCGCCTTTTTGCTTTAAAAGAATCAATCCTGAAGTGATTTTTGCTGACTTGTATAACCACTTGCTAAAATTTTTCAAAAAAAGTAAAAATTCAATCAAGAGTTAACATGTTGTAAATCAGATTTTTATATAAAAACCGATTTTCGGTTTTATACGCTTCTTTTTTGTCCTTTACCAAGTCTGAGTTTATGAAAATCTTTGCACTGTAGATGAGATGATAAGCTCACCAATTAGCTGATGGTAAGCAGTGCACGTTCAGAAACCGGATCTGAAATCAGCTCATCACAAGACCGACTTTCTCTTTGCTTGAAAGGGAGAAAAGTAAAAGAGTAAAGTCGGTTTTCTCCCTTTTGAAACGAGGTTGTGGCCTTTTTAGCCATAGCCTGAATATCAACTCAATTAAGTAAAAGAAAATGAAAAAGCATAATTTCATGCTTGCCTCTTTACTGATTTTGGTAGGGATGGGAGCAATCACAGTGTCTTGCAAAAAAGAGCAAGTAATAAAGAGCCGTAAAGCTCAGGTAGAAGTCGTAACGCTTAAAGAGGGGGGAGAAGATGACGATGACCCGATTATTCAGGGCAGGGTTAAGAAGAAACATAACTTTGCGCCGATTGATAACGCATATGTGGAAACAATCGCCTACTCGTCAGATAACACTATTAGAACTTCTTATACAGATAGCGATGGAGCTTTCGAACACCAGGTTCCGGCAAGTATTTATTACTTCAGAGTCACAGTTCCGGGAGAGTCCACTCCAATTATTACGGATACTGTTCATGTGAGTAGTAATTCTTCAGTAACTATTTTGATTGGTTTGTAGAATTCGGTTCCAGGAATAAAAAAATCAGGGATGGGAAACTATTCCTGATTTTATAGTTTTATGATGACACTCACTTTACAACCGTTTTCATTTGTGATATCAATTGTACCGTTTATCTTGTGAAGTAGCTTTCTGATCAGCTTTAACCCTTTTGCGTTCGATGAGTTCGGGAAGTCTTCCGGAAGTCCGCTTCCATTATCTTTTACTGTAAGGCGAATTGTTTGAGGATCACTTGTCATTGAAATATGTAGTTCAGGATTTGCATTATCCTCCAGCCCATGTTCAATGGCATTACATACTAATTCATTCAGAACAATGCCTAAACGGATGGCTATATCATAATCCAGGTATACCGTTGACAGATTTTTGAATAATTTGACAGCATGATTGTGAGGTAAGAGATTCAGTAATAGTAAATCCACCAGGTTATTAAAATATGCATCCAGCCGAACTTCTTTATTTTTCCTGGCACTGTCATCCAGGAGGTAATGTTGAATCAATGACATTGCTTCCAGTCTGCGGATGTTTTCTTCCAGGACCTGCAAGGTTTCAGGGTGGCGCACAGATGATTTGTCGGATTTAAGGATTCCGGACAACATCCCGAAATAGTTTTTAGTTCGATGGCTCAATTCTTTATGCAACGCACTGATTTCATCCTTTTGTTCTTTTAATTCTTCATTTTGGATTTCGATGAGTTTTTTTCGTTTCCGTAAGAGATACCAGGCCAAAATGACTGATAATGTTACGGCAATGGTTCCGACTAACCATGTGATCAGTTGTTGATTATATAATTGCTGATTTTCCAGCTGTACCTGGTTGATTTTTGCTTGTTTTCTTTGTATCCGGATTTCTTTTTCTTTCCGTTCTACGTCGTAACGAATCTCCAGTCGAGCAATCTCTTTTCTGTTTTCTTCCGAAACAAGCATCTCATTCACCAAGACCAGTTTTTTGTATTTGTCGATAAGGATCTGATCTTCTTTATGCTTTAAATGGAGCTGTTTGATTTCTGCAGATAATACGTCTTTCAATAACTGATAATCACCGGCCGCTTCCGAAAGCTTTTCAGCCTGTCTGAATGATTCGATTGCTTTTCCAATATCCTTGATGTTTGAATAGTAATTACCCAGATAGAAAAGGCTGGATGCTATTTTTGAATTGCTTCCTGCTTCTATACGCAGGTTGTAAGCGGCATTCAGATATTCAAAGGCCTGTTGGTGTTGATTCAATTCGGAACAGGATCTTCCCAATAATGTGAGTGTTGTCAAAGAATTCCATTCATTGCCCAATTGTTTTTTTAAGTGTAGCGCGTTGATGAGGTATTTCTGAGCTTTTTCCGGTTGATTCAGGTCCAGGTAAACAGCTCCAATATTGTTATACGAGTCCGCAATTCCTTTTGAATAATTGATTCGTTTCCTAAGCTTTAATGCTCGTTCATGGTATTCCAGAGCCTTTTCAATATTCCCGATTTTTCGTTGGATATTTCCGATGCTGTTCCATGCAGAAGACAACTCTTTGGTTCGTTGTTGCTTTTCAAAGATCGCAGCTGCATTTAGGATTGTTTTTGTTGCCCGGTCAAAAGCACCGATATCTTTATAGGCAATCCCGAGATTGAGTAATGATTCGGCAATCAGTGTATCATTTCCCAGTTTTTGATACAATTTGAGAGAAGTGGAGTAATGGTCAATTCCTTTTTTGAATTCTCCTAATTGGATATAACAAACCCCCAGATTGTTGAATAAGATTGCTTTTTCCTGTAAATCGAAATGACTTGAAATCAGCTTTTTTGCTTTTTCCAGATCCGATTTGGCGGCATTTAAATGACCGGACTCCAATTCGGAATATCCTTTTTCGAGCAATGGATCCAAATCAGATTGGGAGTAAACAAACAGATTTAGGAGGCAGACGATTGTGAATAGCGCGTACTGTCCCATAGTGTTTAAATTTCAATTAAATTAGGGCTTTCAAAAGTACGAAACTTTTAGTATGAAAATTCTGGTTGTAGAAGATGATCCTTTTGTTGCTGATGATTTGGTTGATAAGTTAACCGGACTGGAATACCGCGTGACCGCTGTTGCAGAAAGCTACGAGTTGGCCCTGGAAGCTGTTGAACGTGAAAAGCCCGATTTAGCTTTGCTGGATATTGAGCTTAAAGGAAACAAAACGGGAATCGATTTGGGAAAAGAACTTTCCAAAAAAGACATTCCATTTATTTACCTGACCAGTATCCAGGACATGTCTACTTACTTGAAGGCAAAAGATACAGCACCATTACGCAACCTTCCGAAACCGGTAGATACCTTGAATTTGAGAAATGCACTTTTGGAACTGAATTTCACAGAATCGAAGCCAGCAGAATCTCCGGTAGTTACTGATCCCATAATGTTGATCATGACCCGGGATGGAATTAAATTGCAGATTAATCCGGATTGCATTACATATCTCGCCGCCGCTGGTAGTTATTGTGAGATTTATTTTGAAGATGGAATCAAGCATGTTGTCGTTTCTTCCATGAAAGAGGTTTTTGAAAAACTGAACCATCCAAAAATGGTACGCATATCCCGTTCTAATTGTATCAATCTGAAGTACGTTGTTTCGGTTCGTGGAAACGAGGTGGAAATGCCAAATAAGATACAAATCCCAATTACCGAATCATATAAAGCTGATTTCAGCCGCTACCTGAAGCAACTCTGAATTTTTCGGAAAGCATAATCCTTCATTCGGAAATCATTCCGCTTGATTCGAAAAGAAAAAATGAGTGTTCTGTTTCTTTAAGCTCTTTTTGAACAAAATTAATATATGTTCGAAATGGCTGAATATGAAGCAGACAAAGTGATTGCTCTTTTACAGTTTTGTAGTTGGAAGCATCGCGCAGAAATGAACCATACAGGGCTGCAAAAGTTGAGAGGGAAATTGGTTAATTTTCTCGAAGAAGCAGATGAAGTTGGTGGAATCAAAAAAAAAGAAGAACGATTCAAACCACCTAATGATAAGTACCTGATTGATCTTTTAAGCGATTCAAATGTTGCTGTAAAAAAAGATAACCTGATTTATAAGAGTAAGTCTCATATGAATTTTCTGCTGGAATTTGGAGGTTTTGACAGTTGGGAAACATGGGAGGCTTTTTTTTACAATGCAAATGAGTTTATCTCCTCAGAAGGGTTGAACCTATCGTCCTTTTCCGCATTAGAGATCGGAATTTGTTTCCCGTCCCAATTGGAAAAGAAACTGCTTCCTGTACTTTCATTCACGCGGAAAAATAGCATTTACCCACTTCATCTGTTGCCGCTTAGTAATGAGGAGATCGCTGATCAGTTGGCTTATCCGCTCACATTACTCAAGGAGTACCCATTTGTAGTTTGGGCAATTCCTGTTCAATGGAGCAATAAACCGGAAATTTTTGACAATCCGCAATGGAAAGAGTTAATTCAATCAAAGCGGATTTTACCGGTTTGGATTGATGAATCGGATGAATGGGAGCTACAGGTTTCAAGCGTTCCATGGTTGATGAATCATCAAACAATTGGAGGTTTGAGAGGGGTACTCTGTGGTTTGCTCTATATCCACGAAACAATCAAACAGGTCCATTCTCATGGAAAACCTGTTACAGCTCAATCTTCTCCGCAAGAAGGAGGCGCTCCAACACAAATTCAAAATTTTCAGCATAGCCGCGGTGTATTCCTTTTGGGGCATATCCAAAGTACCAATACCGCAATGGGAGATATTACCATTCATAACCATAAAAACACAAAAGATGAACACACAAGTAATTGAAACAATGACTGATTCCGTTGTGGTTAACGGACAAATTCAAACGGAAAACCTTGCAATGGGGGATTTTCATCAGCATCATCATAATGATAAGGTGCGATTAATTCCTGTAAATTTCAGTGCGTCCGATGAAGAATACTTACCGCCAAATTATGTTGCTGCCATACTTGGGAAAATCCGGGAAAAGAAAATCGTTTTCATTGCCGGGAATCAGACGTTCGGGAAAAATGACCTTTCCAGGTATCTTTCTTTACAACTCAAACAGGAAGAAGGATACAAAAATCAAAAAGTTGTGGAACTGTTCCCGGAAAACGAGGATGAGCGAAGTTCTTTATTTGATGCGTTGCACAAAGAAGAATGCAAGCATAAGATTGTATTGATTTCAAATCTTCATCCTGAAAAAATTGATTACAATTTTGATGCTTTAATCGATTACTCCAGGGAAAAATCCTGCCTTTTTATTGTTTCGGTAAATTATAGCCTGGATATTTGGAAAAAGGCAGGAAAACTGGTCTCAGACTATTGGTATGAAATTCCGGAAGGGCGTCAATATTCTGAGATACAACTTCAGAATTACTTCCTGACCCGTTTTAGAAAACATGTACCTTCTTTCTGGGATTTACCGCAGGATGAAACCAGTGAAACCAGTTTTTTGAGTGATAGTTTGACTGTTGAACTGGTCATAAACCATTTTGAGACGATTGATCAGGTGAATCTGTTTTTGAATTATTATTCCGGATTGTCTGAATTCCCGGATGACCGAAAACTGGTGGAACTGATCGGAATTCTGAACCAGGGACCTTCCAAAATGCTTCGTTCGTGGTTTTATCAGTTGGATCATCGAAGTAAGATGATTGTTTTGGGAGCTGCAATGTTCAATGGTCTTTTGGTGGACCAGTTTTTTGAAGCGATGAATGATATCAATCATCAAACATTTTGGGATACAAGTGATCCGTCGTTAAAAGCATTGGATTACTTCCAGTTATCGTTTCTGGATCCTTTTTTTGTTATTCGCAGTCAACATGGGGAACAATACATGTTTTGTAAAACGCTTTTGATCAAGTTCGAATTGCTTGATTTGGGAAGAGTCGAATACCGGCGGCATTTTAAGGCGGCGCTTGATGTATTTTACCGTTTGATGAATAATTCTTATTCCAGAAAAGGAATTAATTGGGAATTATACGGAACCGCATTCAAAAGGGTATTGATTAGAAAATCATTCGGAGATATATTGCACGATGCCGGAGCACTGGAATTCAATCTTGTAGAAAACCATCTTTTAGAGCTGGCGGCCTCCGGGAATCTGTTTTTTCAAAACATCTGTGCCAAATCAATGGCACAATGGCGTCTGTCAGGTCGCGAAGCACAGTTTTTTAAAACCTTAAAAAACTGGCAGGAAGACGATGATATTCGTGACCGGATTAAAGAATTGTTCGAACGAAGTGTCAAGGAAACTTCTACCGACAACAGGGACGCTGTTAACCTCATCAAAACAACAGCTGTTTTGGCTTTAGGACATGCTGCCTATTATGACCAGCCCAACAAACTGCATGAAGAAATTGTTCAGGGAATGATTCATTTTGCAAAAGAATCAGCTCAAACAGCTAATCAGGGGAATAAGACGCAACAAGGTTTGAATAAAAGTATTCATCAGGCTTTACCTAAGCTGATCCATCATCATTCCCTGCAATTGCAGCATGATTTATTCCAGGAACTCATGCCTTTGAAAGCATTGCGGGAGCCAATTGTGGAGGGGTTATTACTGGCGATTGAGAATTATCCCAAGCAAGTTTCAGAAGCATTGAAAAACTGGTTTGATTGGTGTATGAAAGATGCATCCAAAGACAATCGCAGATATGCACCTACCCAAAGAGACAATGTGCTGATCATTATTCTGAAAGTATTGGAACAGGCAAATCTGTTGGACAATGAGCATTTTACAACGGAGAAACTATACACGAACTTCCTGATTCCCTTGATTCAGCAGGAAAAAAGAGAAGAAGTTGTTTTTAGTATATTGGATTTGTTAGTGAAAGTTCAGGTCAGTAATTCAAGACTTGCATTACGGTTTTCCAATCAAACAATTGGCCTTCTGAATAAGAGGTATCGTTTATATACTGTTATTGGATGGGGAAAGGAATATCGAAAACAGCGGTTTGAAACAGCTGGAACAGTTTACCGCCTTGATGAAAAAGACTTTGTTGTTTGGGATAAAAAAGACCAAACCAGACCGCTTACTCTGATAGAACAGATTTCATATGAATGGATGGAAGGAGATTCGGTACAAAGGCGCTTTGCAACTCTTGTTTTTCTTGAACTGACAAAAACATATGATCGTTTTGAAAAAGAATCGTTTGCGTGTCTGGAACGAGAACGGGAATTGATTAACGCGATACTACATGCACAGCCAGTTTCCCCAATACCAGCACTGCAATCGGAAATTGGGTTGCATTTATCGCTCAGGATCAAAATCTTTTTTTATTTCATCTTTTCATCCAGCACCAATAAATTTCTGTTGAAAGATACAATCATCTTGTTCTTTAATGTCAGCCGCTATTCTTCAGATGATATTATGGCTCTGATTCAACGCTGGAAAAACAGTTCTCAACACGGGGTTACAAGCAAACTAGCCAAATGGCTGGCACGTTTCTTTTAACCTTCGGAAACCAAAAAGCCGGATTCAGAAAACTAAACGACCGGTTCAGAGAATAGATTTTCAGGACCACCTAAATCATTTCATTTTTGGAAGAGTTAAATTTTAAAACAAATAAATATGGCAATCAGTCGTGAAATCTCGTGCATTAAAAAGACGAATCGGTCAAGTGCGCATGAACGAATTAGTGAAATCGGTGGAAAGTATTCTGATGGAACCCAATGGAAATTGACGCTGGGACAGGCAATCAGCGGAATTGAAAATGGAACATGGTCTTTTTATGTCAAAAAAAATGGTCATTTGGTTGATGTGATTATCAGTAAAAGTGCTCTTGGTCATAAATATCTCAAGACAAAAAATGACGGAGATCAGCCGGATAACTTACTTAGTCTACCGGAGTGTTTGTAATTCGTTAAACCATGAAAGGGGAGCTGTTGAGCTTCCCTTTTCAAATTGATATAGTCTTATGGAAAAGAAAAGTACCAATAGTCTACATAATGTTACACTCTTTTCATTATTTGTTTCATCTTATTTACCCTTGTTCGTTTTAATTGCGATCAAACAAATTTCAGATAACTATCATTTTATCTATTGGGGAGGTTTCAGTTTGGAGGCAATCCGAACTTTCTTGGAGAAATTCGGATTATCGGCCTTATTAGTAATTGTTTCAATAATTGGTTTTTTAGGATTCAAATTCACATTTAGAAATCTGGAGAGTGTCGCTGAAAATGGACAGCCTGTAGTTGTGAGTAATGTAAGGAACAAAAGTGGGGAAGCCATCGGCTATATTGCTACCTATATCATCCCGTTTCTTTTCAACGAGTATAAAGGATGGTATGAATGCTTTTCTGTACTATTTCTTTTAGCTATTATATGTCCCATATATATTCACTCATCTCTACTTCTTATCAATCCATTGCTAAGTATTTGGTTCTCTATTTATGAGCTTGAGTATTATGAACAAGGAAAGTCTAAATATGGATTTGTGGTTTCAAGGAATAGATCTCTTTATGATAATTCAGAAATCAAAATTTATGAAATAGGGTATAAATTATTTTTTGCTAAAAATATAAACTAACGAGTATGTTGAAAGAACTACAGGAAAAATTAAGCTTGATTGAAGAAAAAAACACCTATTTATATTTCATTACCAGAGTATTAAAGCCGGATGTAAAAAAATCAAGCAGAATGCTTGATAAGTTTTTGTTTAAAGTTTATCAGGTAGATATTAATGATGAAATTAGAGAGCATCTTTATAAATTAACACATAATCAATTAATCTCTTTGTCTAACAAAAAAACTGAGCTTCGTGATTATGATGTGATTACTGATGATACAGAGCAATTGTTTACCTATCAAATGAAAAATAAAATGATGTCTTTTGCAGATGTTGTTTATAATCAGTTGATTTCTCACCCTCCAAAGATTCAGAGTCTTGCGGAGATTATTTCTAATGAAGAGCTTTGGGCATATTGTGTTGGGTTTTATAATACCCCAGGTGACTGGCTTTATACTTTTAGAAAAATACTACCGGGAAAAGTAGCTATTGATGAAAATCAAAAGAATTCTAAAAAGTGGTTTCAAAAAATAATTAGAACCAGATTCAATACAAACAGCCAAAAATTAGAATTGATTTATGGTGATACAATCAACCTGGATAAACAGGTTGACTGCATATATTATAATGATGTGTTCTACATAGCAAAAAAGACTCAGTTTGAGCAAATCGTAGGACTGGAAGAAGAATTTAAAGTACTAGCAAGGGAAGTAGTTGATAAACTTGCAAATACCAAAATGATCATTGGAATTGATTTAATAATGTCCAAAATTGAAAAGCATTCTCCGATCCATAAAAAGTTAGTGAAATTATCCAAAATCGGTAATTATGAGTCCTTGGACGAGGTATCCATTATGAGAATGCAAGAGATCTGTAAACAATTTGGGGATAATCTTAAAGTCAAAAATGGCATGTTATTGATCGAAGATGATAAGGACATTGATCTGACGCTAAAAATGCTTTCAGACTATTATAAAAGAGGTGAAGTCTCGGGAAAAGCTTATGGAACCTTTGCCGGAAGGCAACTAATATCTAAAGAAGTCAATTGATCTGATAGTTTCTTAGACGAGTAAAAGCGACAAGAAAGCCCATTCTGAAATTTACAGAATGGGCTTTTATTGTGACTTATTTCTTTCTCTCAGGATTACATTTCCCTTCGCTTTTTTCCTTTTCGGTAAGCGGACTGGGAAGTTGGTTCTTAGTCAAAGCGTTCATATAATGTTTGTTCATCCAAACGACTTCTGTTCGTTCTTTGAATTTTCCATTTGATCCCTTGGTAGATGTTTGAATTTCTTTTTTACACCACCAGCCATCTTTAAGCATCTCTTCGTAAAGAGGGTGCTCATACGCACTGATAAAAATCATACAATTTGATTGATTGGCTAATGTCAAAAGCGCAGTATGAAATTCGACATCATTTGCATCGTTGTTATATCCGTTCGAGCGATTCCCGAGATATGGGGGGTCTAAGTAGATTAATGTGTTAGGTCTGTTAGCGTACCTTTTGAGAATTTTGAGAGCATCTTTGTTTTCAATCCGAACTTTTTTCAAGCGTTCTACAACTAAAGCCAGTCTTTCAGGTAAGTTGTTCCATCTGCTGACTCTTGCATCCTGACCATTTCTGGAAAAAGAGTCTGAGTAAGAAAAGCCCGAGGCGGCTTTTCCAAATATTCCGTTAATAGACATCATTGATTGTACCAGGAATCGTCGTGCTCTTTCCAATTCACTAAGTCCTTCTACTGGAATCCGGGCATTGATTAGTTCTTGTTCCGAATAAGGAGTTAGATTCGTTAATTGTATGAGTTCAGTAGGGTTTTTCCGTAACTGCTGAAAAAAATTATAAATTTCATTATCAATATCATTAATGATCTCTATTGCTGCAGGTTCTTTTCTTAATGTTAATGCCGCAGAACCGCAAAATGCTTCGACCCAGCAGTTATGTGGTGGTAATTCTCCGCAAAGCTGTAAAGCGATTTTGTTTTTAGAACCGAAATACCCGAAAGGAGTATTAATTTTTTTCGTCTTATTAGACGGAGTAATCAACGCTGTTTCCATTTTATCAGTGTTTAGTGAAAAGTCTTTTATAAGCTGTGATATCATCCTCTTCTTCTTCGTAAAGATTGAGATCATATATACTGTAATCTTGCTCTATGATGTCATACATCTTTTCAGCTTTATTCTCCAGATTATGTTTGATATCCTGATCTATTGAGTTGGCATATTGTAAAAAATAATAATTGGCTTCATTCAATTCGGAACCTCCAACACGATGAATCCGGTCTAATGATTGGAGGTATTGAGCACAGTTATAGGATAAGTCATAATAAATTGCATGAAAGCAGGTCTTGTGTAACGAAATAGACTCCGCACAGGCGGCTGGATTGGCAATTAGAATATCAAGACCACTATTCAGGTCTAGAAACTCATCCCGGATATCTTCTCTTGTTTTTTCCTCTTTGATGACAATACTATCATCTTTTCTAATGGGGGTTTTCCCGTAAATAAGCTCAGTACCATAACCAAGCTCTATCAAATGGGATTTGATTAGTTTAAGGGTGCCGACAAAATTGGACCAAATCAATATTTTTTTGTCTTTTTTTTGAATTGTAGCTACCAGGTCAATCAAAGCCTGAAGTTTTCCAGGGATTTCTATCTTGTTGTAATTGATTATTTTAGAGTTTAAATTGTCATTGTTGATAATCGATTCATCATAATCTTCGATAGAAGAAGAAAGTAATCCGGCATAGGACACAGCTTGTCTTAAACGAATCATTCGCCCTTTCCGAAGATTTGTCAAGGTGTTTTCGTTCTTGAAATAATCCTGTTGGTTTAGATCAATAATTTTTGTCTGAACGTAATCATAAATTATTCGTTCATTTTCGTTCATCTCAACAATTATGGGAGAATGAAATCTGGCCGGAATTAACCCAAGATCTTTTTTTCGTACTCTGTAAAACAGAGGACCTATTTTGTCTTCCAATACTTTTTTTACCTCGGTTACATTTCTTTGTTTTTCCCAGACTTCTATTCGAATTTTATCTTCTTGTGATAAAGAAGCACTTTCTTCCCACAAAAAATCAAATAGATTGAATAAATCCTTGTAGCTTTTTGGAATGGGGGTTCCGGTTAAAATTCCCTTATGTACAGCATGTTGTCCGATCTCGAGTAGCGAATTTGCCCAGGAACCACCTAATTGTTTCATGTAATGAGCTTCATCAATAATCATAAAGGCATTGATTCCATTTTGAGAAAGAAATTTGATGATATCTTTAGTATCATTTAATGCTGTGTGGAAAGTACAGAGGTACAATTCCGAAGCATTTTCTTTTGGTCGTTGATATTCATTTTTTCGAAAGTGTTTGTTCACTCCAGATAGAATTAATGAATCTGGAATTCGCCCAAGAGTTTCTTTAAACTCGTTTTTCCAGGGTTGGAAGCATGATGGTGGGCCAACAATAAATAGGATGTTGCATTTATCTTCTCTACGCAATTTCTCATATACCGATAATACCGTTGATGTTTTCCCACTGCCTGGGACAGAGAAGTTTGCTCCATTTTTTAAAGCGTAGAAATGATAAGCGGATTTTAATTGATGAGGTTTTAATTTTCTTGGTAGAGTTTCAGTAAACTGTTTGAATTCACTAAAGTCATCATCCAGTAATCCTTGCTCTTTTATTACCTTTACTTTGGTAAAAACCTCGTTTAATCTTTCTTTTTTTTTCTGAAAGAGTGAGACACTTGCTGCTACATGGTTGGAAAGTTCATAGTTGATTTTTTCTTCAACCAGGTAATCTGTTATTTTAATAATATCCCGAATTGGAGAATCGGAAGTTTTATAGAGACTGCTTTGGTCTTTTTTGTAGCCATAAAAGTCCAGTTGGGCAAGTTGGTACTTTTTTAATAAATCGATACTTGAAATAACAATGATAGACTCAAGCAAATCTATTTGAATGCTATTTGCTCTTTTTCTCAGATTGTTTGAAGGTATATCTTGCATGATCTATGGTTTTATAGATTTCTTCAGCCTTAATGCTGATCATTTGAGTAAGTTCCATCCCTCTTTCAAAATACTCTGAACCCATATTTTCAATCTTGAGATTATTATGGTTCAATTTTTTCAAAGAATCTTCAAGTAGTTCGAGGGGTTTATCTCTATTCTCTTGATTGTTCAGATGGCGTTGGGCTTGGAATAGATTCCCTAATACCTCTGTCTCATGTATAGCTCCCCATTTGCTATCAATTTCACGTTCAGAGGCTTTATTACCTTGTTTGTCACGTTTTAATGCATCAGGGATGTCATCTGCGATAGTGGCGATTTTTAGTATGTTGACAGTTGCTTCATCATTACTTAAATATTTCGGGAGTTTGCGAATAAATTCATGCAGTTTTCCGACGGGACTATCACCGGATCGACTATTAAGACTTCGTTTTCGAATGATTTTGAAAACGGCGGTTTCGAGTTTTCCGACCTCATTTTCTTTGATCTTTAGTTGGGAAAGTTTGGATTTGTTCGATAAGGTTCCATTATAAAAATTACTATAATCTACAAAGGCCTGCCATCTCCCTTCACGGTCATTGATATTTTCCGTGATAGTGTTATACATTCCTTTTCGATCGAGAGATTCTAAATACCTATCTATACAGGTTAAAGGATTAATAAAGTCCTTCTCAAATTTTT
Organism: Fluviicola sp.; assembly: GCF_039596355.1. GTDB lineage: Bacteria > Bacteroidota > Bacteroidia > Flavobacteriales_D > Crocinitomicaceae > Fluviicola. The sequence goes on along the minus strand of NZ_JBCNJW010000002.1, from coordinate 557,340 downwards.
GCACAATTTTTTTTAGTTCAGCTTGTGATAATCGGTGATATTTGGGATCATCTTTTAATTGTGCTTCAAGTGAAAAACCATTTTCAATGTTGCGTTTGTACTTAATTGCGCGATTGAGTCCTTGATATTCTGATTTTCCTTCACTTTGCAATTGATACCGATTCTCAACTTGTTGTATTTCAAGTTCACTAACATCTTCAGGTAGAATAATAACCCGCATATTTTCATATTGGGTATCTTGAGCATTTTCATTATACAATTCCTCAAGGGCCATTTTCCTACGATTACCATTGATGAGAAAACCATCACATGTAATGATTGCCGGTTGTTGTTGCCCCTTTTGAATCAGTAACTCTTTTAACTCATCATTTTTTTCTCTGTCATTATTTGCTAAAAATGTTCTTAATAATTCTTGAGTATCATCGCTTTCTTCATCAAGGCAAATTTTGTTTTCTCGTTCATGACTTTCAACATCCGCTATAATACGTCCGTTGTTTTTTCGGAATTTTAAATACTTCGTGGGGACATATTGTATCTTTCTTGGATATCGATCTTTCAATTCATCCCGGAAATCAATAACATGTGTATTCGGTTCACTGGCCAATCTTTTGACCTTTTCTATGATGCCTTTCATTTTTGGATTGAAAGGTCTTGCACCCTTAATATCTACTTTCTCAGATGTCGTGCTATAGAAGTTATTGACAATTTTTTGAGTTGCCACATTACTGTTCTGGTTATACGAATGCGGCATATTGCTATTCTTTTGTTCCATAAATTCAAGGATTTAAAATTGGAGAACTAACTTGGAGACTCGTTTTTAGAATGATAATTGGTGATTGTTTGAATGGTATTGTTTTGATTTTGTATGTTTCCTTGTGTTATAAATCCACTGCTGTTATCATGAAAATGTTGAATATTTGAGGGGAGTCTCGGAGTATTTACTTCTGATTCATTTGTTTTTTGTAGATTTTGACACAGTTCGCTAATGAGAAGTAATGAGCAAAGTAAACCTGGTATTCCTCCAATTGTTTCTTGTTGTTTTATAAAATCAATAAACGGAGGGTCTGTCTCCCATGTGTTTGCTGCATCAATCCAAACCGGAATCAGATTAGTAGACTTAACAAATTCTTGCCAGTTTGGAGCAGTCATTTGTTTTGCTTTATCTAACCACGAAGTTGGAATAGCCCAGACGATGATGTCATAAGCTTCGAAAATTGTCAGTTCTTTCGGGAGAGCTATGGGTAATTCATCATTATAAACTATCTGATCAAGAGAATAAGACGAAAATTTCTGAATTTGATTCAATAAGGACCGGAGATGTCTCCCTAATGATTCGGGTATCCAAACGGCTATTTTTAATTGATTCAATGGGGATAATGCGGAGGATCTGTTTTGAACATATTCTTTTGAAGTGTATATATTATTTTTCCAATCTTTCCAACTACCATAACCAGCATAGTTCAAAAGTAAATCAACATATGATTTTCGTTTGCTAATAATATTATCGTGTTTTACTGCGGATTTGGCTTCACTCATCAAATCTACCAGGTACTTTTCATTTGGGTATTTTTCTTCGCTTCCAGGTAGTTTGCCAAGCTTGAGTGTTAATTCAGTCAAACCACTATAGTTCATCGTCGTATGTGCTTTCCATGAGCAAAATTGAAGTAGTTGAATGATTTTATCGGCTTCGTATTGTTGTCCCATAACAGTATAATTTTGATTTGGACCAAAGAGAGTTTAGGATTTAGATAAGAGGAAATTTTATTTCTGAATCGGTGAATAAAGTTTCCGAAATCATGAATTCTGTTTCTGAATTTTCTATTAGTTTAATCAGGTATCGATCATCTGTTTGATTTACCCCATTGACTCTTCATATAATGTTAAATATTAAGCCAATATTAAGTCCGAACGCTGCAAAACAATACCTTTAGACAAATTGAAACTGACTTATGCGGGTACTGCTGCTTCTTTTCTTCATTTTTCCATGGACAACCTTTTCACAGGACGTGGATTTGTCCGACTATCAGAATGTGTACCGATACCACAACCAGATTTGGTTGAGAGGGAAAGTCGTAGTGCCGTTGAATAAGAAAACAGAGTTTAGCGGACAGTATATTTCACGTATTTATTTCAACGGTTCTGCACCAGGAAGTTATTTTTACCTGTCCGGAAAACGCCAGTTAAAAAAATGGCTGGTAACCGATTTTACCGGTCGTTTGGTGATGGATCAGGGATATAATCTCTATCGTTTGGAAGTCGGATTGAAGGTTCGGAAAAAACTCTTCAAAGACTTCCAGGTCGCCTACCGCACGGCTGCTTTCCGGGAAGCTAAAACCTATGCATTCAGTCGCGAATTGTCTAAAGCACCTTATTTTTTCTGGCGTAACCGGATTGAGTTATCCTGGAATCCGAAGAAAAAATGGGAATTCGGAACGTCCTTTGAGGTCTGGAATTTATTCAATTACCGGCATACCGGCAAGCTGGATAAGGCGTGTGCCATCATTGATGCAGAGTATAAACTGACTAAACACCATTCTTTTACGGCGGCATATCAAAACCAATTCGATATTCAGCGGGTCAAAAAAGTGGACCTGAACATGTACTGCCTCGGGTACATTTATACTTTTAAAAAGCTGAAAAAGAAAGGACATTCCTGATACTTAAAATGGGGTACTGAATAACAGGAACGTTTTTAAGCTCGTTGAAAAGGTTTAAAGAATTCAATCCTGCTGATGGTTATTTTGAACTTTTTCACGCTTGTTACTTTCGAAGGTGCTTGCTGCTTGTAACAAGATACAAATGGTCTGGATTTCAGAAGAAAGCATAAATCCCTATCTTTGGCACAACTTTTAGTACAATTCCCGAAACGAAACCAATCGATAATGCGCAATTCTTTCCTGTTGATTTTTCTGTTTGTAAGTTCAGCGTATACCTTATCTGCCCAGGAAGCGGAAAAACTGAAGAAATACCAGTCTCCGGTTTCCAAACGTGTTTATACCAAAGGAGATACGATTTGGGTAGGAGAACCGGCTAAAAATGTATTTACAACGGCTAAAAAGTATGCAGACATTTTTGTGAAAGACAAAAAGAACGTGTGCGGATACCGGGAACTGGATTCGGTGATTGCCGGAACTCCCTGCGTCATTAAAACGATCTTATCCTTTAAGGAGCATTGTACGTTTGAGTTTAAAAATGTGGTGGTGCTTGAGCTGCAGGGGCCGAATAACCTGACTTTGTTTATGCCGCTGGACAAAGCTCTGCAGGTGAAAGAAGTGATTGTTTTCCCGAACCCGGTGAAATATGCCGGAACCGAAGCGCTGGATGAACGAACAGTATTTTTGCTGAATCTGGAACAGTCGAAAGGAACTACTGCCGATCATGCTTTGAAATATTGCAAACTGATTAATCCCGAAAAAGGAAAGGCATACGAGCAGAACCTGCCACTTTTTGAGAAAGAGAAAAAGGAATGGATCCAGAAACTGGATGCAGCACGAAAAATAACGCACCTGAAAGATACCTTCATCATTTCCCTTCCGGCTTACCTCGGCAAGTTTTCATTCGATAAGGGCGAGTTCCAGATGGTCGACAACCCGTTGATGTATGGCTCGAAAGCGCTGAAAGTGACTACAGACAGTAAGTTGTTGTTTGACAATTACAAGAGCTTCATCAGTATTCGTTCGGCGAAAGACAATGCGGATTTCTTTCAGAATGTCACCACTCCGGATTATAACGGAAACCGCAAAGCGTATGCACAGATCAAGGCAATTTGTACCTCAATCACCAAAGAACCTGTTTTGGGAGGTGCAACAGCGGAAAATCCCGGGAATAGCATCCTTCATTTTACCATCCTGGAAATCGTGATCCTGGATTCAGATAATGCTGACTACAATTTTGTAGGATCCCGGAAGTTGAAGTAAATTCCTTCGTAGATACGATTCGTTAAGTTTTATCCGAACGTCAGTCTTTCCTTTACAGGAGTGATTTCACCTGTTTTTACACAAAAAACAAAAATAAATTCAATTAAATTGTTACTACGCAAATTGATTGCGTAGCATGTGTGAATCTTTGCCTCAGAAAATCAGAAGAGCGCTCTGAAAACAAAAAAGAAAATGGAAAATTACACACATATTACAGGTGATACATTGATCAGATTGGGATTCCGTCCCGGAAAATGGTTTAAGGAAGCGATTGAATACATCAATGCCAATCAATTGAACGAAGAAGAAATGAGAATTTACCTGGCGCCTTACGAACCGAAACCAATCATTCCCTTGAATACAGAAGGAGTTCCTTTCGCGGTAAATATCCGTGCGGAAGACGAGGTTGAAACGTCGAATATGGAGAGCGTGATCGCGTCTATGAAAGAGATTGTTAAAACTCCGACAGTGGTTGGTGGGGCAATCATGCCGGATGCTTGTCCGACAGGGCCGATCGGAACCATTCCGGTAGGTGGGGTGGTTGTAACGAAAAACGCCATCCATCCCGGGATGCATAGCGCAGATATCTGTTGTTCAGTATTACTGACGGATTTTGGAAAAGCAGATCCGAAAGCTGTTCTGGATGCGGCACATGCGGTAACTCACTTCGGTCCGGGAGGAAGAGACCGGAATACCCAATTCCGTTTCCCGTCTGAATTGCTGGAGGCATTTGAACAAAACGAATACCTGAAAGATCCGCAGATGATTCAGACTGCACGTGCGCATTTGGGAACACAGGGAGATGGAAATCACTTCTTGTTTGTGGGAATTTCGAAACAAACCGGAAATACCATGATGATTACGCATCACGGATCACGCGGAGTAGGAGCCCGTTTGTTTGATAAAGGAATGAAGATCGCCGAAAGATTCAGAAAGGAAATTTCGCCGGATACCCTGAAGCAAAATGCCTGGATTCCATTTGATACAGAAGAAGGTGAAATCTACTGGGATGCCTTGCAGGTACTGCGTTCCTGGACAAAAGCCAATCATGAGGTAATTCATGATGCGGCGGCTGAAAAGTTGGGAATTGCAGTGGAAAATAGATTTTGGAACGAACATAATTTTGTATTCCGGAAAGGAGATTTGTTCTACCACGCAAAAGGAGCAACACCGCTGGATGAAGCATTTATGCCGGATATTACCGGGCCGCGTTTGATCCCGTTGAATATGTCGGAGCCGGTTTTGATTGTGGAAGGTGAAACGACTGCTTCAAACCTGGGATTTGCACCGCACGGAGCAGGAAGAAACCTGAGCAGAACACAGCACCGGAAATCAAAGGGAGAGCAAACCATCGAGTCTGTTTTTGAAGAAGAAACCGAAGGACTGGATGTCCGGTTTTTCTCCAATGAGATTGATATTACGGAACTACCTTCTGCCTACAAAAATGCATCTGCTGTCCGAAACCAGATGGAAGAATTCGGTTTGGGAACAGTCATTGACGAAGTGATGCCATACGGATGTATTATGGCCGGAGACTGGGAGAAAAATGCTCCCTGGAAGGTAAAACGCCGTCAGAAACAAGCCACAAAAATGAAATAACAAATACCTCGGGACAATCCGGTTCCGGGGTTTGGTGTTTTGTGAGAGTTCAGAAAAATGCTTCTGTATGCCCAATAAATACAGAGGGTTCGCTATATGGCGATATGGGAATATTGCGGTTGAAATTGAAGTATTCCCAGACTGGGAGCACAAAAAATGAAGAGCGATCAATTGCTGAAAACAATCCTCCAATTAGGGTAATTTCCGGTTCCGGGTCAATTGCCTGATCAGTGGAAGTACAACCACCATCAGAACCGGCATCAGGAAGAGCAGCGTCGGGTTTTGATCCAGTGAAGTACTTTCATCTTCCGTGCACATATTCTGGAAAACAACACCAGCCAGCATGAAGAATTCAATACTGAAAATAATGGCCGAAGCCAGCACAATTCCCATGTTTTCGTTCAGCAGGTATGAAAACGGAGGGTAGAGAAAATAAAGGGCAATAATGAGCAGGATCAAAACCACCAGTCCGATCAGAAACCAGAGATAAGATTCCCAGTCGTTATCCGGTAAATCACTGAGTGCAATTTTTTGAACCGTGTTCAGGGAGAATTGTTGGATAGTGCCGTCATAATAAGTGGTATCTCCGTTACTGAAACGAGCCAGGTAAAAATGACTGTTGATCCGGGTAAACAGCCCGATATCGTTGATGTCCTTCGGGGTGAACGGATCTGCTTCCACATAATAATCGTCTTCCACATTAGTCGGATTCAACAGAATCACATTGGATTTGATCGACAAACTGTAAAGGAAATCCTCCCCGATAATCGATTCATCCTGTTGTTTGTGTAGGAACACTTTGATTTTCAAACTGGAAATAGAATAGTCTGCTGAGGCATCCAGGACCAATCGGATCGACTTTACAAACTGAGCCATAGCCCGTTTTTTGGTGAAGTCAAAGTCAGGAAAGTATAGGTTGACCGCTTTGATTTTTCCACGCAATTTGGTAATTTCCTGAATCATGTAATAAATTGCTCTGACAACAGCATCCGAATCGGTCAAAAAGCGATTAGTCCGGTTGGTTCCCTTAAAACGGAAAAGTAAATCAGCACTCAAAACAGCGGAGTCTTCCGGGAGGTTGAAACTGTTTCTAGGTGTGAATTGCATGTTTTCCGATAAAGCATAATCCTTGATAAAAATATCCCGTGATAACGCCTTGGGAAAGCGGTGGTTGCCAAAGAAATTAAAGTAGAGTTCTTTTCCCGAAACAGCACTCAGCTGACGTAAAATACTGTCCAGGATTTGCTGGTTTTTCACCAGTTCATTCAGTGTGATTTTGCCCTTGTAATACCTTTTCAGGAATGCATCAGCATCAGAAACGTAGACCGTATCGTGAATATAGATTGTGTCAAAGTACGGTTCAAAAAAATACGGTTCCTCCAATGCCGGAACATCCCAGGGAGCAACATAGGTATTTCCGCGCTGACTTTGTCCGGAAGCGCGGACAGCTAAAATCAACAAAAGCGATAGGAATGTGAGCTGTTTCATCATACTTAATTGACTAATTTTCCTTCTTTTTCCAATTCTTTTTTAATCGTGTTTTTGAGCAGGTCGAGACTCAGTTTAGACGGAGTTTCCGGGTGAAATAATTGCAGGGCACAGGATTGCACCACATTCAGCATACTTCCCCCGGACAGTTTGATCATTGATGCTTCCCGGAGTACTTCTTCCGCCTGTTCATCCAGCCAGTCTTTCGGAACGAGTCGCTGCCACAGTTCGTAGCGCAATTGCTCGTTTGGAACCGGGAAATACAAAATCGATTGAAAGCGCCGGAAAAAAGCCTCGTCGAGGTTGTCCTTGATGTTGGTGGCAAGAATCACCATTCCAGGGAAATCCTCAATTCGCTGGAGCAGGTATGCCACTTCCTGGTTGGCGTGGCGGTCGTTGGAATCAGAGGTCTCCGTGCGTTTTCCGAACAAGGCATCCGCTTCATCGAAAAACAAAATCCAGTTTTGGTGTTCAGCACGGTCGAAAATCTTGGCCAGGTTTTTCTCTGTTTCACCGATGTATTTCGAAACCACCATCGACAGGTCAATGCGGTACACATCCAAACCATGTTGCTTGCCCAGAAGAGACGCAGTAAGCGTTTTTCCCGTTCCGGGAGGACCGTGAAACAGGCATCGGTAACCGCGTTTGAGAAATTTATCGAGGTTCCATTGCGCGCTGATACTCTGACCATGTTCCAGCCATTGCGTAATCTGCGCAATTTCTTCCTTCAGGTTGTAAGGGAGAACCAGGTCTTCCCAGTTCAGACGGGTTTCCATTCTCCGCGCCGGGAAATCACTGCTGTAATCCGGGCGGTATGTTCCGTCGTGGAAGATTTTCGCCAGGAACTCGTCCGAAATACACAGCTTTCCACTTAAAAAGGGCTCTCCGGTTCCCTGTCCGTCGAGTTTCAGAATGTTTTCCTTGTAGAACCAATGTTCCTGGTTGAAGAGATTCACGATTGCCTTTCGTTTTTCGGTCGAATGCAGTGCCAGCAGGAAAACCGCTGTTTCCCCCGTTGGGAGGAAACCGTTGTGCGACGTTCCTTTCCAGCCGCCGAATTCAGTATAGGGACGATCCAGGTTTTTATTCAGGATGAAAAACAAATCCAGGCTTTGCGGACTCACATGCGGCATCAACCCGAGGAGTAAAACGATCTGCTCTTCCCAAGACAATTCCTTTCCGGTTAAATTAGCGAGTTCATCGTCTGCCGGAAGCGGAATTTCCTCCAATGACCGGTAGTCGCTTTCCTGCCCGAAATAGAGCGCAAAAGCCGTGTGAAGGAGTGTTTGGAAGTATGAGATCGTGTTTTTCATTTGATTAAATCTTTGATACAGTCAGTGGTTGTTGCAAGCGATTTACTTCCTACCGTTGCACTAACGTCTACAGGAATCTCCTTGATGTTTGATTTATGGGCAGCATCATTTTTTACTGCGGTTGCCGCAGTACTCTTTGCCAGCAGTGAATTATAATAGGTGTCATCCATATCCGTTGTGTTAATTGCATAAGTCACAGTATCATTTTTCTTCTTGTTTTTGAATTCGCCATCAAAAACATCGTCAATGCTGTTTTTCCATGTAGTGGTCTCAAATTTGTCAGCCCAGGGTCTTGCATTCGTACTGTTTCCCATTCCCCCGGCTCTTCTGGGAATCATGTGTGCAGTCATCGGGCTATCTGTTCCGGCGATGCCCAGTGCGGTCAAAGACGTTTTTGCATTGGAGCCGGCTGCTCCAGCTGCACTTCCTTTTTTAGGAATTCCGAGTTTCTGCCTCATGGTGCCCCAGTCATGGAGATCGTTGTCGTTGATATCTTGTTGAACAGTAAATGTTTGAGAGTAAGCTCTTAATTGAGCTATCGGCTGATTACCGGATGTTTTATACGCCTGAAGAATCGACCCGGTCGGAGCCTGATTACTGCCCGGAGCTTTTTCCGGGGTAGAGTTATTTGGCTGTTTTGCGTGTGTCTTCATAATGCTTTAAATAATTAAGTGAGTTGAATCCACCAAACTCCTCCACCGTCTTGTTCAACTCCGTTATGAAAACTGTCTTCATGCGCTCTCCATATCGGATGAGTTTCTTCCGGGCTGTCGTCCATATTCCGGTGATTTCCCTGATTCAACGCCGGATTCTGAGGGAAAACCCAATCATTACGATCTCCGTAGCCGCCATTTTGTCGACCTAATTTGTGCCCGGCATCCCAAAGCCTTCCGGATTTATAAGCACGATCAGCCTTGGAATTCTTTGCTGCCCACGCCAATGGGTTTTTGACAACAACATTTTTTGCTGTTCCGGTATGTTTTGCAGATGCATAATCAAATTTGATGGTCTTGGGTTTGGGAGTTGAACCCTCATTTACGTAGGTTCGTGTCCCATCGGAGGTTACTGTTCCTTTCCCCAGGTCTGTATGTAGTACGGTATATAATTCACCGCCGCCCCATGACTCTACCGATGGAACTCTCTGAACTACTTGTCCTGATTCATTTACAAGTGGAGGTGTTATTTCTCCTTTCTTAAAGGAATCGGAAAGGTGTTTTCGCGCTTTATCTTCCGGTAGTTCGTTTAGAGATACTTCTTTTAATTGCTCGTTGGTTTCTTCCCGTTGAACGGTAGCCGTTTTGAATTGTATCGCTTTCGCGCCCATCACATCCGCTTCTTTTTCCAATCCAGCATCGTCATTCACAGGAGTTTTTCCCATCAATTGCTTGGTCGGTTTCACACGTCCCTGTTTTTGCTGTACCACGTGCCATGCTTCGTGCGGCAGGTGTTTTTCCTGTCCCGGAGCTACATGAATATCCGATCCCTGAGCGTAAGCATGCGCCTGCAATGCCACCGGTTTGGCAGAATTATAATGCACCTTCACGTCGTCCAGGCTGTGCCCGGAGAGATTTTCCACTCCTGATTTCAGGTTGTCGGGCAACCCGGTTTTATTCTCCTTTTTTTGAAGCGGTTCCTCCTGCGTCTGAAGCTGGGTCGTTCCAGTTTTGTATGCCTGAAGAATCGTTTCCGCCGAAGCTTGCCTGGTAGCTTCGGATTTGCCCGATGTTTGGGAATCGCTGTGTGATGCATGTGTTTTCATAGCCCGAGAGATTACAGATCAGCGTTAATGGTATGATTTTCCTGTTCAGAAGCGTATCGGTTGTTCGGATCGTAGGAAGCATAGTAGTAGGTCACATCGTTGTCGAATGTGGACGGAAATGCGTTAGGAGCAAAATTGTTTGTGAAGGTATTGATTTTACCCATCAACATGTTTTGCTGTTTTTGTTTTTTGGTTTGTGCAAAATTTGTTTCAACCAAAATATTGTTCTGTATGTGCCCCGGAACAGCGTTGTAGTTTGGTGTAACGCTGTATGTCAACCACAAATGTTTGAATCCGTTGTAATTGTTCGTTAAGATATATTTTCCCGTTGTATTTGCGATTTTCATTTTCTTCTTGGAATTTCCACCCGCACCGACCGGATCTGCAACATCTCCGTTAAGGTCAATATAAGCATCCCTTAGATGATTCGGGTTAACAGCAGTTGCATGAGGAAGTACATTGTTTGCCCAATATAAAACCGCTTGCCCGTTAGCATGCTGCAATGATTGTGCATTATTCATTGCTGTTTCGTACCGGTTATTGTTCCGGCTGGCATGATTCGTTACGGCATTAATAACAGGGGTCTCCACCTGGTTCAAATGCGTTGGATTGTTAGACTTTTGAGTTCCCAGGAAAATATTGGCAGCTGTTCGCTGGGTATTTCCGCTATTTTCAAGCCGGTGGTTGATCAGGTGCATTTTAGTTGATGCCTGGTTGAGATTTTTATCCCGTACCAATCCACCACCCCGTGAAAAACCTCCCCGGTAAAGATTCATACCTGTTGGAGTTCCCGGTTTGGAAGCTGCTCCCGGTGCGAGGCGTTCTCCGGCAGTGGTAATTGAATTGTTTGTTCCACATCCCGTTACGTTCATGACACCGCCAGTGTTGAAAGCATGCCCGCCATAATTTCCGTTGTGGTTTCCAGCCTGGTTAAACTGCGGACCATTGAACACCATCTGTTTGACCTCCTTTCCGGGAGTTTTGAATTGCAACTGCGTGTTTTCCGAAAGAGTCTGCATCGCCTTCGCACCCATTACATCCGCTTCCGTTTCCAGGCCCGAATCGTCATTCACAGGAGTTTTTCCCATCAATTGCTTGGTAGGTTTCACACGTCCCTGCTTTTGCTGCACCACATGCCAGGCCTCGTGCGGCAGGTGTTTTTCCTGTCCCGGAGCTACGTGAATATCTGTTCCCTGTGCATAGGCATGCGCCTGCAACGCCGCCGGTTTTGCAGAGTTGAAATGCACTTTTACATCGTCCAGGCTGTGCCCGGAAAGACTTTCAACCCCCGATTTCAGGTGATCGGGTAAACCGGTTTTATTTTCCTTCCGTTGGGCAGGTTCTTCTTCTTTTTCACCCAACTCTTCCAATTGAGCCGTTTCAAACTTTCCCTGCACCGGTTCTTCTTCTTTCATGGTCTGAAGCTGTGCAGTTCCTTTCTTGTATGCCTGAAGAATAGAACCCTGTGGTGCCTGATTCTTTGCTTTCGCTTGTGCTGAAGCGGCATTGTTTTGTTTTAGTTGTGCATGTGTTTTCATAACGAATCCATTTAATTATCAGCTCAATTTGATTTTCCATGTCCCTTTTCCGTAATCATTTACGGCATTGTGAAATACATTCTCGGGCTCCCGCCACTGTTTGTATGTTTTATTTCCATTAAACCTGTTTCCGCGATTAATCTGTGGATTCTGGGGGAAAACCCACTGACTATCATCTCCCAAACCTCCATTCTGACGACCAAGCGAATGCCCGGCATCGTAGCGTTGTCCTACTTTCTGAGGCGGGGGATTGCTGGTATACCCCTTATCTCCATCGATGTAATTATCCCCCACATCATAAATCGAATAACTCCAGTTAATTCCGGTTGGGAATTTTTTCCAGGAATTCACGCTGTCTCTCGTATGTTGCGTGGTATCCGTTCCATTTCCCAAATCACCCCTCGTTACTTCAAATTCATAGGGATCATCCACACTAACGGCATTTACCCGCTGGATCACCTGCTGCTGAACCGCCTGGTTTTTGTATGAATCCAACATCGTCCCGATCGAAGCCTGGTTTTCAGCCTTTGACTGAACAGTACCCGTCGGAGTCTTTTTCATAAGTTGCTGTTTCCCTGCTTCCATAGTCTGTTGCAATTATCAATTTTGCATTCTCCTTTTTAACTTTTCCCTTTTCAATTCTCTCTTCATGCTGAGCGGAGTCGAAGCATCAATTTGATTTACCTCCACTTCACCTGTATCGCCTTCTTCATCCAGCTGAATTTGATCGTCCGGAAATTCCACGGAACATAATCCAGAAGCATGTCAAAAGCCTTCGCTTCCACGGTTAATACATATTGGTTTTCCTGTTCTTCCAAACTGCCTTCCCGCCGGAGAAAACCTTCCTGTAAGCCCGAAACGGTTGTATTGGTCAAACGTCCCCAATTTTGCAATACTCCCTGCAGCATTCCGTCAACGATTTCCCGTTCTTCATCCGTCAGGTTGGGACGTTTCGGAATCGGGATTCCCGTTTTGAAATGGGTGAGCAGTTTATTGAGCTGCATCTCGTGTTCCGGAAATTCTCCGTTCCCGAACACGGCATACTGCATCAGGAAAATGGCTTTGATCTTTGCATCGCGGTTTTTGAAAACCCCGTTTTCCGTTAATTCCAGCATGGAAAACAAACGCGGTAGAAATGGCGAAACAAGTACCAATCCGGCATTGTTGACAAAACGATTTCCTATCTGGGTATCTTCCGGAATTTTCTCCTGCTCCGCTTCGTCTGCTTCCTCCTCCTTCGGAACCAGATTGTCCGGGTCAACGGCCTCCGGGTAGTTATCGGGATCTTTTTGCATCTCCTTTTGGAATTGCCGGAGCAGTGATTCCTGTTCACCCGCAAGTACAAATTGCTTGAAAAAAGCTACCTGTTGTTTGGAACTGAGTTGTTTGCGGATCAGTGTCCAGAGCTCCAGCAAGAGTTCTTTTTGACTCCGGTTTCCCGCTTTTTTGGAGAAACTGAAAACCAATTGGATTACGGCTTGTTCGGATATTTTTACACCCCATTTCCGGGAAATAAAATCCGTTATTTTTTGAACCAAATCCAGCACCGGAACAAGGAACTTCATCCATTCCAGATTCAGAGAAAGGGCATGGATAATGGGCATATTCTGTTCGTTTTCGGTGAAATACCGCAACAGGCGTTTTTTATTTTCAACCAGCGCTTTGGAATAGACAGCATCTTCTTCCACAGCTTGCGTTTTTTCCTCTTCTGTCCCGATTTTTTGCCGGATGGAAGCCAGGATTTTAAACAAATTAAAAGGCAGTGAAAAGTTCGAATTGCGGAAGTCGAGGTAGAAATAATCAATCAGCTGTTTGAGCGATAAATTATAGTGTGCTCCCGTTTTTTCCAATACCCGCTGAACAATCGTTTCCTGGTTAAACACCTGACTTTTGGTTTCTTCCAACACATCAAACAGGAAAGACCATTTCAAACGCTGAATGGAGCCGATCACTTTTCCTTCAATCCGCACGCCGTTTCCGGAATGGTGAAGCAATTGCATGAACGAAGAAAGTTCAATCGCTTTCGACGGAATAATAACCGCCAGGAGCCGGTAGCGGGTCGATTCGTTCAATTGATCCAGCAGCAATTCCCGGAAGAGGGAAGAGCTCAGTTTGGATTTGAGTTCGGCCACCTGTTCCTTGCTGAGTTTGGTTTGCTCGGTCAGCAGGCGGAACTGGAACTCCACGCTGTCATAAGTTTGGAGTTGTTCGGATTTGGTTTTTCCCTGAACCAGTTCGGCATACAAACGGCGGATCAATTCCCGCAGTGCACTTTGGATTTTCCATTTGCTGATTTCCACGTAGGCAAACGAAACAATCTTCCAGAGTTCCACATTGTAGCGTGCTGAAAGGCGTTTGAAAACCTGCCAGACGAGGTATTCCTTATTGACCGGCGAACTTTTCGAGAATGCCAGCAAGGGAAAAATGACCTGCCATTTGAAAAGCAGGAATTCCCCTCCGGCTTTTCCCTGAAGTGCACCACTTTGATTCTGTTTGTTGAGGTGCTGTGCATATTCGATCACGAAAGGCGCATCGGATGGAACAAGCAGGCGCACCAGGTCGAAAATCTCGGATTCGCGCAGCGGCTTGATCACCAGCAGAACCTGGTTTTCATTTTCAAGTAAACTGCGCAGTTGATCCAGATCCGTTTCACTGATGCGGATGCTGTGTCTCGGGTTCTTCAATTCCCGCAGAATATGTGGCCATTCTTCCGGTTTCCGCACCCTTACCGACATGGAAACGGTTTGTTCTTCGGCTTTTAATTCCTGCAGAATGACCTGCAGACCGGATGGAATGGCACTGCTGAATCCCTGCCGGAGGAAAAAAGTCAGTGTGTGCAGTAATTCGCCATAACTCAGGTTGATGTGCGATGCGAGACTTCCGATCGTTTCCTTCACGAACAATTTCCGGTTGAAGGCCGCACTTTGATTGTTCAGCAAATAGGCATAAACAACCCGCCAGATTGCGGTTCTGCGTTCTTCTTCCCGGATGCGCACGTGCTGGGTGGTTTCGGCGTATTTGACGCGCAGGAACACGATGTAGGAACGGATGAAAGAAAACTCTGCCGGTGCAAGTAACTGCACGACTTCGAACAGCTCGGGATCGTCGAATTGATAAATCATGCGGAGCTGTAAACTTGTATAATGTCCGTACGACTTCAGGAAAGAAGTGAATTCTTTCGCCTTGGTTTTCAAAACGGAACGGAGCAGTTCCTCCATATTTTTGAAACGTTGAGCCATGTTCCAGGAAAGTGTCCCATGCAGGAGGAATTGTTTCAATGCTTCGAGCTGGTAATCGGCTTCTTCGAGGCGTTTGTCCTCTTTCCGGGAAGGATAGAGGATTTCACGTAGGAGGCTTTCTTCCAGTTTTTCTTCCAGGATGCGTTCAAAATCTTGCTCGAAATCATCTTCTGAAATGTTTCCCAGGTCGAGGTCGAGTTTGGAAATTTCGATTTCAAAACCATATTGATCGCAACGCATTAGCACGCGGTTTGCCACTTCTTTGATCCGTTTGTCGGCAAAAAGCTCAAAATCGCGGTACCAGTTCCGGATGAATTCTTCATCGTGAGCCGTTACATGCAGCGCTATGGACGAAATGCTGTTCATTGAATCTGGCGTGAAAAGGAATGACTGACTCTGAAAAAGGCCCGGATGGATTCCGAAAAATGAACCAGGTCTTTGGTTTTCCGACTTGCCAGGGCTTCGCGCCACTGGTAGTAGATTTGTTCGAAATCGTAGATGTAGTCCGGTTGTACGCGGTACAAACGAATGCGCAGGTGTGCCGGAAGCCGCTCGCGGAGCAATTCTTCCAGTTGTTCGTTGATCACCTGGTTTTCAAAACGGCTGGAAGCCACAATTGACAAGGTATTCCCATCTGCGGCTTCTATTTCCTCCGGGTGCGCATAATGCAGTAAACGGTGTTCGACAAGATAAAACAGATGCCGTTCGGGGTTCAGGAAACGCACCAGCGACCAAAGCCGGTTTGCCGAGCGGGTGAGGTGTTCTCTGGTGCGATACGTTCCGAGAATCATCCATTCCTCTTTTCCCGGGTAACGGAAAACCAAAATCCAGCGCTTATTCTCGCTGAGGTGAATCATGCGGTAATGTCTCGGGTTGGCTCCAACCAGCAGGAAACTTTCAAAAATGGCATTGCGCCGAACCAGGCTGATTTCGTGATGCAATGAAGCAATATATTCTTCCTTCCAATCTATTTCGTGAACCGGAATGTTTTGAGGTGTTTCGTTGAAAATCGGGTTATAGAACACTCCGGAAATCGGTGCAATGTCGAGGTATACTTCGTACTGGTCGAAGAAAACGGCATCCGGAATTAAGTCCAGTCCCAGGTTTTTCAGTAAGTCTCGCACCGGGATTTCCGATCCTACTTTTTTTCCGTGAAGGAGCGAAAACAGTTCTTTGAATACGATCGTGCTCTCAGTTGGTTTCAGTTTGTTGAATGAACGGAAACGGTTCCGGTTCAGTTCGGGCAATTCTTCCGTCAGTGTTGACCGGTAGTTCAGTTTGGAAACCGGAGGCTGAAAATCCTGGAAGAATTTGTTTGTGTCTTCGCCGTATAGCGTATCGAGAATATCAATGAATCCGGACTTTTTATTTTGAATCACAGCCGGACTGAGTAATTGATTGCGCTGTGCAAATTTGGCGCGGTCGACCACTTTCGCAACATCCGGAATGGAAACCAAAGACAACCTGCCTTCAGGTGCTTCATCCCTGAAACTGATGAGTTGTGGTGTTTGCTGTACTTGCTCGGTTACGTGCGAGAGCATGAAATCCATCATCATCAGGTAGCCTTTCAATTGAAGCACGTGCGCCTTATTCCGTTCGGAAGCTTCGTATGGAAGTCCGCGCAGACCGATTCCGTATGCATCCGGGAAATCCAGCTGGAACGAGTTGTAATTCTGAATCCGGATCGGTTTTTCTTTCGTTTCCGTGTCGTAAACCTGCTCAATTTGCGGGGCATCTTCCTGTCTTTTCTGGCGTTTTCCGGAAGATTTTGTCAGCACGTGAATGTCTTCCCAGCGGAGATCTTCACACAAATTCCGGTTTTCATGAAACAGTACAAAGATTTCTTCTTTGATATTTTCGGAAGAAACCGCGGCATTATTCGGAGATGCAGATGCACGAATGATGTAGTAACCTTCATTGAATTCGACCAGGCAGCTTTCGAGGTTTTCAATGCTGTTCAGGAACAGTTGTTCGTAGTCTTCAGCCGTCACAATCGACGGAGAGAAAATGAAATCCGCATCAAAAATTCCTTTGGAAGCATAGTCGCGGCGGTCCGGTCCGATGAAAGCGTGAAAGGGCAGATCGAGTTTGTATTGGAGTTCAAACAAAGCGTAATTCATGTTGTCCGAAATCGTCACCCCGGGATCGTGGATGTTGAAATCAGTCCAGACGTCTCCACTCAGTTCCTGCAGGCGTTCGAGTGTCCGCTCCTGCAGTTCCTGGTAAAAATTATCCGATCGTTCACGCTTTTTGATAAACATAGGCTATAGATTTTCCATCAGCGGGTTATCCCACAGGGAGGTAATGGAACTTTGAATGTAAATATCGTCTCCCAGCTTGAAGCGGGTTCTGACCTGGAGCTGACAGGCTCTGTCTTTCGGAGATTTGTGCCAGCGCAGGATGAGTTTGTTCCCGAACATGCCGAAATGAGAACGCACATATTTGATACGCGGCTTCGCACCGAAACAATGGGTAGCATGTGCAACCAGTACGGCGTGTTTCCCCGTGTGTCGTTTTCCCATCACACAAACCACTTCCAAGGCACGGATTCCCGGCAGTAATTCCGTGAGGTTCTGCCATTTTCCGTTTGCCGGAACTTGTTTCAGGTTCTTCCCGGAACGTTGTTCTGTGTGCAGTGTGCCTTTTACGTGGATATCGCAGCCTTCTTCGCCCAGTTCGATTTCCCCGTTTTGCTTCAGCAGAATCAGCTGGTTTTTTTCCTTTTCGCTAACCCGGCTGATTTTCATATCGTTGTTCAGGATGTCAAATTCCCAGCGTCCGCCGGCATCATCCGTCATGTTTTGCAGAAACGTCATCACGGTTCCTTCCTGCTCGGAGATGGGAGCAAGTTTGATCCCGGATTGGGCATCTTTTGAAAAACCGTCATCCAGGATATTGACCGTTGAATCGATCAGATTCTTGAAATCATCGGCGGTCGGACGTTGTCCTTTGCTGAAGCCTTCAATCAATGTATTTCTGTTTCTAATCGCCATGCTGGTATTTTTTTCAGAGGATGAATGTTTTGCCTATTTCCATGTCGCCCAAACCATATGGAGTGGCATCTTCATCATGTTCCTCTACTTGTATAATATGTGTTTGAGCAGGTACAAACAGTTTGTACGGCTGATCAGGGGCCAGGATTGTTTCCCGGTCTTCGTGTTTGTATAACTGATAATCGCTGCGTCTTCCGGATTTATCCTGCGATACGCGGATTACCGCAAAATAGCTGATGCCGGCTACGAAATCTGCGTCCCGGATCGCTTCGTAAATCCGCGAAACATGGATTGCTTCACCGAATTTCGGCAGGGTGTTTTTTGCCTGCCAGGGAGCGATGAAATTGTCGCAAATCTCGTGGAGCGATTCCAGCGGCACTAACTGGTTCCGGTCTTTCAGGCGGATCACGCATTTCACCTGGATTTCTTCATAAACCGGGTTGACTACGTCGACCAACACATTTTTCGATGCACGTGCATTCAGGAAATCTTCGATGCGTGAAAGCAATCCTGACGGAACCATGGGTTTGGAATCGTGGAGTGTTTTGACCTTGTTTTGCGGAATCACAACTACTGTTACGACTCCTTGTCGTGCGTTTTTCAGGTTCGTATTGGGCAAGCACAAGGCCTTGCCGATATCGGAAAATTCCTGCAGGGTCAATAACTCGAAATCGCGTGCTGTGACAGCTCTTCCGCGGTGCGTGACGTATTCCGAAACACGTGCCTGCATGCTTTTCAAATCTTCCAGTTCCTGGCCCGAATAGTAGGACGTAATTTGCTCAATGGAAGTAATTCCCGGCAATTTTTTCTCCGGTTCGAGCAAGCCGTTCGCGTTTTTAAAGGATTGTAGTTTTTCCACAGAAGTATCGTCTGTTTCCAGGACTACCAATCCCGCATTGTTATAGATCGCGCGGATTTCAGGAACAAATTCGTGGTTTTTGACAAAACCGGCCCGGATCCACAGAATGCCATCCTTATCATACAGGTTCGGCGGAATGTAATCCGGGAAATGATACACCAGGTTTCCGCTTACGGTCATGCGCTTGGTTTCGTCTTTGGCAATGAACCCACGCGGAATTTCTTCCCAGTCGAAACCATCGCCCCAATACATCACGATTTGCGGCAGGTCGTCAACGGTCATTTCATTCAAGGTTGTTTCAAATACGATGAACGTAGAAAAGATTTCGCCGCCTTTCACGTTTTTGAATCCCAGGATCAGACTGGCATCTGTTTGTTGTGAAAAGACAAACGGAATGCCGGTGTTCGTACTCACTTCGCGCGATGAAACAACTCCAAAAGGATGCAGTTGATCGACAATCACGGAACTGTTTCGTGCATTTTTCCGCAGATCAATGATGTCTTCCGAGCGGTAGTCCAGGGTCATGTTTTCCACGTGCGGAGCGATCGGCGGAAGCAGCACCGGAAGTCGCTTTTTGCGCCATTTTTTCATCATCATGCGCTCGGTAAACAAATCGCGGTATTCCTGAGCGCCGAATCCCATATCGGGTTTTTCAAGCGTCAGACGCACGAAGCCGGTTCGCGTTTTGATCGTGTACTTGTATTCCTCTTCGCTGCCTTCGAACGGAACCATTTTTTTTACGGAAATTTTGTTGAAATTACTTTCTTCCGCAACAGCTTTATCGAGTTTTGCGGCGTTCGGATCTTCGATTATGGCATCTTCGAAAAGAGAGAAATAGTTGTTTCCGGGAGTTGGAAACCAGCTGTTGTCGCTCAGGTAGCGCACCCGGATTTTGAACGAATCGTTTTCAATAATACCCGGATAAGCGGCGTAATGCCCCTTCAAACCTTTCGGATGCAGCGGCAATTGGTTCCATTTGACCGAAACATTGATACTGCTTACATTTTTGATGGCCATTTCGTAATTCCCGATCGCCATCCAGGTTCCGGCAGAAGTGTTGATTCCGAAAGGAGGGAACGATTTGGTATTGTCGATTTTCCCGAGTTCGTTGTATACCTGCACATCGCTGATTCCTTCCACCTTGGTGCGGATGATGATGCGCTGGATATTCAGTTTGCGGATCCAGGAATACGGGTACAGCCAGGCATCGAAATTGAGCCGGATTTCCAAAGCCGGGAATTCGGACTCGAACTGATGCACCTCCTTCGTACAATCTACTGTGGAAGGGAAATCTTCCGGAAGCAGGAATTTGAGCACCAGCCGGTTTTTGAGCTTGTCTTTTTTGACCTCGTATACATTCACGTTCGTCCAGCCGGTTGGTGTACTGATTGTGATGTAAAACAGGTTGTTGAACAACTTGGTCTGAAGTGTTTGAGGATTATTGTCCGTTTGAAGTAGTGTTGCCTCTGCCTTTTCCAGGATTTTCATCCATTCCTTGTTTTCCGCTTCAAAATAGATTGTCACATTCCGTTTTCCTTCCCGCAAAAGCAGGGACGGAGCTGCAATACGCAGCCCGATTGCACGGCTTTCCCGTGATAGGTGTTCGTGGTCAAACAACAAGGTGCGGTCAACCGCCGGCTTGTCGTGAAGCAAATCACGGGTTTTGATGGCCGTTACGAAATTCAGGCTGGAAGCAGGGTAGTGGTACGGATTCCGGTCGAGGCAAATGGTATAAGCGCTCACTGCGGTGATATCCTGTACAATGACTTCGTCTGCCAAACGGTAAGTCAGCACGTTCTGATCGGCATTTTTCCGGTTGAACCCGGTATTTTTTTCAATCGTGACAGGCCCCGGAGTTGCTTTGTCGAAAGCAAGCCAAACTTTGTCTCCCTTCACCGAAAGCGGACTCACTTTCAGGTATTCGGTCAGGTACCAGTTTGCAAAATTGTTCCAGCGGTCGTTGTAATGTTCACTGATTTTTTGAAGGTTCTCGATGAAAGCCAGGAGCAGTGCCTGTGAAGGCTCCATTTTCCCGATTGCTTCGTGCGCATGTTTCATCTGGATGCTTTCATACAGCGCTTTCAATTCGCGTAGAAATGCTTCGAAATAACCTTCCGGGATTTCTTTTTCGTTGTAAAACCGGATCCACCCGGCGATGCGGATCAATTTTTGGAGCATAACACCCTTGTCGTTGTCCAGCATTTTAAAACTGCCAGGCACACGTAGGCGATCCAACCGATCCTTTCTGCTATGTCCGTCTCTTGATTCCATCAATTTTTTAAAGAATTACGAATTACGAATTACGAATTACGAATTACGAATTACGAATTACGAATTGGTTCTTCATGTCTCATTTTCAGTTATGTTTCTTTTCATTCGTAATTCGTAATTAAAGTTGTGTTCCCTCCAGGAAGTAGAACGGATAAACCATGCTGCTTCGGCTGTTGGTTTGCCGGATTGTAAAATCGACCTTGATCCACAGAATTCCTTCCATGGCATCGCGGATTTCTACGTCCACGGCGTCTGTAATGATGCGCGGTTCGCCTTCCCGGATGGCCTGTTCAATGATGTCGATCATCATCGTTTTTTCCGACAGATCGATTTTGGAGAATACCCATTTATCGATCGGACAGCCATAGCTGTAGCGGAATACGCGTTCACCCGGAATGGTCGAAAACAAGATACGCAGGCTTTCCCAGATGTCTTCCTCGTCCGATACCAGGTGTACCCCGTGCTGGTTCAGATTGAAGCGTACCGGGAATCCCCATCCTGTTCCTAAATAGGTTTTATCACTCATCTTATCCGCCGATTAATACAGTTGGACATCCTAATACAATCGTTCCGCCATGTGCACAGGTGTCACCCATCCGTGCTGCAGGTTTTCCGGCAATCATTACCGTTGCTGATCCTTTGACAATACTGTCTGGTGGACCAACACAGACACACATGTCGCCCATCACCGCCGCAGGTAGTCCGCCGATGAGAACGGTCGGTGCTCCCGGCCCGGAAATAGGGCCGCCCACGTGTGGAATAGGAGGAACTCCCGGTGTAACCATCGGGCAGGTATGCATATCTGTTAATCGGGCAGCTAAACTCATATTTTTTCTTAGTTGATCATGACTATTGCGCCTTTCACCGTGGTTTGTCCTGCGGCGGACAACTCGGCTGTGGCATTTCCTTTTGCTGTGAAACCAGCGTCTGCTGTAGCTTCTATGTTGGTGCTTTTCAGGGCCAATGATGTTGCAGCATTGAAACTTCCGCTTGTTCCGGCTTTGATGCCTGTTTCCGTTCCGGATTTGATCGTTACTGCTTTGGCTGCTTCAATGAGAATTCCGCTGCTTGAAAGTTCGATCTTGTTTCCGTTCTGGTCGGTAATGCTGATGGATTTGTCCTTGTCGCTCAGGACCATCTTATTCGATGCAGGTGTTTGAACAGTGATGATTTTGTTTTCATCGTCCATTTCAAACTTCAATCCCGATTTAGACTGCAGGAATTGTTTGGGATTTTTCTTGTCAATTTCCAGCGGTGCGGTGTTGGATGAACTGTATAAACTACCCAGGATCACCGGGTAAGTAGGATCGTTGTTCAGGAAACCCAGTACGACCTCATCTCCGATGTTGGGAATAAAGAAAGCACCGTAACTTTTACTGCTCCAGAAATTGCTCAAACGCGCCCAAACCAGGTTTTTGTCTGCGTTCAACAGTGGAATTTCGACCTGGATCCGGTATTCTTTTCCGGGATCTTCGTCTATTTTTTTGACAACTCCTACGTGTAATCCTTCGATTCCCGGAAGCAACCCTGAAGCCGGAGGCGTAACCACGTCTGTGTTTTGTGTCGCCAGTTCCGGATCAACGCCCATTCCTGCGGTTGTGAGCCATTCTCCGTCGCGGATTTCATGCTCCACCATCCCAATATAGGCGTCTCCGTTGAAGCGTTTTCCGAGCCCGGCAAGGGTGATTAAACAACCTGGAACAGCGAGCGAACTTCCCTGGAATTTGATTTCTCCGCGAATTCTGGCGAGTCCGGCTCTCAGTGCCTGCGCATCTGCCCAGGCCTGTAGCTGCGAAGTGTCTCCGTAACTTTCAGTTTGAACTTCCCAGCGGTCGCCTTTAATGGATTCTGCCAATGCTGACGATGTTTGATCCCCCTGGCTGTTCAATGTCGGTTTTGCCGATGCCGATTTGATCATGGCTTGTGTGGCGATGTCCCAGGCATAAGCATCCACACCAATTGTTTGATCGGTGGTCTGCAATTCTCCGCGGAAGGAAATCAGGTCACTTCCGTAAGTCACGCTTAATACTGCAGAAGCAGAAACGGCCGGTTTTGCAATTTTCACGGTTTTCCCGTCTGAAATCACCAGCAGTCCGTTGGCATCTGCCCGCGAACAAACGAAATCCCAGTCGGAGGAATAGTATTGAACGAGTTCGGGGTGTGTAAACGTAGTTGCATCTACCGTAACAGTCAGTCCCGAATAAGCGCCTAAAATTTCGTTGATGATGTCGCTGTCTTTTTGTTGTTCGAACAGCTTGTTTTTGCGGTTTAGCGTGGCGGGAAGCAGGTAGTCGGCACATTCGATTTGTAGGGTTGTAGGCCCATCTTCCGGGATATCCAGGTTGTGGGTCACGACCATGCCTTCGAAAATGCTTTTTTCATCACTTTGATACCCGACTTCAATCCGGATTTCTTTCCCCGGAGCAAAGGTGTCATCGTCACTTTCCGGAATTTCTTTCTGGGGCATGTTACCGGCTTCAAATACGA
The DNA here is from genome assembly GCF_039596355.1 of Fluviicola sp. Lineage (GTDB taxonomy): Bacteria > Bacteroidota > Bacteroidia > Flavobacteriales_D > Crocinitomicaceae > Fluviicola. Next base: position 533,877 of record NZ_JBCNJW010000002.1, on the reverse strand, counting down.
GTGTTGCGCGACCAATCCGGTTGATTTCTTTACGCACGAGAATAGAAACCAGCTCAAAAGAATCACTGATTTTACTGTTGCTGCTGTAAATGGAACAGGTTACAAGGCCTTCGCTATTTTTTTCCGGTGAAACGCTCATTTTGCTACTAATGGAGGAAAGAGGATTTTCGTTCCGGGTTCGATTTTCCGGAATTCACTTAAATTGTTATATGCTGCTATTTCGTGACAGAAGGAAGCATCGCCGTAGATTTCATCGCAGTAACGTGCAATGCTGTCTCCGGCGCGAAAGGTGATCACCCGGGAAAGATCCGGTGAATTCATCTGGGTTGTGTCCTTGTCGAAATAACCGTTGAAGGAAAAGGAAACTTTCACTCTCAGCGGGGTTCCGTTGGGAGCAAAGAGACTGTAGTCGTAATTGATTGTTTCGACCCTTCCCCGGAAGATGAAAGTTCCCCAGATCACTTTGACGTAGCTCGGTTCGTGGCTCTCGGAGTTGATCCGGTAAATGGCTTTTTCGAGCTGATTGATCCGGTCTTTGATCTTCCCGGTTTTACTTGGGATGATCCCGGTGTCGTCCATCAATACTTCAAAGGAAAGTGAGTCGAGTGCCTGGGAACGGAATTTCCGGAGGTTTGCAACACCCTGTGCTTCTCCGTTCGGCTGATAATTCAGTGTTTTCCCCAATTTCATAGAAGCCGGGTTCACCTGTGTGGTGAAATCCCCGCTCTTTTTCGATTCGGAATAACTTTGGGTTTCATACCCCAGAATTTTCAGCTTGACTAATTCTCCCATTAGCGGTCTCCTTTCTTGATTCGCTGTTTTCGCAAGGTGTCATGAACTTCCCGGAGGATGTCCTTTTTCAGTTTGGCCACCTTCAAATCCAATTCCCCGTTTGAGCCTGCTTTGCGCTCAATGGTTGTCCGAATACTGATTTCCTTGATGATGATTGACATGTGTACGGTTGTTAAGAACGTTTGAGAGTTGTGTAAGCAAAATCGATGGTTTCGATCAACACCGTGTTGGCTTGCGAATCAAGACTTGCGACATCCCATTTGACCGGGTAGGCCTGGGAACACGTCCAGGTATAGATCGGCGTACCGTCTGCGCCCAGCAAGTTCACAATGATGTCGCGCGGGACAATGGGTTGCGAAAAATCGCCTTCCAGGATCTTTTTGATCCAGACCACATCATTCCGGTTGATCGGGTTCAATGCTCTTTTGAGACTCAGATTGTTGTGCTTGATTTGCTTCGGAAGGAGGTATGTAAAATCATTCACACCTCCTTCTTTCACAGGTTCTGTTTCCATTTCAGCCGACAATCCGGTTACTTCTTTGAACGCGAATTCCTCATTCCCGATTTTCACCTGGAAATAAAACGCTACCGGAAGTTCCCATTTTTGCTTACTCATGCTTCAGATGTTTAACTATTTGCGATCGTCAATCCTTCGTGAGCTACCTCAATGGTCTCAACAGCTACTTCGTTTCCGTCGGATTTCATATCCGTTCCGGTAATTTTCGTAGGCCATGCATTGTTCAAGGTCCAAACCATCGTTGGTTTTCCGGCTTCGTCCAATAAGCTGATCACAACCGTTTGACGCTCGATGGTGTTCATTTTGATCTTGTTGAACCAGTCCCAGAATCCGTTGTCTTTTACGAAAACACCTTTCTTCAGGGTCACGTTTCCGGTTTTCTTGATTCCCGGCATTTTGATGGTCGAGAACTCTTTGCTGTTTCCGTGTCTGTATTCAACAATTTGAGCTTCGATATCCAATCCGGATACTTCCTGGAATGGAACTTCTTTATCGCCCAACTTTACCTGGAAGTAAAACTTCGGTAGTGGCCATACGTTGTCTTGTTTTTCTCCTGCCATGATTTCTTAATTTTTTATTTAATTGAAAATGGATAATGTACCATTGAAAAGTAAACTGAGCGGAGTCGAAGTAACTTTTCAATTCTCACTTTAAAATTTGTTTTTAGCTTTTCTGCATTTGCTGCTGGAACGTAATCTCGATGAACTCTGCAGGTCTGGAGATTGCTACCAGGATCGTGATGCGCATGATTCCTTCCAGGATGTCTTCCGGCGTCATGGTTTCACCCAATCCGAGGTGTACGCTGAATGCATCTTCCGGAGAAGCACCGGCTAATCCACCGCGTTTCCAGATTCCGTTCAGGAAGTTGGTGATCATACTTTTCACGCTCACCCAGGTATTGGCAACGTTTGGTTCGAATACGTAAGCTTTTGCGGCGTTCTTGATGGATTCTTCCAGCATGATCATCGTTCTGCGTACGTTGATGTATCTCCAGTCGAGGGAGTTTCCGTCCAGTGTGCGTGCTCCCCATACTTTCACTCCTTCACCAACGAAGTAGCGGATTGCATTGACAGCTTTTCCGTTCATCGGAACGTTTAATCCTTCCTGGTCTTTGTGGGAAATACTCACTGTAGGGCTGATCACAGCAGCTACACCGATATTCGCCGGGGCTTTCCAAACTTCTTTGGTGCTGTCAACCATGGTGTAAATTCCAGCCATTGCAGAAGCAGGAGGAAGCATGTTGATCGTCAGTAACATTTCACGCATCACCTCACTGTATGCTGAAGAGTGGCGTGCCAGTACCTTGTGAGTCGTTTCGCGATCCAGTTCGTTCAGTTCCGCGATTTTTGCCGAAGCAACGTTTGCGATAAAATCTGTCAGTTTTCCTTCGGTATCATTCGCTGTCAGGATCGCCATCAGGTCATCCGGAGCTTCCATGTTCAGGAAACTGATGTCCGAATCCGGAACGATCGTTGTGTTCAACCACGGATAGTAAGCCGCTGCATAGTTCAGGAATTCCGTACCGATTTTCTCGCGGAAATCCGTGATCACACTGTCGCTGTCTTTGAAACCATCGTAAATATCCAGTACGGCAACGCGGTTCTGCATGTCAAATCCACAATGTCTGATACTGTCTGCCTGCAGTTTGCAGCAGTCGTCTACCGAACCGAGGTATACAGCTTCCGGGATCAAGACCATTGTCGGTTCCTGTTCTTTCAGCAGTGCAGTGATTCCGCCGGTTAGTTTGTCGTAGGACAAATCTTCGGTGTACCCTTCACTTACTGAAACAATGTAGCAGGTTCCCCCTCCGTTTGCGAAGAAAAAGCGCATCTGGTAGTAGAAATTGTACTTGTCGCTTCGCTGAACAGTGTACTTTTTGTCGTTGATCGTCAGGTGGGAAGTTCCTACCTGAGCTTCGTCTCCTTCACCGTCTTTCGCTTCCGTAATAGAGAATTTCGGAACGGGAGGTCCGCCGAAGTATTGGATGAACTCAGCCATTGAGTTGATTTTCCACGGCTTGTTCAGCAGCGTTTTGTTGCCGTCTTTGGCAAACTTCGTATACCCGATAAATGCAGGTACGGCAGTAGCAGCTTCGACAACGGAATTCGGGAAAGCGTTCTTTTCAACGACATATACCCCTGGTGTTTTCATTGTACTCATTATATGGATTTATTGATTTATAAATAGATGTAACTCGTTAGCGTGTCTTTCGGACTAAAAGGCGAAAGCGACTGGATCAGCGGGAAATCGGGGAGGCGGCTCAGCAGGTTGTCGCCGCTTTTCCGCAGTTCCCATAAATGAAACTGATAGTCACTTTTCTTCTTCAGCGGAAGGGTTTCGGAAGAGACAAAGCGGAATAGCTTTTGATCCGTTCCCGGAAGCGTTGATTCTTCCAGCGGGTTGAACAGTACTTTTCCGCGCTGTTCTCTGATTTCGAGGGGATCGTTGAGGTAGGATTGTGAGGGGAGGATGAGAAATTCGATGCGTTTTTGCTGGTTTCCCAGCCGGATTGAAATCGTTTCCGTTTCGGTATTTTGCACGCGGTTTTCGGATAGCGGAAGACTCAGGATTTTCCAGATGCCTCCTTTTTGATAGTCGCTGATGAGGCAATCTTCCATATCGGAAACTGCTTCGTTGGTATAGTAATAAAAATCGGGGTGCGCGGCTTTCAGCTGAAAGGATAACTGCTCATCGGCTTCCAGGTGGATGTCGTTTTCAACAATGAGTACCCAGGAGCAGGGACTTTGCTGTTTGAACAGGATCCCGGCTTTCTGCAATTCGTTTCGTGTAAGCTGATCGGGTTCGAGAACCACACCGCATTGTTCCGCTTCAAAATAATCATGCGAGATGACGAATTTTAACCAAATGCGATATGTATGTTGAGTACTCATCGGAGATCAGTTGTTTGTTCCGGTTTGGAGATGAGGTAGGACAAATCAACAATTTCACCGGCATCTACTGTCAGCAGTCGGATTTTGCAGACTACGGACGGATAGTAATTCTCGCCGCAGATGCTCCAGAGATTGGAGAGCTCGTGGATGGTCATGTTCATCACTTCCAATGAGAAACTGATGTCTTCATTAGCCGAGCGCACCATGTTGTTTTTCTGGATAAAAGCAATTACTGCTGAGAATAACCGAAGCGATTCTTCGTATTGTTTTTCCTGGAAAATAACGGATATGAGTACATTCAGACTGATCTGCCATGCCGGAACGCTCTGTGCAGATGTGGATTCTGAAACCACCCGGCGCTGAAAACTCACTCCGGCTCCTGTTTCGCGCTCCACTCCAACAATGGTAATTCCGACACGGTTCGGGAAGCTTTTCGAAGGATCCTTGATCGGTGAAATGAACACAATATCTTCCGTCAATCTGAATCGGATTTTCAGATAATCATTGAGTTGCTGCGAGAGGAGTTGTATGGCTTCAAAAATCATCTTGTATCAGTGAATGGGAACAAAAACAATTAGCTTACAAGGATAAGTCCGGATGGCGAAGTTTTATTTCGCCATGTATTTTTTCTTGATTTTGAAAAGGACATCACCCAGGATGATGCGCTGATCCGGTTTCATGTGGCGGGAAGCAATACTGCAGGCATTTTCCAGCAGATTGACTTCGTTCAGGTTTAACTGCTGGTAAGCGAATTCGTAATCCGAATCGTGGTAATAATACGCCTTTCGCTTGCTACAGTATTCGATAGGCGCAAAAATCCCGAGAAAACTGTCGTTCTTCATGGAATTCATGTCCAACTGAATAGTCCGCTGTGAAACCTGATACCCCAGGTTTCTTTTGCAGGCTTCCGTAATGGTGGAGGTTTTGACGTAGTTGTTTTTCTTCAGTAGCTCGTCGATAATGGCATATCGTGCGAGGGCAAATTTGTTTTGAGGCATGTCGTCGTAATGAATAGTGTGGCGCTCTGAGAATCGGAAGCCATCCCGGGTACTTCGAAGGATTCTTTTCCAGGAATCATTTCGAATGAAAAAAGATCGGCTAAGGGTAACAATCATGGCGTCACAGTGAATAGAACAGAACCTAAATTAGGTAAACAAGTCGTTCACTTTCAACAACTATGCGAAAACAGGGGGAAAGCAAGGGGAAGGTTTTTGGATGGAAATAAGTTGGTTGAGAAAGAGTAAATACGGATAGATATGTATCTATTTGTCCAGTAGAATCAGGGGGTTCGCCATATAGCGATATGGGAATTTGGGAAAATTGCGAAATAGGGTTTTCAGCCGGATCAACCTCAGTCGAACAAACTTCCGGTGGTCTCAATCAACCTCGGAGCCTGCAGTTGCAGCCCGTCAATCTGGTTGAGTTGCTTTACCAAATAGGTCATTAATTCGGGGACATACGTGGCATCCGGCTGATGCAGGTAAAAATGAATGGCTTTCAAATCTTTTTGGAGCCAGGAATGAATGCGTTCCACCCAGTCGTCGATGCGCTGATAGTCGGTTGAATGCAGTGCATTGCCTACAAAGCGGATAAGAGTCACCGGAGCGGTGATTTCCATGTGGGCACAATCTCTTCTGCCGGAAACATCCGTAATGACCAGGCCGATAGATAGCTCATGCAGCAATGCAAACAATTCGGAACGATGCGGTTCGGAATACCAGTCCGGATGGCGGATTTCCAGCATGATGTCCAGGTCGCGCGGAAGTGTTTTCAGGTAGGAATACAAAGCATGTTTTTTTGCCGGGCCGTAGCGTTCACTCAATTGCAGGAATAAGGGGCCGAGGTGTTCTTCGAAATGAATGATCGATTGAAAGAAACGGTCAGTTTCAATCAGAGCTTTCTGACTAGCCAGATCACTGTAATGACTAATGGATTGCGGGAATTTCGGGCAAAAGCGAAAATCAGTTCCGGCAGCTTTTTCGGCCCATTTCCGGATAGTTGCCGGAGCATAAACCTGGTAGTGCGTCGTATTGAGCTCAATTCCGCTGAAGTTTTTAATGTACTGCTCCAGGAAATCACTTTCTTTCGTTTTGGCAGGATAAATAAGACCGACCCATTCCTTGCGTCCCCAGCGCTCACTACCTATGTACACTTTTGGTCGTTCCGGAGCAGGCTTCAATTGCCGGGCAAAGTAACCGTCTTCCGGCAGACGAAAATTGATTTTATCCAATAAACTGCGGTCGACCTTTCCGAATTCCATGTGTTTTGTTTGTGTTTTTGAAGCGAATATAATCAGGCAATAGTTCAATTAAAAAATCTTTTCAGTTTTTAAATGATCCATTCTCAATGAGAAAAAAAATATACCAATTGGTATTTTATTTCTGGAATTGATGTACATTTGCAGAACAGGCAAGTGGCAAATTCATGACAAAGGCAGAACGTACACGGCAATTCATCATAGAAACAACGGCTCCGATTTTCAACAAAAAGGGGTACGAAGGAACATCTATTTCGGATATTACGGCTGCTACCAGGTTGACAAAAGGAAGCATTTACGGCAATTTCAAAGACAAAGACGAATTAGCTGCAGCAGCTTTTGATTACAACCTGGGAAAGATCCGGAATGAAATCGTTGCGCGTTCGATCGGGTTGAAAGATCCGGTTGATCAATTGCTGGTGTATGTGGATTTCTACGGAGAAGTATTCGATCATGTCTACGTTTCGGGAGGTTGTCCCTTGCTGAACACGGCGGTGGATGCAGATGATTCGAACCCGGAATTGTTTTCGCGCGTTTGCAAGGCGATGCTGGAATGGCATTCTCATGTGCGCCGGGTAGTGGAATATGGGAAAAAGAGCGGTGTTTTTTTAGCTGAAACGGATGCGGAAGCTTTTGCCGACCAGTTTGTTTCGCTGATTGAAGGAGGGATGCTACTTTCCAAGACATTCCGGAATAAGCAGCATTTGAATTCGAACTTGTTGTTTATCCGGAAAATGATTGTGGAGATAACGGGTTGAAATTTTTTTTGCCCAGAAATATACCGGTTGGTATATTGCGGAATTACGGCAACGGAAAACAACATGAATGGGAAAATAGGAATTGATTTTAGTAGCGGTAATCAGCAGTCAAGATGCTTGAATCTGCTATTTGTCCGGTAAAGAATAAATAAAAGAAGAATATTAAATTTTTTCACCCAAAAATATACCGGTTGGTATATTGTGGAATTACGACCAATAAAAAACACAAAAATGGAAAAACAAGCCTATATCTTAGCAGCAACAAGAACCGGAACAGGAGGTTTCCTCGGATCTTTATCCTCATTCACAGCACCCCAGCTCGCAGCAGAAACCATCAAAGATGCCGTTTCCAAAGCCGGAATCCAACTCAGCGACATCGATGAAGTGATCCTGGGGAATGTACTGTCGGCAAACATCGGGCAGGCACCGGCGCGACAAGCAGCACGTCTGGCAGGAATCCCGGATGAAACAGACGCAACAACCATCAATAAAATTTGTGCATCCGGACTGAAATCCGTTTCATACGCGGTACAATCCATTTTGTCTGGAGACAGTGAGGTAGTACTCGCAGGAGGAATGGAGAGTATGTCGAATGCGCCGTACTACCTCGAAAATCACCGGAACGGGCACAAAACCGGGAATCACAACCTCATCGACGGAATGGTTAAAGACGGTTTGTGGGATCCCTACCACAACTTTCACATGGGAAGCGCGGCTGAATTAGCCAACAAGAAATACCAAATCACCCGCGAAGAACAGGACGAATACACGCTGAAAACCTTCTCCAAAGCACAACAAGCGCACGCTTCGGGAAGCTTTGCGAATGAAATCACACCGATCACGGTTCAAACCAAGAAAGGCGCGTTTGTCTACGCAACAGACGAAGATATCGAGAAGTTAAACCCGGAAAAATTGGGACAACTCAAACCGATCTTCGAAGCGGATGGTTCAATCACGGCGGCAAATGCATCAAATTTGAATGACGGAGCAGCGGCATTAATCATTGTTTCCGGAGCATTCCTCGAAAAACACAACCTGAAGCCGCTGGCAAGAATCGTTGCGTTTTCGGATGCAGCACAAGCTCCCGAGTGGTTTACGACTTCACCGGCGATTGCCATTGAAAAAACACTGCAAAAAGCAGGTGTTTCAGTGAACGAGATCGACTATTTCGAACTGAATGAAGCTTATGCAAACGTGCCGATCATCAATGCGCGCCTGGCCGGGATGGATCTGGAGAAAGTCAATATCCGCGGCGGAGCAGTTGCCATCGGTCACCCGCTGGGAGCTTCCGGCGCGCGAATCCTGGTGACACTGGCACACATCCTGAAAGACAAACAAGCCAAATACGGAATTGCGGCGATTTGTAACGGCGGCGGTGGCGCAACGGCCATGCTGATTGAAAATTTGAAATAGAAGACCAAGACTTTTAGAGGCAAGACTGTAAGACTAAAAGAGTCGGGATTATAGGAGTCATGACTCGTGAAGTCTTGCCTCTGTAAATCTTGCCTTCAAGCATAGCAAACAAAATAATTTAAAACAGAACAAATGAAAACAGACGGGAACACCATTTTAATTACAGGAGGTTCGGCAGGAATCGGGTTCGAACTGGCAAAACAACTTTCAGAACGTGGAAACAAAATCCTGATCACAGGCCGGAATGAAGAAAAGCTGAAACAGGCAGCGGCAACATTGAACAACGTATTCCCGATCGCAGGAGATGTGACGGATGGAGCAAGTGTAGACCACCTGGTTTCAGTCATCCGGGCAGAACATCCGGAGCTGAATATGCTTATCAACAACGCGGGCTATGCCGATGCATACCAATTGAGTTCCGATGCAGGTGCATACTCCAAAGCAAGCCGGGAAATCGAAACGAACTATTTGTCGATTGTCGCTCTAACGGAACAATTGCTGCCGGTTTTATTAAACAATCCCGATGCGGCGCTGGTCAACGTGACGTCCATCGTGGCCTATTTTCCGCAGAATTCCGTACCGACCTATTCAGCGAGCAAAGCGGCTTTGAAATCCTACACAGACGTATTGCGCAATACATTGGGCGATACACTCCGCGTCTTTGAATTGATTCCACCGTTGGTAAACACCGACTTTTCAAAAGCAATCGGAGGTGAATCCGGAATTCCTCCGCAGGAAGTGGCAAGCGAACTGATTCAGGCAATGGAAAAAGATCAACACCTGGTTCCTGTCGGAATGACCAAAGAATATGTGAAAGTAACAGCATAACGATGGAAGAAATGAAAAGAGAGCGAACTTACTCCTGGGGAAACCCGTTGGAAGGAGTGGAGTTGTCCAGAGAACTTTCCGGACTGGAATATTTACAAGGCATGATGCGGGGAGAAATCCCCGCATCGCCTTTGATCCACACCCTGGATTTCGAAATTGGAGAAATCGAAGAAGGAAAAGTGAGCTTTGTCTTCGAACCGCACGAATTTCACTACAATCCCAACGGAAGTGTACACGGCGGTGTGATCACTTCCATCCTGGATTCTGCGATGGGATGCACCCTGCATTCGCTGCTGCCGAAAGGAGTGGTCTATACAACTTTGGAACTGAAAGTCAATTTTTTGAAAATGGTTCATTCCAAAACGGGAAAACTCACTGCTGTGGGGAAAGTAATCCATCTGGGAGGCCGCACGGCACTGGTCGAAGCTTCGCTGACCGATGAATCCGGGAGAACGTATGCACATGCCGTTTCGACCTGTATGATTTTAAAGAATGAATAAATGTTCACATTGAACTCTTTTGAATCTTCGAGGCTACGAGCGAAGAAGATTTGAACCTTTCACTCAATGGAATAATTCGAAGAACAACAAAATACCGATAGTAGCAGGATCTGAATGATTAAGTAAAAAAATATGAAAAGAGTAGTTATAACGGGAATGGGGACCGTAAATCCATTGGGGAAAACGGTGGATGAATTCTGGAAAAACAGCCTGGAAGGGAAAAGCGGAGCGCGGATCATCACCCGTTTCGATGCGACAAATTTTAAAACGCAGATTGCATGTGAAATCCATGGATTTGATCCGGAAAAGTACCTGACACACGCCGAAATCAAGCGCAGCGATTTATTCACGCAATATGCCCTGTACGCTGCGGCGCAGGCTTTGGAAGATTCCGGGTTGGAGCTGGAGAAACTGGATCCGTTTGACATAGGAGTGATTTGGGGAACCGGGCAGGGCGGAATGGGAACATTCGAAGAAGAAGTCAAAAACTACGTACAAACGAACTTTATCCCGAAATTCAATCCCTTTTTCGTTCCGAAACTCATTGCAAATATGGCTTCCGGGATGATTTCGATCAAATTCGGGCTGCAAGGAATCAATTATACCACCGTTTCTGCCTGCGCCACTTCCAATACGGCATTGATGGATGCGTTCAATTACATCCGGCTGGGAAAAGCAAAAGTGTTTGTTTCAGGTGGATCGGAAGCGCCGGTAACAGAAGCGTCTATTGCCGGTTTCAATGCCATGAAAGCGATGTCGACCAACAATAGCAACCCGGCAGAAGCCAGCCGCCCGTTTGATGTAAACCGCGATGGATTTGTCATGGGAGAAGGAGCCGGTGCATTGATTTTGGAAGAATACGAACATGCCAGACAGCGCGGAGCAACCATCTATGCCGAATTGGTCGGTGCTTCCATGACTGCGGACGCATATCACATGACCGCCACGCATCCCGAAGGTTTGGGAGCGAAGAAAGCCATAGAATTGGCCATGGCGGAAGCGCAATTAAATCCAAACCAGGTCGATTACCTGAATGCGCACGCCACGTCCACTTCCGTCGGGGATTTAAGTGAAATTGCTGCGATCAGATCGGTGTTCGGAGAAAACAGTGCTTTAAGTATCAGTGCCACCAAATCCATGACCGGACATTTACTCGGAGCGGCAGGAGCAGTAGAAGCGATCCTTTCGATCAAATCGATCACTGAAAAACTGATCCCGCCAACCATCAATTTGCATCAGCTGGACCCGGTAATTCCGGATAACCTGCACATCGTGAGAAATCAGGCAGTCGAAAAGAACGTGAAAGTAGCCCTGAGCAATACTTTCGGTTTCGGGGGGCATAACGGAATTGTGGTTTTCAAAGAAGTCTAAACAGAGTCAGGACATGATTAATCATCAGGGATGAAAATCACTCTTGATAATTAAATCATTCGTCATGGATAATTTGTAAAGTCGTATATTTGAAAAACATAATTTTTGGAGATGACCGGATTGTTGACCTTGCAGGAATTTTATGCAAGCATATTGAATAAGGGAACGATGGAACAGTTCTCGCATTTGTCGCGGATGAGCCACTTTAACGTGTTCAAACGCGGTCAGATACAGTGCGCGCGCATCACAGAACTACATCGTACAGACTTCCATAAAATTTCCCTGATTATAGGCGATGGGATTGTGCATTTCGAAGATTCGAAAGTGCGCGTTTCAGGTAAAACACTGATTTTTTACCACCGAAATGTGCCACACGTCTGGGAACCGGTTTCGGAAGAACAGCAAGGCTATTTCTGCCTCTTCAACACCCAGTTTATCGACACGTATCTACTCGATAATTTGTTCCGAGACACTCCGTTGATGAATACAGCGATGAACCCCGTTTATCCGCTCACCGATGAGCAGGCAGCACAGATTGAATTCATTTTTAAGCAGATGCACGATGAAATGGACGGGAACTACATCAAGAAATATGAAATTATCGTGCATTACCTGCACATTTTGCTGCACCAAACCAATAAATTGCGTTTCCAGAATATCCACGAAGACAAGAAGCCTGCCGCATCGGTGGTGTTGACCACGTTGTTTATGGAAATGCTTGAAAGACAGTTTCCGATCGATTCTTCAGACCAGTCGCTGGCATTGAAAAAACCAAGCGAATTTGCAGAGAAATTAGCCATTCATGTGAATCATTTGAACCGTTCGATTAAAGAAGTAACGGGAAAAAGTACAACCGAAATTATTTCTTCCCGACTGGCCAACGAAGCCAAGGCTTTATTGCGGCATACCGATAATTCTGTGGCTGAAATCGCCTATACACTGGGATTTGAGCACCCTTCCAACTTCAACAGTTTTTTCAAAAAGCAGACTACATTGACCCCGAGATCGTTTCGCGAAGGCACTTAGTTAAAAAAATTAAAATGTTTGATTTGAATAATAAATTGCATGAATTGAATAAGTCTTTATTTTAGCTGATGCATGATCTTTGCGAAAAGTTAACCAAATAGTTAAACCAAAAGCAAGATATTTGACTCTCACAAGAACCCCAATGAATGTGGTGAGTTTAAAAAGACAGATTTTATGACAGTATTGAAACCAATTCATGCATTTGCGACTTTGTCGCTGATTCTTTTAGCTTCTTGTAGTTCCAAAGAAGAAGCTCCGGCAGCCAACGTGATTAAAACTTATCAGGTGCTGGAGGTTGAACCGCGATCAACAACGATTCAAATAGATTATCCCGCAACAATCGAAGGAATTGAAAACGTAGAAATCCGCCCGAAAGTGGATGGTTTCGTTGACAGAATCCTGGTTGATGAAGGACAATTCGTGAAAAAAGGACAATTGCTTTTCACGATTTCCGCTCCGCAATATGAACAGCAGGTTCGCACGGCAAACGCAGCGATTAAAAGCGCAGAAGCGGCAGTGAGCAACGCCAAATTGCAAGTTCAGAAAACCAAAAACCTGGTCGAAAAAAGCATCGTGAACAAATACGAGCTGGAAGAGGCGAACCTGACCCTGCAAACACGTTTGGCGGAATTGGCTCAGGCAGAAGCAAACCTGGTGAATGCCAATGTGAACTTCGGGTATACGAAAATCACCAGCCCGGTCGACGGAGTAATCGGAAGCATCACGTTCAAAACGGGAAGTTTGGTTTCCGGAACGACTGTGAAACCATTGACAACCGTTTCGAACATCGGGAAGATTTACGCTTACTTCTCACTGAACGAAAAACAATTGCTGGAATTTATCCGCAATACACAGGGAAGCAGCTTCGACCAGAAAGTAGCACATTTCCCGGAAGTTTCCCTCTTGCTTTCAGACGGAACCATTTATCCTGAAAAAGGAAAAATCGGGTCGGTTAACGGGTTGATCAATCCACAAACCGGAACGGCACGCATCCGCGCTACGTTTAACAATCAGTTGAACCTGCTTCGAAGCGGAGCAAGTGCACAGGTATTGATCCCGCAGGAAATCAACAACGGATTCCTGATCCCGCAACGTGCTATTTCAGACGTTCAGGGCAAAAAGTTTGCTTTCGTAGTAGGACAGGGCGGAATCGTTCGCAGCATCAATGTGGAAATGATGGAAGCAACCAGCGGACACTTCTTCATCATCAACAAAGGTCTCAAAAAAGGAGACCTGGTGATTCTAGAAGGCGTTCAATTCCTGAAAGACGGCATGAAAGTGAAAATGACGAAAGCAGACCCGAAAACGGTTTACGCAGAATTGAATCAGTAAGATTCCACCCGGTCATTTTAGTACAGATTTTAAATACATCTTATGTTTAAGAAATTCATAGAAAAACCCGTTTTATCTACGGTAATCTCGATATTGATCGTGATTCTCGGGGTTTTGGGCCTTGTGGCCATTCCGGTTTCCCAATACCCGGATATTGCACCGCCGACCGTTCAGGTATCTGCATCCTACCAGGGAGCCAACGCCGATGTGGTTTTGAACAACGTCGTGATCCCGCTCGAAGAACAGATTAACGGGGTGGAAGACATGACCTACATGACTTCAACAGCCGGAAACGACGGAACGGCAACCATTACGGTTTACTTCAAACTGGGAACAAACCCCGATCTGGCAGCCGTAAACGTACAAAACCGTGTTTCACGGGCAACGAGCTTATTACCGGCGGAGGTAACCCGCGCCGGGGTTGTAACAACCAAACGTCAGGCAAGTAACTTGCTCATCTTTAACTTGTACAGTGAGGATTCGACGTATAACCAGACCTTCCTTCAGAACTACGCCAACATCAACCTGATTCCTCAGATTAAGCGGATCAAAGGGGTTGGAGACGCAACTGCTTTCGGTTTGATGGATTATTCCATGCGAATCTGGCTGAAACCGGATGTGATGGCTAGCTACGGACTCGTTCCGGATGATGTGAACCGTGCATTGGCAGAACAAAACATTGAAGCGGCTCCCGGACAATTCGGTGAGCAGGCAGACCAGAGTTACCAATACACGATCAAGTACAAAGGAAGGCTGAAAGAAGACACTGAATTTGGCGATATCGTAGTACGTGTGGGAGAAAACGGAGAAGTACTTCGTTTGAAAGATATTGCACGAATCGAACTCGGAGCACAGAGTTATTCCAGTTCCGTTCGTGTAAACGGTAAATTTGGGTTGGGAGTTGCGGTGAACCAAACGGCTGGTTCCAATGCACAGGAAGTCATCGAAGGAACGCTGAAAGTATTGGACGAAGCACAGGCATCGTTCCCGAAAGGAGTGAAATACACGACCATTGTAAACGTGAACGACTTCCTTGATGCATCCATCGAAAAAGTATTCCACACCCTGATCGAAGCATTCATCCTGGTGTTCCTGGTGGTATTCCTGTTCTTACAGGACTTCCGCTCCACATTGATCCCGGCGATTTCCGTGCCGGTGGCGATTGTCGGAACCTTTTTCTTCCTGAACCTCTTCGGATTCAGTATCAACTTGCTGACCTTGTTTGCCCTGGTGCTGGCGATTGGTATCGTGGTGGATGATGCTATTGTGGTAGTAGAAGCGGTCCACGCCAAACTCGACGAAGGATATAAATCGGCTAAGAGAGCAACCATTGATGCGATGGACGAAATTACAGGAGCAATCATCTCCATTACACTCGTGATGGCTGCAGTATTCGTTCCGGTGAGTTTCATCCAGGGATCAACCGGGGTATTCTACAAACAGTTCGGTTTGACACTGGCTATTTCGATCATCCTGTCAGCAGTAAACGCTTTGACACTGAGCCCGGCGCTTTGTGCCATGTTGCTGAAGCCGCACAAAGATGCGCACGGGAACAAAAAATCCTTCATGCAGCGTTTTAACGTCGCTTTCAATGCTTCTTTTGATAAATTGACAAACCGTTACAAACGTTCTGTTTCGTTTATGAGCAGAAGAAAATGGGTGATGTTCGCAATCCTGGCAATATTCACTGGCTTATTGGTTTGGGGAATGAAAACCACTCCGAAAGGATTCGTTCCTGCGGAAGATATGGGAACCATTTTCTCTGATATTACACTTGCTCCGGGAACATCCCAGGAACGCACAGAACAAGTATTGACAGAAATTGACAGCATCGTGCGCTCCCTTCCGGAAACGAAATTCACCCTCCGCGTAGTCGGTCGTTCCATCATCAGTGGTACAGGTAGCTCCTACGGGATGGTATTAACGCGGCTAAAATTGTGGGACGAACGCGAACGCGATGTGAAAGCCATTATCCAGGATTTGTTTGCCCGGACAGGACACATCAAAGACGCACGGATTATCTTCTTTTCCCCTCCGACCATCCAGGGATTTGGTAACACCGCCGGGTTCGAATTCCAGTTGCAGGACAAATCAGGAGGTGATATCAATAAATTCAACGATGTTGCCACAGGCTTCCTGACTGCTTTGAGCCAGCGCCCGGAAATCCAGTATGCAACCACATCCTTTAACCCGAACTTCCCGCAGTACCAGTTTGATGTCAATGTGGCGAAGACGAAGCAGGCAGGACTTACGGTGAGTGATGTACTGAGCGTGCTCCAGGGATATTACGGTGGGGTGTATGCATCCAACTTCAACAAATTCGGAAAGCAATACCGGGTGATTTACCAGGCAGAGCCAGGAAATAGAAAAGACCTGCAAAGTTTGAACTCGATTTATGTCCGAAATGCAAACGGTGAAATGGCTCCGGTTTCTGAATTCATTTCTATGAAACAGGTATACGGTCCGCAGGTGATTTCCCGCTTCAACCTCTTCACATCCATTTCAATTAACGGAACGCCGAATGCAGGCTACAGTTCCGGAGATGCAATGAAAGCGATTGAAGAAGTGGCGAAAAGCCAGCTTCCGGCAGGTTACGATTATGAGTTCTCAGGTCTATCCCGTGAAGAAAGCACCGGAGGAAACCAGACCTTGTACATCTTCCTCTTGTGTGTGGTATTCGTATACTTCCTCTTATCGGCACAGTACGAAAGCTACATCCTGCCGCTGGCAGTATTGATTTCCCTCCCGATTGGTTTGTCAGGAGTATTCCTGTTCGATAAATTGTTTGAAGTAGATAACAACATTTATACACAGATTACACTGGTGATGCTCGTCGGGCTATTGGCGAAGAATGCCATTCTGATCGTAGAATACGCCGTGGAACGCAGAAGAAAAGGGATGAGTGTTGTGGAAGCTGCCATAAGTGGAGCAACGGCTCGATTGAGACCGATCCTGATGACCTCTTTTGCCTTCATCTTCGGATTATTGCCGCTGATGTTGTCGAAAGGAGTAGGAGCGGCAGGAAATACATCCATCGGAACCGGTGCGGTAGGAGGAATGTTGGTCGGAACGATCTTCGGAGTCCTCGTTATCCCGATCCTGTTTATCATCTTCCAGAATCTCCAGGAACGGGTGAGCAGTAAAAAGACCGATGAGGAAGAAGAGGAAGTTGGAGCAGAAGGAACAGCATAGGAAAGTGTGTTTAAAAACAATAGGCAGCGTACGAAAAAATAGGTGATAATGAATCGTGTTGATAGAGGAGGGAGAACAAGTTCAAAGGTTTAAAAGTTCTAATTGAACTCTTTCTAAACAAAAGCTCAAATCACCAGAATGCTCGTGCATGACAAAACAATAATAATTCGAGACCTTACACCGCTTGTTTTGCCGGTAAAACGCAAGGCAAAAGGTGCAGGGAATTAAAAACAGGATCAATGAAATTCAATAAGAGAACAACAATAGGATTCTTCGTTTTAATGCTGTTAGTAACGGGTTGTGTTACTACAAAGTACGAACGACCGGATAACATCGTAACAGAAAAACTGTACCGCGATGCTCCGGCAGATGACACGACATCCATCGCTGATTTGCAGTGGAAACAACTGTTTACTGATCCGAATCTGCAAGACCTGATTGAGAAGGGACTGGCGCAAAACCTGAACCTGAAACAAGCGATTTCCCGGATGGAATCGGCTCAGGCTTATTTGAAGCAAACCAAAATGGCATTCATTCCGTCGCTGACACTGGATGTAAACTCAACAGATGCGAAGCAGTCACAGCGTGCAATAAACGCTCCTGCAGGATTTATCAAACTGACCACGCATACCAACCGGATTCAGCTGGGAACAGCCTGGGAGCTGGATGTGTGGGGAAAACTGCGCAGTGCGAAAAGAGGTGCGATGGCGAGCGTATTGCAAAGCGAAGCCGGAATGCGTGCTGTTCAAACACAATTGATTGCGGATATCGCGAACGCATACTACAGCCTGATTGCTTTGGATAAACAGTTGAAAGTAACGGAAGAAACGGTTCAAATCCGCAAGACACAGGTCGAAACACTGATCGCATTGCAGGAATCCGGGAAGATTACCGGGGCAGATGTGGCTCAGGCACAGGCAAACCAATATGCAGCAGAAGTGCTGGTTCCAGGGTTGAAAAACAGTATCTGGCAGACCGAAAACCTGCTTAACTTCCTGCTGGCGCGTGAACCGCAAACGATTAAGCGCAGTGTATTGGATGAACAGACCATTTATGCCGATCTGAAAACCGGGATTTCGTCCCAGTTGCTGAAAAACCGTCCGGATGTGCAGCAGGCAGAATATGCATTTATTACTGCCTTTGAAAATACGAACGTGGCAAAAACGTATTTCTATCCGTCGTTTACATTGACGGCAAACGGTGGTTTTGCAAGTTTCAAAATCCAGGAATTATTCAGCCAGTCGATTTTTTATAACCTCATCGGTGGTTTGACCCAGCCTATTTTCAACCAGGGGAAAAACAAAATGCGCCTGCGCCAGGCTAAAGCAGACCAGCAGATTGCATTTTACGGTTTCCAAAGTTCCATCCTTCAGGGTGGACAGGAAGTGTCGAACGCTCTGTTTGCCTACCAGAATGCGGTTGAACGCGAGCAGTTGCGCAAACAACAGATCGAATACCTGGTGGTGGCAGTAGATGCAACACGGGAGTTATTGAGTAATCGTACAGGAACAACCTATACGGATGTATTAACTTCCGAGCAGAACCTGATCGCAGCTCAGTTGAGCGGAATCAACGACAAGTTGGATCAGTTGCAGGCGGTGGTGAATTTGTACCGCGCGCTTGGTGGTGGCTGGAAGTAAAAAGACGGATAGACATCCCGCAGTGGCGGGACAAGTTATGTCTATTTGCCCGGTAGGGACGCAGGATGCCGGATTTCGAATGAATGATTTCAAACTCGAAATCCGGCATTCTTTTTAAATCAGCTTTAACCTCGTTTGGTACTCCTGATTGACAATTAGGAGTACGATGGACTTTGGGAAGTCATTTGCAATTCGTCATTCGTAATTATTTGTATATTGTAAGTTCACACATCTATACTACAAGAACAAATGAAACATCTACACACAATTACATTCATTGGTTTGGGATTCATGACAATCCAATCCTGTTCTAAACAAAGTGAAATCTGTCAGTGCACAGATATTGCCGTTGAAGCAATGAAGGGAGAACGTGCACACAACTACGACGGAACATTCAGCAAGAAATTCGATGAAGAACACAAAGCCGAAAAAGCCATGTGCGAAAAACTGAATGACATTAAGGACAAAGCGGTCCAGGAAAAAATGAGCAAAGAGGTAAGGGAATGCAGTGGTTACGAAGCTTACAAAGAAGAGACGATCAAATCTATGGAACATTTAAAAAAGCAAATGCCCGAACTTTCCAAAGAAATTGATCAGTCAATCGAAGAATTGAAAGCAGAATAACCTTTTAGCCCGGTTCAGGAAAGTGGCTGATGTCAATATTCAATTTTAATTAGGCATTCAAAATTATTTTAATTGTACATTTACTACCAACTTAAATGATAACGAATGAAAAATTTTAAAGTAATTGCACTTATCGGATTGGGGTTCATGACTATCCAATCTTGTTCCAAGCAGAGCGAACTGTGTGAGTGTACAGACATGGCCACTGAACTGATGAAAGGAGATCGCGAGAAGAACTACGATGGAACATTCCAGAAAAAATATATGGAAGAGCACAAGGCTGAAGAAGAAAAGTGCAAGAAAATCTACGAAGGAAAAACAGATAAGGCAAGCCAGGATAAAATGCGCAAAGAAATGAAAGAGTGCAGTGGTTATGCTGAATTCAAAGACGAAACAATCAAATCCATGGAGCATTTGAAAAAACAAATGCCGGAGCTTTCCAAAGAAATCGATAAGTCTATCGAGCAAATGAAAGCAGAATAAGAAACTGATTTACACGTTGAAAAGCCATTCGTTTTTACGGATGGCTTTTTTGTTGAACGGAAAACCCTTTGCGTTTTTTTTCTCCCGCAAACGAGCGCGGAAGTCCGAAGAGAATTTCTCACTTTTAACTTTTCCCTTCATGCTGAGCGGAGTCGAAGCATCAATTCCTCTTTGGTTCATAAATCCATCTCAAAAAGAAACTATACGAATCATACTTTGTGTTTGTGGGGATGCCGGCTACAAGTCCTAATTTGGAAGTGCTGGAAACCGTAATCCGCATTTGCGGGCGAAGTACCACGGAAGTAAACGAAGCTGCAAACAAGGTATTCACCTCCAGCCCGACCACACTTTTCGTAGCCGGAACCGCATAATGAATGCTGCCGTTCAGGTGGAAATAAAACTCGGATTGGCTCGTGTGCATTTCTTTTTCCCACTCCGGCCCGGAAATGAGCATGGTGTGCAGGTTGTGTTTCCAGCTTTTTGCCACTACGAGGAACGGATGCATCAGGTTTGCCCGCACGATTTGCTCTTTTCCGTACCTGCTGAAAGAAGTCAGTTCAAATTCATTCATGTAACCAACTGCAGCCGATGTATTCAAACGCGGAGCTACCAGGAACGTATATTGCGTGGCGAGTTTCAGTCCGTCGAGACGGTTACCCGGAAGCGGTTCGCTTTGGTTTTCGGCTCCGAAAGAAAATGTAAACGGAATTTCGACCTCAAAGCCCAGTCGATTGACCGGCGCAAATTCATATTCGATCAGCGTGGTGAGTTCCACATGATTGTTCAGATGAGCACTTCCCACACCAATATTCCACTCTCGTTCACCCTTGCGTGCACCGAGGTCGCGGATCAAATCCACGTAGAGCGGTTCCATGTGTTTGATCTTTACCGGAAGAACCGTATCGGAAGTCTGGGCTGAAGCTCCGGACAGACATACAAAAGAAAGAATGGTGAGTGCTGTGATGAAAAAGTGTTTCATAATCTTCAATTGGATGGAGCAAAGTTCCGGTCGAAATCTGGAAAAAGTCGGGAACGTTTCCGGAGCCATTGAAAAAACGAAGAAAAGCGACCCTTACCCGGGGATTCTTTTGTATTTTCGTTATTGAAAACCCGAAAGAAGGAATCTTTTCATGAAAAATAAACTGACTGAACTTTTTCAGATTCAATATCCCCTTATCCAGGCGGGAATGATCTGGTGTTCCGGCTGGGAATTGGCAAGTGCCGTATCCAATGCCGGAGGGCTTGGAATCATTGGGTCCGGCTCCATGTACCCGGAAATCCTGGATGAACACATCCGCAAATGCAAAGCGGCGACAGATAAGCCCTTTGCGGTAAACCTCCCGATGCTCTACCCGAATATTGAAGAGCACATTCAAACGATCATCAAATACCAGGTTCCGGTTGTGTTTACATCTGCCGGAAACCCGAAAACGTATACGAGCCGTTTGAAAGAAGCCGGAATTACCGTGGTGCATGTGGTTTCATCTGCCAAATTTGCGCTGAAAGCACAGGAAGCAGGAGTCGATGCTATCGTTGCTGAAGGGTTTGAAGCCGGAGGACATAACGGTCGCGATGAAACAACCACCATGTGTCTCATCCCGATGGTGAAAGCTGCAGTTTCCATCCCGGTGATTGCCGCAGGAGGAATCGGAACGGGAAGAGGAATGCTGGCTGCAATGACACTCGGAGCAGACGGCGTTCAGATCGGATCGCGCTTCATCGCTTCGCCGGAATCATCCGCGCATCAGAATTTTAAAGATGAAATCCTGAAAGCGAAAGAAGGAGATACCATGCTGACATTGAAAGAGCTCACACCGGTTCGTTTGATGAAGAACAGCTTCTTCGAAAAAGTAGAACAAGCCTACGAACAATGCGCAAGCAATGAGCAACTGAACGACTTACTCGGAAGAGGAAGAGCTAAAAAAGGCATGTTTGAAGGAGATTTGATCGAAGGAGAACTGGAAGTGGGACAAATTTCAGGTCTGATTTCCGAAATGAAGCCTGCCGGAGAAATTGTCCGCGAAATAATAGCAGAATTTAAAAACGCTTTGGACGAACGAAGCGATTCAAAATACACATTCTAAATGATCGAATTTAACCGATTTAAACTGGATAACGGATTGACCGTTCTGCATCACTTTGATGCTGCCACACCCATGGCGGTAGTCAATACCTTATACGATGTAGGAGCACGCGATGAATCCGAAGAAAAAACGGGATTTGCACACCTTTTCGAGCATTTGATGTTTGGCGGTTCTGTGAATATTCCCGATTTCGATGCGCCTTTGCAGCGTGCCGGGGGAGAAAGCAATGCCTTTACCTCCAACGATATCACGAATTACTACGACATCCTTCCTTTGCAGAACCTCGAAACCGCTTTGTGGCTGGAAAGCGACCGGATGCTTTCGCTTGCGTTTACGCCGAAAAGCCTGGAAGTACAACGCAATGTCGTTATTGAAGAATTCAAACAGCGCTATCTGAACCAGCCTTACGGAGACGTATGGCTCGAACTGCGTCCGCTGGCATATAAAAAGCACCCGTACCAATGGGCGACGATCGGGAAAAAGATCGAACACATTGAAGAAGCAACGATGGAGGATGTGAAAGCATTTTTCAAGAAGCATTACCATCCCGCAAATGCTATTTTGTGCATTGCCGGAAATATCTCACTGGAAGAAACAAAACGCCTGGTTGAAAAGTGGTACGGAGACATTCCGGCATCGTTGAAACCACAGCGCATGTTACCGAAAGAACCGGCTCAAAATGAATTCCGCGAACTAACCATTGAACGGAAAGTTCCCAATGATGCGTTTTACTACAGTTTCAAAATGCCCGAAAGACGCAGTTTTGAATACTATGTAACCGATATTATTTCCGATGCACTCGGACGGGAGAAATCTTCACGTTTGTACTCCAAACTGAAGAAAGAACTCAAGCTGGTGACATCGATCAATGCATACATCACCGGTTCGCTGGATGAAGGTTTATTGATCATCGACGGGAAACTGAGTGATGGTGTTTCCTTTGAACAACTGGACGAAGCTTTGTGGAATGTACTGGAAGAGATCAAAACCGAATTGATGTCGGAAGCAGAGACCCAAAAGCTCCTGAACAAAATCCGTACAGTGAAAGAATTCCAGGAACAAGGTTTGCTCAATCGCGCCATGAACCTGTGTTTGTACGAATTGTTGGGAGATCCGAACGGGGTGAACGAAGAAAATGCCTTGTATCAGAGCATTACCGCCGAACAGATCAAAACCGTTTCCAATCAAATCCTGAAAAAAGAAAATTGCTCGCTGTTGCGTGTTAAATCGATCAAAGAATGAGTTTAAGAAGCCAGCAACCTGATACGAAACAGGTAGACCAAATTTCGTTTGTGAAGCCGCATATCTTTGATGTGACACCACACGTGAAACTGCTTTGGATGAAAGAAGTGCCGAATGAAACCGTGCGCCTGGATTTGTTCTTCGATGCGGGAATTACCCGTGGAAAAGAGAGCATTCCTGCCATTGTACACAGCTTGCTCCTGTCAGGAACCAGTGAGTTATCGTCGGTAGAAATTCATGAGCAGATCGATGCACTCGGAGGCTTTCTCGATACCGATATTTCCTTCGAAACGGCGGTTGTGAGCGTATATTGTTTGCGTGAACACCTGCGCAAAATCTCGGAAATCGTAGCAAATGCCATTCAGGGATTGACCTTTCGCGAAAATGAAGTGGAAGACGTACTACGTTCCATGAGACAGCAATTTGCCGTGAACCAGCAGAAAGTGAAATACGTGGCACAGCAGCAATTTCGCAAGCATTTGTTCGCATCAAATGAAGATTATTCGACCATTTCGGCGGAATCTGATTACAATCAGCCGCGTGTTTTGGAATACAAAAAATACTGGAAAGAACACTACCTGAACGGTCTGACCCGTATCACGCTGGTCGGAGATTTGGAACAGGATGAAGTGGATGCATTGATCGACTTATTCGGAAAATGGGCCATTGACGGAAATGCAGAGCACGCCGGGGATTTCAAATTCCAGCCGCAGCGCGTTGATTTTCCAAGAGAAGATGCAGTTCAGTGCGCCGTTCGGATGGGACGTTTTCTCTTCCCGAAAAACCACCCGGATTACATCGATTTCCAGGTGTTGAATACCATTTTGGGAGACTATTTCGGTTCCCGTTTGATGTCCAATATTCGTGAAGACAAAGGATATACCTACGGAATCGGTTCCGGGATGATGGATATGAACCAAACCGGGTATTTTGTCATCGTAACGGAAGTTGGTAAAGAAGTGCTTGAAAAGACCCTGCATGAAATCAAGTTTGAGCTGGAGCGCCTGCAGCAGGAATTGGTTCCGGACGAAGAACTGGATTTGGTGAAAAACTACATGCTGGGACAATTACTCAAGAGTGCCGACGGGCCATACGCGATGCTGGATATGTATAACAGTGTCGACATGCACGACCTCACGCTGGCGTTTTACGACGAAGCCATTCAGAAAGTGAAAACCATTACGCCGGAAAGAATTCAGCAATTGGCACAGCAATACCTGAATTTTGAAGATTTTTTAATCATTACAGCTGGCTAAAACACAACGCTGCACTATTTTTTTCGTTTTTAAAGAAATGAATTTACTTGCTTCCAAATGGAAAGGTGGTAAGAGAAACTGTTGAATTTCCCGAAGGCCTCCGGTAAGTGCCTTTAAAAATTGCACAACTTGTCCCGACGCGATGTTCGTCGGTACTTGAGCGGGAAATAAAATAGGATCTCTCATTTTTTTGGAGACAAACTAAAAAACAGGTTTTTACGTTAATAGATCATATGATTCGGATTCTTCTCATCGTTTTGTTAAGTGTCTTTTGCTTTCGGGCAAATGCAACACACGTGATGGGTGGTGAAATTACCTGGAGATGTACCGGGAACGGCTATGTTTTTCAGCTGGTTTTTTACCGCGATTGCAACGGAGTAGATGTGAACCCGATTTCGGAAACATTGAAAATCTGGAATCACCCGACCTTGTCGACCATTCCGGTGCAGTTTGTGAGCCGGACGGATATTTCTCCGACCTGTACCCCTGTGAACGGATCACCAGGTCCTTTGGCTTGCGGAACAGGTGCAAATGGTGGAAACGGGGTAGGAGCTATCGAGAAAATCATATACGAATCCAACCCGGTAACGATTTCCGGAGTTCCGCCTGCTCAGGGCTGGATCATTACCTACAGCAATTTTTCACGCAACGGAAGTATTACCAACCTGGTAAATCCGACGAATTACGGAGTCACAATCCGTGCAACCATGTATGCAATTCCCGGAGCCACAGCTGGAGTCTGTACGGACAATTCTCCGCGTTTTTTGCAGGATCCGTACCTGGTATTGTGTGCCGGAGAAAATTATGAATACAACATGCATCCGGCAGATGTAGACCTGGATTCCGTAGTGACAATCCTTGGTGCACCGATGGATCGTATTGAAGGAGCGACCTACAATCCGCCGGTTGATCCGGACTATGTGCCGTATGAACCTGGATTCAGCGCAACGAACCCTACTCCGGATGCGACATTCAATGCCGGAAACGTTCCGCTGGTGCTCGACCCGCAAAGCGGACATGTGAGTTTCCGTTCCTTCACCATCGGTGGATTTGTGGTCAAAGTAATTGCTCAGTCATACCGCAACGGCGTACTGATTGCCGAAGTGGAGCGTGAAATGCAGCTAATTGTTACAAATTGCAACGGAAACAACAATGCGCCGGTCATCAACGGGCCATTCGGCGGGTTGTTCGAAACAACTGTCATTGCGGGAGCAACGGTGAATTTCACCCTGCAGGCAACAGACGTAGAGTTTTTGCAGGACGGAACACCTCAAAGCAATTACCTCACGGCAAGCGGCACGGAATTCGGAACAAACTTTACGAGTACAAGCGGCTGCGACGTGGCTCCCTGTGCAACCTTGAATCAAACGCCGACCATTACGGGTGTTCAGGGCGTTTCGACCAATTTTTCCTGGCAAACCAGCTGTGCGCACCTCATCGATGCACACGGAAACATCGACGACGAGAAAGATTACACGTTTGTATTCCGGGTTCAGGACAACTACTGCCAGATTCCGAAAACAACGTTTAAAACAATTACCATTCATGTCAAAAACCCGGGATTGATTCCAGCTACATCAATCAATTGTATTTCGAGCCAGGCGAATGGAACTACGAATATTTCCTGGGATGCAGTGGCAAACCCGAATAACACATTTGTGGATTTCGAACTGTATTCCATTCAGAACGGATTGATTGGGAACTACCCGATCGGGACAACGACTGTAACGGTTCCGACACCAACAACCGACAACGATTTCTACGTATTGGTAAAATCGGGGTGTAACGTATCGCTGTCGAGTGATACCGTGAAAAATGTGCACCTGGATTTGTTTAATCCGGCGAACGGAACGGCTGTGCTGGACTGGAATGTTCCGGCTCCGAACCCGATTCCTGGAATGGACAATTTTTGTACGCTTTACCGCGAATACCCGGCCGGAACCTGGACTGCAAGAGCCGTTCTTCCGTATAATACCACGCATTTTGTCGATACGATTGACATCTGTTCGGCATTTTTGAACTACCAGGTCGTGTATTCCACACCAACTTGTCAGTGGTCCTCGAATATTATCGGAGACAACCTGCAGGATGATATTACGCCGAAAATCCCGGAAATTTACAGCGTTTCGATCGATACAACTACCGGGAATGTGATCATTACCTGGAATCAGAATCCGGCACCGGATACCTACGGGTACATTGTGTATCACAAAGACGCAAATGGATTCATCGTAGAAATCGACACCGTTTGGGGAATCACGAATACGACATATATTCATGCGACACCGATTACCGGGCCGGAAACGTATTCCATTGCGGCATTCGATTCCTGTTTCACACCGGCCATTCCGCCTACGTACCAAACTTCAGCAAAAGCAGAACCGCAAACAAGTATGTACCTGACTTTCACAACGAATAGTTGTACTGCTCAGGCTGCATTGAACTGGACGCCTTATGGCGGCTGGGGCACAGCACTCACGGATTACACGGTTTTTGTTAAGGAAAATAACGGCCCGTGGACGGCTGTGGGGAATGTTTCGGGCGGATCCTATGATTTGAGTCTGACCCCGCTGCAAAGCTATAAAGTCACGATCCGGGCCAACAATGCGAATGGTCATGAAGCCTTTTCGAATATACAGACCTTCACGATTACGGCTCCGAGTCCGCCAACGGTAAATTACCTGAGAGTGGCAACCGTTGATCAGAATACGGTGGTATTGCGTCACCAGATTTCTGTCGGTACAAACGTAAAAGCGGTGCGTTTTGAGAAATTCAATGCAGGAACCGGCCAGTTTGAT
The DNA here is from genome assembly GCF_039596355.1 of Fluviicola sp. GTDB lineage: Bacteria > Bacteroidota > Bacteroidia > Flavobacteriales_D > Crocinitomicaceae > Fluviicola. Next base: position 506,873 of record NZ_JBCNJW010000002.1, on the reverse strand, counting down.
ATTTTGGGTGACGTTCCGGCAACAACTTCCACACTTTCCATCACGGACTCTGATGTGGATGTAGACAATTTCAGTTACACTTACCGCGCAGTTGTGATTGATAGTTGCGGAAACCTGGGGGCTGTTTCCAACCGCGCACGTACCATCCTGCTGAAAGTTTCGGCAGATCAAACACGTTTGACGACACAGTTAAATTGGTCGCCCTACGGAGATTACGATGGGGGAGTGCTCCAATACCTGATTTTCCGAGGAATAGATGGAATCTTCCCGTCTACGCCAACGGCAGTTGTTTCGCCGGATCAGCGTTATTTTGAAGATTTCGTCGATGAGTTGGGGTATAACCATAGCGGAAAAGTCTGTTATTATGTGGTTGCCGAAGAAGCGGTGAATCAATACGGAATCCAGGAATTGAGTTTGTCGAACGACGCTTGTGCGGTGATTGAACCGCTGGTTTACATTCCGAATGCATTCACTCCGGGAGGTGTCAACCCAATTTTCATTCCGGTGGTGTCATTCCAGGATGTTTCGAAATACGAATTCTCGATTGTAGATCGCTGGGGCCAATTGGTGTTCCAGACTCACGATCCGGCTGTGGGGTGGGATGGCTACCATCAGCAGAGCGGAAAACTCGTAGCTCCGAATGTGTATGTCTACGTACTGAAAGTGGTGGATGGTAATAACCAGGAGTATTATTTCCGTGGAAATGTGACGGTGATTCATTGATCATTTAACATTCAATTCAAAAAATCAGTCTGAGTTTAGAGGCGTCGTGTTTTTAAGTTTTTGAATTTTCTCTTTTGACTTTAGCTTGAAAATGATTACCTTAAAGAGCTAATTGGAACTATGAGAACTTCAGGACAAAAATTGTTTACCCCGCAGCTCACGCACGAGTCTTCCCTCAAAACGTTGGTTGAAAACAGAACCGTTCATACCTTGAATTATTGCGAACTGAATCTGTTTGAAACGTACCAGGAATCGCATTTGGTTCCCTTGAAGTTTAACGACCTGGTGGTAACGAGCATGCTTCGCGGGAAAAAGATCATGCACCTGTTCGACGATCCTGAATTCGATTATTTTCCGGGAGAAACAGTCATTGTTCCGTCCAATGTAGAAATGAAAATTGATTTTCCGGAAGCCAGCTTTGACAACCCGACACAGTGTCTTGCCCTGGCAATTGATCATCAAAAAATCGAAGACACACTGCAGTTTCTCAATGAGCGTTATCCGAAAGATGGAAGCAGTGACTTCTGGCGTTTGAACCACTCGGATTATTTCTTTTACAACAACCAGGAAATGGCGGCGACCATCAACAAATTGATCCAGGTGTGTATGGGAAATAACCTGACGAAAGACGTACTCGCGGACATCGCTTTGCAGGAACTATTGATTCACATGATCCAGCAGCAAACAGTAAATGCAATTCGCGAAAACAGTTTCAGCGACCATTCATCCTTATTGAATCACATCGTAAAATTTATCCGCGAACACATCAATGACCGTCTCACGATGAGTGATCTGACGAATGAGGCGTGCATGAGCAAAACGTCTTTTTACCGCTACTTCAAGCGCGAACTGGGAATGAGTCCGAATGAATTTGTGCTGAACGAACGCATCAAATTTGCAAAGTCACTCCTGAAAAATCCGGATATCCAGGTAAACCAGGTCTGTTTTGAATCCGGGTTCGACGATTGCAATTACTTTATCCGCGCCTTTAAAAAGATTGAAGGAATCACGCCGAAGCAATTCCAGCAGTGCCAGGGAAAATTAGTCCTCTAAAAATTTGAGCGGAGTTAAATCCGCAAGTTCTTCGTCCGTGAAAAGACGACTTTGAATGAGAAAGCGTACACCCATCGGGATTTCCAATGAGAAACTTGAACCTCTTCCTGCTGTTATATCGAGTGTAAGGTGCGTGAATTTCCAGTATTCGAACTGATCCTTACTCATCCAGAATTCACAGCCTTCCAGTTCACCTAAACAGACATCGCTGTTCCCGATCTTAAAATCCCCTTTTTCGAAACACATGGGTTGAGAGCCGTCACAGCATCCGCCGCTTTGATGAAACATCAATTCTCCGAAACGTTTTTTGAGCTGGTTGACAACGTCGATAGCTCCATCAGTTATTGCAATTCGTGGATACATCTTGTTTGGTTTTATTTGAATAAAGTAATAGGGGGGAAAAATAGTATTCTGGCAAATAACGAGTTCTGCCTGTCCCGGTTTATTTGGGATTAGGCGAGCTGAAAATGAGTGTATTCGTAGCTGAATACGTAAGTTATGATGTTGAATACTACTAAAAAATAAAAGGCACTTAATTCGTCAATCCAGGTCAGATACCTTATGGAGAGAAAAGTTCAAAAAGCCCGCGAAACACATGTTTCGCAGGCTTTTATCAAGGGACATTATGCCCCTCACCCCTGAACTTCTTTGAGGGCAGGCTGAGTGGAGTCGAAGCCTGCCTTCTGATTTTCTCTTTAGAAGAATCCTAATTTATTCTTGTCGTAAGAAATCAACATGTTTTTAGTTTGGCGGTAGTGATCCAGCATCATTTTGTGCGTTTCACGTCCGAAACCAGATTTTTTGTATCCTCCGAACGGAGCGTGAGCCGGATATGCGTGGTAGTTGTTCACCCAAACACGCCCTGCCTGGATAGCACGCGGAACCTGGTACAATTCGTGAGCATCACGTGTCCAGACACCTGCACCCAAACCATACAGCGTATCATTTGCCAGTTCGATTGCTTCTTCTGTTGTTTTGAAAGTTGTAACACAGACAACCGGTCCGAAGATTTCTTCCTGGAACACACGCATTTTGTTGTGTCCCTTCAAAATCGTAGGCTGAATGTAATATCCGCCATCCAAATCTCCCGGAAGCTTGTTCACAGCTCCACCGGTCAACACTTCAGCACCTTCTTCTTTTCCGATCTTGATGTAAGACTGGATTTTCTCGTATTGGTCGTTGGAAGCCTGAGCTCCTATCATTACGCTTGCATCCAGAGGATTTCCACTGACAATCGCTTCGGTACGTTTGATGACACGCTCGATGAATTTGTCGTAAATGGATTCATGCACCAAAATACGTGACGGACACGTACAAATTTCTCCCTGGTTCAATGCAAACATTACCGCTCCTTCGATTGCTTTATCGAAGAAAGCATCGTCATGATCCGCTACGGAAGGGAAGAAGATATTCGGAGATTTTCCACCCAATTCCATGGTAGAAGGAATGATGTTTTCAGATGCATATTGCAGAATCAAACGTCCGGTAGTGGTTTCTCCGGTGAAGGAAACTTTTGAAATGCGCGGAGATTGAGCCAGCGGTTTTCCTGCTTCCAGACCGAATCCGTTTACCACGTTGATGACTCCGGCAGGAACCACGTCTTTGATCAGTTCCATCAATACCATAATCGAAGTAGGTGTTTGCTCGGCAGCTTTCACAACCGTACAGTTTCCAGCAGCGATCGCCGGAGCAATTTTCCAGGTTGCCATCAATAGTGGGAAATTCCACGGAATGATTTGTCCGACTACTCCAAGTGGTTCGTGCAATGCAATACTTACGGTGTGTTGATCCAATTCTGAAATCGTGCTTTCTTCCCCGCGGATCACTCCTGCGAAATAACGGAAATGGTCAATACACAATGGTAAATCTGCGTTGATGGTTTCGCGGATTGGTTTTCCGTTGTCGATTGTTTCAACTGCTGCCAGATATTCCAGGTTTGCCTCCATGATATCTGCAATCTTGTTCAATACGCGGCTACGTTCCGTAACAGATGATTTTCCCCAGGTTTCAAATGCTTTATGTGCAGCGTCCAATGCCAGTTCGATGTCTTCCTTCGTGGATCGTGCAGCTTTGGTAAACACCTTTCCGTCGATCGGTGATACGTTGTCAAAATATTCTCCTGAAACAGGAGCAACAAACTTCCCTCCGATAAAATTATCGTAATGGGGTTTGAAAGTTGGTCTTTGTGCTAATGTGCTCATAGTTTTATCGATTTGCTGTTATGCAAATGAACTCGGAAGCTGAAAAGTTTTATAGCACAATTGATTCAATTTATAGCATTATTGTTCCGTTGTGAAAAGAGCATACAAAATGGACTCAGGGGGCAAGACTTAAAAAGAGTCCCGAATAGCTTTCTTTCGGGGCATTGAATCCGATATAATGGAGAATTTGTCGGGACTCTTGCCTCTAAAAGTCTTGTTATCCTCATGGAATTCGTAATAATATGTTGTAATTTTAAAGCATGTTATCTCGATTTTTGCGAAAACTGAACGGCGGGATTTTCTTTTTGAGAAACAGTTTAAGTCCGCGTCAGTTCCTCCTTCTTTCCAGTGTTCTTGTCGGTTTGTCATCTGCATTGGCAGTGATTATTCTGAAGTCCTTTGCGCACATGGTGTTACTCTTTGCCAAAGATTTGAACCACCGGCTGCACTTTAAATACCTGGACTTCATCCTTCCTGTTTTCGGGATTGTATTAACGATCTGGATCACGAAACGCCTGCTCAACGGCAAGCTGGAAAAAGGAACCTGGCGGATTATCTATGCCATTACCAAAAAATCGAGCATCATGCCACGCAAGCAGATGTATGCACAAGTCATTACTTCATCAGTGACGGTTGGTTTCGGAGGTTCTGCCGGACTGGAATCCCCGGTGACGATTACCGGAGCGGCTTTCGGGTCGAATTATGCGCGGGTTTACAAACTGACAACCAAAGAACGTACCCTGCTTTTGGCCTGCGGAGTTGCCGCCGGAATTGCTTCCGCTTTTAACGCCCCGATTGCTGGAGTGTTGTTTACACTGGAGGTATTACTGGCGGATGTCGGGATTACGGCGTTCATTCCGCTCATGCTGGCCGCAGCTTCCGGAGCGCTGCTCTCTGCTGCCATTTTGAATGAGAGCATTTTGCTGTCGTTTAAGAACATGGCAGCCTTTGAAATGAAGAATGTGCCCTTCTACCTTATTTTAGGTGTTCTCACGGGCTTTATTTCCGTTTACCATTCCCGCATCTTCAACAAGGTTGAAACCTGGATGGAGCATGTGAAATTAAAACCCTATCAAAAAGGAGTTTTCGGAGCTTTGCTCCTGTCGGCGATGATCTTTGTGTTTCCTTCGCTCTTCGGTGAAGGATATGACAGCATCCGGCTGCTTTCCACAGAAAAAGTATTCGACCTGCTGGAAGGAACCCTGTTTGAATCCGTTAAGGAATCCTGGCTTCCGCTGCTCTTTATCGGAGCGGTGATTTTCCTGAAAGCCATTGCAACCGGTCTCACACTGGGATCCGGCGGAAACGGCGGTAATTTCGCACCTTCGCTTTTTGTAGGAAGTTATACCGGTTTTGCGTTTGCTTACGGCATCAACCTGGCAGGTATGGGAATTGCGCTTCCGGTTACGAACTTTACGATGGTGGGAATGGCAGGATTGCTCAGTGGTTTGTTCCATGCGCCGTTGACAGCGATCTTCCTCATTGCGGAGATTACCGGGGGTTATGGATTGATGATTCCGCTGATGATTGTTTCTTCGATCAGTTTTGCCATTTCGAAGCGCTATTCCAATCATTCGATGGACATTGTGAAACTGGCGGAAGAAGGACACGTCGTTCGCGCTGACAAAGACCGCCATGTGCTTTCATCCATCGAAAGCGCAGACATCCTCGAAGAAACGCTCGTGGTGTTGAAACCAACCGATACGATCGCTACCTTTTTTGCAACAATCCAGCACGCGCACCAGGCTTTGATCCCGATTGTATCGGATAATGGTATTTTGCTCGGGATGATTTATCTCGACGATTTACCGACCATTCTCCCGGTTTATTCTGCCGAGCCGAATACGCCTTTGGAACAGCTCATGGAGCCGATTCGTTATTCCCTGAATCCGCGAAATACGGTAGAGCAGGTGATGGATATGTTCGAATATTCAAAACTGAATTACCTGCCTGTGATCGACAACGACCAGGTATTGGGCTACTACTCGAAACGCCGCCTGCTGGAAGCATACCGCAATAAAGTAATGGACGGAATGGTGGAGTAAAAGTTTCTACCCGATTTTAAGAATTATAAACCTTTGTGCTTATGAAACAAGACGTTCAAAATCCAGTATTACAAGACGGCGATTCCTGTGTGGTAATCCATGGAACCCACAAAGGTAAAAGCGGAACGGTCCGCGATCTGAATATTAGTAAAACCGGACATTTGACCATTACCGTGGTTCAGGAAAACGGAGACCGGTTTAAAACGCTTGGGAGAAACGTGAAAATTGAAAATCGTTGAGATCTCCTGGTTGTGACAGGATCCACCGGGAATGAATCACCTGAGTATCTTTTGGCGCTTCCTGTTTTAAGTCCATTGCCTTTACAATGGGTGTTCCGATGTCTATTGATCGTGTCAAAAGACACATCTTCTAAGTGTAAATTTTGTCAGTAAACACGGGGAACCTTAGTGTTCTTCAGATGCATCGCGCAACCTTTTTGAGACTTCTTAAGTCTTTAGTTTCAGAACAATCACCGGTGATTATTAGTTACAATAAATCCAAACTACACGTTTATGAAAACATGTCTCACGATATTTCTATCGCTGTTCTTTTGTTCTATGTCCCAAAGCCAATATCGCTATCTTAGAAACTATAACGACGATGTTCACGCCATAATCCCTTGCCAGGATTCAACTTATTACACCGTATCTGTTCATCCCGGATGCGGAATTAACAGTTTTTCTGTTCATTACATCGGCCGAAAAGGACAGCTGATCTGGTCGAAAGAATCTCAAACCTGGGTAAGTCACCTGAGTGACTTTAAAGGCTATACCGATGAAAACAATGTGCTGACGCTGGTATATGTTTCAAGCGGTTACAATGGCCTCACGCGGATCGATCAAACCGGAACAATCATTTTCAACCGGGTTTTCAATTCGAGTACCTATAAAATGAATTCGATCACGCCGGCAACAGACGGATTTTATTTGACCGGAGTTCAATACGAATACACTTCGGATCCCAGTATTCCTGTGCTCCTGAAAATGAACAACAGCGGACAAGTCGTTTGGGTCAAATCATACTCCCTTCCAGCCATTCCCCGTTTGCTCTTCAGGGACGTTCAACTCCTGGGTGATTCGCTCCTGATTGTTGGAAACTATACCCAGCAAACTTCTCCGGAGGTCACGTTTCCTTACCTGCTTAAAACCGACCTGAACGGGAATACCGGGAGCAGTTACTATTACCGGATAGAGACCCTGGATGTGGACCGGTACAAATTTGTGGATGTGGACAGTCATGACCCGGCTGCTATTTACCTGAAATTTTACGCTTCTTCCGGAATTGACGGTATTTTAAAACTCAACAACCAGCTGCAACCGGTTTGGTGTAAAAATGTAGTGGGGGAGTTGGGAACCATTTGTGCTTCATACGACGGAGGCGTTTTGTTTTCAACGTCGATGTCGTTTGACGGTGATATCACCAACCTGAATGCTCAGGGAACCATTACAGGTTCAACGGCAACCGGCAACTTAAATGCATCCAGCAACCCTTCCATTCTGTTACGCCACGATTGCGGTTATTTGGTGGCCCTTCCTTCCACCTGGCCGGGTGACCGGTATGCCCATATTTCGAAAGATCAATCGTATTGCGGTTCCATTGCCGGAGATCAGGGCAGTATCACACCGATCAACACCGTTACGCGGCATCCGATCAGTATTACTGCGCAAACACTTCCGTCGTCCACTTTCAGTCTGATTATTCTAACAGGAGCCTTTTCGGATATTTTGGTAACTGAAACGGTAGACTGTCTTGAGTCATACACTTGCGGCGAACCATTAGGACTTTCCGGGCAGTACCTGACGAACGATTTTCTTTATCCGAATCCAACTGGCGGAGCAGTCACCATTGAACATCCGGCGGGAACGAAGGAGATTTTGGTGTTTGATTTGGTCGGACAGTTAATTCGGCGCATCACGCCAACAGCAGGAACAACGACCCAAATTGATCTGTCGGATCAACCAACGGGAACTTACCTGATTCAAACGGATCGTGCTCAGGCCGTGAGATTAATCAAGCAGTAAAGATCTGTTCGATCTCTTCCAAGAGCCTGGATGCATGAATCCGGGCTGTTTTGTTTATCCGGGATCCGATAGGAGAGAAGAAGTGCGGTTTTTACTCCAATAACTTCACCAGATTAAACGGCTGATTCGTCAGGTTGAATTTCAAGGTAAAACGAATCCGTTCCGCGTAATTTTTAGAACTGTAGGCATTGGTGATATTCTCCGATTGGAGTACCGGGAAATAAATTCCGAATACCTTTCCTAAACGCATGGCAAGCCCCAGATCGTAAGCCTGAACTGTTTTGGGAGAATACGCCTGGTTGAATACGCCGAAATCCGCATACACGCCGAAAATTTTTGGACCGATCGGCGTTTCGAGATACAAATTCGCAGCGGCCATCCAGCCTGTACTCGTTCCGAAATAGCCCGAAGCACCGTTTCCTGCTGTAGATCTGAATCCGCCCATGTTTTCCATGCGTTGCTGCGACCAGGTACCGCTTTGCATCGAGCGACCGAAGAAATAATCCTCCGTGAACAAATCCTGTGTACCGCTCGCACCGCTCAGAGCAAACGAATACGCTGAAACGGCCCCGGAATTATACATGTCGAAATTCCAGTAATTCCCGCCGAAAAGACGGAGTTCTACCCAGCGCGAACGCTTGTTTTTGATGTAGCGGTATTGATACGTTGCCGCAACAGATGAACGAGTGAAGTTATCGCTGTTTACCGGGTTGGAAACATGATCCGTTCTCACTTCCAGCCCAAACTGGTGGTCTGCACGGGTGTAGTTGAAATTATACTGGAGGTAGCCGCCAACCAATTCGCGTTGTTTCGGGCGGAAAACATCCAGCCGGTACATGGATTGCACACGAATGTTTTGACTGATCGGCCCGCCTTTCCGGTTTCCGATTTTCGCAGTCCAGTAGGGAAGAATGGAAACGTAATACCCGTCGTTTCTTCCTAAAGTATCGTTCTTGAAAGAACGGAGTGAAATCCCGATGCGGGAAAGTTTGAGGTTTTTAGCCGGTAGAAATGTACGGCTCACCTCCGCAATTCCGGAAATCCGCTGGCTGCCGAATGCATACATCGGAGCGAGTAAAAACTGGAAGCGGGGATTGGGAATACTAAAGTTGTGGATTGCTAATCCCAGCATGAACTTGTCATAGGTATTTCCCCCCAGGATCGGGCTCCAGAAAAGATTGCTTTGTTGTGGGTTTTTCTTCCCGACCAGGAACTGTAGTTTCGGAGTTTCAATCTTGCCGAATAATCCCTTCCGGTGCCAGTAATTGTTGTTCTGGTTCAATTCCGGGATGCGTCCGCTGGCATTGATCTGAACGGCATCCACCTCAGAGTCGAAAGTTGTTTCAGATGTTTTATTTCCGTTTTCGACCCAGATCGTCTGCACTTTTTGTCCGTCTTTGAACCCGGTTACTTCAATCGGGCCGTCAACCTGTCCTACGTTTTTAACCTTGACCGTTGTTTTCCCATTGTATGAAGACACGTTTGCAATCTTGTAGTCGATGTGTTTGGTTGTTTGAATCAGATCCACAAAAAGCCAGGAAAGATCACGTCCGGAAACGCGTTCCAGGGTTGCGCGCAGATCTTCCGGTTGCGGGTGCTTGAAGCTCCATTCGTCGTAATAGGCATGCATACACTGATCAAAAAGCGTATCGCCCAGGTATTCCTTCAGGTAATTGAAAACCAACCCGGTCTTCATGTACATCACCACTCCGTAGTTTGTGCCGGTGAAATCTGCCGAATGCGTTTCAATGGGCTGATCTTCTCCCATTCCGGCTAAGATGCGGTATGAAAAATCGCCCGAATCGTAATGCCCCAGGCTCCCGAAATGAAAATGTCCGTTCAGGATCATATTCGACAAGTACGTGTTTTTCGGGTATTTGGTATACATGTAACGCATTTCGTTCAGGGTATTCAATCCTTCGTCCATCCAGCCATGCACGCGTTCGTTACTCCCGAGAATCCCGTAGAACCAGTTGTGTCCCACTTCATGTACAATCACGACTTCCAGTTCCTCTGGTTTGCTGGCATTCCCGATCACCGTGACATTGGGATATTCCATACCACCTCCGGCTGAAATGGTTCCATCAACGGCAGTTACCTGGCTGTAGGGATAATCGCCATTCCAGAGCGAATAATAGTGAACCGCATCATGAATGTATTCCGGTGCGCGTTCCCACAGAGCTGCGTTTTCGGGAGTAAACAAAGACCAGGTTGTGACCTTGCGCTTGGAATGAGGCAATTCGACTTCGCCTTTTAAAACAACATAGCGCTTATCGGCAAACCAGGCAAAATCGTGTACATCCTTTTGGGTATAACGAATCGTTTTCCACTCCGGGTCCGAATAAAGAAAATTGGATTTAGGATATTTTTTTCGGATCAATGAGGAATAATGCTCTTTCGTCGATGCCGCCAGTTCATCCATAAAATACTTTTCTGATTCCGTTTGAAGGTCTCCGGTAGCACCGACCACGTAGTTTGCCGGAAGAGTGATCGACACATCGAAGGTTCCATACTCGGAGTAAAACTCTCCCTGTGTGAGATAAGGCATGGGATTCCATCCGTTTTTGTCGTAGACTGCCGGTTTCGGGTACCACTGCGTGATTTGATAAGACTGTTCGATGTGTCCCAGGCGTGAAATCGCACCGGAAGGAATGCGAACGTGAAAAGGAGTGGTGACCGTAATGGATTCACCTGGTTTCAAAGGTGTATGGAGCAGTAATTTTCCAATATCCGGGTTCTTTGGATCAAATTCGAAGGAAACATCCTGTCCGTTTACCTGGAAATGTAAGGAATCAATACCTCCTTTCACAGAGTTGTTCCCGAAGGTCAGCAATTGCTCATCGCTTTCATACAGCTGTTTCCCCAAAGCTGTTTTTCCGTTCAGATACGCATTTGGCCACAAATGAATGTAGAGATAATCCAGTGTCTGCGGAGAATTGTTGTGATAAACAAACCGTTCGAAACCACTCAGTTCGTGTTTCACATCATCCAGTTTCACCGTGATGGTATAATCCACCTGCTGCTGCCAGTAGTTTTGACCGAACACATTCAAACACACAAAAAGAAGTGCAAAACCGAGTAATAGGGATTTCATAAAATACGCTTGTTTCAGGTTGTAAAAGTAATGTAAATGTGTTGGTTTTGTAACAATCGCATGAAATCTGACTTATTTCCTGAACTCAAACCAGTTATATGAAGACCCTGTTCATTATTTACTTTTATTATTCGTACGATTGGTTGTTTTTGGTACAGATTGTACAGTACCCAGGTTGGACTGAAGAATGATTTTACCAAAAAAGAGCGGGCGCAAATCAGTAAAAACCGCTTTGAAATCGGATTGGTGGATTTGGAATATTCCCTGCCTAAATTTTAGAAAGTAGTCCAAGTGTAGGTAAATACTTACTTTTGCCTCATGCAGCGCTTTTTAGTCATTCAAACAGCATTTTTGGGAGATGTGATCCTGGCAACTCCGGTGATCCGTGAATTGAAGCGCCTGTACCCGGAATCTGAGATTGATGTACTGGTTCGGAAGGGAAACGAGTCCATTCTGAAGAATCATCCTGCGATCCACACCGTTTTTTCGTTCAACAAAAAAGAAGGAAAATGGAAGGAAATGCGCCGTTTGATCAAGGTTTTCCGGTCTAACAAATACGATGAGGTGATTAACCTGCAGCGTTTCGGAAGTTCGGGAATCATCACGTTTCTTTCCGGTGGAAAACGAAAGGTGGGGTTTGACAAGAACCCGTTTTCTTTTTGCTACGACATCAAAGTCAAACACGAGATCGGAACCGGAAAGCATGAAGTGGAACGCAACCTGGAATGCATTGCGCATCACGGAGCGGAGAAACTGGTTCGTCCGGTTGTTTATCCTGCTTTGGAAGACCGGCAGAAAGTGGCGGCGTATACGCAGGAACCTTTTTACACGCTTGCTCCGGCATCGGTGTGGTTCACCAAGCAGCTTCCGGAAGCCAAATGGATTGAGTTGGCAAATAATCTCCAAAAGAAAGGAAAAGTATACCTGGTAGGCGGGCCGGCTGATGCCGGATTGTGTCAGCGGATCATTCAGGCTGCCGGTTTGCCGGAAGAAAACAACCTGGCCGGGAAACTGAATTTGTTGGAATCCTGTGCGTTGTTTGAAAAAGCAGTGCGTTGTTTTGTGAATGATTCGGGGCCGCTCCACATGGCGACTGCGGTCAATGCTCCGGTTACTGCTTTTTTCTGCGCTACGGTTCCGCGTTTTGGTTTCGGACCGCTTTCAGATGACAGTGAAATTCGCGAAACAACAGAAGATTTGAAGTGCCGCCCCTGTGGTTTGCACGGCGGAAAAGTCTGTCCGGAAGGGCATTTCAAGTGCGGAAATATGGATGTGAGTGTGTAAATAATCTGTCCTTCTCGATACTGCTCCATTGCATTTCGAAACTCGAAGTGACAGGAAATCATGTACGGTCGTTTCCGAATGTTGTGTCCCGTCGAGAGCGAAGCGTATCGAGACGCAGACACTACCTGCATCAGAAATTCTTCTGAAGAGTTACTTCAAAGGCAAACTAATTCGAATCGTTGTTCCTTTGCCCACTTCCGAATGAAGCACATAGACCTTTCCTTTGTGGTATTCCTTCACAATGCGTTTTACGAGTGATAATCCCAGACCCCAGCCGCGTTTTTTGGTTGTATAGCCGGGTTCAAAAATGGATTTGAATTGTTTGGGAAGCAATCCTTTTCCGGTGTCGGAAATGTCGATGTACACGCGTGCTGGAGCTGTTTTGATGGATACATCCAGTTTTCCTTTGGACTCCATTGCGTCCACGGCATTGCGGATGATATTTTCCATAACCCATTCCATCAGTTGTTTGTTGTGGTTCACCATTACGGCATCATTCCCGATTTGTGATTCCATTTCGACTTTTTGTGAAATCCGCGGACGAAGGTATTCCATTACGCCCTGAACGGTCAGTCGGATATCACTTTGCGTCAGGTGGGTTTCCGAACCAATCTTGGAAAAACGCTGAGAAACGGTATCAAGACGTTCCACATCTTTCTGCATTTCCGAAATGATTCCCGGGTCTACGTTTTGCGTTTCCAGTAGCTGCACCCAGGCCATGAGGGACGAAAGCGGTGTTCCCATCTGGTGTGCGGTTTCCTTTGCCATCCCTGCCCAAACCTGGTTTTGTTCTGCTTTGCGGAACGTACTGAAAAGCAAATAGCCGATGAAGATGAAAAGTCCGATGATCAAAAACTGGATGTAAGGGAAAGTCTGCAGCTGTTTCAATTCCCCCGAATTGTCAAAATAAAGCAGGTTTTCTTGTCCCGGACCGAACGAAATGACAATCGGGTCGTTGACTTTCTCCAAAGAACTTAAGGTTTTCTTCAGGTTTTTCGGACTGGTTTTGTCTTTCGGAAGATTACTGGAAATGAGTGAATCTTTTGCTCCGTTCATCAAGACAACCGGAACCAGTTTCGAGTCGTTAATCAACTCGTTGTTAAAGGCATTGATCAACGAATCACGCTCTTTTTCCAGCTGAATGGTGCGTTTGGTATCGGTGTAATACGAGGTCATGGTGAGTCCTTTGACCACTTCGATACTGAGCGGCGGGTGTTTCTTAGCCCAAACACCTGTCAAAACCAACAAGCTGTCTTCGAGTTTTTTGACCAGTTCTCTCTTGCTCAAATCAGGGTAAAGCGGGCGCAACTGGCTGGTGTCAAAATCAATATTGGTATAACCGGAAATTTCCCGGTCGCCATCGACGAGAATTACCGGAATGTCTTTGTTTTCACTGATAATTGTAATCGGGAAGTGGTAATCCGGGATAGCATCTCCGACAATGGGCTTCGAAATTTCCTTGGTTGCTTCCAGGTAAAGTTTGATCTTCCGGCGTTCATACCCGCGGAGCTGCTGGAAAGCACGATTGGTGAATTCGACCAATTCTGCTTTTTTCTTGATGGCATCTGCCCACTGCTTGGCACGCAGGCGCTCGCGATCCGATACTTTTTGAACGGTAGAATTGGACACCCAAAGCGATATCGCTACGGTAATGAGCGCAATGATCAGCAGGACGATCTTCCACTTCTGCTTATTGGAGTATAAATTCATCTGTTACGAATGTAATTAAAAACGCTATTCAGTGGGGGAAATTGTATTTATGCCAAATCTTTTTATCTTCGATTTTATGAAACAATCCACCTTCTTTCAAATCAAATGGATTGCCACATGGTGTTTTTTCATGCTGCTGGGATTTTCTTCCCCTGTATACGCATACCAAGTCGCAATACCGGTACCTTACGCCCGTTTAAATGCCCCAAAAACACATTACCTGGTTGCAATGCCGAATACCTCTTCCGCTAAGGGGTACACGGCAGTTTTTAACGCAAAAACGCGGAAGCTCAAGTATAAACTGAATCTCTTTTTTACAGACACTCAGGTTTTTCTTTCGGATGACGGTAAACGTCTGATTCATGTTTCGGAAAAAGATGGAGAAGACGAAGATTTGTGTTTTGCAACAGTCTATGACCGGAACGGGGAGGTCGGGAAAATGCTCGTTTTTACAAAGGGAAGCAGTGATCCGGAAGAAGAATCCTATTTCCCGCGTTTAATGGACTTTGAGCAGGAGAATGCAAGATTGTTGATTTATACGAATGATTCCATTTACCGGGTGGATTATCAGGAGATGAAAATGGATTTGCTTCCCGGAAATGCAGAAAAGAAAGGAAGCTTTGTCAAGTTTTATGCCGGATTTTATACCCGGGATTCGCTTTTTGATTGTTCGAAGTTGCTGGTCGGAAAACAAGATTTGAAAAGGCAATTGTGCCAGGATTTAAAACTGCATGCTATTCCGGATAAAAAAGAGGCACGTCATACAATCTACCTGAGAATGACATTGAATAGCAACGGAACGTTTGACGATTTACAAGTGTATGCTGCAAAGATGGATGATACTGAAAAAGGGAACTGGAATTTTGATGAAACGCTTAAAGAAAGAGTCCTTGAAGTCATCAAAAGTTATCAAAATCTCCAACGAAATATCCCTAAAGGCGTGGGTTTTTGGAAGTATACCGGTACGATCTACTTATCGGATTAGTTGTTGTTTCTTTGTTTCTCCCGCGAATTTTGCACATCCCGCAGATCATGTTTGAATAGAATGCAAAGATGCAAGAGCCGAAAAGAGGGTGATAAAAACTATGTGTTCTATGTACCTATGTGGTTAGTCCCTCGCATTGCGTTCGCTGTGACGAACTATGCCCGGTCTTCGCGTGCTTTGCACTGTCCTTCGTATTACACTTGTTGTGCAAGTGATGTCTGGTCTCCGGCGGATTTTTCTTTTCTAATTTAGCATCATTCTGAATTAGTCATTTCAACCTGCAAAAACGGTTTTTCATTAATTTTGTATGCGAAACGACAAATTATGGCTGACTTTTTTTACCAGGAACCGTATCCGATCCTGAAAGATACGACCGAATACCGCAAAATCTCTTCCGACTATGTAAGCGTGGAGAAGATTGGAAACCGTGAAATTTTGACGATTGATCCGAAAGGACTGGAACTGCTCGCACAAGAAGCGTTGAGCGATGTTTCATTCTATCTGCGTACTTCTCATTTGGAGAAACTGCGTGCAATTCTGGATGATCCGGAAGCAACGGATAACGATCGTTTTGTGGCTTACAACCTGTTGCAGAACGCAACGATTGCAGCTGAAGGTCAACTGCCTTCCTGCCAGGATACCGGAACTGCTATTGTGGTTGGTAAAAAAGGAGAAGATGTGTATACCGGTGTCAATGATGCTGAAGCGCTTTCAAAAGGAATTTACAATACGTACCAGGAAAAGAACTTGCGCTACTCCCAGATCGTGGCATTGGACATGTTCGAAGAGAAGAACTCCGGTTCGAACCTTCCTGCTCAAATCGATATCTATGCTTCTCAGGGAGCAAAATACGAATTCTTGTTTTTGGCAAAAGGTGGTGGTTCTGCCAATAAAACGTTCCTGTACCAAAAAACGAAATCTTTGTTGAACGACGCTTCGCTGGAAGAATTCATCAAGGAAAAAATCAAGGATTTGGGAACGTCGGCTTGTCCGCCGTATCACCTGGCATTTGTGATCGGAGGAACTTCCGCTGAAGCGAACCTGGCTGCAGTGAAAAAGGCATCTGCGGGGTATTACGATCATTTGCCGACAGAAGGAAATATGGGAGGTCAGGCTTTCCGTGACGTGGAATGGGAAAAACGCGTACAGCAGATTTGCCAGGAAAGTACGATCGGGGCACAGTTCGGAGGAAAATACTTCACGCACGATGTCCGTGTAATCCGTTTGCCGCGCCACGCCGCTTCTTGTCCGGTTGGATTGGGAGTTTCCTGTTCGGCAGACCGAAATATCAAGGCAAAAATTACCAAAGAAGGATTGTTTGTAGAGCAATTGGAGAAAAATCCGCGCCGTTTGTTGCCTGAGATTCCACCGCAATTGGAACCGCCGGTAACGATCGATCTGGACAGACCGATGAGCGAAGTATTGGCTGAATTGTCGAAATACCCGATCAAAACCCGTTTGAAACTGAACGGAACACTGATTGTGGCACGCGATGCGGCGCATGCACGTATCAAAGAGTTGCTGGATTCTGGACAACCGATGCCGGAATACTTCAAGAACCACCCGGTTTATTACGCCGGACCTGCGAAAACGCCGGAAGGAATGCCTTCGGGAAGTTTTGGACCAACGACAGCCGGACGTATGGATTCCTATGTGGATTTGTTCCAGAGCATGGGAGGAAGCATGATTATGCTGGCAAAAGGAAACCGCTCGAAAGATGTTACGAATGCGTGTCAGAAACACGGTGGGTTCTATCTGGGATCAATCGGTGGACCGGCAGCGATTTTGGCGAAAGAAAACATTCTTTCCGTAGAGCTGGTTGACTTTGAAGATATGGGAATGGAAGCGGTGCGTAAAATCACGATCAAAGATTTCCCGGCGTTCATCATCACGGATGATAAAGGAAACGATTTCTTCGCGAATTTGTAGGAAAAAAATAGCTAAAATAATGGAAAGGAATCGGTGAGAGCCGGTTCCTTTTTTGTGTGCCCTTGTCTCGATATCCCGGATGTCTGGGACTCGACAGGACAAGAATAGGAGTTTCCCTGTGTTGGTTTGGGTATGTTCTCAAAACACCCGCATCCGGTGTTTTTCCTTGAGCCTGTCATAACGATCTTCGTATCGTTTAAAACTGTGTCTTGTGTCCAGGATTCGGTCGGGGAATTTCTGTTGAATCCAGTATTCCAGGTCACCGTTTTGGCGCGTTTCCGCAGCAAAACACAAGCGGTCGTCTTTGAAAAAGAGATAGAAATTCTGATTATTATTATTTTCGACGTCCGTTAAAAAGATTTTAACCCATTTATCCCACTGTTCGTGGGGAATGACGAGTTCATTCAAATAGTATTTTTTGAGCGGATTCCAATGCTGGAATTCTCGTTTAAAACGAATGGATTCTTCATCTACGGTGATTTGCGTTTTGGGAAAGCCCCATTGCAATACAGCTATCGTCAGTAGTGTTGCCGACACCAGGGTATAGCCCACGATATGGGAGATTCCGGGGATAAATACAATTAAAAGGAATGCCCCGATGAGCACTGCCAGGAGGCGTTTGACAAAACGCACCGTAAGCATGGATTGAGGTTTCATGGTCTCTGGTCTTTCGGTGTTCTGTGCTTATTTACAAACAGCCGCTACTTTTGCGCGGTATTGTTCCAGTTGTTTATCCAATACTCCCGGATCAACCAAATCCAGCATGAATTCGGTATCGGAAACCGCTTGTTGAAAGTAAGGGCAGGCTTTTGCAGGTTCTCCCCAACTTTCATACAATTCTCCCAGGAAAAACTGATATTCTGCTTCAGGAGGGCCAGCTCCGTCAGTCGGATTATTTGATTTCAGGAATGTTTTTAATTCGGATGTTTTTCCCTGTTCATATAACGATTTGATGATAATCTGATTGGCGAAATAACAGTTTGCCGGATCGATCAATTTGGCTGTTTTACAGTCTTGAATAGCTAAATCATATTTCTTTTGATCGAAATAGACACTTGCCCGGGCAACATGATAATAACTTTCATCGGCTAACTCAATCGCTTTCGTATATAGTTTTTCAATGCGCGAATAATTCGAGCTATCCGATTCCAGGCAGGCAGCCAGATTGTAATAGCCCGGAGCAAATGATGAGTCAGCAGTGATTGCCTGTTCGAAATACACACAGGTGCTTTGATTTTGCCGATGACTCATGGATATTCCCATCAACCAATATGGCCAGGGGTCTTTGGGCTTGTTTTTGATGATTTTTTTCAACTCTTTTTGGGCATAAGAACCATCACCTTCGTTCAGATCATTCCAAATTTTTTGATACTTCTCAGGCGGGTCTTGCGCAAAACTGAGCGTTGTGAACAAAACAATGGTAGCTGTCAGGATTGTTTTCATGAGAACAAAAATAAGCGTTTCTTTTGGTTTTAGAAAGCTTCTTCTGTTTGTTAGAATACTTTAGGAGAAGCTTTAATGTGTATCTTTGAGAAAACCTAAACAAGTGATCAAGCAATACCTCGGAATCATTCTTTCGGTCATTTACGCGCTTCTGATACGCGTATTGGGAGAATGGAACGTCATCGAAATCAATTCGCTGTCTTATCTCATGATTGCACCGATGGCGATGGGATTCATTCCTTTTTATTTCGAAGGAGGCAAGTTCCGGAAAAACATCGCCGTTGCGATTCTATACCCGCTGTTTGCCGTACTGGTTTTCCTCGTGATTGCTGTCATTACACACCTGGAAGATTTACTCTGCTTCATCATTATTGGCGCACCCTATATTGCTTTTTCCATCGCGGTAAGTATCATCCTATTCTATTTGACCAAAGACAAGAAAGACGATGGGATCAGGAAAAGTTCGCTGTCTGTGCTGCTGCTGCCGTTTCTGTTGGGTCAGCTGGAGAAAGAACTTCCGAAGGTGAAAACGGATGTAACGGTGAGTAACAGCGTGGTGATCGACCTTCCCGATACCCTCATGTGGAATCAGTTGTTCGACGTTCCGGATTTAAGTGCTGCCAATACTCCGGGATGGATGAATTACCTGGGAGTTCCGCAACCTGTCAAATCGGTGTATGATTCGAAGCACAATATCCGACTGGGATATTTTGAAAACGGGGTTGTTCTCAAGGAATCGGTTACGGAGCAGATTCCCAACCGAAAGCTGGTGTTTGCTATTGACATCCGGGGATCGCAATTGGGAGCGAATCCAACGCTGAAGCACATCCTGAAGACAAAAAATATGGAATTTCATTCGATTCAATACGAATTGAAACCCATCGGAAATCACCAAACGCTACTGAAACTAAGTACAAACTACCGGATTCATTCCAATCTGCCGTTCTATGGAAAATTCTGGAGTACGCGCATTATAGCCGATTTTGAGCGAAAACTGTTGACGTCGTTGAAAGTGACGCTCGAATCGTAAAAAGAACATGATGAAAGATTTCAAACAAAAACGACAAATGCTTTCCGAAAGTGGATTCGCCATTCTGAATGATGTGTATACTGCAGATGAAGTACAGCAAATGCTATCCAGGATTGAAAACGCTGACTATAGCAAAGAGAATTTCCGGAAGTCAGAGGGACTTTTCGCAATCCGTCAATTCCTGAAGGAAATCCCGGAAACTGCAGCGTTGATTTTCAATGAAAATCTTCAAAATGTCATTCGTGAGCTATTTGGTTCAGACTATTTTGTGGTCAAAAGTATTTATTTCGACAAACCCGAAGGTTCCAACTGGTATGTGTCCTATCACCAGGATCTCACGATTTCGGTCGATCAAAAAACAGAGCTTGCCGGTTTTGGCCCCTGGACGAAAAAGCACGGACAGTTTGCTGTTCAGCCTCCGGTAGATGTATTGGAAAATGTGTTCACAATCCGGATTCACCTTGATGATACGGATGAGCATAACGGTGCGCTGAAAGTCGTTCCCGGCTCTCATCAAAAACAGATCTACCGCCCGGAAACAATCGATTGGTCGAAAGAAACAGAAGTCGTTTGTTCAGTAGCCAAAGGAGGAATTATGCTGATGAAGCCACTTTTACTTCACAGTTCATCCAGAACGGTGGATAATCGTAAACGACGCGTAATCCATATCGAGTTTTCAAACCGGGAGTTGCCATTGGAACTGCAATGGTCTGAACGGATGGATATAATGCTGGAGTATCGGTAAGTTTTACCACATCTGTCTCGATACGCTCCGCTACTCGACAGGACATGAATAAAATGACTCCTTCCGAAGTTCCCTATTTCTATGCCAGTTCGTTTCTCTCAAAGGATCTAAACCAGGATAGATTCGGTGGGACTGTGTCTGTTCGAGGAGCGTATCGAGAACGGCACAGGAACTTGTTTCAAATCAACTTTTTCCCTAACTTAATTAGTATGAAGCTACTCTATGTATATATCCTGGAATGTTCCGACGGATCCTATTATACCGGGATCACCAATAATCTGACAAGACGTTTGGAAGAACACCAATCCGGAAGAAATCCGGATAGTTATACCTGTTCGCGTCGGCCGGTTGAACTGGCATTCTATGCAGAATTCACTGATTTTTACTTTGCAATCGATAAAGAAAAACAAATTAAACGATGGAGTAGTGCTAAAAAGAAAGCGCTTATTGAAGGGCGTTTTGACGATTTGGTGAACCTGGCGAAGAAGCGGTTTACAACGTGAATTCGGATGATGTCCTCATCTCGATATCCCGGATGTCCTGGACTCGATGGGACAGCTTGAGTACCGTACCGGGCAAACCCCAAACAAAAAAGAGACCGCTGTTTTCACAACGATCTCTTCTATTTGAAGCATTTGAGTACTTCTTACAGTTTTACTGCGTAATCTTTTCCGTCAGTGTTTTCTCCAATGAAGCCAAGCACTTTCTCACCTGTGTATACACGGTAGTATAATGTGAGGCTCGTTTTTCCAGGTTTAACTGTAGATGGGGTTTCTCCGAATTCGAAATCCGGGTTTTCCAGACCGTATTCTGAAACCAACCATGGCATAGAAACCCATGCTTCTTTAGATGCAGAAGAGTTTTCGATATCCAATTCTACTTTCACGAAGCTATAGCCTTCAGATCCCGGATTTTTAGAACGGTATGCTTTCACTTTGTCATCGTTTGCATCTGTTGTGATGCTTTTGATGGTGTATGTTTTTGTCAATTCGAAAATGATGTCCTCTACGGCATTTTTAGCGTTCAAAGCAGTTGTTTTTTCTTTCGGAGCATCTGCCTTTTTCAATGAAAGCAAGTTTTCTGCTTTCTCCTTGCTCAGATCAATATCCAGTGCGTTTTTGCTGCTGCTTGCAATGTACAGGTTCTCTAATTTCGCGTCAGCAGGAATGCTGTATACTGCGTAACCTGATTCGTAAGTAGACATCAACCCTTTGAAAGATGGTCCGGATAACGACACAGTTGGAGAATATGTTTTTTTCGTAGATGCATCGTAAAGCGCGATATTTGTTTCCAACATCCCGATGTCAGTCTTGGAATCCGTTGATTGCACTGAAAATTCTACTTTTACCAGTTTGTCACCGTCGTTTTTAGTGCTGTAATCATCTTTTCCGTCCCAGTCGTCAGTTACAGATTTCAAGGTCATTACGTTGTAAACCGGGTATCCGTCCTCATTGTTTTTCCCGTTTAGGAAACCTTTTACATTGGAAGAATACTCCGTTACTTTATTTTCAGGAGTTCTGGAACAAGAAGCTGCCAACAGAGATCCTCCGATGATCAGGCATAAAAGTTGTTTTTTCATTAGAATAGGAATTTGTTATGAACGGGCAAATATAGTCATTCCTCAGTGCTGGGGCCGGAATCCATTGAAAAGTTAAAAACAAATTCATATCCGCTTCATGTTGGTTGATAAGCGTTATGACTTTAGCATGAGTTACTTACTTGTTCTGCATACATTTTCAGTGATTCATCCACCACAGGGTTCCGTTGAGTACTGAAGCAAAACTCACCCATAAGAGGTACGGAATCTGAATGTAAGCCGCGGTTTTATCTACCCGATGGGTTGAAATAATCATCCAAATGATGGCAAGCCAGATCAGCAGAATTTCAGCAAACGCCCAGCCAAGCTGGTGCGCATTGAAGAAAATAAAACTCCATGCTCCGTTGAGGATCAATTGAACCCAAAATACCGTGATAGCCTGGGAACGCTCCCTGCTCTTCGGCTTGGATAATAAACGGTAGATCGTAACACCCATCAGCAGATACAAAAGTGACCATACCGGACCAAATACCCAGTTCGGCGGATTGAATATCGGTTTTTCGAGGTAAATATACCAACTGTTAATGCCGGTTGCAGTGGCAAATCCGGCTAAACCTCCAACTCCCAGTGGAATCAGTGCTGCAATGATGCGAGTGAGTGTGTTCATGATTTCCTGGCTTATTTTGTATCTGTTTTGAGTCAAATCTACCTGCGGAAGTTCTTCCGGAGAAATTACGCAGGTATCTTTCGTTTACTTAACCAATTTGAGAGTCAGCGGATAATTCAACACAACCGGCTGACCGATTTTTGCGAGGATCATATACAGCCCGTAAAAGGTGCGAAGCAGGTAGATGGCTTCTTTCGGCCCGCGGGCACTGTTGATTTTTCGCTTCCGCATTTCTTTTGCCAAATCTTCTCCCTGGTTGTAGATTCCTTTCATGTAATCCCAGGCACCGAAGTTGAAGGATTCGGAATGGAACGGCTCAGCCAGGAGCTTCAGCGAATATTGAAGGGATTCAAACAGGTAGCGCTGGTCTTCCTCCGAATCGCTGGCATTGAAAAACGAAAGATCTTCGAGTGCATTGCGTAATTGAGCCGGATCGCTCAATACTTCCGGAAGCAGCAACCTGAAAAAGCGTTGATAAAAATCGGGTTCAATGTGTTTCACACACCCGAAATCGATCAGTCAAAGCGTACCGTCTTCCCGGACAATGAAATTTCCCGGATGCGGATCGGCATGAACCAGTCCCAGTTCCTGGATTTGAAACAGGAATGTATCCCAGATGGCTTGAGCGATCTGCTTTTTCTGCGCCTCGTCCGGGTGAGATTCCAGCCATTCGGTGAGTAAGGTTCCGTCTACCCAGTCCATCGTCAGCACGCGTTCGGAAGATAATTCCCGGTGGTACGACGGAATGTGCAGATTCGGAATCTCCAGGCAGGCCTTTTTCAGGGTTTCAGCCATTTCCAGTTCGTGCAGGTAATCCGTTTCTTCGATCAGGGTTGATTGCACTTCGCTGATGTAAAAGTCGAGTTCATTTTGCGGCACGTTCAGGACTTTTTGTGCAATCGGACGCATCAGTCGAATGTCACTGGCGATGCTGTCTGCCACTCCCGGATATTGTACCTTGACGGCATAGCGATGCGCGTTTTTGGTTGCCAGGTGCACCTGACCGATACTTGCCGCATGAATGGCTTCGCGTGAAAAGGTGTCGAACAGTTCCGGAATATCTTTCTTCAACTGCGACCGGAAGGTCTTTTGAATCAACGGAAAGGAAAGCGGAGGAGCATTGTGCTGTGCCTGCTGAAAGACCTTTTGATAACTTTCGGGCAGCGTGAACTCATCCATGGAAAGCATTTGCGCCATTTTTAGTGCCGATCCCTTCATTTCACCGAGGGCTTCGAAGACCGTTTCGGCATTTTTTTCGTGCAGCGCTTCTTTGGATTGTTCCCTGAACAGGTTTTTGGAGTAATGTGCTACGTAATTCCCGCCAATTTTAACGCCGGTTCCCATGACCTTCATGGCGCGCTGCACTTTCGAGGTGGGAATAGAGTCGTAGCTTTTCTCTTTGTCGTTTTCATTTTCCATTACAAACGCACTTTAGTGGTGGCAATAAATTTCCCGAAGTCGAGCACTTTTTCGAATTGTTTGTTTTCGGAAAGGTCGAAATAGAGGTGAACCGTCTTCTCGATAGCGGCATCGGTAGTGGCTTGTTCTTCCGATTCATCGGCCAACCAGACACGGAACACGTAGTTCCAGCCCATCAACAGTGAGCTGACCTCATCGGTAAGTTTTCCGGGCAATTTATCCCGTAGCCAGTTGACGCGTTCGTTTTGTTGAAAGTGCTGCGTTTTGGCCACGAACAATTTGTTAAACGGCCGCCAGTCTTCGACCAAAGCGCCCAATTCTTTCAGCGGGTAGCGCGTTTTCAGGTAGTCCCGGTACGCGCCGAATGCCTCTGCCAGCGTAAAGAACAACGCCAGGCATTTTTCGCGGAGCGAATAATCGTTTTCTGCTGCCGCTTGTTCAACCCGTTCCCACACTTCGTCGAAAACAGTGGTGAGTAATTGCTGCCGGATGTTCTTAAACTGACCGAATGTTGTTTTGAACGCTACGGGATCAATGTTTGCATAGGTGCAAAATTCAGCGATGGAATGCGGCTCCCGGTTGTTGAGCCAGACGAATTCCGTATACGCCTTAAAGACAGGTGATTTTTCCATGATTTGAACGATTTGATTGTTCGTACTCTGTATAACGTAAATTTCGGAATAAGATTTTGGAAAAGCCAGCGGATGGGGAGAAAAGTGCTATAATTTAATTGTAAGGGGAGTGATGATTATTCTCAATTTGTGTACTGAGTTTATATCCTTCAACACTCAAAAAAGTATTGATAATTAGTACCAGATCTTTATATATTTGGTTAATTAATACAGGTCTAAGTTCATTATCGAGTAATTGCTCAAAGCAATTGTTAAATATGGAATAGTGCATGACCCATTCACCCTGCCAGTAATTTTCTACGTTTAAAATTTTATAGTTGGTTTTGGGAAAATAAGGGTTCAATAATTCAACGTAACGAAGTCTTTTTTCATGATTTTTATCGATTTCCCTCCCATCAATCAAGCCGGGATGAATTTCGATATAACAATCAGATGCATCACTAAGAAATGAAAAGCGAATATGTGAAGGATGTTGATTATTCTCTTGTTCTTTATGATGAATTTCCATTCCTTCATACCGATAACCGAAACGCTCTGAAATATAGAAGCCTAAATTGGGGTAGGTTGATTTCAATTGAGTCTCAATTTCTTTAATAGCTTGCTTTAATAGGTCGCATTTAGCTGGAAGTAAGGCATTCGTGATTTTTTCTGCAGCTACGAAATGCTCTTTTGATTGTATAATTTCTGAAACGGTTAATTGTAGGTCGATGTTATTTTCCATGCCTGTTAAGTTTTTTAAAAGTTGTGTATAGTGAGTTAGAATAACTTCTGTTTGGTTATTCCCTGCAAGTTGTTGAATGCAATCTTCCAGCCAATGAGTGATATGATGTTTATAGGAGAGACGTTCATAATCCTCGTGTTTCATCATCTTTCCTAATGACAACTCACTGGCATAATTTCCTTGAAGTGTTAAATAAACAATATGGAATCTCCCATCACGATTTTCCAGTTGTTTTCCAAAATTGCTATAACGCAGTAGTTGGTTTTCTTGATCACCGGCATAAATCTTGTTTTCAATGATAAGCGCATTATTAAGGTTGTCGATGAGTAGAATATCTATTTGCCCACCTGTTGTTGAGGTGACAGGACCTATATATTTTTCTACATGAACCTCTACACGATTCAAATCCGGAAAAATCGTACTTTCTTTTACCAGGTCTAAGAAACTTCGAAGAAAAAAGCTTTTTAATCCATGATTTCCTTGTGGATTTAATAAGTCTGCTAAAAAACGCGAGTGCAAACGAACTTCTTCACTTTCCAATTGAAGTACTTGGAAGATGTTGTATTTGTTGGATGAAGTAAACTGTGAGTTTGGGTGAACTTCTATGATTCGGTTTAGTAATTTTAAGATCATGAATAGTGTATCTTTTTTGATAAAGATAACTAATCAAAACGTTTTCATTTAATTATTGACGTTCTTATAGATAGAAATAGTCCTTCTACTTAAGACTCGAAAGCAATCCGTGAAAAAACACCCATACATTCATCCCGTTTTGTGAAAATCTGTCTTTTTATTCTGAAATTTGACCCGGAGGCATCATTTTTGCTGCTTCGCACCGATTTTTCTCTGCTTGCATTAAACGTTTTGGGGCGGAAAGAATCTAAGGAACGTAAACAACCCCATTTTATGCAAATTCGAATCATACTTGCCCTTTTCGTTAGTACTTTTTATTGCTCCTTCGCGGGATTTTCACAGACACAGCTTTCAGGGAAAATTACGGATAAACAAAGCGGGGAACTGCTTATGGATGTGCGCGTTGCGTTACTGGCAATCCCCGATTCATCGGTGGTGAAGGTAGCCATGTCGAACGAAGAAGGAATTTACACGCTGACGGAGCTGACTCCGGGAAGTTACCTGATCAAGGTGACTTCGCTCGAATATTCGGATCAGGTGAAACGTATGGAGTTGCCGGCCGGAAATACGGTGATGGATTTTGCGATGAAAACCGATACCAAACTCATCGAAGAAGTAACGGTGGAAGCGAAAGCGGTTCGGGTGGAGCAGAAAGGTGATACCACGCAGTATAATGCGGAAGCATATAAAACCAACCCGGATGCAACGGTACAGGATCTGATCACCAAAATGCCTGGAATTACGCTCGAAAACGGAGTGGTGAAAGCACAGGGAGAGCAGATTACCAAAGTCATGATTGACGGGCAGGAATTCTTCGGGGACGATGCCAATGCAGCGCTCAAGAACCTGCCGGCAGAAATCGTGTCGAAAATCCAGGTGTATGACCAGGCGAGCGACCAGGCTAAATTTACCGGAATTTCAGATGGAAATGAGGCAAAAGCATTGAATATCGTGACGAAACCCGGAAAAAACCAGGGGCAGTTCGGAAAAATTTATGCCGGATATGGCTACCCGAATAACTTGTACATGGCTGGTGCAAATGTCAATTTCTTCAAAGGAACACGCCGTATTTCCCTGGTGGGGATGTCGAATAATGTGAACCAGCAGAATTTCTCCACGGATGACATCCTGGGAGTAACCGGTTCTTCAGGAAGCCAGAACAGAGGTGGTGGAGGTCCCGGCGGACGGGGCGGAGGCCCTGGCGGACCCGACAATGAAAACTACCTGGTTTCCCAACAAAGCGGAGTGAGCACCACGCATGCTATCGGATTGAATTATACCGACAAATGGGGAAAGAATCAGAATACGAAAGTAACGGGAAGTTATTTCTTCAACGGGTCGAGAACCGATAATTCGCAGGTCACCAGCCGGAATTATGTGCTTTCAACTACTGCGGGTCAGCATTACGGCGAAGACTTTTCCGCGATTATGAAGAATGCCAATCACCGCCTGAACTTCAAGTTCGACATAGCGTTAGACTCGATGAATTCATTGGTGATTACACCGAAAATCAGCTACCAGGGAAATGACCGCACGCAGGGAACCAACGGAACAACGGTGGATGGTTCTCAGGCGCTGATCAATACGATTGACAACAGTACTTTCAGCAACAATAAAGGAATCAATGCCAGTAACAGCATCTTGTGGCGACACCGCTTTGCGAAACCTAAACGCACGTTCTCCGCAAATTTAACCGGAACATATACCAACCGGAACGGAAACAGCGGACAGGAATCGTATTCACATTACTACGATGAATTGGGAAATGATTCACTGGCGGCAATCAATCAGCAGGCAGATAACAAAACGAACGGCTACGGTGTCAACGGGCGTTTCTCCTATACGGAACCTTTGGGGAAAAACTGGTCGGGAGAAGTTCTCTATGCGCCTTCCTACAACGTGAGTGCTGCGGACAAACGCACCTATGCACTGGATTCGCTGACAGGAGCTTATTCCATGATGGATACGACATTATCCAACGTGTTTGACAACCAAACCATCGTTCAGGAAGGTGGAGTGAATGCGCGTTACCAGAAAAACAAAACAAGTTTCCAGGTCGGAGTGAGCTACCAGAATTCGCTGTTACTGAACAAACAGGATTTTCCGGTTGACCGCGATGTGCGCCTGGGATTCAATTCCATCCTGCCGAATGCCCGTTTTCGCTACGAGTTCACCAAGTCTACCAGTTTGATGCTGGCTTACCGTGCGGGAACCCGTAACCCGACGATTGATCAGTTGCAGAATGTTATCGACAACTCGAACCCGCTTTCCCTTTCGTCCGGTAATCCGGATTTGAAACAGCAGTATAACCACCGTCTTTTCGGGCGTTTCAATAGTACGAACATGAAAAAAGCGACGAACTTCAATGTGTTCTTAGGAGGTGAAATGAACAGCAATTACATCACAACAAGTTCCATTATCGCTACTGTTGATACCGTGATCGACGGAGGAATTACTTTGCAGCGCGGAGCACAATACCGCAAACCGGTCAACCTGAACGGAAGCTGGAATGCACGTACAACGGTATCTTACGGCGTTCCGCTTACCAAGCTGAAATTGAACCTGAATTTCTATTTAGGTGGTGCTTACACCGTGCTTCCGGGGTTAATCAATAACGTCGTGAACGAATCCAAAACCAGCAATGCCAACGGAGGTTTGACCATTTCAAGTAATATCAGTGAAAACATGGATTTCACGGTTGGGTATACCTTGAATTATAATAACGTGTTGAATACACGCCAGAATTCGAAAAGCGATTACTTCATCCACAATATCAATGCACGATTCAACTGGATTATCAAAGGACGTCTGGTAATCAATTCGAACTACTCGATGAATGCCTACGCAGGTTTGGGATCCGGATATAACCAGACGATTATGTTGTGGAACGGAGGAATCGGTTACAAATTATTGAAGAACAAACAATTGGAATTGCGTGTGTCGGTGTTCGATATCCTGAATAACAACAACAGCATTACCCGGAATGTAACGGAATCGTATATCGAGGATGTGAAGTCGAATGTATTGAACAGATACTACATGTTTACCGTAACATACAATATCCGCAATTTCGGGAAGGCTCCGGTTACGAACAGAACGCAGCCGGAACCAACTGACAGACCGCCGTTTGACGGGCCTCCGCCACGTTGATTTTGGTGAAGTTTTTGAACTGAGACACCATGCTGGATTTCTATTTTATGAATGATTCCGATATAAAGCCGCATTCTCCGGGAGAGCAAAACCTGGAGTTTGCAGGTTCATTGGATGACAAAACGTTTCAGAATCTGAAAACGAAAGGAATCATTGAGAGCCGGTATGATTATTACTCGGATTTCAGGTGGGGTGAGGCCCTGGTAAAACACATACATTCGATGATACATCAAAAAGGGGGGATGACAGATCATGATGTCAAAATACTGAAGGCATTTTTGGATCAGGCGATGGAAAGACAATGTGGATTGATTGCATTTGGTGATTAAGCCCCGGTTTCCAAACAAATTTATAATCCCGACAACTATCAGGATGTGTAGAAGGTCTGTTTTTATTGAGATACAGCGTTTTTTTCAGCGGCATCCACCAGCTCTTTCAAAAACACATACACGTTCTTCACCTCCGGTAAATTCTCCAGCATCATTTCGGAATCTTTCATATTCACGCCGGTATTTTGACCGAATACCCCGCCACGAGCCATAACCGGTTCTTCTTTCCCGATCACAATATAACCGAAGTTATTCAGATTTTCGTGAAAGGTGAATGCCGGAAACTGGTCATAGAATAATTCATGGAGTACTTGATCTTTCACCTTGTTGTAAATCACCAGGCGATCCGTGTAGAACAAGTATTGAAGCTGCGCGAGTTGTCGTTTTTTGGAAACAAAAATCCGGAAAAGCATGATGGAAGACAGTAAGAAAAAAAGGATTCCCATAATCAGCGAAGAAAGCTCAAATCGATTTCCCTTCTGAACCCCCAGGTAACCGGCAATGATCATGAAAATCGACATGCCGAAGACCGGGATGAGGACAAGTAATCTGACGGCAACTGCCAGCGTGAACGGCATGCGTTTTTGAGGTTCTAATAGTTTGATTGGTTCTTGCATAAGAGAATCTGTGTTTAATGGTTGTTAGCGATTATGAAATTCCATACAATGTTACAAATTTATAATCCCGATAGACTTCGGCGTGAGCTCAGTCGAACGCTATTGGGATGCGTAGAAGGCCTGCTTTACTGGTGGGATGGTTCTCTGTAACCTTTCCGCAGCTAAAAATGCTCCTTGCTTCATCGAACAAAAAGCGCCCGGATAACCTCATCAAACCCGGACGCTCCATAATCTAATTCGTAATTTGGAATTACTTCATTCGAAATTCTTTAAACCATTTTCTCCGGAATTACCCATGCGTCGAATTCTTCCGCAGTGAGGTAACCCAGCTGAACAGCCATTTCTTTCAGCGTAGTACCTTCTTTATGGGCTTTCTGAGCAATTTCAGCGGCTTTGTAATAACCAATCTTCGTATTCAGTGCTGTTACAAGCATCAGGCTGTTGTCGAGGTGCTTTTTAATATTGGCTGTCAGCGGTTCGATTCCAATAGCACATTTGTCGTTAAATGAAACACACCCTTCGCCGATCAGGCGCGCAGAATGCAGGAAATTGTAGATCATCACCGGTTTGAAGACATTCAGTTCGAAATGCCCGTTTGAACCCCCGATATTGATGGCTACGTCATTTCCCATGACTTGTGCCGCAATCATCGTCAGCGCTTCACATTGCGTCGGGTTTACCTTTCCGGGCATGATCGAAGAACCCGGTTCGTTGTCAGGGATGAAGATTTCCCCGATTCCGCTGCGTGGACCGGAAGAAAGCATCCGTACATCGTTGGCAATTTTCATCAGGCTCACTGCAACGGTTTTCAAGGCTCCGTGTGCTTCCACGATTGCGTCGTGAGCTGCCAGTGCTTCAAACTTGTTTTCTGCCGTGATGAAAGGAAGTCCGGTTAAATGGGCGATGTGTTTTGCCACATGTTCCGAATATCCGGGAGGCGTATTGATTCCCGTTCCGACTGCCGTACCGCCCAGCGCCAGCTCGCTCAAATGCGCCAAGGTGTTTTTGATCGCTTTCAATCCGTGGTTCAACTGGCTCACATATCCGCTGATTTCCTGACCCAGAGTGAGCGGAGTAGCATCCATGAAGTGAGTGCGTCCGATCTTCACCACATGCATGTAGTCTTTGCTTTTTTGAGCCAGTGTGTCGCGCAGTTTTTCAATTCCCGGAATCGTTACTTCGACCAGGATTTTATATGCAGCAATGTGCATGGCGGTAGGGAAGGTGTCGTTGGAAGATTGGGACTTGTTCACATCATCATTTGGATGGAGCGCCTTTTCTTTATCCGTCAGCGAACCACCGTTGATCACATGTGCACGGTAAGCAATCACCTCGTTCACATTCATATTGCTTTGCGTACCGCTTCCGGTTTGCCAGACAACCAAAGGAAATTGATCATCGAGTTTTCCTTCCAGGATTTCGTCAGCGACTTGTCCGATCAGATCCGATTTCTCCTGAGACAGGACTCCGGCATCCAGATTCGTTAGCGCCGCGGCTTTTTTCAAATAAGCAAATGCCCGGATGATTTCCTTCGGCATTTTATTAATGTCTTGTGCAATTTTGAAATTCTCGATACTGCGTTCGGTTTGAGCGCCCCAGTAAGCATTAGCAGGCACTTTCACCTCGCCCATGGTATCTTTTTCAATTCTGTATTCCATGATATTGGTTTTGAGAATAAAATTATAAAGCACAAGTTAGTTATTTCTCGCCTTTTTGGGTGAATTTAAAGCGAGATATCACCTGGATGCAGTATTAAAAAATGTGAATTTTTGCCGGTGGCGCTTGGGAAGGGAAGGGAGGTGTTTCGTGATTTCCAATTCCCGGAAAAAAGACGCATAGACATCTGTCTATTTGCCCAGTGGTGGCGAGACTTTCAGCGATTTTAAACGGCTACTCAAAGCCTCCCGGTAAGCACAAACGAAAACGGGAAGCTCTCCAACTTCCCGTTTACTGATGAACATAAATTGATTATTGCTTGATGAAGCGCTGTCTACTAATCATCCCATCCGCAAAGCGAACCTGGATGAAGTAAATGCCTGTATCGATTCCGGAAAGGTTGACCGGGGTTGTTAGTTCTCTTTTAACCGCTTTCCCGGAAGCATCCAGTAATTCAAACTCCTGGATTTCCTTGTCGGTTTGTACATTCAGCACGGTGTTTGCTGGATTTGGAAACAAGTGAAGTGCTGTTTTATTCAATTCTTCGAGTGCCAAAACCTCCGAGTTGCTTCCCTGTAAGTAAAGCGAAAGCGGGAAGTTTCCGTTTTGACCTGAAAATTGTGCTGCAGGAACCGAAATTTTGAAGGAGTGGCTTCCGGCTGCCAATGTTCCCAAACTGATTTCACGGATTGGAATCACATCTCCCGGACACCAGTTGTTCCAGCTTGTCCACCAGGAAGTCGATTGTACTGAAGAACCATAAATACCATTCCCCTGGGTGTTGTACTGGCGGTAAGGCTCACAGGATTTTCCACCCGGAGTATATGTCAATACCGCTGCTCCGTCGAATTCCACATTGTGGACGCGTCTCACGTATTCTTCTCCTCCCGAGTTTGCTCCGTGGTTCGAAGTAATCAGGTAAAATTTCGCGTCATAGATCGTTTGAGTCGTCGTGAAATTGATGGTTTTCACTGTGGTTCCGACAGCATCCGTTGCATTTGCCTGGTAATTGTTGAAATCAGCCTTGAATGAAAGGGCTTGCAGGTATGTTTCAGGATTGAAACCTGCGTCCGGGCCGTTGGAAACGAAATCCACCTTTCCTTCAAACACATCGTTTCTTCCGGAACATCCGGAAACTTGTGTATTTGCAGCGTAAGGCACACCAAATACCTCCAGTTCCAGCCAGAAATCGAAGTTGGAAGCAATATCCGCAGATTTCAGAATTTTCGCAATGTTGTTTACTTCGAAAGAATAGGGAACAGAAGTCGGCTGCACGTTTTTGTTCATGAAAGGAGTGATGAAACGCCCGATCTCAATGCGGGAAACCGTTGCAGGATCGTAAGTAGTACTTCCCGTAGGAACCAATGCCAGGCTCACATTCCCGATGCGGTCGTAATTGTCGCACAAAGCGGAAATGGTGATGTTGATCGTCAGTTCATTCCCGATAGCCGCTAAATCTTGTGCTGTCAGTTGTTTTGTCACCAAGTCATTTCGGAAACGGATCACCCCGGTTGGGGTCGGATCACTCACAACGCTGGCATATCCATCGAAAAACACCACACCACTCATGATATTGGTTGTAGTTTGAGCGATTCCTCCTAAAGAAAGGGTCAGTGCCAGTAGGGAGCTAAAAATTTTTTTCATACTTGTTCAGTTTAGCAGTTTCCAAAATTAGAATCTTCCCTTGTTTAAAACGGGCTTTTTCCGGGAGTGAAAACTTCTACCTTATTTCGGGACAAAAAACTTTTGAATGCATCATTGATAATTAAGTAGTTGACAATTAGTGTATTGAGTGTGAAAAAGCTATCTTTCAGACTCTTGATATGTTAATGACTTGTCTTGCTTTTGTCGCTTGTTTGTCCCACCGGACGAAGAGTCAATTACCTGTCTTTGGAGTCGAATCAATCAAAAAAGTACTCACTACCCGGAACCCGATGAACGGTTTTGGATCAATAATCCCGGTGTAGGGATCCGGCGCATAAATCTTCAGTTCTTCTCCGCTGTTTCGCCAGCTTCCACCAGCAGTTCCCGGCCCCTTCTTGTCCATGCTTTCGTAGACCATTTCAGCGACATTTCCGCTTAGGTTGTAGATCCCGTATGGATTCTGAAAATAGGATTTGGAAGGAGCTGTGACATCCTGGCTGGGTTTGAGGTTGAATCGCTGTACTTCTGCACTGTCAATCGTATAATTTGCCAATAACAGTCCGCGTGAGTTTCTCAGGAAAGGCCCACCCCACGGATACGGTCCTGATTTACCTTCGTTACTGGCTGCTTTCGCCCATTCGGCGCGGAGCGGCAAACGCACATCGTTGTAGTTGTTTTCCTTTTTCTCCCCCACAAATTTCCGGAGTTCGTCTGAAAGCCACTTGCAATACAATTCCGCACCTTCCCGCGACACATTGACCACCGGATATTCATTGAAGGTTTTGTGGGAAAAGTAATTCTCGGTGAATGCGCTTAGTTTTCCGTTGCTTGCCAGGCTCCATTGCGATTGATCCGGTTTGGCTTTCATGAATTCGGCTTTCCGATTCTGGATCAGCAGGTCGAAGAGAAACGTCCGGTACTCGAAATTGGTAACCTCCAGCGTCCCGATATAGAAAGCTTGTGCGGAAACCGTTTTTCCATTGTAGTCGAAACTCCCACTTGGGATATACGCATAGTAATCTTTGTCGTGTTTTTGAAGTGCCTTCAGCATGGCGCGTTTCTTTTTCTTCGTAATCGCAATTTCTTCCTCTGTCAGTTTCGGAAATGGATAGGTGTCCTCCAAAACGGGGGTGCGGGAGATTCCTTTTTCTGATGGAACCGGTTGGTGATCCGCTTCTATTTCTTCGTTGATCGGAGTTGCGGTTTGGACAGATTCCATCACTTCAGTATTTAAAGACGGTTCAAGAGGAAAGCCTAAATGAGGTTTGTTTGCAGCTGTCCTGGCAAAAATAAGTTGTTTATCTGCCGTTTTCCTGGTGGAATGCGTACGTTCCGGGTTGGGTTTTGTGTGGCTTTGAGTTGTTTTTTTTGCTTGCGAAGGCATTAAAACCAGGAGTAGGGAAAGCGTCAAAATTCCGATAGTTGTCAACATAATCATCCATTTTTGAGTGAAAAAGTGCTTTTTAGGAGAATGATTCACCACCGTGGAATGAAGCGATTCAACGAAACGCTCCCGGGTTTGCTCAAACGATTGGATCGTTTGGTCGCCTTTGGCCCGTTGGAAAAGTTGTTCCAATTGTTGTTGCTTATCCATGATTGACTGCTGTTTTAAACGAAGATTCGTAGGTGAGAATATCCATTAGCTTCTCACGTCCGCGCTTCAACCGTTGTTTGACGGCTGATTCGGAGGCATTTTGAATAACGGTAATCTCCCGGATGCTGAAACCCGAAATGTCGAAAAGAATGACGCACTCGCGCTGTTCCGCAGGAAGTTGCCCCAATGCTTCATAGAGATAATGAATATCTGCATGCGTTTGCGGGTCGGTTTGCCTGTCGCGGATTTGAAGGTGAGTACTTCCTTCCGGAATGCGGTTTTCACGTTTCTTCTGGTGATAATTTCCTAAAACGCGTACACAGATGCTGAACAAAAATGAAAGGAAAGCTTCTTTTGACCGCAGGGAATCGAACTTTTCATAGGCCACTAAAAGACTGTCGTTCATCAAATCCCTGAAATCCATTTCGCCGTAAACCCTCGCCCTGCAGAAGCGCTCAAACCGTTCATGAACCGGTTCGTAAAGCCTGAGAAATGCTTCTTGTTTTTCCTCCATTTTGGTTAATCACATCAACGTTACAACTGTATGTTTGACAAAAATGGAAAAAGTTACATTTTAAATGGAGAATTGAAAATGGAAAAGGTAAAAACAAGAAGTGAGAAGTTCCTTTGACTCTGCTCAGTAAACTTCTCACTTTTGACTTTTCAATTCTCAATTAACTCGTTCTTTGTAAGACCACTTTTCCGCTTAGCCAATGGTTGTCTTCATCAAGGTAGCGGATGAGATAGATTCCGGTTGCGTAGTTCGACAGGTCGACCTGGATGCGTTCATGCTTCTTCAGTTTGGGAAGTACTTGCAGGAGTTTTCCGCTCAAATCCGTAATGTACAATTCCCTGATGTCCGTATTCGGAAGAATGTGCACGATTCCGTTAGTCGGATTCGGGTAATAACTCCAGGTGATTTCCAGGTTTTTCGGTTTCACCGAGTCAGAAGAATCTGCAGGTTGGGTCGAAACAATGGAATCCGGGATATTCAATGCCAGATCCGGGATGTTTTGCTGGCAATCCGGCATGTAGGTATAGCTTTTCAGAATGCGAACCATGATCGCATTCAGCGTTTCCACTTCGTAAGAATCTGTTGATGGTTTGATGTGGCTGTTCCCGATTCCGCTGTGGTCGGTCAGGAAAACATACGTTCCATTCGTTCCCAGTGCAAGTGCACGCATGAGGTATTCCGTGCTTTTATTGATTCCGCTGGCTCCGATTGGCACTATGCGGATGCCTTTTTCAGCTGCTTGCAGGATCAGGCGCTGTAAACGTTCATTAACGGCACTCCCTTCGTGTGGTGGAGCATCCAGGATCAGGAATAAAATCCGTGCCCGTGCATTCTCACTCCAACCCAGGTTGTTGATAGCAGAATCCAGCGCAATATCCGCCGCTTCCGGGTAATCACCACCACCACCGGCATATTGCTCACCGATGAAAGCCGAAGATTCGGTCAAAATGCGGTTGAAATTCATGGTTTTGGTGACGTATTCGTCCCCGGCATCGCGGTAATATACGTTCGCAAAACGGAAATTTAGCTTGTTGCTGATTTGTTTTGACTGGAAAATAATGTCGTTCATTTCCGCCTGTAAAAAACTGATTTCGTCGCCCATCGAACCGGTTGCGTCCACGACGAACGCCACGTCGACATTTTCCACTTCCTGGCAGGTAATATTGAGTTTCTGGTGATTGATCCCGTTTTCAAATGCGCTTACGCGGTTGATTGTGGATGTTTTTCCGTTGTAGGAAATTTGAACCGACAGCTTTCCGTTCACAACCGGCGTTTCATTTTTTACGGTCAGCCAGCATTCCGCTTTCCCGGTGTTATCGGTTCGGGTCGTGAAAACCACATCGCGGTTCAGTAAGAGTTGCACGATGGCGTCCACGATCGGAATTCCGCTTTCTGATTGCAGCATCACGGTGTATCTTCCGGAAGGAGCAAGCTGCCAGATTTTCTGGTAATCGGACAATTCTCCTTTCGATAAATCCTGCCAGAGTTTCCACTTGGAAAAGTCGTTGATTTCCCCTGCGGTGAGCATACTGGAACCCGCTCCGCCGGATCGGGTATCTCCTGAAGAAATGTATCCGCTGGAATAAACACCCGGAGTAGTAGCCATTACAGCTCCTACAGGAGCGGAAGGCGCCCGTGAAATGTCTTTTTTGGAGACACTTGTAACAGATGAGGTCAGTTTCGCACTGGAGGTTCGCGGGGAAGTAACGGTGACTTCTTCCAGTCCTCCCTCAAATTTATAGGAAACCGCTTCTTTTCTCTTTGCGGCTGCAGCCGGATCTTCTTTCATTTTAAAGTCCGAAACCTCATCTCCGGTCACTTTGATTTCTTTTTTAACGGGAGTGAAGCCCGCGTAGTTCATTACGCAAACATAGGTTCCGGTATCCAGGGCAATGGAAAAGTTTCCGAGTTTATCGGTCAATACGGAAGCAACAAGCTTATCACCCTTGTAAATATCAACGTTTCCGTAGCGAAGAGCCGAACCGCTTGCCGCCGTATTCATATTTCCGGAAATGGATTGTGCAACAGATGCTCCGGTTCCAAGCAGCAGGATAAAAAGTAACGTAGCGAATCTCATAACATTCAGTTTAGAATTAACAAGCTTTACAGCTGAGATGCGCAGAGGTTCAAAATTCCATAGAATGATTGTGGTTTTCTCCCCTTGAGGGGAGATTCAGAGGAGTGGAAAAATGAAAAGCAATACTATGCCACCCACCTTGATCCTCCCCTCAAGGGAGGAAAAGGGGGAGGAAATTTGTTACATCAGTGATTTAATCCCCGTAACCGCAATCTGCAGTCCAACACAGAAAATCAGGAATGCAATGATGCGGTTGAGTATTTTCTCTCCGTCGGGGCCGATTACCCGGATGATCTTTTTGGTGTTCAGGAAGAAGAAATAAATGAGTATGCACATCAGGATGATCGCTAAAAGAATGGCTGCGGTATTGATGAGGTACAGATTGAATTGTTTGTCGGCGCTGTGGGCACTTAAGGTAAACAGGACAGACAAGGAGCCGGCTCCGGTTGTAATGGGAAAGGTAATGGGATAAAACAAATTGTCTTTGACATCGGCGTAGGTTGATTTTTCATTCAATTCTGTTTCATCGGCGATCTTTTTTTCTTCTTTTTTATCCGGAGAAAGGAGTTCCCAGCCGATTTTGCAAATCATGATTCCCCCGGCAAGCTGCACGATGGGAATGGTAATTCCGAATAATTCGAGAATCCAGTGACCGGCAAAAAAGGAAATCGTGCATAAACTGAAGGCGTAAAGCGTGATTTTGGTAACGGCTTTCCGCTTTTCATGTTGTGATAAGTTGGATAAAAACGGGTTCACGATAAAAGCCGAACCGATTGGATTTACGACAGGAAATAGTGCAATAACACCAATAAAAAGCATGTCGACAAAAGACTGAATTCCGTTCATACGATCTTAGTTTGGATCACTAATAATACGGACTAATTACGAATTACGAGTTCCGAATTCCGAATTACGAGTTCCGAATGTTGAAATGCGCTATTTCAAGTCAGTCCGTTCCGGTAGCACCCCGGATGGCGGGACCCGAATAGATAAAAGAATGATGAATGCGTCATTCGGCATTGGGATTTACTCTACTGTGAATTCCTCCTTTTCCGTCGGTTTTGATTTCTCCTTGAGTTTTTCCCCGAATTTCTTCAAGCCTTTTTTCTCCTTTTCGATTTTCTTCTTTTCCTCGAACGGATTGACTTCTTCTTCCTTCCCGAACTGAATTTCCAGTACTTCGTGATCCTTTTTCGGAGGCTGGTATTTTTTCACGGTCGTATCTTTCTTAAAGAGGCCCAATTCGGTTTTCAGGATCGAAATTGCTTCTTTTTTCGCTTCTTCCCGGTTTTGTTTGGCTTCTTCCTTGCGCGACGTTTTATCCCATTCGATAATCGGGTTGTCGAGGTTTCCGTACATACGCACGAAGATTTTGAGTCCTGTTCCGTCATCTTCCACGATCCCGAATTCAGATTCGTCTTTCCGCTGTTTCAACTCGCGGAACCGGAATGCAAACTTGTAGTCGATGTTGTTATTGAACTGGTGCTTGCCATCCAGCGAAATATTGATCGCGCTGGATTTGATCTCCATTTTCGGGATCACGATCGTACTTTTCTTAATGAAAATGGTGTTTTCCAGCGTTTCAAACTGGATATTGCTGAGTTTCCCCTGGAGCGCATCAATTTCTTTTTCCTTCAGAATCATCTTCGTTTTGGTCGATTTGAGATCCTGGGTCAGTGCCGTAAATGTCTTGACATTTTTCAGCTGTCCTCCGAATACTTTCAGTTGAATCTGCGCTTCGATTTCGTCTTTCAGGATTCCGTAGTGCAGATCAAAAGGAGCTTTCATATCGAGAATGGCTTCCGCACGTCCGCTGATATTGTCTTCCCGGATGACTTCCTGGTCGAAATTATTCCATTCGCGGAAAATCGGTTTGAAATAAATGTCTTTCGAACTCAGGTTCGTTGCCAGTTCAAAATATTCCGGTGACGATTCCACGATTGCCAGAGTACCACGAACGGTTGCATTAGCGGTAATTCCGTGCAGTTTCTGAATGACAATGCTCCGGTTTCCGACCGTCATTTCACCGTTGATCTGGGAAAACGTGTGGTTGTCCATGTGAATGGCATCCGCATTCATTTTGACGTTTCCGTTGATCAGGGTCGGGAGCATCCACTCGCGCACGTTCAGATTCGTTTTCGGATCACCCGCAATGGTGTTGGTGAAATCCTTGAGATTGATTTTCCTGCTTTCGGCAATCACGGCCACATCCAGTGTGTGCCTGTCCTGTAAAAACTGGTCGATGTAGTCAAAACTTCCGTTGAGTTCCAGGTCGGATTCGCCAAGGTGTACCTTCAGCTCTTCCAAAACGGCTTCGCTCCGGTTCAGGATGAGGTTTCCGTAAATGTCATAAAACTTCCGGGAATCGTTCTGCAGGCGGAAATCCACGTTTTCCATCAACGCATTCCCGCTTCCGTCTACAATCTCCACCGACGGCTGATTGTTCTCAAAGACCGTTTCCAGGTGGAAGCTGGTATTTACTTTCACCTTTCCGGTGAGTTCTTCGATTTTTGGAATGCGGAACAAGCCATGAATGACTTCCAAATCGACAGAACCTTTTGCGGCTCCGCGGTAAGAAGGTTTGGAAAACTGCCGCACCGACAAATTGCCTGAAAAAGGTCCGCTGATGGTTTGAAAAGCCACGTTCTGAATCACGAGTTCTTCCTTGTCCTTGCCTTTGAGTGTCGAATAATAGCCTTTCAGATCGATGTTGCGAAGCGTGAGTCCCTTGGTTGGTTCTGTCAGCCGTCCGTTGTCGATGGAAAATTTACAGTCGACTTTCGGGTACGAATCGCGGCGGGTTTCATTCTGAAGCGCCAGGTGGAACGAACCAGTACCCGAACCTTTCAGTTTCGAAACAGTTTTCACTTCTTTAATTGCCAGTTTGTTTGCCAGATCCTCCAGTGGAATTTTATCCGCGTCGATATTCAGATTGACCTGAGTGGTATCGATGTTCAGGCTGAAATCAAACGGAATGCCGGAAAGCAGGAGTTCCCCGTTTTCAATCGCGAAAGTTTCCTTTACCTGGTCAATGTGAATATCGACCTCCGTAGATGCCTGCTGACTGATAATGAACGGAACAAGTCCGTGCTGAATCCGCTGGACATAGAATTTGGCTTCTGTAGCGATGTCGAACTGATCTTGTGTGAAATTCCCGGCCAGGTGGATGTCCTGAATTTTCGCCTTGTAGCTGCTTTCATTGAGTTTGTTCCGGTACGAAAAACGCAGTCCGCTGGCACGGATTGATTCCAGTTTCAGTTTGAAACTGGCTGTTTCGGAAGATTCGGATTTTTTGAAAATATCGTAGTTGACTTCGCCCTTTTCGTTGACTTTTAATTGGAGCGTTCCGGGTTTGATCACAATCTTTTTTACATTGTAATTCTCGTTCCAGATATCAATCGGGTTGAACTTGAGCCGAATTTGATCGGTATACAGCAGGGTGTCTTTCACCGTAGCATGCGGAAGCGCGTCCTGGATAAAGACTTTGTTGAAGTCGAGACTCAGGTTGGGGAACGTACTCCAGAACGTTAAATCGATCTCATCTACCGTCACCTTTGTTTTCAACGTTTTGTTGATCTCGGAAATGGCGTAGTCGATGATGTCGTCTTTGAAGATGTAGAGCAGGACGGAAATGAGCAAAACCAGCGTGAAAATAGTTGCAAAGAACCATTTCAACGATTTTACCACCCGCTTTTTCCACTTCATAACATCAAATTTACACTAAAACCTACCCGGTAAAGAGCAGGCTTTTAAATAGTAATTAACGTTCGATTTTTAATTTGTTTCAGCTTTTGGAAGAATTCAGGTGTTTTTTTTCAACTGTTCCCGATACTTCCCAATATTTCAGTCGTGAAGTATCGGGAACAGCATGTGGGGGACAATTCTTTAGACTTGTAAAGTGAAATCATAAGAACTTTATACGTTACATCATCTTGATTGAGAAAAGGAGAAGTGAACCATTGGCACTCTTAGCTAACGGCTACTAGTTTTAACTGGCCTTGCATAAAAAATCAACTGCAAAACTCCTTAAAAAAAGAAAGGAGCCCGAAGACTCCTTTTGCTTTAACCACCTCTTCTAAT
Source organism: Fluviicola sp. (assembly GCF_039596355.1). Taxonomy (GTDB): domain Bacteria; phylum Bacteroidota; class Bacteroidia; order Flavobacteriales_D; family Crocinitomicaceae; genus Fluviicola. The sequence goes on along the minus strand of NZ_JBCNJW010000002.1, from coordinate 465,340 downwards.
CGGGGTTGAAATCGTTTTGGAAGGTGTAGAGCTGGGTGTCGAAACCGGTGTGCTGATAGTTCGCTGCACTGGTGTCGATACAGGTTTGCTTGGTGGCGGTGTATATGTCGGTTCTGTTTTTACAGGTGTTGTAGAAACAGGTCTTGTCGTAATGATCGGTCTGGTTTCCGGCTGTTTCACAATGGTACTTTCTACTTTAACCGGTTTTACTGTCTCTGTAGGTGTACTGATAGTCGTTGTTGAAGAACCGGAGTTTGGCTGGCTGACCGGATTTTTGACTTCTACCGGTTTGCTGGTTTCTCCCCTGAACACCGGTCTGGTTGTTGTCGTTTCACCACTTGCCGGCGTCACGGTAGATGAGCTTTCAGAAGCTGGTTTCACGGTTTCTCTCACAACTGGGCGATCCGTAGCGGTTCCTTTTTCTTCTTTGACCAATGTTCCGGTATTTCCGCCGGTTGTCGGGTTGATTTCTCCTCTGGGAAGCGCAGGTGAATCACCTGTTGTTTCCACTTTTGAATCAGCCTGGCTAACTGCCGGATAACGCTCTCTGAATGGTTTTTGACCTGGGTTTACGTTTGGAGAAGGAGTTCTTACCGGATCCAGTTGTCTTCCGGCTGTTCTGTCCGGGATGTTTGGTTTTGGAGTCGGCTCGATGCGCAGGAAACCATTGTCGTAGATACATGCGCTCAGTTCCGGTCCCGTAAATCCTCTACGCTCGCATTCTCTCTGAGCTCTTCTGCGGTCATTTTCGTTCAGGTCTCCCAGTGTGCGGTGAACGCGTGGGAAAGACATGTCCGTAAAAGCGTAAGTGCTTTGGTTGAATCCATAATCGAACAGGGATTCCTGCGGTGTGATGCGGTACTGCATGGCGAAATCCTTTGCCAGGAAAGCCAGGTATTCTTTTTCCAGTACCTGATCCTGGCGATTGGAAGAACCGAATACGCCCATGTTCCAGCGTGTAGAAGCAATTCCTCCGTTCATATTACGCACATCAAAATCATCTGAACTTCTTCCGTTTGCATTTCCGAGAATTCCGTCATAGGAATCGGAACAAGGGTAGATTTCCATCGCAATGTTGTAGAATCCCATCCCGCCTGATCTGGAAGCATCCAGTTTCACACGTTCTCCGGTAGGCCAGGTAATCACGTAATCGTTGTTTCCCGACTTAGAGATTGTTCCCCCGTGCTCCAGGTAATAATTTCCTCCATCGAGATAAATGGGTTCGCCTTCAATGCGCAGTGGAGTGGTTGTATTTCCGTCCGGTTTTTCGTTTGCATAGAAGCAAACCCGGTCTCCGCCCACATTCATGGCTACTGCGGTATTGAGGGAAAAATCGTCCGACTGGGCGCGCTGACGTACCTGTACATTCACGTTTCCGTTTCCGGATTTTGCGAGTGTAAATTCTCCCACAGTCTGGAAGGAATAAGTTGCTCCGTCGAAGGATTTCAAATGGGGATCGCCATACGTTCGTCCCATAACCGGTTTACAGTCGGGAGTTCTGCTTGTGAAACTGTTCAGTCTGTTCCACTGGCTTCTTGAAAGGCTGTCGGTGTTGGTACTCGACCGCTGAATTTGCGACCGGACTTTGTTTTGTGTAGCTTCCGGCATGGCGCTAAACATTTCTGCAGGGGTGTATTCTTCCGGAAAATTACGATCCGGTGTCGGTGTTTTATTCGCCATAGCTTCCATAGAAGATGCAAGCCATTCTCCCCGAACTGCATCCCAGGCAACCAGATCCTTCCGGATCGATTGAAAATCTGTGCTGAAGTTCGATTTCTCCTGGGCCTGAACAGTTCCAAGGGAAACAAGTGCGAATAATCCAAAGAATGTAAGATGTTTTTTCATAACCGTTGGTTTAATTCGAAAAGCAATCACACAATAAATGTACCGAAAAATCAACAGATTAAAAAATGTTAAAATAAAAACAAAATAATTGATTTGAAGATTGAAATTTAAAACAAGAGGCATCCGGGGACTGTTTTTTTCCGGAAATACTTCATGGATAACGAGCAACTTAAACTTAAATTATTCCGTACATTTGCCCAAATAAATTGATAAAATGAGTCTATTGACAGTTGGTAGTGTGGCTTTCGATGCCATTGAAACACCATTCGGAAAAACGGATAAGATTGTAGGAGGTGCAGGTACGTTTATTGCCCTTTCCGCATCAAACTTTATAAAAGACCAGCGAATTGTTTCGGTGGTAGGAGAAGATTTCCCACAGGAAACATTGGATTTGCTGGCTTCAAAAGGAGTCGCTTTGGAAGGATTGCAGATCAAGCAAGGCGAGAAAACATTCTTCTGGTCTGGTCGTTACCACAACGATATGAACTCCAGAGATACGCTGGTAACCGAGTTGAATGTACTGGAGCATTTTGATCCGATCATCCCGGAATCATACCAGGGAGCTGAATACCTGATGCTGGGGAACTTGAGCCCGCAGGTACAGCGACAAGTTATTGAGCGTTTGGAGAAAAAACCGAAACTGATCGCGATGGATACCATGAATTTCTGGATGGATATCGCATTGGATGATTTGAAACAAACATTGAAACTGGTAGACGTACTGATCATCAATGATGAGGAAGCACGCCAGTTGTCAGGAGAATATTCATTGGTGAAAGCGAGCCGCGTGATCCGTAGTATGGGACCGAAAACGCTGATCATTAAAAAAGGAGAGCACGGAGCGTTGTTGTTCCAGGATGAGAAAGTATTCTTTGCTCCGGCATTGCCGTTGGAAGATGTATTTGATCCGACAGGAGCAGGAGATACGTTTGCAGGAGGGTTTATCGGGTATATTGCTTCAACGGACGATACGTCATTTGAAAATATGAAGCGCGCGATTATTGCAGGATCTGCATTGGCATCTTTCTGCGTGGAAAAATTCGGAACACAGCGTTTGCTTGAAATTACAAAGGAGGAAATCGATGCGAGAATTGAGCGTTTTGTTTCCCTGACAAATTTCGAAATGTCAACTGTAGTTGGTTAATTATTTGTAAATTGAGAAACCACTAAAAAGCTTTATCATGGAAAAGGCAGGTTTATTAGAGTCGTTAAAAAATCTCGTACAGCAGGAAGATGTGCTGGCGGTAGCGCGCGAAGTAAGTGAATTACGCAATCAGTTTGAAGACGTAGTTTTGGAAGAAGATCGTCAGTTTCAGGTGAAACAACTGGAAGCCCAGGAAAAAGGTGAACCTGTTGAAGAACGTGTGTCTGATCCTGTGCGTGAAGAGTTTTATCAGCTTTATAATGAATTCCGTGAGCGCAAAAACAATCAGCAGCGTGTAAAAAAAGACGCTGAAGAAGCAAATTTGCGTCGTAAGAAAGCTTTGTTGGAAAGACTGAAAGAGGTCGTTGAAAAGGAGGAGAATATCGGTGCTGCCATGACGGCGTACAAAGAAATTCATGACGAATGGAAAGAAGTTGGAGACATCCCGCGCGAAAAACGCCAGGATATCCAGTCCGAGTATTCCCGCCTGTTGGAAACGTTCTTCTACCATATTAAAATTTACCGCGAATTACGCGAGCATGATTTGCACCGTAACCACCAGCTCAAGCTGGATGTCATTCGCCGTATTCAGGAATTATCGACTGTTCCGCAGGTAAAAGATGTGGAACAGGCGATTAAAACGCTTCAAAACGAATGGGACGAAACCGGACCTGTTTCCAATGATGCGTGGGAAAGCCTGAAAAATTCCTACTGGGACGCAGTGAGAGCTGTTTATGCCCGCATCCAGGTTTTCTATGATGAGAAAAGAAGCGAGCTGGCTTCGAACCTGGAACAGAAAAAAGAAATTGCACAACGTGCCGCTGATTTGGTGAAAGAGTTTGCTTCTTCCAGTACCAAGGATTGGGATACTGCAACGGCAACATTGCTGGCACTGCAGGAAGAATGGAAGAAAATCGGTTTCGGACCGCGCAAGGAAAACGAAGAAGTATGGAAAGAATTCCGTGCTTCCTGCGATGAATTCTTTGCAAAGAAAAAAACGTTTTTTGATAGCCTGAGAGGGAAGTTTGATGATGTGGCTGCGAAAAAACAGCAGTTGATCGACAAGCTGGAAGAAATCAAGCATTCGACCGAATGGAAGAAAACGACAGATCAGATCCTGGCAATTCAAAAGGAATGGAAAAACCTTGGAAGTGCCGGACAGCGTTTTGAGCAGAAACTGTGGAAGGAATTCCGTGCTGCCTGTGATCATTTCTTCGATGCAAAACAAACACATTTCAGTTCGAAAGACAAGGAGTTCGAAGAGAACCTGACGAAGAAACTCGAATTGATTGAGCGCATCAAAGCAACGGCAATTCCGGAAGATAAAAAAGAAGCCTTGTCCCTGTTGAAAGGATTTGCGACGGAATTCAATGAAATCGGACACGTGCCGATGAAAGAGAAAGACCGGGTATTCAATGCATACAAAGAAGCATTGGATTCGCATTACCAGAAATTGAAACTGGAAGGCGAGGAGCAGGAAAAAATGCTCTTCCAGGCGCGTTTGGATAACTTAAAAGCAGACCCGAATTCGGATCGTGCAATGGCAAGAGAGCGTTACGACCTGAATGAGAAGATCAACCGTTTGCGTGCAGATATTCTCCAGTTTGAGAATAACCTCGGGTTCTTTGCGAAATCGAAAGGTGCAGACCTGCTGAAGAAAGAAGTTGAATCCAAGATCGCAGCCGCACAGCGCAAAATCGAGGAGTTGAGAACAAAGATTAAAATGATCCAGTAAGGCGATGAATCGTTCCATAAATATTTTACTCTTATTCTTTTCGTTTCCGGCTTTCGCATTCATCATCTTTGTTGCGTTCGACATTCATTTCTTCAATATTCCATTGGCGGAATCATCTTATAAATTCCCCATTTTTGTTGGATTTGCAATGATTTTATTGCTGTTGATGATTCGTCGTTCAACAAGCCGCTGGGTAGGGGTATTCATGACCCGGAAACCCGAACGTTTTATCTGGAGTACGCCGGTCTCCGGAGAACGAAAGAAGCAGGTTCGCTTGTTCCTGCTGTTGGAAGCAGTGATTGCTTTTTTTGCAATGGTAACGGCTTTGTTACTTACAACCGAATCCTGGCCAATTGCAGCAGTTTATGGAATCATGGTACTGGATCAGCTTGTTTTCCTGGTGGTGACACAATCCTGGTTCCGTGTTGGAATTACGCATAAAGCAGTGGTGGTTGCCGACCGGGAAGTACGTTTGTTATTTTTCTCCGGTTTGAGAAGAGTTGAAACACATCAACAGACACTGTATTTTGAGTATATCGAAGATTTGCAGTTGTTTTTTCCGTTGAATTGCATCCCGGACGGGAAGTACGGAGAATTCCGCGCAGCAATGGAGGAACGCGTCAACCGTGACCGTGTTTTCTTTTCCGAAGGATTTAAAGCATTGAAATAGATTTAGGGGAGTCAAGAAGGAAAGAGACAAGGCTAAAAGAATTTTATTGTCTGGTCTCTTGCCTCCAAAGATCTGGACTCTATAAAATAACAGTAACCCATCAAAAGAACATTCATGAAAAAACTGACAGAAAAACCCATGTTGTTAGGCCTTTTAGTCGGTTTGTTTTTGCTGATTTTGTGCGCATTGGTTCCCATTCCGATGTATGATGGGATGATTTATTACGACCAGGGATTGGTGCATTTGCAGCTGGAATCCAAAATTGCGCTGAGTTATTACTTTGGTTCCGGTCTGAAAGGGGCTGCGGTGAATGGAATTCTTCCTTCGCATGTTGAATTGAAGCCTTTGGGGTATGTGCTGTTTGCACTGATTCATATTGGTTTACCGGCCTTAATCACGATCCGCTTCAAAATGAGTAATGCCCGCAACGCTTACGCCAAAGCTTCAGCGGAGGAGCAAAAAACCGACTCTTCTTCCAATGAGTAAAGAGCTCCGAAGCTGGCTTTTCCTGGTTATTCTCGCGCTCATTTGGGGAAGTTCCTTTATTCTGATGAAGAAAGGAATGTATGATGAATCAGGAGGCCAGGTCTTTTCCGATTCCCAGGTTGGCGCGTTGAGAATGGCGATTGCCGGTTTAGTAATGCTTCCTTTCGGGTTCATGAACCTGAAGAAAATTTCCAATTGGAAACAGGTGGCGTATCTAACAGTGGTTGGAACTTGCGGAAATTTCTTCCCGGCTTTCCTGTTTACCTTTGCAGAAACCAAATTGTCTTCCGGACTGGCGGGAATGCTGAACAGTTTTACCCCGTTTTTCACCCTGATACTCGGATTTTTATTCTTTCAACAACGCATCCGCCTGAAACAGGTGATCGGTTTGATGATTGCATTTGTGGGAATCTGTATTTTGGTCGGGATTCTGAATGACGCTCCGGTCGAAATTTCATTGTTGCATGTCAGCGCAATTCTGCTGGCAACGCTGATGTATGGAACCAGCCTGAATACGATCAAATACAAACTGGGTGAGTTCAAATCACTGGAAATTGCTTCGCTGTCGTTTACTTTTTTGGCCATTCCGGCGTGGGTTGTAACCTTTTGCCTGAATACCGGAAGTGTACTTCGTACCCACGAACATGCATCTGAATCCTTGTTCTTTATCAGTGTTCTGAGTGTTTTCGGAACGTGTATCGCTTTGTTGTTATTTAACCAGATCATCAAGCTGAAATCCCCGATGTTTGCAAGCTCGGTTACGTATATGATTCCGATTGTTGCCGTGATTTTGGGTGTTTTTCTGAACCACGAAGCATTTCATGTGTCTCAGTTTTTGGGAATGCTGGTGATTGTTGGCGGAGTGTATTTGGTGAATTCGAAGTGAAAGTGAATGATCATTAAGTCATTGGATCATTGAAGAATTATCCCATCAAACTGCTTTCTTCCGAAACCACTTTCCTGCATCGATATAAAACAAACCTTTCACGGAGAATGAATTCAGGTACGGATTGTCGAACAAATTCCGGAATGTATTGAAATACCCGTAATCCAACCCGTTTTTAGAAGCATAGATATTGTACTTCCATACAAAACGGACTTCGCTTCCGGGGTAAACCACCCAGCGTAGGTCGAAATCTACGGTAAACGCATTGAAACTGGTATTGTGGTAACTTTGACCTAAGGCATTCATCCCGGTGTAGCCCGAGCTGCGGTAGCTTCCGTCTTCCAATAATTCCATGAACGATTTATAAGCAACTTCCTGCCAGTAATGATTGAAACGCAGTTTGAGACTGAATGTTTTAGTGAAGGTATAATCCAATGCAACGGAATTCGTCACAATCCAGCGTTCCCTGTTCCCCAGTGTGATCTGTGAATTGGAATAAGCAGTGTCTGTAACGCGTACATACCCAAAATTGTTGAAATACCTTGAGACGGTTGAACTGAAAACGGTGAAGAGTTTGGGGGTGATGCGAATGCGCGGGCTGATGTTCATATCGAGGTTTGACATGCCTTTGCGGTCAAATACGCGGTGATACGCATAAAAGTCGAGCGCAAATCGCTTGGAATAATCGCTGGAATAGAATCCGCCGTATTGAAAGGAAGCCGGGAAATGAACCGGAATCCCAAATGTGCGCGATTCGAAGAAGTCGTATTCGCCCAAAGGATAGTAGTTGAGCGAAAGCCCTGCGGTGAGAAATTTTTTCGTGGTGATGATATACTCGGAATTCAGCGACAGGTAAGCGAATTTGGAAGGTTTGTACAGGTATTCCAGGTTGGAAGATGCTTCCAGTTTTCGTCTCAGAAGTCGTTTGGTGGGCTGATATCCGGTCCATTTGTAATTTCCGAAGAACCCGAAATAGTTGTTACGAGCCAGGTACCCCAGTTCGTTCGAATTGAAATTGTTGTCACAGTCGTAATACTCGATACTGAACTGGTTGATTCCTTTTACCTTGCGGAAACTGAGGTACGACGTGCGGCCTGTGCTGACCTCATCTTTGCCGGAATTGACTGAGATTTTCGTGTTCCCGGTCAGGCTGTAGATACGACTCTTATTGAAGACCAATCCTTCCAGCATACTGACATTGGAAATGACACCGATTTCGGGCCGGATTACATTCGTGTTCAGGAAGGAGATATTGGCGTTGTTTTTCAGGTTTTGGGAAAGAACAAATACATTGTAGTTCGAAAGCGGATGCGCCAATATTTGGTGTTCTGATCCCGTAGAATCGGTGTAGCGCAGGAATGAACGATTCTCAATGGCATTGAAAACACCGATTCCCAGTCCGTTTTTGGTTCTTCCGGATACTTTTAAAGCATTGATCAGCTGCGCACGGTCGGGAAGAGACGTGATTGTGTTGTTGGGATCTTGTGATGCGGAATCCACGGCTTCGTACTTGAGGTAGCTTTCCGCACCGATCCGCCGGGAATAGAACAAGTCACCGATCCCGAATAAATCCATTCCTTCGAGGAAAAAAGGTCGGTTTTCCGGGTAGCGTACCTCGAAAGGAGACAAATTCAAAACCAACCGGTCTGAAACGGTTTGTCCGAAATCCGGGATCAATGTCGCATCCAGGGTGAATGATTCACTCAATCCGACCTTCATGTCCATTCCGAAACGCGGCCGGAATCCCCAGTTCTGACTTTGTGTGTTTTCGGCATAGCTGTCTTCGAGGTACGTGGTAGAGTAGGGAGAAAACGACAAGCGGAGCGGGCTTCCCAGGTTTTCAATGCCTTTCAGGTAGCCGCTTTGGGCAATTTCCCCGTATTGGAGCGGATCAACGGCTGACCAGTGCGAGGTTTCCCGGTTCCGCCGGATGTTTCTCACATAGTTAATACGCCAGTTCTGAACAGCTTCTTTCGGGAAGCGCAATTGTGTTAAAGGGATCCGGATTTCCAGGCTCCAGCCGTCTTCCGTGCGCCTTACTTTGCTCCGCCAAACAGCATTCCAGGAATAATCTTCGTTGACTTGATTGATAATAGCATCGAGTTCCGTTCCTGCTGCGGTAACATAAAACCCGAATGCATTCTGACCGGCTCCATAAGGATCAATCAGGACTCCGAACCAGTCTGCATTTCCGAAATCGTCTCGTTCCGATAAAAAAGCGATGATGGAATCCGGCCGGTTATCTGTCAGCTTCGCACCGATGTAAATGTATTGGTCGTCGTACAGGAATTTAACTTCCGTTTTGTATTTGCTTGGAATTCCGGGTTGCGGATAGTTGGTGATGAAATCGGTAGCTGTTTCCGCGTCTTTCCAGGTGGTTTCCGTGACCAATCCGTCGAGTAGAATAGCCTGATCAATTCGCTTTCCGGAAACTGTTTTTTGTCCGAGAAGCGAAAAAGAAAGCAGAATAAATGTCAGAAGTATGGAGCAGCAACATTTCACCCGGCAAAATTCGTTATTTTTGGTAATATAAAGTCATGCTTATGTCAGGAATACATTTTCTAGGTCGATTTGTCTCTGTTTTTATATTGGTCGGATCAATTGCTTCGTGTGGATTGAAATACGTGCCCGGCCCAAGTCTGGATGATTTGGAGAAAACCCGAAAGGAAAAACTGGAAGAGCAACTGGCACATGATTTTGCTGCGGTCAATAAAACCTATGTTTCGCTTACCTATGGTGAAACAGTGGTGGTGAAGCCGCTTTCGTACCAGCGTTTGGATTCCCTGTTTGAAGTAAAATACCGTATGAGCAAAAGCGGTTTGTCTACCAAAGAACTGGATCCGCTGATTGAAAACCAAAAAATGGTCTTGCTTTCCGACACAACGGAAGTGTTGTACATGGAGACGCACTGGTTTGAACTTTTCCAGGACAGCACCTACGAATTCGTGATCGCACAATGCTTTTTGAACAACAAAAATGTGCTCCGGAAAATGGATGTTGTGGATGAATTCCAAACCGGGAAATCCAATCGCGAGTGGGCTGAAATTTATATGAAAGAAGACTGGCTGACGCGTGATATGGGGTATACTTCGAATGAAGACCTGGCGTTTTATTCTAAAATGAAAAACAAGGAATTCAGTTTGCAGGGCGCTGAAAAAAATGCGTTCCTGGAAAATGTGTTCCAGGTGATGCGCATTGCGCGGGAAAATAAAAATACGGCAGCTCAGGGAATTGTCCTGAAACTGGCGGCAATCCAGATGAAAAAGGAAATTCCGAATTTTAAAGAAACGGATTATACCTATTCCTTCAAAAAGGAAAACAATCCGGCAACCAAACAGGATGAATACATCGTTGAGGCTGCTTCGATCTCGGACAAAAGGGTCTTGGTTACCCGGAAGTTTGATGAGTTTTTCATGCCGTTATATTGATATTCTGAAAGGCTGAATCTGTTCGTCTTTGTAGAGCTGTGTTTGCAAACGCTGAGATAAAAGTTGTTTGTTTTCCCCTTTTTCCGGAATTCCCCTGTTGCGGTAATGGAATGTTTTTCCGTTTACGTGAATTTTCCATCCGTTCCGGTGTTTGATGAATTCAATGGTTTTCTTCCCGATCGTTAAGCGGTTTTGGGATTTTAAAACAATCGTCTGATGAAGATTCAACCCGGAATCACGTACCGCATTTTTCAGTGTTTGTTTGACCTGTTTGTTCTTCTGTGAATCTTCGTAAAAGCTGATCAGTCTTCCTGCGTATTGGATGGTTCCGCAAAATTGTTTCCCGGAGAAAATCTGGAGTTCGTTGCGGTTGAGTTTCACTTCCCGTTTCCAGGAAATAAACAGGAAACAACCAGCAAATGCAATAAACGGAAGTTTGGAAATTCGCTCCCGGATTAATGTCTGGTAGGTACAGTAACCAATCACGGCAATGAGTACCAGAAACTGGAAGAAATTGAGTTCAAATCCGCCGGATAAACCACCGGGAATGCGGTCTACAAATTGAATTCCGATAACAAGCAGCTGCAATGAAAGGGCCGTAAGAAATACAATCAGCGTTTTCAGGTAAGGAACCCATGCCGTAAATACGAGTACAATCGGGAAGAGCAGCACAACGAATCCCAGTAACATCACCACGATATTGGAAAGCAGGAAATAATTCGGGAATTGGTGAAACCAGTAGAGCATGAACGGGGTAGTGGCAATGGTTGCGGCAATTCCCACGGCGCTTCCTTTCCAAATCCAGTCAAGCCATTTTTGCCGGATATGGATCAGTTGGTAAATCGGGTTCTGGAACAGGAAAATGCCGAGCAGTGCAACATATGAAAGTTGGAAACCGATATCGAACAGGTAATACGGATCGTACATCAACAGAATCACTGCCGACAAAAGCAGGTTGTTCATGCCGCTGTTTTTCCGGCTTAAAAGCTGGCCTAAAGTCAGGATACTGAACATAACCACCGCCCGGATTACGGAAGGAGAAGCGCCACTCAGCAGACCGAAACCCCAGATGAGGACAACGGAGAAGAGGATGGATTGCTTTTTGGTGATCCACCGGCTGAAAAATTGAAGGATGTACTGGAAAATAATCAGGATGATTCCGACATGCAGCCCCGAAACAGCAAGCACGTGCATGGCGCCGGTATTGGAAAACGAATCGAGTACCTCCGGATCAATGCCGGCTTTGTTTCCAAGGAGTAATGCCGTCCCAATTCCGGACACTGATTCCGGGAGCCAGTGTTTCAGTTTTTCAGCGATCTGATCCTGCCGTTTGGAAAAGAAGATGGCCAAACTGTTGCGGGTTCCCATCTTTACGATGCAGTTGGAAGGAATAAAAGCCCGTCCGATGTAATGATGTGTTCCGTAGTAATAGGCAGCATCGAAACTTCCCGGGTTGGTTTCAGTCCGGAAGGATTCGAGCGGTGTTTTGAAGGCGACATAATCTCCGGTTCGGTAGTTCATTTCCAGGGTGTCGAGTGTCAGGATGATGTTCCCGGAACTGCTGACTTGTTTGTTTCCGGAAGTTGTTTTGTCCAGGAGGATGTGAATGGTCTGATATCCGGATTGTGAGACTGCGCTTATAAAAACGGTTCCGTAGTTTACCTTGCCCGAAACCTGTTCGATGGAAGAAGTATGCGCCTTGACCAATTCTGTTTTGACAAAGCCAATGAGGGTAAAACAGCAGGCAGACGCGGTAATCGTTACCAGAGTTGACCCGAATGATTTCCGGAAAAGATCGGTGAAGAGCAGGTAGAGCAAGAGCAGGATCAGAAACAGGAATATTCCGAACCCGGTAAGTTCTGCGTTTCCGTTGGAAGCAAATGAAAGCAGAATTCCGAGGATCAAACCCAGTGAGAGTGGTAGCAGCGGCATAGTTCTGAATGCTTTTGAGTGAAATACGATACTAATCTAATAAATTGTAAGTTTAGTTACATCCCGGATTAAATTTTCTTTGTTTCTTTACAATCAAAACTTTACGGACTAAAATATATGTTGAAACTGAAACATTTTGTGCCTGCACTAACCATTGGCCTGGCCCTGACATCATGCGGAGATAGCGAGTCTGAAAAAAAAGAAAAAACAGTCGTTGAGACCGGTTCCGATTCCAAAGAATCGGCTGCGAATGAATACGTGCTTCCACAGCCGATCACCCTGGCAAATGCCTTCAAAGCCGCAGGATTGAAATACCAGGCAGGAAAGACAAACCCCGCTGCACGTGAAGGAAATTACGTTATCAAGATCGATCAGCTGATGAATTTGGGAGTGTATTCCACCGATCTGGCATACTGTGCCATCAATTCCAAATCCCAGGAAGCCCGCGAGTACCTGGCGGTGATTCAGAAACTGGGAGCGAAGGTCGGATTGGAAAGTGTGTTTTCCGATAAAGGATTAATCGCAGAATTCGATAAAGAATTGGGGAATCCGGAAGCATTGGAAGAGTTGATCTACGAAATCCAGGAGAAAACCGATGTGTACATGGAGGACAATGATCTGAAATATTTGGGTGACATCCAGTTTGCCGGAGCGTGGATTGAAGGAATGTATCTGGGAATCGACAATACGAAAGAGAAATCAGAAATCGGGAAAGCTTTGGTGGAGCAGATGAGCCTGCTGAAGAATATTATTAAGGGGTTCAAAAGCCATCCGGCACAGGAAGATGCACGTTTGAAAGAAGTGATTGCGCTGTATGAGGGAGTTCTGAACACCTATGAAAGCCAGCCTTCCGTTCAGAAAGTGTCTAAAAATATCAATCTTGAAACGCCTGAATTGACAGATGCGGAGTACCAGGCTTTGGCGAAAGAAGTGAAAAAAGTTCGTGATAACATTATTAAACCGGGAAAATGATTTTTATGAAAAAACTGACTGCATTTTGCCTTCCGCTTGTTGTTTGTTTTTGCTGGATTGCATTGGTTTCAGGAGGAAATGACAGTGCCCTGGAAGCTCAAATGAATACCCTCAAGCAGGAATGCAAGGAATTGATTAACGGAACCCGCTACGAAGGATCGAAAATTACCTATTTCAATGTCGGAGCGTCCAAACAAACCAAGAACATCGAAGTATTCATGTTTCTTTCGAACGAGTACCAGTTTGCGATCAGCGCAAAAAAATGTTCTGTTCCGGTATCGGTCAAAGTATATGATTCGTCAAACGATATGAAAGAGCGCACGCTCATCAAGGAGTTCAAAAAAGTTCAGGGAAAGAGCTGGAAATTCTCTTCCAATGAACTGAATGAATTGTACTTAAAGAAAAAACCGAACTCGGAACGTTTGAAAAATATTCACCTCGAATACAGCATCAGCTCCGGAAAGGAATCGAAAGAAGGAATTGTTTTGGTTTACGGTAACAAATCTTAATAGATTATATGAGGCTTTTTGATAGATAAAGCCTATTTTTGCACTAAATTTTGTAAGTGATGATTAATGTAACTCTTCCTGACGGATCAGTTAGACAATACGAAGCGGGAGCAACAGCATTGGATGTTGCTCTTAGCATTTCTGAAGGACTGGCTCGTAACGTATTGGCAGCCAAAGTGGATAACGTGGTAATTGACGCAACGCGTCCGTTGACCAGTGACTGTGCTTTGCAGCTGCTGACCTGGAACGATGAGGAAGGGAAATCGACCATGTGGCACTCTTCAGCTCACTTAATGGCAGAAGCTTTGGAGTTTTACTATCCGGGAATCAAGTTGGCGATCGGTCCTCCGATTGCGAACGGGTATTACTACGATGTCGACTTTATGGATTACACCATCAAGGAGGAAGACCTGGAGAAAATCGAGCAGAAAATGAAAGAGCTGGCAAAGCTCAAGAATCCGTATGTTCGAAAAGAAGTTTCCAAAGCAGAAGCACTGGCGTATTTTACCGAAAAGCAGGATCCGTATAAAATCGAATTGATCCAGGATCTGCCTGACGGATCGATTACGTTCTACACCCAGGGAAATTTCACGGATTTATGCCGTGGACCACATATTCCGGATACCGGTTTTATCAAAGCAGTGAAATTGATGTCGATTGCCGGTGCTTACTGGCGTGGTGACGAAAAAAATAAGCAGTTGACGCGTATTTACGGGATTACCTTCCCGAAACAGGCGGAACTGACTGAATACATGGAGAAAGTGGAAGAGGCGAAGCGCCGTGACCACCGCAAACTGGGGAAAGAACTGGAATTGTTTACCTTCTCACAAAAAGTGGGACAAGGATTGCCGTTGTGGTTACCGAAAGGAGCTGCATTGCGTGAGCGTTTGGAGAATTTCCTCAAAAGAGCACAGCGCAAAGCGGGTTACGAGCAGGTAATTACTCCGCATATCGGGAACAAGGATTTGTATGTGACTTCCGGTCACTACGAAAAATACGGAGCCGATTCATTCCAACCGATTAAAACTCCGGATCCGAATGAGGAATTCCTGTTGAAGCCGATGAACTGTCCGCACCACTGTGAGATTTTCAAAAGCAAGCCGCGATCGTACAAAGATCTTCCGGCTCGCTTTGCTGAGTTCGGAACCGTTTACCGCTACGAGCAAAGTGGTGAGTTGCATGGTTTGACACGTGTTCGTGGATTTACGCAGGATGATGCGCACATTTTCTGTACGCAGGATCAGGTGAAGGAAGAGTTTAAGAAAGTCATCGACCTGGTGTTGTACATTTTCAAAACGCTGGATTTCCAGAACTTCAAAGCACAGATTTCCCTCAGAGACCCTGAGAACCCGACTAAATACATCGGAACGGATGAAAACTGGGCGAAAGCAGAAAGTGCGATCATTGAAGCGGCGGCAGAGAAAAACCTTCCGACCGTTGTTGAATTGGGGGAAGCAGCATTCTACGGACCAAAACTGGACTTCATGGTTCAGGATGCATTGGGAAGGGAATGGCAGCTGGGAACAATCCAGGTAGATTACAACCTGCCGGAGCGTTTCGAACTGGAATATACGGGAGCTGATAACCAAAAACACCGTCCGGTGATGATTCACCGTGCACCGTTTGGTTCGATGGAGCGCTTTGTTGCAGTATTGCTGGAACACTGTGCGGGAGACTTCCCGTTGTGGTTAACAACCGAACAAGTTGCTATCTTACCGATCAGTGATAAATACAACGAATATGCGAAAGATGTTTTAGAATTGCTAAATAATTCCGATATTCGCGGCTTCGTTGATGACCGTAACGAAAAGATAGGCAAGAAAATACGTGAGGCAGAGCTGAAAAAAATCCCGTTTATGCTCGTTGTCGGAGAAAAAGAAGCAGAAGAAAAACAAGTATCTGTAAGACAACGTGGTGAAGGAGATAAGGGTTCTTTGGGAGTAGATGCATTTACTGCTTTAGTTCGCCAGGCGATAGAACAAGAATTGTCGACAAATGTTTAATTAACTGAATGAGAAAAGACAACAGAAGACCTGTAAGAAAAGAAGACAACGATCAGCACCGCATAAACGGAAAAATCACTGCGCGTGAAATCCGTTTGGTAGTCGAAGGTGAAGAGCCTCAGGTGATGACTACTTCGGCGGCTTTGCAGCTGGCAGAAGAGCAAGAGTTGGATTTGGTGGAGATTTCTCCTAACGCTGTTCCACCGGTGTGTAAGATTATGGATTACCGTAAATTCTTATATAACCAGAAGCGGAAACAGAAAGAATTGAAAGCAAAGCAAAGTAAAGTTGTTTTGAAAGAGATTCGTTTCGGGCCGAATACAGATGATCACGATTTTCAATTTAAATTATCTCACGCCCGCAAGTTTTTGGAGGAGGGTTCCAAGGTGAAAGCATACGTGTTTTTCCGTGGTAGAACCATCGTCTTCAAAGATCGTGGAGAAATCCTGTTGCTGAAGTTTGTACAGGAGCTGGCAGACTTGGGAACACTCGAGCAAATGCCAAAATTGGAAGGGAAGAGAATGATTGTGATGATCAACCCGAAGAAGAAATAGCGATAGCTATTGAATAAAGGCAAGCGTTAGTGCGGCCTGAATGAAAGAAATTCAAAATTCAAAATGTAAAAAGAAACCTGGTTTTATAATTTTGCATTTTGAATTAGAAATAAAGTTGATAAAGTGTTCATTTTTTAAAGAAAAGAGAAATGCCAAAAATGAAAACAAATTCCAGTGCTAAGAAGCGTTTCACAGTAACTGGGTCTGGTAAAATCAAAAGAAAACACGCTTTCAAAAGCCACATTCTTACGAAAAAAACCAAGAAGCAAAAACGTAATTTGACGCACGCAGGTTTAGTACACGATGCTGACTTGTCAAACGTTAAATTGATGTTGAATATGAAGTAATCCCTCGCTTCTTTTAACGAAGGGAATGTTTGTTCCGAATGTCGGAACGGTAATGTTTAACCAAATAATGAGTACCTAAGATCAGTCAATTGACTGGCACTCCTTATTAAAAAACTAAAAGTTATGCCAAGATCGGTAAATCACGTTGCTTCAAGAGCTCGCAGAAAGAACTTTATGAAGTTGGCCAAAGGTTACTACGGCCGTAGAAAAAATGTATGGACAGTAGCGAAAAACGCTATTGAAAAAGGATTGAACTATGCTTACGAAGGTCGTAAGCAGAAGAAAAGAAACTTCCGCGCTTTGTGGATTCAGCGTATCAACGCAGGAGCACGTTTGCACGGAATGAGCTATTCTCAATTCATGGGTGCTATCAATAAAAGCGGTATCGAATTGAACCGTAAAGTGTTAGCAGACTTAGCAATGAACCACCCTGAGGCGTTCAAAGCTGTAGTTGATTCCGTGAAAAAATAAAAATCGAAAATACGCTTTATCAATACGGAAGGCGCTTGTCATTTGACAGGCGCCTTTTTTTGTGTTTATCCCTGAATAGTCTTATTTTCGGTGGAATTTGAACACTGACAGATGATAAAAAAGGGATTTCTCCTGGTGTTCGGACTTGTGATTTCAAACCACTTGCCGGCCCAGACTTCCGATCTGGTAACTCCTGATCCTATTACACTTCCGATTCACCGGGAACATACCGGTACGATTGCTTTTATGAAAACCATTATTCCGATCGAGCAATTCAAACCGACTGATTTTTTGCAGGACTTTGAGCTGAAAGAGAAAACAGATTTGAATATCCGGGTTTTCATGGCAAATTCACTTACGAATTACCTGCATCAACTGGCTCCGGAACTTCCGGCTGAAGAATTGGTCAAAAACGGAAACTACCAATTCACTTTCCTGGTCGACGGAACCGAAATCTACCGTGAAAACCTGCATACGGGAGCGGGAAGCGCTGACAGTAAAAATCAAAAAACGGTCTTTCGCATTCCGCTGATCAGTTCTTCCGGTGAAGATTCCTGGGGAGTGTTTCTCTGGAACCGGTTCATGATGAGTGGCGGACAGGAAGCTTTGGCGAATGGCGAACACCTTTTGAAAATACAGATCCGGCCTTATTTGAAAAGAACTGAATTAGTGACCGGCGATATCATTGCGGCAGGAGAATTGAAAGTGCACACCCCGGTGATTGTCATCGCTGAGAACAAACTCCGCATCCAGCCGATTAAAACATTGGATGATTGGCAGCTTTCCACAGACCCCATCAATACTGCTAAAATCGAAGAGCTCAACCGGAATATTCTCACGAATACCTACAAGGATATTACCAGCATAGTGCTGATTAAGGACGGAAAACTTCTGTTGGAAGAATATTTCAACGGAGCTAAACGGAATTCACTGCACGACACGCGCTCTGTGGGGAAATCGTTTACTTCGACACTGCTCGGAATGGCTGTCCGCGACGGGTATATCCGGAATGAAGAACAGTGTTTGAGTGCCTTTTATCGGTTGAGAAATTACCAAAATGACTCACCGGCAAAAGACAGTATTTCGTTGAAAGATTTACTCACCATGAGTTCTGTTTTTACCGGTTTCGATATGGATGAATCTTCCCCGGGAAATGAAGAGAAGATGTATCCGACGTCCAATTGGGTAGATTTCACCTTGAACTTACCGGTCGACGAAACAAAAGTCAGGGAGAAACGATGGGAGTACTTTACTGCCGGCGTGGTTCTTTTGGGAGATGTGCTTCAGCAGTCTGTTCCGAAAGGCCTGAAATCGTATGCAGATCAAAACTTGTTTAAACCGCTTGGGATTACCAAGTACCAGTGGCAGTATACACCGCAGAAAGTGGTGAACACAGCGGGAGGTTTGAAGCTACGTTCACTGGATTTGGCAAAATACGGACAATTGTACCAAAATAAAGGGCTCTGGAACGGCAAGCAATTGCTTCCGGCGGATTGGGTGGAAAAGAGTTTTTCACACCAACTACAGGTTTCAGAAGGAGAGTATTACGGTTATTTGTTCTGGAATAAAACGTATCATGTAGCAGGAAAAGACTACGAAGTGTATTACTGCAGTGGCAACGGGGGAAACAAGGTTTTGGTATTCAAAGATCATCCGCTGGTGATTGTCATTACGGCAACGGCATACAACAAACCCTACGGACATTCCCAGGTCGATAAGATCGTGGAGAATTACCTGATTCCGGCGGTGTTTGGGTGATCCTTAATTCCGATCCAGGTCAGTTTGCCAGGTAATTTCATTGTTTTCATGGAAGATGGGGCAGAGGATCGGTTGTTTTTCACCGGTTTCAGTAAGCAAATACCAATCGGGAGAATCGACGAAATCCATAAAATGTGTTTCTTCTTCCTGGCATAACCGATTGTATTCTTCTTCTGTTCCGTTCTCCAGGCAAATGCTTTGATTGATAGAAAGCCTGATAAAGGCAGCCAACCGGTCGGAGGGAATCTCGGGTTCAAGGTAATTGAAATGATATACGATATCGCCGGAACTTCTCATGTCCCAATTCGTTTCTGTGAGAGAACCGATATACTTGTCTTCTAAAAAAACTGATAGTTTTTCATGAGGTATATTAATTACCCTGGTAAGTGGTGGATAAGTGTACACTTATCCACTAGTCGAAAAAAATGCTCATCGACGAAGCAATTGGGGAATCAACCGCTGGTACTCTTCGCTTTTAATGATCCCGTTGTGATTCACTCCTTTCAAGATCACCAATGTGTCCTGCGCTTTAAATTCCTTTTTCAATTTTAGTGACGAACCAACGTAAATTCCCTTATCCTGATCTCCGTGAAAAAGAATGACAGGCATGGTGCAGTGCTTCAGGTACTCATTCGTTTTCAGTTGGTATCGCAGAATGAAATCCGGGATAATGGGATACTTGTGATGTACCAGGTCAGACATATTGTAATAAGGCGCATGAAGAATCAGTAGTTTCGGATTGTTTTGTGATGCCAGTTTTGACGCAAATCCCGTCCCGATTGAATAGCCCAGTACCAGAATCTGATTCTCCGGGTAACTTTTCTTCATTTCATCGTAAGCGGATTGAACATCCCGGTGTGTTTGTTCTTCTTCCGTGATAGATCCTTCACTTTTTCCATATCCTCTGTAATCGAGCATGAAGACATCGTAGTTGAGTTTGGTAAACGTTTCTGCAACGATGCCGCATGAATGAATGGAGCCGGAATTTCCATGGAGGTAGAAAATGAGTCCCCGGGAATTTGGAACCTGGAACAGGATTCCGCTTAGTTTTTTGCCATCCGTTGCCAGAATGTTTTTTTCTTCGAATGGTTGGTCGAAAGAAAATGGTGTTGTTTTGGCTAGTTTTTCGGGGTGAAACAACAGGCGTTCCTGCATAAAATAGAGGAGTATGCAGGCAGAAACGTAGAGGATAACGGTAATCAGCAGAGTTCTGAACAGTAATTTTTTCATGGTTGATTAATCGGTTTTCATTTAGTCTGTCTTCGTTTTAAGAATCGCCCGCGCAAACTTCCAGGTTCGGTTTACCCGTGGACTGAAGTTAAATACCATCAATAACTCGCTGCCCACCAGGTCGGGGCGGATGATGTGCTGAAAACGGGCATTTGCCTCATTGTTTTGGATTCGATTCAGCCGCACCAGCTGTTCACTGCTTCCGTGGTCAAAAATCCCGATGGTCGATTCTTCCATGCCGCCCCAATCCGTCGAAACAACAAATTTCAGGGTATCTCCAATGGAAACAGGTAATTCGAGCGTTTGAGAGCCGCCTTCATAAACTGTTGCGACCAGTTGACTGTTGACATAGATTTTTAATTCATCAAGTCCGTCGGCATAGGAAAGTTTGCTGAACAAGATCAGGGCAAACAAAAGGAATGGTTTCATGTGGTAACTTTTCTTCCCGGGAAAGATAAGAAATAATTTTGCCGGAGGTGAGGTCGTACTGTTTTTTATCAAAATGGCAATCCTGACGTTTTCAATACAGTTAAAGCATTGGCGTATTCCCGATTGGATGAATGCTGAAAGTCAATCCCTGATTGGGGTATAGGCCAAAATAAAAAAATCACACATCCAAAGTTGTTCGTAAATCCTTTACGTGGTTGATATCTAATTTTGCATTGTTGATTAATAATTAATCTTTTTTAGATTTAAAAATAATCAAATGTGTAATTTTGAAACGGGAATTAAAAGTACGAAAATGATTTGGGATGCGATTTGACAGGACTCATTTCGTCATGATCAACAGCTTTCACGTTCCCTTGTTCGGAAACGTTATGCAGCCGTAATTGTTAAAACTACGAGACATGAACGAACAACAACGAAGCATCGTGCACATGGATCTGGATACATTCTTTGTTTCCTGTGAACGTTTGGAAGATAGCCGCCTGAATGGAAAGCCGATCCTGATCGGAGGATCATCTGATCGCGGAGTAGTGGCTAGTTGCAGTTACGAAGCCCGCCGGTTTGGTATTCACTCTGCCATGCCGATGAAAATGGCCAAAGAGCGTTGCCCGGAAGCCATTGTAATCAGTGGGAACTCGGCGGGATATACGAAGTATTCGCGGATGGTCACAGATATTATCCAGGATGCCGTGCCGCTACTGGAAAAGTCGTCGATCGATGAGTTCTACATGGACTTGTCGGGAATGGATCGCTTTTTCGGATGCTACAAATATGCCGGGGAACTGCGCCAGAAGATCATGAAAGAAACGGGCTTGCCGATTTCTTTCGGGATGTCGGTCAATAAAACCGTCTCGAAGATTGCAACAGGAGAAGCCAAGCCGAACAACCAGATGAATGTGGTCGACGGAGCCGAAAAAAACTTTTTGAACCCGCTCTCCGTGCAGAAAATCCCGATGGTCGGACTCAAAACCTACCAGACCCTTTGCAGTCTGGGAGTGAAGCGGATCGGAACCATCCAGCAAATGCCGGTTGAGATGCTCGAAAGTGTTTTGGGGCAAAACGGAATCGCAATCTGGAAAAAAGCACAGGGAATCGACAACAGCCCGGTGGTGCAGTACAACGAACGGAAATCGATCTCCAGCGAACGGACTTTCGAGCGGGATACGATCGACGTGGTGCGTCTGCGCTCCATCATCTTTGCGATGGCAGAAAACCTGGCTTTTCAATTGCGTAAGGGAAGCAAAGTATGTGCGTGTGTGACGGTGAAAATCCGCTATTCCGACTTTCAGACCAAGACCCTGCAGCAACGGATTCCATATTCTGCTGCCGACCACGAAATCATCCCGGTCGTGATGAATCTCTTCGAAAAACTGCACAACCGGCGTTTATTGGTTCGCCTGGTAGGAGTACGGATGAGCGAATTGGTACATGGAAATTACCAGATGCGCTTGTTTGATGAAGGTTCGCGCCTGGCAACGTTGTACCGGTCAATGGATGAAATCCGGGATCGTTTCGGGGAAAGGGCCATCCTGAGAGCTGTGGGAATGCGGGTGAAGAATTTCGGACATTTTAATCCGTTTCGTGGAGAAACTCCGGTTCTTGTTGCCAACCGGATTGTATGACGTTTCCTGCGAAAGCAGTTAGACGGGGAAAGAATTATCGAATATCTGAATGACCTCCAGTTGCAGCAATGAGAATCGAATTTTTTAAGTGAAAAGCGGATGTTTAAACAGATTGAATAACGTAAAAACCGGACCACCACCTAAAACCACACCTGTTGTTGCCCTCTGTTCACTAACAACTACCCAACCACCACCCAAACCCAGCGCCTAACCGCGAATGAACAGGGGGAAACGATTGGAACCAGATTCCTGGATGTCACGCATACTACCGGACCCGCCGCTGCGTGGAAAAGATATAAGTATCGTGGCATCAGGAATTTGGTTTTTTAGGGATCACATCCAGTCAGTTTGCGTTCCGGATATCCGGAATGGCTTAGATGAGAAAAGAACTTAAAATGCCTCGTTATGAATGGGGATTCTCCGGACAACCATCTCGTAATTCGGCTTCGTAATTCATAATTAGAGAGAGAAAAATGCTGAATAGTCATTCGTGCTACAGTTTAAAATACGGGATGGTGGATCCGGAAGAACTCGTTCATTGGGGAGCGGCTTCCGGCTATGAATACCTGGCGCTGACGGATATTAACAACACTTCCGCAGTGCTCAACTTTGTGCGCTATAGCAAGGAAAATAACCGCATTCCGGTTGTGGGAGTCGACTTTCGAAACGGCATTTCGTGCTGCTATGTCGTCCTGGCAAGAAACAACGAAGGGTTTCAGGAAATCAACACCATATTGAGTAAACACACGCACGAAGAAACGCCTTTTCCCGCCAAAGCCCCCTTATTCGACCAGTGCTGGGTGATTTATCCCTGGGGGAAAGAACCGGAGAACCTTGCAGCAAATGAGTTTATCGGAGTGGCGGCGCACCAGTTGAATCGTTTCCGGATGAACCCTTCACGGGAATCTGCTAAATACGTAGCACTTGCACCGATGACCTTCCGTTCCAAACGGGATTTCAATACACACCGCCTTTTAAGAGCGATCGACCAAAACGTATTGCTTTCCAAACTGCCTGTAGAAGAACAGAGCAGGGCAGATGAGTTGTTTCTGACCAAAGCAGAACTGCTGGCTTCCTACGAAGAATTCGAATTACTGGTGCACCGCTCGGAAGCGCTGTTGAAACGCTGTGCCATCGATTTTGAATTTGCACCGAAAGCCACCTCGCAGAACCTGGCTTTTTATGACGGTTCGAAAGAAAGAGATCTGGAACTGATCCGCAGGTTGTGCGAAGACGGCTTAAAAAAACGCTATGACGAAGTAACGCTGGAAATCCGGAAGCGAATTGAAAAGGAAATCACGGTGATTGCCGAAAAGAACTACATCACCTATTTCCTCATAGCCTGGGATGTGATTTCCTACGCCCGCTCCAAAGGTTACTACTACGTCGGGAGGGGAAGCGGAGCCAACAGTTTGGTGGCATACCTGCTGGGAATAACCGATGTGGATCCGCTGGAACTGGATTTGTATTTCGAACGCTTCATCAACCTCTACCGGCAAAATCCGCCGGATTTCGACATGGATTTCTCCTGGAGAGACCGCGATGACGTGTTCCGCTACATGTTTGAAAAGTTTGAAAATGCGGCGTTGATTTGTACCTACAACACCTTTCAATACAAGGCAACACTCCGGGAATTGGGAAAAGTATTCGGTCTGCCCAAAACAGATATCGACGCCATTTCAGATGAAAAACACCGGCCCGAGAAACGCGATCCGATCCAGGAATTGGTCATCAAATACAGCCATTTAATCGCCGGGCTTCCGTCTCATCTTAGTGTACATGCAGGCGGAATCATCATCAGTGAAAAACCAATCCACCACTTCACAGCCACGTTTCTGACCTCGAAAGGGTATCCGACAACCCAGTTTTCGATGATTGAAGCAGAAGATGTCGGGCTTTATAAATTTGATATCCTGTCGCAGCGGGGATTGGGGAAAATCCGTGACACACTGGATGTGATTGCCTACAATCAGCCGGAAAATCCACCCCGCGATATTCACGATGTACGCCGATTCATTACAGACGACCGGATCAACCAACTCCTGCGTGAAGCCAAAGCCATCGGTTGTTTTTACGTGGAATCTCCCGGAATGCGGATGCTGCTGATTAAACTGCGAACGAACAGCTACCTGGAATTGGTGGCAGCAAGCTCCATCATCCGCCCCGGAGTAGCTTCTTCCGGAATGATGCGGGAATACATTCTCCGCCACCGCAATCCCGAGAGGGTGAAAGAAGCACACCCGGTTTTACTCGACATCATGCCGGAAACCTACGGCGTGATGGTGTACCAGGAAGATGTGATCAAAGTGGCTAACCAGTTCGGAGGGCTGGATTTGGCCGAATCCGATGTTTTGCGCCGTGGAATGTCGGGGAAGTTCCGCTCCCGGGACGAATTTATGCTCGTGCAATCCAAATTCTTTGAAAATTCCCGCAAGCGGGGGCATACGGAAAAAGACATCCGGGAAATCTGGCGCCAGATCGAAAGCTTTGCGGGCTACGCCTTTTCCAAAGGGCATTCGGCATCCTACGCGGTGGAAAGCTACCAGTGTTTGTATCTCAAAGCCTATTATCCCCTGGAATACATGGTTGCAACAATCAATAATTTCGGTGGTTTTTACCGGACGGAAGTATATGTGCTGGAAGCCAGAAAACTGGGCGCCCAGGTCGAGGCACCTTGTATTAACAGAAGCCGCAGTGAAACGATTATCAGGGGAAAGGAAATTTACCTGGGATTTCAGCACATTGCCGGAATAGAACTCAAACAATTGGAGGCATTACTCCGGGAGCGGGATCAGGACGGATCTTTCACCGATTTCACCGACCTCATGCAGCGCGTTTCCCTTCCGCTGGAACAATTGTTATTGCTGATCCGGGTGGGAGCACTCCGCTGTTTTGGAATCCCGAAAAAAGAACTGATGTGGAATGCACACCTCAACGTACATAAGATTCCGCTGAAATCCGAGCGTCAGCCGCAGTTGTTCCGGGAAGAATGCAGGGATTTTGTATTCCCGGAACTGAAAGAAGCCGATTCGGAAGAAGCATTTGAGCACCAGGAGCTATTGGAATTTCCTTTGTGCAGTCCCTTCGACCTGCTGGATGAGGAACCACTTCTGCACGTGCTGGCAAAAGACCTCGTTCAATACGTAAACCGGAAGGTGCGTGTTTACGGCTACCTGATCAACGTAAAAAAGATCGTGAGTGCCAAAAATCAGATCGTGCATTTCGGAACGCTTTTCGACCAGGAAGGAGAGCAACTGGACACGGTACATTTCCAGGAACTGGCACTCCAATATCCCTTCCGGGGGAAAGGAATTTATGCTATTTGCGGCAAGGTGGCAGAAGAATTCGGACATTACACCATTGAAGTCGAAACGCTGGAAAAAATGCCCTACAAAAAAGATACACGCTACTCCGATTAAAGGAACTTTCCTACCGCTTATCAGAATTCGAAAGAAAAAACTACACAAATTTGTACAATCATTTCGTGGGAATTAAAAAATACTTACTTTCGCCAAACTGAAACTACTCTATACCATCTAATCGGGGTACAAAGATGAAATTATTTCAATTTTTCAAGTCCAAAAATACTCAGGTTGAGGAGAAGACCACGCCACCAATTGAACTGAATTTGGGAAGTGATATCTTTGATAAAATTCAACAAGAGTTCATCAGCAAAGCCACCAATCATGCTGAAAGAATCGTGCGTGCATTTAACCCAAAATACGATGGCGCATTCGATTATTCCATCAGAAGTTTAAACGTACTGGATAGCCTCATAGAAGATTATGCTGATTTTTCCGATCCTTCGGATGACGAAATGATTTATGATTTTTGCGTTCAGGCGGGATCTTACATCCTGGAAGTGGCGCGAAGAAATTTCGGAGGAGTCTACTTTTGGGAAGACGACTTGAAGCAGCCGATGCTGAAAACCGGATTCCCGGATTTTGAAATTACACTACTCACATTCAATAAAGTCAGAAACCGCATTCTGAACGGGGAAGAAGACAACATTCCATACTTTTTCAAGCGCTATTCCGACAAAGTACGGAAATCTCAAAAAGGAGAACAGATTACATTCGGATAAACTCAGGCCGTTTTAAGCTTCTTTTTTCCAAAGTGACGTTTCTTGTTGCGTCGTTTGTTTTTTCCATTGCCGGAACCTCCACCGGAAACAGTCCATTCAGGAGCCGGCCCGAATTCTTCCGGCATAGCTACCCGCTGAATTTCCATTTCAATGAGTCGTTCGATCCGTGCCAGTTTCGGCATATCCTTCGGGTTGATCAGCGTATAAGCTTCTCCTTTGGTATTTGCTCTGGCAGTCCTTCCGATCCGGTGCACGTAATCTTCGGCGTCTCTTGGTGCATCGTAATTGATCACCAGGTTGATTTCCTTGATGTCTATTCCGCGGCTCATCACATCCGTTGCAACCAAAATACGTGTCCGTTTGGAGCGGAATCCGCGTAATACCTCTTCGCGTTCTTCCTGCTCCAGGTTGGATGAAACTCCCTGCGTATTCTTATATCCGGCTTTGCGAAGCGCATAAACGATCTCGTGAACCTTGCTTTTCGAAGACGTAAAAATGATGATACTGTCATAATTCGTACGTTCTTTCAGAATGAAATCCAACACCCGGTTTTTCTGTTCGTCAAAACAGCCGATCACATGCTGTGCAACACCTGCTGCCGGTTTGGAAATAGATAGTGCAATTTCTTTCGGATGATTCAGGATTTTGGATGCCAGATTTTTGATCTTGGTCGGCATGGTAGCACTGAACAACAAGGTTTGACGCTTCTTCGGCAGGTAAGAAATAATCCGTTCGATATCATCTGCAAACCCCATGTCGAGCATTTTGTCCGCTTCATCCAAAACAAGGTGTTCCAGCTGTGAAAAATCCACGTATCCCTGCATCATGTGCGAAAGCAGTTTTCCCGGAGTGGCAACGATGATATCCGTTCCTTCAACCAGGGCACTTTTTTGTTCTTCCCATTTAGCTCCGTCGCCACCTCCGTAAATGGTGGTTGAACCAACGGAAACAAAATACGATAAGCCCTGGATTTCCTGCTCGATCTGAACGGCAAGCTCCCTGGTAGGAACCAGGATCAGGGTATTGATGGATGAATCTTCCTTTCCGGTTAACTTATGCAGAATCGGTAAAATGAACGCTGCGGTCTTTCCTGTCCCGGTTTGGGCACAAGCCAGCAAATCGTGATTTGCGATTACTTCCGGAATGGCAAATTCCTGGATAGGGGTTGCGTTTTCGAAGCCCATATGATCAATGGCTTCCAGGACCAGGTCGTTTAACCCTAATTCGTTGAATTTCATGGAAGCAAAGTTAATGAAATTGGCGGAAAAAGCATTTTAAAAATCAATTGGCTTCAGGGGCGGGGTTTTCGGAATGAAACAACCGCACAGTTGGGAAAAGAATCCGCTGATTTTCATTTCTTTTTGGGGACTTGCATTAAAATCCGGAGAAGAAATCGTCAACGGATTTTGTTGATAGTTTGTAGCAATTCCTAATTTTTTGTTAAAAAAGAGAAAAAACAAAAAAATCACGCAACTAAATTTGTACTATATCCGTTTAGTCTTCATAGATTAGCGTTATGAAGAAAAAGTTATTAGGTATTCTACTCGCTGTATTAACCTGGAGTACAGCAGAATCGCAGTGTGAACAGTACCCGGTTTTGAACCTGGGGAACGACACAATTCTGTGTCAAGGGACGTCTATTACATACACTGTTCCCAGCGGATATGATTCTTACAGCTGGAATGTTTCCCCGGGAAATCAGCCGAGCGTAACAATCACATCTCCAACAACATTGATCCTTAATGTGGCGAATTACACGCAAAACCTCGTAGTAAACGGGGACTTTGAAGCAGGGAACACCGGATTTACAACCGGTTACGGGCCGGGAACAGGAGGTTCTTTCGGTTTATTGACGAATCCTTCCACATATGCCATTACGACCAACCCAAACAGCGTACACAATAATTTCGGTGTCTGCAGCGATGTAGGAACAACAGGTCCGGGAAACATGATGGTTGTGAACGGTTCCAATGTGCCGAATACGACCGTTTGGGAACAATCGATTGTTGTTGATCCGAATACCACTTACTCTTTTTCTGCATGGGCAACCAGTGTGGAAAACATCACGCAATCAAACGTGGCGATCTTGCAGTTCTTCATTAACGGTGTTCAAATCGGGCCGGTATTCAGCCCGACACTTCTTTCCTGTAACTGGCAGCAATTCTCCCAAACCTGGAACTCTGGAACCAATACCACTGCAGATATCAGTATCATCGCACAGGTTTCCAGCGGGAACAACGATTTTGCCCTCGATAACATTACATTTAATACAGTATGTCCGCAGTCTGATACGGTAGTAATCAGCTTCGATCCTTCACAGATCAATGCAGGGCCAAACCTGACATTCTGTGCAAACGAATCCGATACGATTCACGCAACAGCAAATTTCCCGAACCCGAATTTTACCTGGAATACCGGACAAACAGGACCAACGGTAATCCCGACAACATCCGGAACATATGTCGTAAACGCTGTAAGCCCTACAGGGTGTAACCTCACAGACACTGTTTTGGTAAATATCAAAGCCATGCCATGGGATTTTGATACGGTTGCGGCCGTTCCTACGAGCTGTGGAACCAATAACGGAGCTGTTTATACATTGGTAACCGGAACATTTATCGGTCAGCCTCAGTATACCTGGAGTGGGCCGGGGCCAAACAGCCCGAACCAGATCAATGCTTCCGTATGGCAGAATTTGGGTGCAGGATGGTACTACATCGAATTGACAAACAATGGTTGTACACGAAGAGACTCTGTTCTGGTAACACCTTTGAATCCGCCGGTCGCAGGAGTGACGGCAAATCCGGATACAGGCTACGGGCCATTGAGCGTGAATCTGACCAACACCAGCAGCAACGGAGTTACGTATGATTGGTATTTCGGAAACGGAAACACCACTACTACGACCGATTTATCGTCTCAGAACCAGGTGTATGATTCCGTTGGAACTTACCTCGTAACGTTAGTAGCAATCAGTGGAAACTGTACCGATACGGCAACTGTTTTGATTACAGTGATTCCGCCTCCAATTCCTCCGGTAGTAGTTCCGGTAGATTTGAAAGTGCCGAATATCTTCACTCCGAACGGAGACCATGTGAACGACTTCTTCACATTCGAATTGCTCAACATCAAAGAATTGGATGTAACGATTGTAAACCGTTGGGGAAATCCGGTGTATACGTCGAGCAGTATTCCGTTCAGCTGGGATGGAAAAGATGCTTCGGGTAATTTATTGGCAGATGGAGTGTACTTCTATAAATACACCGCAAAAGGACAGCAGGACGAACCGTTCGAAGGACAAGGGTTTGTGCAACTGATCAAGTAAGAAATAGCAACGGATTTTAGTAGTGGCGGGTTCGGATTATTTTTTCTGAGCCCGCCATTCTTTTAGCGTCAATTCTTTATCCTGCACCACGTCGTAGTAATAAACCTGTCCGTCCGGGTAAATGCGGAAATCGAAATACGTTGCCAGAGCCTGTCCGTTGTCTTCCGATACGGAAACCCCGTAATATTCCTGGTCGTCTGAAGGCTCGGAAGAAATACGCCCCACCAGGTGTCGTTTTCCTTTGGATTCTTTCTCAATCTTTTTAGACAACTCCTGAACTTCCGGAAGATTCCAAACCTGGTCAATCAACTGATCTTCCTGTGACGTGATTTTGACATGCGTTTCTTTCTTCGGTTGTTTTACATCCGGTTTGGTTTCCGATTCCGTTTTTTCAGGCGAAACAGCAATCGCTTCTTTTTCCGGAGTTTGTTCGTCCGTTTGTTCACTTCCGCAGGAAACCAATGTTCCGAGCAGGAATCCGATGGTGATAATTCTGGAATGCTTCATGTAACCCAAGATAGTTAAATTGGCTTATATTTAAACCTGTTTTGATTTTTTTAGCGAATGAAACTGCTCCTGACCTTCCTGATAATGCTTGCCGGAATGTATGGTTCCGCACAGATTACCTTGTCATTACCGGAATACAATATCCTTTACCGCGGATACACCAACCGGGTCGAAGTGGCTACCCAAACGCGGGTAAAAGCCAGGTCTATTTCTCTTTCATCTGCAGATGCACAATTCGTACATCAGGAAGATCATCAATGGAATATCATTACCACAACTCCAAAAGACACCATCGAAATCATGCTGCTTCACACGAAAACCCGTAAAATAATCGACCGGATGGTTTTCAGGGTGAAGGACCTGCCGAATCCGCAATTGTTTGTAGGAGCGACCCAGGTAGAGGGAAAGATTTCGAAACAGGAGAACCGGCTATTTGCCCGTTACACGGATAGTCCTTTACGTGCCGAATTCAGTGTGTTGGGCGGGGCTTTGGCGATGGACAATGATCCGCGAATCTTTCAGTTTGAAGGAAATAGATTGGGAGCAGATTACCTGGGGTATGTCAAAAACATGCCCGCAGGAACCATCGTAACAATTAAAGCTTTGGTGATCGGGGTGGACAAAAAAGAACGAATCATTTGGGGAAAATATGTTTTGTAAGATGCAGCAATTACTGTTCATCCTGTTTTTGCTGATCACGCCGTTGATTTCAGTAGCTCAGGGAGTTATTTCCCTCCCGGAATACAATGTCTTGTACCGCGCTTATCCCAACAGGGTAGTGCTGGGAGCGGGGAGTAAAACTTCTGAATTTACCCTCGAAAGTACCGATGCAGCGATTGTTCGGGAAGGAGATTCGGTATTTATCGTTCGGATAACGGGAACAAACAGAACTGTTGATCTGAACATCCGGAATACCAAAAGCAACGAAATTGTCCAGGTTTGGCGATACCGCGTGATGAATCTGCCGGTTCCGGTTCTTTATTGGGGACAATACCCGGAAGGATCGAAAGTGACTCCCGATCAGGGTGAATGGAACCTGGCATACGAAGAGAACGTTATTTTCGGGGAAGCGGATTTTGAAATTGTCAGTTATGAGCTGTGGATCGACGGAACTTCCTATGTGTGGAAATGCAAAGGAAACCTCATCGTTCCCGATTTTGTGGAATCACTCAAAGCAACGAAAGTCTTGAACAACGGACAGGAAATTCATTTCTCGGTTGCGGTGCAATATCGTTCCAATGACGGAGTACAACGCCTCAAGCGGGCAACTTTCAGCTATTGAGATGAATTTCAACTAAGAATCGTTTTTTTGAAGATTTTCTATCTTTGCGCCATGATTCAGAGAATGCACGTAAACTGGTTCTTCTTGAGTTGCCTTTTTGTTCTTTTCGGTTGTGAAACAAAAATGAAGGTTGCCCAGAAGAACAATTCCCAGGCAAAAGAAGTCAAACAGTCACCTTTTCCGGTGTTCCATAAACTTCCCGAATCATTTGTTCCACGCTATTACGACAGTATCAGTAAATTTTACCGCGATCGCATCGCTCCGGATTTTAATGGGATGTTCCTCGTGGCAAAAAACGGAGAAATCGTGTATGAGCGCTACAAAGGAACTGCGAATAAGCAATACGATAAACGCATTGATAAACACACGCCGCTCCATGTGGCATCCATTTCAAAAGTGGTTACTGCTATGGTGATCTGCAAACTGGCAGATTCCGGAGAATTGGTTCTCGACAAGGATATCCGTTCCTATCTGCCCGAAATCATGTATGAGGGGATTACGGTCAGAATGTTGTTGAATCACCGGAGCGGGATTCCTTACTACGGATATTTCCCGTATTCGATCTGGCCGGCCGATAAAGCGCTGACCAACCAGAAAATTGTGCAGTTGCTCAACCAGTACAAAATGCCTTTGTATTTCCCGCCAAATTCACAGTTCTCCTATTGCAATACCAATTATGCCCTGCTGGCACTGATTGCAGAACGGATTTCGCATAAGAAATTCCCCATCCTGGCACGCGAACTGATCTTTGAACCACTGGGAATGACTGATTCGTTTATCAACGACGGATCACAGAATTCAGACAGTTTATCGCGGTCATACGATTCCCGGAACCGGCTCGAACCGTTCACCAACCTGGACGGAATCTACGGAGACAAAAACCTGTATACTACCGCCCGGGATTTACTCAAACTGGACAAAGCAACTTATTCCCCGGTTTTCCTCAGTGATTCGATTAAAAAAGAAATGTTCCGCGGCTACAGCTACGAGCGTAAAGGAAAGAGCAATTACGGCCTCGGCTACCGCTTGCGGGAAGACCAGGGGAAATCAACCTTGTTTTTCCACACGGGCTGGTGGCATGGAAACACCGGATGTTATGCATCGCTCCGGCAAGATACGATCTGCATGGTCATCATTTCGAATCATTATACGCGGAAAGTGTTTGCAATCAACCGCTTGTCGACGCTTTTCGGAAACTATCCGTACGAACCGCTGATCGATACAAAGGAAAACTTCGTGCAGCCGGAGGCCGCAAAAACACATGTCGACCAGGCAGTAAACCGGAAGAAACGTGGCTGAGTTGTGTCATTGTTGCAGCGGAAAAGCCTTTTCGGAGTGCTGTGAACCGTTTTTGTCGGGAGAGCAACTTCCAGAAACAGCAGAACAGCTGATGCGTTCCCGTTATTCGGCTTATGTAACGGTGAATGTGGCCTACATCATCGAAACAACTTCCCCGAATTTTCGGAAATATTATTCTCCGAAATCCATCCTGGAATGGGCTTCCAACAGTACCTGGATCAGTCTCGAAATTCTGTCGTCGTCTGAAAAACGCGTGAAATTCACTGCCGTTTACCTGGATGAAAAGCAGCAGTTGACCCGCCATACGGAAGATTCCCGTTTTGAAAAAATAAACGGTCGCTGGTATTTCAGAGACGGGAAATAACCGGATTGAACCTTTCCTGGGATCGGGTGTACCTGTAGGACGAAATCTATTCTCTATGAAAAAATACCTGGCTCCTGCCCTGGCAGTCCTGTTTGGCGGTTCTTTTATTCTTTATGGAATCCTGACTGATTATCCGTCCGTAGAACGGGAAACGAAATCCTACAAGAAGGCTTCGTGGTCGAATGAAAAACCGGTGGTAGACACTACCCGGATGAGTCCGGCATTGTTGGTGAAGAATAAAAAAGAGGTGAGTATTCCGCTGAGAACAAAGCGCCTGCATATTCAAACTGCCATTCACGGTACGTATGCGGAAACCACGCTGGAGATTGAATTTCAAAACGACAATGACCGTGTTCTGGAAGGAGAATTTTATTTCCCGCTCTCAGAAAAACAATTAATCAGTGAATTTCGCCTGGAAGTCAATGGTGAAATGCGCGAAGGAGTTGTTGTCGATAAAGACCTCGGAAGAGTTGCTTTCGAATCAACGGTGCGCAGGAAAGTGGATCCGGGATTGCTGGAATGGTCGAAAGGAAATACCTTCAAAGCACGTGTATACCCGATTCCGGCCAAAGGAACCAAGAAAGTAATGATTTCGTACGTGGAAGAACTCACCACAAACGGCGGAGCGAATGCATACTATCTTCCCTTGAATTACAAAGGAATCATTGACCAGTTTACTTACGAAATCGCAATCGACGACCAGGGACAGAAAATTGAAGACAAACGCAATGAGTACCGCCTGATAGGAAATCGGTTCGTGACCGCTTCCGAATGGAATAAAAAGAGTGTAAAAGATGGTATTCAGATTGTTCAGAGAAACCTCGATGCATCGGAATCTGTGTTGGCAGCTTCAGCAGATGGCGGTTATATCCTGCAAACATCCCTGCAGCCGGCGCTTGAAAAGAAACTGAAACCGGCCTTGAAATCCGTTTCCATCCTGCTGGATGTTTCGGCATCTTCCGGAAAGCGGGATTTCGAAAAGGAAAAATCACTGATTTACGACTATTTGTCGGCACACAAAAAGACCGATGTGCAGCTGATCGCATTCAGCAACGAAGTGCATTTTACCAGCAGAAGAACCATTTTGAGTACCTCGGATTTGAATGCGTTGCTGAATGAAATGGATGGGCAAAAGCTCGATGGAGGAACACAGTTGGGGTGTGTTGACGGCGATCAGATTTCAGGAGAAGAGGTCTTGTTATTGTCGGATTGTTTGTCGAATTTGGGAGAAGAAGCTTTTCCGAAACTGGATAAAAAGCGCGTGTATGTGATCAGTTCTGCGCCGGAATTTGATTCGCGTGCTGCGAAACTGACCGTGCAGAATGGTGGTGAATTCATCAATCTGGCGGAATTGGGGTTGAAGGAAAGTTTGGAAAAACTGAAATACGAACAACTGCATTTCCTGGGACTTGAAGGCGATAAAGGCATCACTACCGGAATCGGTGCAGCAGCCGGCTCGGATTTTATCAGTTATTCGAAATTCAAAACACTTCCGGAAGAATTGACCTTGCTGTTTGGAACAGGAGGGAAGACCAAAAAACGCCTCACTCTGAAGAGTGCCTCACTGAGAAAAACGGCTTCACCTCAAACTCTTGCCAAGTTCTGGTCGGACGACTACCTGAAAGAACTGGACCTGGAAGGAGCGAAAAACAAAGCAAAAATGCTCCGCCTGGCAAAAGAAAACAAGCTGATTTCTCCGTATACTTCCCTCATCGTACTCGACGAATTGGAAGATTACGTGCAATACCGGATTGTACCTCCGGCGAAATTGCGCAAAGCGTATTACAAACGCCTGGCAGAATTGCCGAAAGCGGAGAAAAAATCAGCCAGGGTAGAGACAAAAGAACACCGCGAAGCCGTGCTTTCCCGTTTCGGTGAGTTAATTAAGTGGTGGGAAACGGACTTTGAGCAGATGAAGGCCAAAGCTGAGAAAAAACTGGAAGAAGAGCAGGAACTTGCGGTAAGGTTTGTTGAACCTGTAACGGTGGCAGAAGGAACGTATATGGTTCTGGCAGACGAAACTTCAGGTAGTACAACCTATGCGTTTAGCGGAAGTGTGAGTGCCAATTCGGTTTCTTATACAACGAATGCCACAACCGCAGTTTACAAGCAGGAACAGGAAGGAAGTGAAGGAAAGATCGAACTGTCAAACTGGGATCCGAAAACGCCTTACCTCAGCAAATTGAAGGCAAGCCGTGCGCCGGATGCGTATAACACCTACCTGGAGTTGAAAAAAGAGTATCAAAACCAGCCATCTTTTTACGTCGATGTATCGGATTATTTCCTGAAAATAGGGAAAAAGAAAGAAGCCATCCGTGTGTTATCGAATATCGCAGAACTGGAAATGGAAAACCCGCAAATGCTGCGCATCCTGGCGCACCGTTATGCACAGATCGAAGCATTTGATTTGGCTGTTTCAGTCTTTGAAGGAGTCAAAAAAATGCGTCCGGAAGAACCGCAATCGTACCGCGACCTGGCCTTGGTATACGAACTGAACAAGCAGTATTACAAAGCGTTCCGGGAGTTGAAATACGTGATTACGCACAATTGGGACGAGCGCTTCCGCGACATTGAGAACATTTGTTTGGTCGAATTGAATCACCTGGTTGCGAAACACAAGCTCCACTCCGGGAAACTGAATCAAAAACTCATCCGCGAACTACCTGTTGATGTGCGTGTGGTGATCGACTGGGATTCGGATAACTGTGACATTGATTTGTGGGTGACGGATCCGACCGGCGAAAAGTGTTTTTACTCGAACCAGCAGACGAAGATCGGTGGACGTATTTCTTTTGATTGTACCGGCGGATACGGTCCGGAAGAATTCATGATCAAAAAAGCCTTGAAAGGACGATACAAAGTGCAGGCAAACTATTACGGAAGCAGTGCTCAAACCTTGTCCGGACTCACGACCATCCAGGTGAAATTGATTACCAACTACGGAAGGCCAAATGAGAAAATGCGAAGCATTACCCGTCGTTTGGAAGAACAGAAAGCTGTGATTGATCTGGCAGAATTTGACTTTAACTGATCCGGATGTCACGTCGAGTCCGCCCGCATCAGCAGTCGGGTATCGAGACGGACATCTTGAGATGTTTTAGAGAATTGAAAAGTGATAATTGAGAATTGAAAATTGAAAAGAAAACTGCACTAACGCTTGTTTCTTATCGAAAACAATGCTTTCTCTCCTTTTCAAATCTCCATGTTCAATTAAACATCTCTGTCAGCACGCGCCCTTTGCCGGTAGGCATGGAGAAATGCAGGATTTCCGAAATGGTTTTGCTGATGTCAAGTTGTTCTGCACAGGTTTTGATTTCGACGTTTTTCTTGAAATCAGGCCCCATCGCAAGCAAGCTGATGTGTCTGCATCCTTCGCAACCATCGCCGTGGCTAATATAACCGTCTTTGTGTCCGTCGAGATGTCTTCCGTGGTCGTTGGTGATGAGCAGCGTCGTTTTGTCTTTCAGCTTGCTGTTTGATTGAATCAGGTTCCAGAGCTGGAACGCATAATTATCGCAATTCTGAATCGATTCGAGGTACATTTTCCAGTTTTTGGAATGGGCGTATGCGTCGGCGGCGAGTAAGTTGATCAGCATCAGGTGCGGTGGTTTTTCCCCGGAAAGAACCGTTTTTACCTGGTCGAAAGTCTCCGGATCGCCGGCATAATCGGAGCTGTTTCCGTTCGGACCGCAATACGTGCTGGGCTTGTACACATTCCACCACTTTTTGTGACGGGTATTTCCCAGAACTTCCAGTTTTCCTTTGCTGGAAATCACCCAGGCATCGAATTTGGAAGCGTTCTTTTCTTTCAGGTAATACTGGAACATGGAAGGATATTTCGGGAGTTGCTTTCCGCTGTTGGAAATGTGCTGGTATCTTCCCGTAATGATGGCTGTGTGTCCCGAAATGGTGAAAGTGGGCCCGTTGTTTCTGAAGTTACTGAACAAAACGCCTTCCTTCTTCAGGTCATTGCCCAGGTGCGGAATGTATTGGTAGGTCGAATCACCGAACGTTTCCGTGTAACGCGGCCCGTCAATAATGAGTACGATTACGTATTCCGTTTTGTATGTTTTCACCGGTGTATCGGGTGCTTTTTGAAAGTCAAAGGAACAAGTCACCAAAACACCGGTAGCAATAATTGCTGAAAGTAACAATTTAGTCATGCGTCAATTTGAGGACATAAAGTTACTTTTTTTAATGGAACGGCGGGAAACAGGATAAAATAGGTGAAATAAAATAAGTCTGTTTTTGTAACGTTTCGTAACTTTATCATTCTATAATTCAGACATCTGCTTATGATAATTCTTCGTTTTCCGTATCATCAAACCCTATTTGCGTGCAAGTTTCTGGTAAAGAGCTTTCTAGGTTTTGGTGAGGCTTCAGGAAAACGGATTCTCATGAATAGAGCAAATACATATTACAACTCTGACAAACTCCTGAAGGATAAATTTCATGAATTCCATTTCATGAGTGAACTATTTCTTGCACATTTATGAAGACGAAAAAAGTATTGATTATCGATGACGAGATTGACGCCAGGCGCGTAATTTCGAAATACCTGGAACGATATTTCCCGAATTTTCAAGTGATCGGAGAAGCCGATTCGTATAAAACGGCAGTGCAGTTGATTAATGAGACGGAAGCTGACCTGATTTTTATTGATATCAATCTCGGAGACGGAACAGGGTTTGATGTATTGGATGAAAGCGATGCCTTTGCTGCACAGATTATCTTTACAACGGCTTTCGATCAGTACGCTGTGAAAGCATTCCGTTACCAGGCGTTGGATTACCTGATGAAACCGATCGATTCGGAATTATTTGTAGAAGCAGTCAACCAGGCGCTGGATAAAGTGCGGGAACGCCGTTCCATGAGTGCCGACCAGATCATGATTTCCTATGGAAACGGTGAGCGCAAGATTTCGATTCCAACAACAGACGGCATGTGTTTTGTGCGCCTCGACTCCATCATCTGCTTCGAAGCAGATAGCTCCTATTGCAAGGTTTTCCTGGATGAGCCACGAGAAATCCTGGTTTCCAAACCATTGAAATTCTTCGACGATAAACTACGCTCGAATGTGAATTTTATTCGTCCGCATAAATCGTTCATCATTAACATGAAATACGTAGATGAATACCTGAAAGAAGAAGGTGGGTACATCAAACTGAAAAACGGGCTGAAAATTCCGATTTCCCGCCAGAAAAAAGACGATGTGATCCGCGATTTACAAACGCATTTTTTATAAAAAATAAACCGTATCCCGAAGTGCGTGATACATCGCGTACTTCGGGTGCTTTATGGAGGCTCTTGTGATCTCCGGTAAATAATGCAGCTCCTACTTTATGCTGCCGGTAACGTTTCAGCCGTGCATTGTCTCCGACTTCCCGTATTTGTCCATCAAAGAAGCCTCGAATTCCAGGAATTTCTTCCAGCGTGCATCCACATCGATTCCGGTGCCGTATTTGCGGGCAAAGTTCAGAAAGGTGATATAGTGTCTGGCTTCGCTTTCCATCAGGCTGCGGTAGAATACGCGTAAATCTTCATCATGGATTTCTTCGGATAGGATTTTGAACCGTTCACAGCTTCGGGCTTCGATCATTGCGGCGAAGAGCAACTGGTTGACCATGTGCGAGAGTTTCGGATTTCCGGAGTGTGTTATTTTCAGAAAGCCCAGCAGGTCGTGTACATACGGATCTTTGCGTTCAAAACCGAGTTGGTAGCCGCGCTCCAGGATTTTGTCGTGAACCATCCCGAAATGTTCCATTTCTTCCTTACAAATTTCAACCATGGATTTAACCATGTCCGGGTATTGCGGATATTGAACAATGATCGAAATCGCATTACTTGCGGCCTTTTGCTCACAGAAAGCATGGTCGGTCAGGATTTCCTCGATGTTCTTCTCTACAATGTTTACCCAGCGCGGGTCAGTTGGCAGTTTTAAACCTAACATAATTGAAATTTTACGGCAAATTTCGCTATTTCTGGAATTCAAACCCTAGTTTTGTTAGAATAAGTTTGAATTATGAGACGCATTACATTTCTTCTTTTATTCGGTTCCGGATTGTTTTCGAATTGCTTGTTTGCCCAGAAAGATGCCCCGAAGGTGGTGGTTGGAATCGTGGTGGATCAGATGTGCTACGATTATTTGTACCGCTTCTATCCGCAGTTTGGTAAAGATGGATTCAAACGCCTGATGGATAAAGGAACCCATTTCAGAAATGTGACGTATAATTACGTTCCGACCTTTACCGGGCCGGGTCATGCGTCGATTTATACCGGAAGTATGCCGAGCAACCACGGAATTGTTGCCAACGAGTGGTTTTACCGTCCTTTCGGAAGAGAAGTGAACTGTGTGGAAGATACAACGGTTTCTTCCGTGGGATCGGTTAGCAAGTATGGAAAATGTTCTCCGTATTTCCTGCGTTCGAATACGATTACAGATCAGTTGAAACTGACCTATCCGTCTTCCAAAGTCATCGGGGTTTCGATCAAAGACCGGAGTGCTATTCTGCCGGCGGGCCACATGTCGGATGGTTCGTACTGGTATGATTATGCAACGGGAAATTTCATTACGTCGACTTTCTACAGACCGGAACTACCTGCCTGGGTCAACCAGTTCAACAGCCGGAACCTGGTTTCGAAATACGTGAATCAGCCGTGGAACCTGTTGAAGGATTCTGTTTGCTATACGTATATCAAACAAGATGATTCGCCTTACGAGGGATTGGTTGGAGGGAAGACAAGTCCTGTTTTTCCGTATGATTTCAGTAAAGCGACTCCGGCAGAACAGTTGAGTCTGTTCACGATTATGCCAGCTGCGAATACATTCCTGACTGATTTTGCGATCAATGCACTTGCCGGAGAACAACTCGGAAAGCACCAAACAACCGATTTCCTGACGATCAGTTATTCCACACCGGATATCGCCGGACATACATTCGGGCCGTATTCCCTGGAAATGGAAGACATGTACTTTCGGTTGGATCGCGAGCTGGAGCGTTTGTTCCAGGCTTTGGACAAGCAGATCGGGAAGGGGCAATATGTGGTTTTCCTGACGGCGGATCATGCAGTTGTTCCCGTGCCTCAGTTTTTGATGGATCATAAATTACCGGGAGGGTATTTGTTCCTAAAGGAAAAAACCGACAGTTTGAAAGCCTTGTGTCTGGCTAAATTCGGTAAAAACTGCCTGAATACAATTGAAAATGACAATGTGTATCTATCAGATGAGGTACTCGGAACCGACCTGGAACCGAAAGTCATTGCCCTGCTGAAAGACGAGATTTCGAAGTGGAAAGAAGTAAAAAAGGTCTATACAAAAGAAGATTTGCAGGTTAAAACGGCCGAAAATTGGCAGCAGATGGTTGCTTCGGGGTATGATAGGGAGCGAAGCGGGGAGTTGATTTTCATTCTCCAGCCGGGATATCTGCCCAAGTCTTCTGACACGCCGGCATCTCACAGAGGAACAAGTCACGGATCGGCGTTTAACTACGATACGCACGTTCCGGTTCTGTTTTATGGAAAGGAAATCCTGCCGCAGGAAGTGTTTACACCATATGAAATAGTCGACATTACAGCCACATTGGTTCACATCCTGGACGTGCAGCGCCCGAATACGGCAGTCGGAAAACCGATGTTGGAGTTGTTCCGCAAAAAGTAGGCTTCGACTCCGCTCAGCCTACCGGATTCATTTATCACCATGTTGTCTTCGACTCCGCTCAGTCAACATGGTGACATGGTATTTTGCAATTTTTAATGAAAAAAATCGCCCGATACTTGTGTGAATTGAAATTATGACTAATTTTGTGCACCCAAATGGGGAGGATTGAACGAAATCCTTGAAATTGAAATAGATTTTATAAAAACACTTTTCAGTGTGATTATATAAATATGCGGATGTGGTGAAATTGGTAGACACGCTAGACTTAGGATCTAGTGCCGAGAGGTGTGCGGGTTCGAGTCCCTCCATCCGCACTTCAGATGGTCTCGTTGTTAATCAATGAAGGCCATTTTTTGTTTATACAAATTAAGAATTAAAAGAAAACGGAATGAACGTAACACGTCAAGAAGTTAATGCAGAAACAGCGCTGTTGACAGTGCAGGTTTCACCGGCAGATTACCAGGGAAAAGTGACTGCTTCTTTGGATAAATATCGCAAACAAGCGAAAATTCCGGGATTCCGTCCGGGAAAAGTTCCGATGGCTTTGGTACAAAAGCAGTACGGAAAAGCAGTATTGGCTGAAGAAATGAACAAATTGGTTTCAGATGCTTTGTACGCTTATGTTCAGGAAAATAAATTAGAAATTTTGGGGAATCCGATTCCGAAAGAAGGAACGGATGTGAAAGGTGATTTTGACAACCCGGGAGACTTCGAATTCATTTACGAAATCGGTTATTCTCCGGCAATTGAATTGAAATTGTCTGCTAAAAGCAAATACGATTACGTTCAGGTAAAAATCGACGATAAACTGATTGATCAGCAGATTGATGATTTGCGCCGCCGTTACGGAAAAATGTCTTCCGCTGAAGAAGTAAACGATACGGATATGATTTTGGCTCAGTTTGTTGAGTTGAACGAAGACGGATCCATCAAAGAAGGGGGAATTATGCATTCATCAACAACTTCTATGGAGTTTGTTGAAGACAAAAAAGTGAAAAAATCATTGGTAGGTAAGAAAGTTGGAGATAAAGTAACTGTTTCTGCAACGGCAATTACCCGCGGTGATAGTGATAAAGCTGCAATGCTTGGAATCAAGCCGGAAGAATTGGCAAATCACTCTGATTCTTACCAAATGACCATCAACGATATCAAGCGCATGGAGTTGGCTGAGTTGAACCAAGATTTGTTCGATAAATTGTTCGGTCCGGGTACAATCTCTTCTGAAAAAGAATTGCGTGAGCGTATCGCTGGTGACCTGACTCAAATGTTCTCCAATGACTCTGACCGTTTATTGACACGCGAAGTTTACCGTGATTTGGTTGAAAACACGCCGGTAAACCTTCCAAACGACTTCCTGAAGCGTTGGATCCAGTTGTCGAACGAGAAGCCGATCACTATTGAGCAGATCGATGCGGATTACGACAGCTACGCGAAAGATTTGAAATGGCAGTTGATCCAGGGGCATATCTTCAAAGCAAATGATATCAAATTGGAAAATGCGGAAGTGATCGAGTTCACAAAAGGATTGATCGCAAACCAGTATGCACAATACGGAATTCCGGCTCCTGAAGATGCTGAGTTGGCAAAACAAGCAGCAGGTGCTTTGCAGAACCGTGAAGAGGCAAACCGCATCTACGACATGTTGGCAGAAGCAAAATTGACAGAATACTTCAAGAATACTGTGAAATTGAACTCGAAAGAAGTTTCTTACGATGAGTTCGTTGAAATGGCATCGAAGTAAAAAATATCGTTACCGGTTAATAAGCAGAAGGGAGGCATTGGTCTCCCTTTTTTTGTGTTCCTCCGTCCGGGATTTCGGGTTCGCAAGTTCGCAATATTGCGAACTTGCGAATTCGCGAATTCACGCCCTGAATAACTGGCGGAATTCATTAACTTAGCCGGCTCGAATTTGATTCAATGAACAATACGCTAGCTCCGTGGCTTGTTGCCACCGTTCTGATCGGATATTTCGGATTGCTGATCCTCATGGCATACTTAACTTCAAGAAAGGCCGATACCGACTCGTTTTTTACCGGAAACAGGCAGAGTCCCTGGTACTTGGTGGCTTTCGGAATGATTGGAACCTCCTTGTCCGGTGTGACCTTTATTTCCGTTCCCGGAAAGGTTTTTTCGGAAGGAATGGCGTATTTTCAAATCGTTTTGGGATATGTGCTGGGCTATGTCGTCATTGCACAAATCCTGATGCCACTGTATTACCGGCTGAATGTGACTTCCATTTACGAATACCTGAACAAACGCTTCGGGATTGTGAGTTACAAAACCGGTGCGGCGTTCTTCATTCTTTCCCGCACACTGGGATCGGCTACGCGGCTTTACCTGGCTACGGAAGTATTGCAGATGTTCCTGTTTGAAGATTTGGGCGTTCCGTATTGGGTCACAACCGTTACAACAATTGTATTGATCTGGGTGTATACCTTCAAAGGCGGCGTCCGCACGATTGTATACACGGATGCTTTTCAAACGATTTTCCTGGTTTCTTCCGTGATCATCTGTACGATTATCATTGCACAGACACTGGGAGTGGATTTCTCCGGCTTGTATGATAAGATTACATCATCTTCTACAAAAGGCGGGTATTCCATGTCACGCATTTTCTTCTTTGACGATCCGAATTCACCGCTTTATTTCTACAAACAATTCTTCGGCGGAATGTTCCTGGCAATTGCCATGACGGGATTAGACCAGGATTTGATGCAGAAAAACCTGACTTGTAAATCGATCGGGGACGCACAGAAAAACATGTATTCTTTCACAACAATTTTGGTCATCACCAACTTTTTGTTCCTCCTGCTCGGGGGAGCGTTGTATGTATACATTCAATCAACCGGACTTCAGGTTCCTGCCAATACAGATCATACATTCCCAACGCTGGCCTTGAATAATTTCGGGTCGATAGCCGGGATTTTCTTCCTGCTTGGAATTACAGCATCCTCTTATGCTTCGGCAGATAGTGCGTTAACGGCACTCACTACCGGATTTTGCATCGACTTCCTGAATTTCAACAGGCGGGAAGAAGCGGAGAAAAAACGCATCAAACTATTGGTGCACATCGGATTCTCGCTCTTGTTCCTGCTGATCATCCTGCTCACAAACTGGTACGTGGATGCAACTCCGGGAACAGACCTCATCGGGTTGATCCTGAAACTGGCAGGTTATACCTACGGGCCGCTTTTAGGCTTGTTTACGATCGGAATTTTTACCAAACGAATCCTGAATGAGCGATTGGTTCCCGTTGTGTGTGTACTCATTCCTGCTTTGTGCTTTTTCATCAGTAAATATTCCCAGGCAATGACCGGTGGAATTTTACAAGCCGACGGAACATATCATGGTGGATATATTTTCGGGAATGAGCTGCTGATCCTGAATGGTTTATTGACCTTCCTGGGGCTTTGGCTGATTTCCAAACCCGGAAAATCCGTTGTGACGGCATAATATCATTGCTCCCTAAGCGTTTTAAAGGCTGAAGATTAAAAAAGAACGAGACTGCCTTTGATGCTGAAAACAGCTAAAAACAAGATCGTTTATAGACAAACTTAAAATGTCATATGAGCAACAAACCAAAAGCCTTTTTATTCGACCTCAACGGTACGATGGTTGATGATATGGGGTATCACCTGGAAGTATGGGATCGAATCTTGAACGATGATCTGAAAGCAGGATTGAGCAGGGAAGAAGTGAAACAGCAGATGTACGGAAAAAACGGCGAATTGCTAGATCGCGTTTTCGGGAAAGGCGTTTTTGGCGAAGAGCAGGTCAAAGAAGTTTCCAAAAAGAAAGAAGAGTTATACCAGATGCTGTTTCGTCCGCACCTGAAACTGATCGATGGATTGGAAGTGCTATTGGAGAAGGCATACCGGCATAAAGTGTCTATGGCAATCGGTTCGGCGGCCATGCCTTTCAACATCGGTTTCGTCATCGATAATCTCTTTATCCGTCATTACTTCAGTACCATCGTGAGCGCGGATGATGTGGTT
The DNA here is from genome assembly GCF_039596355.1 of Fluviicola sp. Taxonomy (GTDB): domain Bacteria; phylum Bacteroidota; class Bacteroidia; order Flavobacteriales_D; family Crocinitomicaceae; genus Fluviicola. The sequence continues at coordinate 420,788 of NZ_JBCNJW010000002.1, read as the reverse complement.
GAAAGCAAACCGGATCCGGAGGTGTTTCTGAAAGCTGCCATGCAATTGGGCGTTCTGCCGGAAGACTGCGTGGTGTTTGAAGATGTTCCCAAGGGTGCCGAAGCAGCGCTAAACGCCGGAATGAAGGTGGTGATTGTAACAACGACCCATGCTCCGGAAGAATTCGAAAACTACCCGAATGTCTTGTTTTTCATTTCAGACTATACCGACCCGAGATTGAACGAACTCTTTTAAATTGAGAATTGAAAAGTGAAAAGGTTGTTGAGTGGCTTGTGGTGAGTTTGCGGAATGAAGTCGAAACACCTTTTTCACTGTTCAATGCTCTCTTCATATTGTGAATTTCCGTACCTTCACAGTACCAATATCAATGAAATGAACATCATTCTTCACGACAACGGTTTACACCTTCGTTTTGCGCCGCTCACTCTGACAAGACCGGTCGGAGATTTGCGGGTAGGGATTTTAACCAACAAAGAACGTTGGGAAAAGTGGATTCCGGAAGCGGTGGTATCGTTTCAAACGGAAAAATACATTTCGAAGAAATTTCCCCGGGAGTCGGGTGGGCTTGAAATAGAAGTCAATGCGGCGATGATCCCGAGTGAAGCTCTTGCGGCGGCTATTTTGCACCTGGAAGACAACCAGGTATTGGTTTCCGGAGATACCTGGATTGCCCGCAGAGGAACCGGTGCGGAAAAAATCACATGGACTGAACAGCATCCGCTGGAACTCAAACAGCGTTGGGATTTATTCCATTTGAATGATGAAGTCCTGGTGGCAGATTATTTCCTTCTGACCGGAGGCCGTGAATCGCAGCATATTTCTGCTTCCAACACGATTATAGGAGACCCTTCCTTGATTTTCATCGAAGCCGGAGCATCGGTTGAAGGTTCTTTCCTGAATACGACTTCCGGCCCGATTTACATCGGGAAAGAAGCTGAAGTGATGGAAGGTTCCATGATCCGCGGGCCGTTTTCGCTCGGAGAACATGCGGTGGTCAAAATGGGATCCAAAATCTACGGAGCAACAACTGTAGGGCCATACTGTAAAGTGGGTGGCGAAGTTTCCAATTGTATCTTCCAGGCTTATTCCAACAAAGGACATGACGGTTTCCTGGGGAATTCACTGGTGGGGGAATGGTGTAATTTCGGTGCGGATTCCAATACCTCCAACCTGAAAAACAATTACTCTATGATCCGCTCCTGGTCTTACGAAGAAGGTCGTGAAGTAGAAACCGGCTTGCAGTTCATGGGCGTTTGCATGGGAGATCACAGTAAATGTGCTATCAATACGATGTTCAATACCGCAACGGTTGTAGGGGTTTCCTGTAACGTATTCGGTGGAGAATTCCCGAAGAAATTTATCCCGTCCTTTTCCTGGGGAGCTGTAAACGGAACCGAGTTATTCGATCTGAAAAAAGCCAAGGAAGCAGCCAACGCGATGATGAACAGACGCGGGCTGGAACTCACGGAAGGCGATTTATACATCTTCGATTACCTCGCGAAACACGGAGGATAGAATCCCTCATTTGCACCATTTCAGAAAGTACAATCCGGATTACGGGATCAGATATTCAAAAAGCGCAGGATGTTCGTCCCGCGCTTTTTATTGTTGGTTATTGTATTTAATTTCCGCCATGTTGCGAGCAAAGCCCATTTTGGCTTTTTGTCATGCGCTTGCACCGGCTTCCTGCCTGCGTTGTTGCAGAACATTGCACCGACGTAGCCTCTTTTGGTTCTGAAAGTGTTTCGCTGGATTTTCCCCACGACCAGCAATCCAGGCACGCTGTTTTTTCAAGGGCATTTTCTACGGCATCAGGAAGCAAAGGAAAGAAATCGATACCGGTAAGTTGCTCCACACTGTCGATCGAAACGGCAAATGTTTTCAGCTCTTTCTGCGAAGCTGCATTCGGAATAATGAAACCGATTCCCTTGATTTCCGGTTCGGAATAATCCAGGATCACTTTGTAATAATATTCCGGAACGGAAACGGCATTCGGCCCGATTGTTTTCAATCCGGGAGTGAGTACGGGGCCGGTTACGATGTAAATCTGTTTATTCTCTATGGCCCAGTTGCGAACCAATTCTTCGGCTTTCTTCCAGATTCCGCGGTTGAAACTTGGTTCCTGGGGACTCATATTGCTGTAATAGAAACTTTCGGCAATCGTTGTTTCCGACCAGCCCATATCTGCAGCAGGAGCCAGGTGTCCGCGGTCATACCCGGATTTTTCGTAATCCTTATCAGTAGCAGATCCGGTCGTGACCATCGGGTCGACCATGAATTTATCCGTACGGTCGTATTCGTTTCCGGTTTTCGCCTCGGTGAGTTCATAAGCCACCCATTTGGCCTGCTCGTGTTCTTCGTTGTAAACCAGCGAATAAGCGGTGTGTTTCACAATGAATTCTTCGGGTGCGGTTGTTGGGATTTCCAGTCCGGCAGTAATGTTAGAAGCCGGAAGCAATGTACCCGAAGGAACACTGTCCGGGGAAATGGAAAGCATTTCAGTACGAGCCAAAATGAGTTTTCCATCGTGATCTCTGCTCTGTTGAGCCCAGGAAAATTGAAAACAACAGGTGATAAAAAGGGGTAGAAATGCTTTCATAGGCACATAAGTGATAAAGATACAAACCTACCAATCAAAACGATTCAAATCAAGCGTATTTACCACAATTTTGGCTTTTCGGAAAACCGTTGAGTGCCTTTCAGGATGAGAGAAAATAATCAGGAATCAGGTTTCCTGCAGGTATAGTTCTTTCGAAACACGCACCCGGATTTCTTTTGCAACCTGGTTGATTAGCCAATTGGGGCCGCGGAGCAATTTGGAAACTTTGGGTTTGTTGCAGTCATCTATTTCCGTTTTCACATGTTCGGATGACTTCCCTTCTTCGATCCACTGCTTGATAAAAACACCGTTTTTGTACAAAGATGCACTCACGGAAAAACGCAAAGAGGAAGCATAAACGTAAGCAAGCGGATAATTGAAACCACAGCTGTCAATATAACTCTGGCGTTCGATGGTTTCACCCAGGTGTATGGAGCCAATCTTCAGGACATATCCTGCAGTGTCCGTTTGGAGCGTCACGTTGTTTTTATTCAGGTGATAAATCAAATCCTTATTGAAACGCTCCGCAATTTGAGACGTAGAATAATCGTGGGCGTATTTCGGGGAGACAACCGCTTCTGAAAAATCGTACGGATTAAACGGTGGAAAATGGTCTTCCGGGTAAACAGAAGCATTGCTCAGTGTAATGAACTGAACGGGAACTTCGTGCGGAAGTTTTTTTCCTTTCTTACAGGAGGCAAGAAGAGTGCACAGGATGAGCAGGTAGGAAAGCCGTTTCATGAATGAAAATTTGGTTTTCCTGCCGGAACAAATTTAATGCCAGTTGTTAAAAATTAGTTAACACTAAGCCCGTTGCTGCACAGAAACCGGTTTTCCCAATTGATACAGAAAGGAGAAATGCGAGTTGACCGCACCCAGAAAAGTTCTGTTTTCAAGATAGGGAATGCCAAATTCTTCGGCTGTTTCTTTTACAATCGCTGCAATTTCGGGATAGTGAACATGTGAAATGTATGGAAACAAATGATGTTCTACCTGAAAGTTCAATCCGCCGACATACCAGGAAATCCATCTGCTTTTGCGTGAAAAGTTCGAGGTGGTCTGGAGCTGATGAATTGCCCAGTCGTTTTCAATGACTCCTTCGCTGTTTGGCAGCGGATGACTGGTTCCTTCAACGGTATGCGCCAATTGAAAAACCAATGCGAGGATAAAGCCTGCAATTCCGTGCATCAGTAAAAATCCGTAAATGGTACAATTCAAAGGCAGCCCTGCCAGGGCAACAGGGACATACAAAATGGTAAAGAAATAGAGTGCTTTCATCGAAACGATCTGGAGCAGTTTGCGGGCATGACTTTTCTTTTCTTCGCAAAGTGAAAGGTGTCTCCGGTATTGAATGAACTGGACGAAATCTTTGAAAGTGACCCAGTACAACGTGAGAATCGAATAAAAGAAGACCACGTAAATAAATTGAAAACGGTGGTACGCCTTACGCTCCGAATGCGGGCAAAAGCGCATCAACAATTTATCATCGATGTCCTCATCCATATCCTTGACGTTTGTGTAGGTGTGGTGGAGTACATTGTGCTGCATTTTCCAGTTACAGACAGAACCGCCCAACAGATTGAGAGTGTGCCCCATGAAATAATTCAATGTCTTGTTTTTGGAAAACGCCCCGTGGTTCGCATCATGCATCACACTCATCCCGATTCCTGCAAGAGCAAATCCCATAAAGGACCAAAGAAGCAACTGTGTCGAATGAGCCAGTGACATGGTTAGTAACGCGACAAAAGGTGCAAGATAACATACTAAAAGTGTTATTGCCTTGATGTAGAGTTTGCGATTTCCCTGTTTTTTGATTTGCCCTCCGCTAAAGTGGCTGTCAACGCGTTTTTTGAGTGTCGGAAAGAAGTGAGCCATCTCTTGCTTCTTCCATTTCACTGAGCCTATTTCACTCATTTAAAGATGTAGTTTAGGTCACAAGGTAGGTATAATAAACCGGGATATGGTCATGAAATAAGAACCGGGGCAATCCTGGCTTCTGAAAGTAGTTCTCCCGGAATGGTTTATGCATTTGGAGACTAGTTGTTTAAAGCGAAGTAAAGCAACATGTTGCGCTGAAAACTTTATTTAAAGTTCACAAGAAGCAGGTATATTGATCGTATTTTGCACAGGCATTGAAGTGGTTTTGTATGAAATTGTGTGATCATGATGCTGTCATTTCGTCAGGGTTTTTATCTTGGCATACGGCTTGACAATCCACAGTATCGGAATTATTTTGAGTAGATTTTCCAAATCAACCCAAACTCAATGACATTTTGACGTTAAAAATACACATACATGAAAGATTCATTCGACAATACCATTATAGTTACTTCCGGAGAAGAAGATGCAGAATTTTTGCCCTTGTTGTCACAAGACGACGAAGACAATATGAATAAGGAAGTTTTTCCGGAAGACTTACCGATTTTACCGCTTCGCAACAACGTACTTTTTCCGGGGGTGATGATTCCCATTACCATCGGTCGTGATAAGTCTCTGAGATTATTGCAGGACGCAAACAGTGGAAAGAAAATCATCGGGGTGGTTGCCCAGATTGACCAGGAGGAGGAAAACCCGGAGTTCAATGATTTATATAAGGTTGGAACGGTGGCGCAGATTGTGCGCCTGCTGAAAATGCCGGACGGTTCTTCTACGGTCATTATCCAGGGGAAAAGACGCTTTGAAATCACGGAACCATACCAAACAGAACCTTACATGCGTGCGAAAGTACGCTTCCTGACAGAAGTTCTCCCGGAGAAAGATGACCAGGAAATGGAGTTGTTGTTCCGGAATGTGAAGGAACTGGCACTTCAAATCATCAAAGACAGCCCGAACATTCCTTCCGAAGCTGCTTTTGCAATCGGGAATATCGAATCGCCGACCTTTATGGTGAACTTCATTTCTTCCAACATGAATGCAGATGTAACCAAGAAGCAGGAATTACTGGAGGAACTGGATTTCCGCAAGCGTGCACGTTTGGTGGTAGAACACCTGACACTGGAGTCGCAGCTGCTTGAAATGCGCAACGAGATTCAGACCAAAGTGCGTTTGGATATGGACCGCCAGCAGCGCGAATACTTCCTGCACCAGCAGATTCGTACCATCCAGGATGAATTGGGGGATAACCCGCAGGAACAGGATGTGAAGGACATGGAAGACCGTGCTGCCAAAAAGAAATGGAGCAAGGAGGTTTCCAAACTCTTCTACAAGGAATTGTCCAAATTGCAGCGCATGAATCCGCAGGGAGCGGAATACACCGTTCAATTGAATTACCTCGATACCTTGCTGGATTTGCCGTGGAACGAATATTCCGAAGACAACCTCGATCTGAAGCACGCAACGAAAATTTTGGAGCGCGACCACTTCGGATTGGAGAAAGTGAAAGAACGTATTTTGGAATACCTGGCCGTGTTGAAACTGAAAGGAGACATGAAATCGCCGATCTTGTGTTTCTACGGACCTCCGGGAGTAGGGAAAACATCTTTGGGGAAATCAGTGGCAGAAGCTTTGGGCCGAAAATACGTCCGCATGTCTCTGGGAGGTGTGCATGACGAAGCGGAAATCCGTGGACACCGCAAAACATACATCGGGGCAATGCCTGGTCGTGTGATGCAGCATTTGAAAAAAGCAGGTTCTGCCAATCCTGTTTTTGTACTGGATGAAATTGATAAATTAGGCAAAAGCAATCACGGAGATCCGTCTTCAGCCTTGCTGGAGGTATTGGATCCGGAACAAAACAGTGCTTTCTACGACAACTACGTGGAAACGGAATTTGATTTGTCGAAAGTGATGTTCATTGCTACGGCAAACAGCCTGGCAACGATCCAGGGGCCTTTGCTCGACCGGATGGAAATCATCGAAGTGAACGGTTATACGATCGAAGAAAAGATTGAAATTGCGAAGAAACACTTGCTTCCGAAACAATTGGAAGCGCACGGGATTACGAAAAAAGACCTCGTTGTAGATCGTAAAACACTGGAGAAAATTGTTGAGAACTACACGAATGAATCCGGGGTGCGTGGTTTGGATAAAAAGCTGGCAAAATTGGCACGTCACCGTGCAAAACAAGTGGCTTTGGAAGAATCATTCACCGAGAAGATTAGTATCGACGAACTGACCGAAATCCTGGGAGCAGGACGTGAGAAGACCAAATACGACAATAACGACGTTCCGGGAGTAGTAACCGGTTTGGCGTGGACAAGTGTAGGAGGCGACATCCTGTTTATCGAATCTTCCCTCACGAAAGGAACCGGGAAACTCACTTTGACCGGAAACCTGGGAGATGTGATGAAAGAATCCGCAGTGATTGCACTGGAGTTTTTGAAAGCACACAGCGATTGGCTGAACCTGGAGCAGGAAGTGTTTGATACGAAAAACGTACACATCCACGTTCCGGAAGGAGCCACTCCGAAAGATGGGCCAAGCGCCGGAATTACGATGCTGACTTCCCTGGCGAGTTCCTTCTCCGGAAGAAAGGTAAAGAAAAACCTGGCGATGACCGGAGAAATTACCCTGCGTGGAGAAGTACTTCCGGTGGGCGGGATCAAAGAAAAAATCCTGGCCGCAAAACGCGCCAACATCAAAGAAATCATTCTGTGTGAACGAAACCGGAAAGATGTAGAGGAAATCACGGCAGACTATGTGAAAGGACTCAAATTCCATTACGTGAAAAAGATGAAAGAAGTGCTGGATCTGGCACTGGAAAAGAAAAATAAATAAGTGAAAGCTTCCGTCGACTGGCGGAAGCTTTTTTGTATCTTCGGACTCCTAATAAATTCTGAAGAGTGGTCTTTAGCAGTGCAATATTTCTTTTTTACTTTCTGCCTTTTTTCCTGCTGGTTTACCACGCCGTGCCGAAAGTGATGAAGAACTGGGTGATTTTCACCTTCAGCATCCTGTTCTATACCTGGGGAGCGCCGGTTTTTGTTTTCATGCTCCTGGGAACCTCTCTCTTGGATTTTTTACTGGTGCGAACCATTCACCGCTCGGAAACGGTCCGGAAAAAGCGAATCCTTCTGATTCTCTCGCTCTCAGTGAATCTAGGTCTTTTGGCCTATTTTAAATATTCCAATTTTTTTGTCGAAAACACGAATGCGTTCCTCAATGCCTTGGGCTTCAGTCAGATTTCCTGGACGAAGGTCGTGATGCCGATCGGGATCTCGTTCTTCACTTTTGAATCGATTACCTACACGGTCGATGTGTATCGCGGAAAGCACGCCCCGCTGAAGAGTCTGAAAGATTATTTGCTCTACCTGCTGGCTTTCCCGAAGCTGATTGCTGGACCGATTGTGCGTTTTCAGGAAATTGCCGATGAGGTGATCGAACGGAAAGAAAACATCGATGAGAAATTGATCGGATTCTACCGTTTTTGCATCGGTTTAGGAAAGAAAGTACTGATTGCAAATGTCATGGCGGAGCAGGTGCGGGAAATCTTCCAGGGTGATCTGGCTCACATGAGTACAACAACTGCCTGGATTGGTATTTTGGCCTACACCATGCAGATTTACTTTGACTTTTCCGGTTATTCGGACATGGCGATCGGTTTGGGAAAAATCATGGGATTTCACTTCCCGGAGAACTTCAATGCGCCTTACAGTTCAAAAAGCATTACCGAATTCTGGCGCCGCTGGCACATGACTCTTGGAAACTTCATGCGTGATTACCTCTACATTCCGTTGGGAGGAAACCGTGTTTCGAGCAAATACCGTTTGTATTTCAACCTGGCATTAGTCTTCATTTTGTCGGGCTTCTGGCACGGTGCTTCCTGGAATTTTATTATCTGGGGTGCTTTTCATGGTACGTTCCTGATCCTGGATCGCATTTTCCTGCTCAAAGTATTGGGGAAACTGGGAGCGTTTGTCGCTATTCCGTTTACGTTTGTAGTCGTCATGATCGGCTGGGTGATTTTCAGTATCGAAGATCTGGGCAAAATGAGTACCTACCTGTCCAAATTGGTTGAATTTTCTTCCGGAACAGATGTGATAGTACTTCCGGGCTTTTGGCGGATTCTTTGGGTTGCGGTGTTCTTTGCGTTTATTCCGGCTTTGCGTTCCGGTCAGCGTGTGCAGGATTTTGTATTCAACCGGAATACCTATTCGATGCGGATTCACGGGATTTTCCTGTTTCTGGCTGCGGTCTTGTTTCTTTTAAGTGCCAGTTCGGTTGTTTCTTCCGGATTCAATCCGTTTATTTATTTCCGTTTTTAAATGAAGAAGGAGCAACGAACATATCGACGATTGAAACAATTCCTTTTCGGAGCGGTGGTGGGGTTGCTTTTTCTCCCGATGATTCAGCACAAGTTCCGTTTTTTTGAGGAAAAGCCGCTTTTTGGATCATATACACTTTCTGAAAAGCCCCCGTTGAATAAGGAGAGCTGGTTTCTGGGGAAATACCAGGAAAAACAGGAAGTATATATCAATGAGCATACAGGCTTTCGCACAGGCTGGGTGCGTCTCTACAACCAGTGGAATTTTTCGCTGTTGCGCAGGGTCAGTACTTCCGGAGTAATTGTAGGGAAAGAAGACTACCTCTACGAAGAAAACTACATCCGGGCCTATTACGGAATGGATTACGTGGGACAGAAGCAAATTGTTGAAATGACCCGGAAACTAAAGGCACTTCAGGATACACTGGACCGGAAGGGAATCACACTGTCGGTGATTTTTGCTCCGGGAAAGGCTAGTTATCATCCCGAATTCATCCCGGATCGGTACCATCAAACGCGGAAAGTGACCAATTACGAAGGATATCGAAGCCAATTTAAAAAACAGGCGATCCGTTACATCGATATGCATCAGTGGTTCGAATCGATGAAGAAAACGACACCTCATCCCTTGTTCTCAAAAACTGGAATTCATTGGTCTGCTTATGGGCAATACCTCGTTGTTGATTCCCTGACAAAGTATGTTTCGGATGTTTGCAACTACGAAGTCCCGCATTTTGTGTTGGAAAAGATGACTGTTTCTAAAATCCCCGAGCGTGACGATGACGACATTGTGCGGGCGATGAACTTGTTTTTCAAGGTGTCTGACCTGGAGCTGGCTTACCCGTGGTTTCACCCGAACCGGGACGTAAAGAAAACAGATCCGAAGGTCTTGTTCATTTCCGATAGTTTTTACTGGGGACTTTTCAATTCGAATGTGTCTCATTTCCTGTTCAACGACGGGGAGTTCTGGTATTACAACGAGCAGATTTACCCGGCTACTTATACCAAAGAAACTTTGGTGAAGGATCAAAACCTGGATCAGAAACTGAAAGAAAACAAAGTGGTGTTTATCCTGATTACCGATGCGAACCTGTATCATTTCGGTTTTGGATTTGTGGAGATGGCTGCGAAAGCATATGGGGTAAAGTAGGAGTGATTTTACCAACAATTTTACAAATAATAAAATGGTGTAAAAAGTCTATTCTCACTGAGATACAGCCGTTCTTTGTCCCGCGAAACCGATTCCTGTTCAACCTCCCCAAACAAAAAACAAGAGATCCGTTTTTCACAGACCCCTTGTTTGATTTAGGTAGCAGGTAGAAATTCATGCATTTATTCGGTGGATGGTTTTTGCGTGTTTTCAATAACAGGAACACCCGGAGTCGGTGGTTCTTCCTGAATGACCTGTGGAGCAACTTCTCCTTCGATCAGGACGTCTCCCGTAATCTGGTGTATCGGAACTTCGCCGGTTTTTAGCTGGCATTTTACGGCTTCTGCCTTCAGGGTAAGCACCAGTTTATTTCCTTTTTGGAAGGATTTCAATCGTTGCTCTGAAAGCGTGTCCGGTACGTGTTTTTTAGCCTGGTAAATCAAATCGAATGTTTCGTTTTTCAGGTCTTTTTCCTGTACGACGAGTTCAAAGTTTCCGTGTTCGTCCGTGAGGCCCTTCAAAATGGTTTTTCCGCTCTGTTGGATTTCAACAGGCGATTTTGCCAGTGGTTTTCCCGTTTTTTCATCCTTCAGCTGTCCGCTGATGGTCATCGGGAACTTTAATTGATTGAATGCTTTTTGTTTCACAACAGTTGCATCGCCGGGAGCAGACTCACAGGAAGTGACTACCGGACCCAAAAATCCAAGTATACCCAATAACGATAATCCGACACGGTAAGAAGCACCTGACAATGCAACATGTGAAATTTTAGAACTGATTTGATGACTTTGGAATATGCCGCAAACCTTTCCGGGACTTGTTGTGATCGTTTGATGAATTTCCTCGTTGGTTTTCTGACGAAAATCGTGGAGTACTTTTTCACAACTCTCGCAGTAGTAGCCCCCGTCACGCTGCTTCATCCGCTCGTGGGATTGCTTACAGGGTAGTGACATGATCGGTTTGTTCATAATCGCGTAGTTTGATGAAGTGAATGTAGTGCGTTAACGCATTCGTTTTCAATAAAACATGTGAACGGTAGTTTTGTTTTATTGGTATGTTTTAATCCGGAATTTAAGAGAACATGTTTTTTCAGATGGAAGCTTTTCCATCGGTCAATTGGAAGATTTCTTTCTTTAAACGAAAAAAAGTAAAATCTGTTGTTCGACTCGCCCGATAAGTAGTAATTTTAAAGGTTCAAATTAATGGCCGGATTCGGATTTATTCAGGTATGAAAAAGTTAAATCAAATTTCGTTAGAACAAATCAATAAGTATTCGAATAACACCCTGCTGGGGCATTTGGATATCAGATGTGTGGAAGTTGGTGAAGATTACATTGTGGCAACCATGCCGGTTGATCACCGTACGCATCAGCCGATGGGACTGCTTCATGGCGGAGCAAGTGCAGCGCTGATCGAATCAATCGGTTCAATCGGTTCAACCTTGCTGATTGATTTGAGTAAAGAAGCTCCTGTTGGAATTGAAATCAATGCAAACCACATCGGCAGTGTGAAAGAAGGAAGCGTGAAAGCAATCGGTAAGATTGTGCATGCAGGTTCGCGAACACACGTGTGGCAGGTCGATATTTTTGATGAAGCTACCGGCAAATTGGTTTGTACCGGACGTCTAACCGTAATGATCGTACCAAGAGCGTGAAAGATTTAGTAATTTACCGCCTGCCGCAGGAACAATTTCCCCAAATCAAAAGAGGAGAATTTGCGGTATTGCATGAAGCCGAAAAACCGTTGGGATTTGTGGTGTCTGATTTTCTGCACGACCGCATTTTTCATTTTCGGGAATCGAAAGAACAGGAAGCGGAGTTTGACTTTCATTACCGGGAAGAAGTTCCGGTTGTGATCTCCCGCCGGGATTACCAGATCGAAGCACAGGCCTTTTTGAACTCATTTCCCTTGTTGGGTGTTGAAAAAGGTGTGTTCTCACGCGTGAAGGCCGTTCCGTTTGAAGGAGAGAAAGCCTTCGACCTGTTCCGTGCACTGGAAAAAGCCTATCCCAATGCATTCTGTTACCTGATCTCATCCGCAGAATTCGGAACCTGGATCGGTGCAACCCCTGAATTGCTGATGAATCAACAGGGAATGGTCTGCAAAACGGTCGCGCTTGCCGGAACACATGGTGAAAACGAAGAGCACGACTGGACTCCGAAAGAACTGGAAGAGCACGCGTTTGTGGTCGATGCAATCAAAGAAACGCTGGAACGGAACGAATGTGTGGAAATCGAAGCAAACGGGCCGTATGTGGTGAATGCCGGACCGGTACAACATTTGAAAACAGATTTCAGAGCATTGCTCACCCGTCCGAATGCCTGGTCGATTGCTTTGGATTTACATCCGACGCCAGCCGTGTGCGGAACTCCGCGTAGAAATGCGATGGAAGCCATTGCTACCCGCGAAATGCATGACCGCGGACTTTACACTGGTTTCATCGGATATTTTGAAGAAGGAAATACCAACCTGTTTGTCAACCTGCGTTGTGCGCAATTGACGAAGGATAAGGCTTTTTTATATGTTGGAGGAGGTTTTACGGTAGATTCGATTCCCGATTTGGAATGGGATGAAACGGAACATAAAGCGGAGACGCTGATCCGGGTGATGAAGCAGATATAGCTGTGCTGATAACATGTTCAAACGTTCAATGGTTCAAAGGAGTAATCGTTGATTCGCCTGCAATCCTGAACCTTTGAATCATATAATTGAACCTTTTGAAGGCTTTTAACCCTGAAAATACACTAAATTTACGGCATGATTTCGAGTGCAAAGTTGGAAGTTCAACTGCTTGTTGACGGATGTAAAAAAGTAGGAGTAACGCATGTGGTGATTTCCCCGGGATCGCGGAATGCCCCGCTGAGTATTGCTTTTGATGAAGATCCGCACTTCACAGTTCTGGTTGTTCCGGATGAACGTGTTGCTGCGTTTTATGCATTGGGAATAGCACAGAAACTGGGAAAACCGGTGGTAATTACCTGTACTTCGGGATCGGCTCCGCTGAATTACTATCCGGCTGTTGCAGAAGCGTTCTACCAGGGAATTCCCTTGGTTGTGATCTCCGCTGACCGTCCTTTGGAATGGGTGGATCAGGGAGACGGGCAAACCATTCGCCAGGAACGCGTTTTTGACCGCATGGTGCTGAAAAGTGCCCAGTTGAACGAAATTCATTCCGACAGTCAGCGCTGGTACTTCGAACGAAATCTTTCGGAAGTGCTTCAAAGCTGTAACGGAGCTGCGAAAGGCCCTGTGCATTTGAATGTTCCTTTTTCCGAACCGCTTTACGAAACGACCGACCAAATTGAAACCATCAACAATTGGATAGAATTGGGCGATGTGGAAACAATCCTTTCCGGGAAAAGCAAAACCCGTCTGAAAGAAATCTGGTCGGTATCCAATAAGCGTTTGATTATCGTGGGGCAGCATCAGAAGGATGCCGCGTTGCAGCAAATGCTGGAAAAACTGGCTCTGGATGGTTCAACCGCAGTGTTGGTTGAGCACACGTCAAACATGTACAGCCCGTACTTTGTTTCCACGATAGATCGGACATTGAATATCCTGCCGGAATCAGAAATCGGTAACTTCCACCCGGATTGCATTGTCACGATCGGTGGAGCAGTCGTATCGAAGAAAATAAAAGCCTTTCTGCGCCAGTCGCAGGCACCTGTGATCCGTTTCGGAATGGACTTTCCGTTTATGGATACCTATAAACACTTGTCTTTTTCAGCGTTGGTTTCTCCATTGGAAGGACTTTCATACCTGGCGGAACTGACTGCCGAAACGCCTCATCAATCCCGTTTTGGATTTGGTTGGAAGAAAATAGATCAATACGGCTCCGATCAGCAGCGTCCCATTTGTGCGAGTCAGCCGTGGAGCGATTTACGTGCAATGGAGTTTGTCATGGATGTGATTCCGGATCACTGCAACCTGCATATTTCAAACAGTTCGCTGATCCGCTATGCTTTGTTGTTCGATCCGATCCAAACGGTAACTTATTGGTGCAACCGCGGAACCAGCGGAATTGACGGAAGTAGTTCAACGGCAGTCGGGGCAGCAGTCGCTTCACCGAACGAATCGCATTTGCTGGTAACCGGTGATTTATCCTTTTTCTACGATTCCAACGCGTGGTGGAGCAAGCATTTGCCCGAGAACCTGCGGATCGTTTTGATCAACAACGGGGGAGGAGATATCTTCAACATCATTCCCGGCCCGAAATCCACAAATCAGTGGAAAAAGATCTTTGTTGCGGAGCAGGAATTAGCTGCCGAAGCTGTTTCGAAATTGTACGGAATGGAGTATTTCAGCGCATCTTCATCAGAAGAACTGGATGCGTGTTTGGATGCATTCTTCGGTAACAGTGAAAACGGGAAGCCGAAATTGCTCGAGATAAACACGATGAGCCAGAATAACAGTGCGGTGCTGGAAACGTATTTCAAGTCATTCATTAAAAATTGATACTTCGACTTCGCTCAGTATTATAGTTTGAGAATTGACAATTGAACAAGGAAAATTCACTAACGTTTGTTTCTTATCGAAAACTACGTTTTCTCTCCTTTTCAATTATCCATTTTACATTTTTAATTGAAATTATTGGGTCTGTGTCAGTAAAAAAGAGAGTCCAAGCTGCTAAAAACTACTACGAAAAAGACAGTTGGACTCCCTGATTGGTTTGAATGCCACTCTATGAGGCAAGGTTCAATAGTGCTAATGTAAGAAAATCAGGATATTAAAACCAAATTTAAAACGGGCAAAAACTGTTAAAAACGAAAAAAATCACAAATACACTTTTTATAGGGGTTTTGACATTAAATTTGTCCAAAAAAATAAGAAGTGGACTTTAATATTTTAACTACCGGAATTGGAATTTTTTACCTAGTCGTTCTAACCTTGCTGGAGATCGTTTTAGGAATTGACAACATCATTTTTATCTCGATCATCACAGACTCCCTGGTAAAACAGGATCAGCGCAAAGCCCGTATCCTGGGATTGAGCCTGGCCCTCATTATCCGTATTCTGATGTTGAGCATCGTTTCGTACATCATGACATTGGACAAAACGCCGTTGTTTACGGTATACGATGTGAAATTCACGGCCCACTCACTTGTTTTGTTGCTCGGAGGACTCTTCCTGATCTACAAATCAGTTGGAGAAATGCACTCAAGCGTGAAAGGAACGCACGAGAATGCAAAGAGCAAAAAGAAAAACCGTTTGAGCGCGGTGGTTTTCCAGATCGTAATGGTAGACTTTATCTTCAGCTTCGATTCTGTGATTTCCGCAATTGGTATGACCAATGATATTCGTCACGAGACGCATGGCAATCCGTTTATTATCATTGTTTTGGCGGTGATTATTTCCATGATTATCATGTTGATCTTCGCGAAGCCGATCGCAGACTTTATCAATGCACGACCAACAATCAAGATGATTGCACTAGGCTTCCTGGTTACGATCGGGGTACTCCTGATCGCAGAATCATTCGGTCAGCACGTTCCGAAAGGATATGTCTATTTCGCATTGGTTTACGCCCTGTTGGTGGAATTCCTCAATATCCGGATGCGTAAAAATCAAAACGAACACGAATAGTGACTCCGGAGGACCTCTGCTCCCTGCTTCGTATTGAAGATTTATCTGAGGCGGAAGACGCGCTGGAAATGGAATTGTTTGAACTGAAGAAATCCATTTTGCTGAAACCGCTTTTGAGGCAGACGCTCCGTTCGAAGATTCTTCGTTTGGAGAAATTGTCTGAAGCAGCTTTATTCATCGGTTTACCCGGTGAAACTTCCTCCGCTATCTATGAATTTGAGCTGCTGAAAACCGATGAGGTGTTGCCGCTTTGGGAAGCGTACATGAAAGCGAAAAGCAGCTGGAAACGGCTCTTTTCACAGGTTTCTTCTCCGCGGCAGACCATTGAGCTATTGGAGCAGGGATTGCAGATGGAGCTGGCCTTTGCTACGCAGTTTGAAAACCGTGAATGGCTGGAAGAAGATCCGGTGTTTGGAACAGAGCCCGACCCGATGCCGGTTCAAAACGGACTCAAACAAGCTGCCGACCAGGGGTTCAAAACCTTTTCGGAGCTTGAAAAGAATAAAAGCACTCTGTCAAAAGAGTTGTTGCTAGCATTAAAGCGCTTATCTTTGTTGCCGAAATATTTATAGCAGCCAGTCGAACTGCCTGCATCATTGCATAATTGTACAAATAATTAATACCATGAGTGAAGGAACATTTGATAAACTGAAAGAACAGTTGTTGCAGGAAGAGTGGCCAAATGTCTATTTCTTCAAGTTCATCGTTCCCAATACACCTCATCTGCTGGCACAGACAACGGCGCTTTTTGATGAAACGGCTCAAATCCAGTTTCACGAATCCAGCAACGGGAAGTTTGTGAGTGTCAGTGTGAAAGAAATGATGCTGAATGTGGATTCAATTATTGCTGTATACGAAAAAGCTCAGGTAATCCCGGGAATTATTTCCTTATAATATGAAAAAGAAAACGTTAATAGCCCTGATAAGTCTCAGCCTTGGGATGACATTGTTGATCCTGTTCCGGGTAAATTTCGTCAAAGGAGTGCGCTCATGGGAAAGCAAGGTGCTGGGAACACTGATCGTACTGATCGCAATCCGGATGTTGTATATTATGTACAAAGCGATTATCAGACGTTTTTCCAAAGGAAGCCTGAAAAAGGAAGAATATGCCTTGCTTTTTGACCTTGAAAATAAGGAGCAGAGTGGGGAGTTGGAGTTCTACTTCACGATGGAGCAACCGAAGAACGTTGTGTTTTCAATTTTGAATGCGAAAATGGAAACCGTCGAAGTACTTCAGGATAAGGAGTTTGTTTCTGGTGGGCACATTATTCGATTCGATACCAGTGTGTTACAGGATGGCGTGTATTTCTACTGTTTGCAGACAGATAATCAGAAAACCATGAAGAAAATGCATGTTCAGCATGACAAGATGACAGTCTAAATTGTGTTGGCAAGGCTTTTGACAAATAAAAACAAATAGTAACTTTAGACCAAACTAAAGGGTCACATTTAATAGAAACAATTATGGCATTAGAAATCACAGATGCAAACTTTGAAGAAGTTGTATTGAAATCAGACAAACCGGTAATGGTAGACTTTTGGGCAGAATGGTGTGGTCCATGTAGATTGATTGGTCCGATCGTGGAAGAAATGGCTTCAGAATACGATGGTAAAGCTGTTATCGGAAAAGTAAACGTAGATTTGAATCCGGGAGTTTCGGCTCAGTTCGGAATCCGCAATATTCCTACCGTGATCTTCGTGAAAGGTGGCGAAATCGCAGATAAATCAGTTGGTGCTGTTCCGAAAGGACAGTTGACAGCGAAGTTGGATGCATTGATTTAATTTGAATGTAATACTTGAAAAGTCCGTCCTGACTGTAAACGTCCGGGTCGGACTTTTTTTTGAACGATACAATCTGGATAGATGAAGAATTTTTGGAGACGCTTGCGTTACTACGGGTTAGGTTTTGGGATCGGTTTGATTTTCGTTTTTTTCTTTTTCAGAAACCGCGGATGCAGCTGGCTTCCTGAAAATCGTGTGAAAAACACGTTTATGGGGAGAGTGCTGGTGATTTCGGATGAAAACCAGCGGATTTTTGATGAGCACCACTTAACGGATTCTTTGATTGTTTCTTTTTTGAATGACGGATCCGTTTCCTTTGGTTCAAGCAAGAAGCAAGGCAATCCGAAAGTGTATAAAGTCACAAAAGAACTCAACGGAAAAGAGGTGGAATTGTGGTTTTCCATGCCGGAAGGCGCTTTCGTATCGGAAGTTGCCTGGCCGAAAGGATCGATCCAGAAATTTAAAAACACCAGTACCGGTTTGGGGCGTATGATTCATTTCCCGAACGTGGAGAATTTCGTGTTCCTGAAAGACAATTCCGTATTGGATGAGCAGTTGGTGAAACTGAGGGTAAAGAACTGGGAACAGGTGCAGTACCTGATGAAAAAGGGTGGTTTAATCGACTTCTCCAAATCGGATTTGAAGGCCGAACCGTCACCGGAACAATACGTGCTTTTGCCAAGACAGGGCGGCGATACGCTCAAGGCACGTACTGTTTGGTTTAAAGAGCACATCGAATTTTACCGCTTCGAGGAAAAATAGAGGGTGGAAAAGGCGATATACATCACAATAATGTGTTAATAAATCCTAACTTAACAGACACGTAACCTAAAGGTTTTTACTAATTTTGTTCAATGGAATTTTCTGCGCTGCAAATAGCTACTATCTTGAACGGTGAAGTCGTTGGAAATACGGATGTTACTGTTGCGGGATTGGCTAAAATTGAAGAGGGTACAGCGGGCACGCTTTCGTTCTTGTCGAATCCCAAGTATGAAGAATATATTTACACAACAGGTTCAAGTATCTGTATCGTGAATAAAACCTTCGTTCCCTCCAAGCCGCTCCCGGAAACGCTTACCCTGGTGAAAGTGGATGATGCATATGCCTGCTTTGCAAAGTTGCTGGATGTGTACAACCAAATGCGCCAGAAGCAGCCGAAAATCGAAACTCCTTCGTTTATTTCAGAATCTGCAAGCCACGGTGAAGGACTTTACCTGGGAGCTTTTGCATATATCGGTGAAAATGTAACAATCGGGAAGAATGTGAAAATCTATCCGCAGGCGTATATCGGTGACGGTGTAACCATCGGAGACGATTGTACCATTCACGCAGGAGTAAAAATCTACGCAGATACCAAAATCGGAAACCGCTGTGTGCTGCATGCAGGAGTTGTGATCGGAAGCGACGGATTCGGGTTTGCACCGGACGAAAAAGGAGTGTTTTCCAAAGTTCCTCAAATCGGAAACGTAGTACTGGAAGACGATGTGGAAATCGGTTCCAACACAACCATCGATTGTGCTACGATGGGATCAACGATCATTCGCCAGGGAGTGAAGATCGATAACCTGGTTCATTTGGCGCACAACGTGGAGGTCGGACATCATTCGGCGTTGGCGGCACAGGTTGGTGTGGCAGGTTCTGCGAAAATCGGAAAACATGTCATGGTAGGCGGACAAGCTGGAATCAGCGGGCATTTGCATGTAGCTGACGGAACGAAAATCGTTGCTCAGTCCGGAATTCCGAATACCATCAAAAAAGCGGAAGTACTCATGGGGTCACCGGCCATCCCGATGGACGACTACAAGAAATCCTTCGTTGGATTCAGAAGACTTCCAATCATTATCAAGAAATTATCGGAAATAGAAGAAAAAATTAAAACCCTTTCAAAATCTGCAGAATAATATGTCGGAAAAACAATTTACCCTTCAAGAAAAAATCGTATTCAACGGTGTTGGATTGCATACCGGAGAACCAGTTGTGATGGAAATCCATCCGGCGGCTGAGAACCACGGATACAAATTTCAGCGTTTGGATATCGATGGCCAGCCGGTAATTAAAGCAGATGCGGATTTGGTAGTTTCTACAGACCGCGGAACGACATTGGAAGCAAACGGAGCAAAAGTATACACTACGGAGCACGTGTTGGCTGCGTTGTACGGAATGGAAATCGATAATGCATTGATTACATTGACCGGACCTGAAATTCCAATCATGGACGGATCCTCTTTGCCATTTGTGAAAGAGATTCATCGTGTGGGGCGTGTGGAGCAAAACGCAGACCGTTTGTTCCTGGAACTGACTGAAAACATCAAGTGGGAAGACGAAGAGCGCGGAATTGAATTCCTGGCTGTTCCGGATAAAAATTACCGCCTGACAGTAATGGTAGATTACAATTCTCCGGCTTTGGGTACACAGCACGCGCACATGTACCACCTGGGAGAATTTGAGAAAGATATTGCGCCTTGCAGAACGTTCTGTTTCCTGAAAGAATTGGAATTCCTGGCTAAAAATAACCTCATCAAAGGAGGAAGCCTTGACAATGCGATTGTATTGGTGGAACGCAACGATGTAACTGAAGAAGAGTTGGATCGTTTGGCAAAAATGCTCGGAAAAGATAAATTGAAAGTGAACTACGACGGAATCGGAGTATTGAACAGCTTGAAACTGCAGTTCGAGAACGAGCCGGCGCGTCACAAATTGCTGGATATCGTAGGAGATTTGGCATTGGTAGGACGTTTCATCAAAGGACACATTCTGGCGGCGCGCCCGGGGCATTCCGGAAACACGCGTTTTGCGAAAGTGTTGAAAGATGAAATCAAAAAACAAGACAAGAAAGGCCGTGTATTCGATTTGACGAAAGAGCCGGTATACACGATCAACGACATCGAGCGCATGCTGCCTCACAGATATCCGTTCCTGTTGGTGGATAAAGTGATGGCATTGACTGAAAGCACGATCATCGGAGTGAAAAACGTCACAATGAACGAACCGATGTTCCAGGGACACTTTCCGGGTAATCCGGTGTTTCCGGGAGTTTTGCAGATCGAAGCATGTGCACAGTGCGGTGGAATTTTCGCGTTGAGCCAGGTAGAAGACCCGCATTTATATTCTACTTACTTCATGAAAATTGATGGAGTGAAGTTTAAGCAAAAAGTAGTGCCGGGAGATACCCTTGTTTTCGAACTGGAATTGATTTCCCCGATTCGCAGAGGATTGGTACACATGCTGGGAAAAGCATATGTGAACGGTACTCAGGTGTTCGAAGCGGAAATGCTTGCACAGGTGATCAAAGACAGAGTTGAAGCGAAAGATAAAGAGAGAGTAGAAGCATGATTAGTCCGCTAGCACAAATTTCTCCGAGTGCAACACTTGGAGAGGGGGTAGTTATTGATGCATTCAGCACCATTCATGATGATGTGGTGATTGGAGCAGGAACCCGGATTCATTCCAACGTAAATATTTATCCCGGAACGAGAATCGGAGAAAATTGTGAGGTCTATCCGGGAGCAGTGATCGGAGTTGTTCCGCAGGATTTGAAATTCGACGGAGAATACACCACTGTTGAAATCGGTGACAGGACAGTGATCCGCGAGTGTGTAACGATTCACCGCGGCACAAAAGACAAATGGAAAACAACAGTCGGAAGCGATTGCCTGCTGATGACTTACGTACATATTGCGCACGACTGCCAGATTGGAAATCACGTCATCATGGCGAGCTATTCCGGGTTGTCCGGGCATTGCATTGTGGGGGATTACGCAATCCTGGAAGGGCGATGCGGTTCTCAGCAGTTCATCCATATCGGAGCACATTCATTTATCGCGGGAGGATCGCTGATCCGTAAAAATGTACCGCCATACGTGAAGTGTGCCCGCGAGCCACTGACGTATGCAGGAATCAACTCCGTTGGTTTGCGCAGACGCGGTTACACGGATGAACAGGTGCGCGAAATTGAAGACATTTACCGCATTATTTTCGTTCAGAACAACCACGTGACCAAGTCGCTGGATATTGTGAGAGAATCTATTGCGGATTCGGATATCCGAAGAGAAATTTTATCGTTCATCGAAGCTTCCGACAAGGGAGTCATCAAGGGACTGATTTAATGATTTTGATTCGAATTTAATCGTAAATTAGCTTAACAACTATTTTTCATGTTATCAAAGAAGACCAAATACGCATTACACGCTTTGACCTACCTGGCAAAGAAAGATGCCAATGAGCCGACTTTGATTCTTGAAATCGCAGAGAAAAGCCAGATTCCCCGGAAATTCCTGGAGTCCATTTTGCTGGATTTGAAAAAACAGGGAATCCTGAATTCCAAAATGGGAAAGGGCGGAGGTTATTTCCTGCGTCAGAAACCAGCACAGATTCAAATTTCGACAATCATCCGGCTTTTTAATGGCCCGATTGCCTTGCTTCCGTGCGTGAGTCTGAATTATTATCAGCGTTGTGAGGAATGCATCGACGAAAAAGCTTGTGGTTTGAACAAAGTATTCATAGACGTCCGAAACGAAACGCTGCGCATTTTAGAAAATAAATCAATTCAGGATATCGTAGATCAGGAATTGTAACACCGGTTGCGGCAGGTGTAGAATAAATACTCAGAAGTGGTACACAGAAATCAGATTATTGAGGTAAAAATCGACGATTTTGCGTTTGGAGGTCAGGGAATCGCCCGCATGAAATCGGAAGAAGGAGATTTTATTTTGTTTGTTGAAAACACGTTTCCCGGACAGTTTGTAAGAGCTCGTGTCGACAAGAAACGCAAACGTCATGCTGAGTGCAAACTTCTGGAAGTATTGGAGCGTTCTCCGCTTGAGAAATCACTGCCTTTTCAGGAAATTTCCGGTGCGCCATACCTGTTTGTACCAATCGAAATCCAACAGGATTATAAGAAAAAATCTACGCTGGATGTGTACCGCAAAATCGGACGCATTCCGGATCCAACAGCTCTTTTTGACGAGTTTATTTCTTCCCCGGATGCCTTTTTCTACCGGAATAAGATGGAATACAGTTTTTCCTGTATCGAACACGTACCGGAAACGGGAGAAGAAATCGATGATGCTTTTGCCTTAGGATTTAAGCGCAGAGGAACCTGGTGGAAAGTGGAAAACCTGAATAAACCAAGCGGTTTGTTTGACGAACAATGGGAAACCATTCTCCCGGAATTCCGCGATTTATTGAAATCATTCGGACTTCCGGCATGGCATCCACCGAGAAAAGAAGGTTTTTTCAGACACATTGTGGTTCGGAAATCATTCGACCAGGATCAGTTGTTACTGCACATTGTAACAAGTTCAGCAGGAATCAAACAATTTGACAAGGCACAGGTTGTTGCTTTCCTGAAAGAAAAACTGGGGAATCGTTTGGCTGGTGTCTGGCATACGATTAACGACAATATTGCCGACCGCGCTAAAATCGAAAACGGAACGAGTGAATTACTTTTCGGAGATTCCGTAGTGGTTGAAAAAATGCTCGGATTGTCTTTTGAAATCAGTATGGAAAGCTTTTTCCAGACCAACCCGAAAAGTGCGGAGCGTTTGTATACCAAAGCAATCGATTACGTGTGTGATTATGCGAAAGACGGCGGTGTGATCATGGACTTGTTCTGCGGAACGGGAACAATCGGTCAGCTGGTGGCGCAACGTGTTAATGCCGGAGAAATTATCGGTGTGGATATCGTGGAAGAAGCGATTGCCGATGCGAAACGCAATGCCAAGCGCAATCAACTGGAACACCTGCATTTCTTTGCTGCAGACGTGGGTAAATTCCTGTCGCTGCACCCGGAATACCTGAACCGCATCGATACGATTGTACTGGATCCGCCAAGAGCCGGAATTGCGCCGAAAACATTACAGAAAGTGATGGCTTTAGGAGCTTCTCATTTGGTATACATTTCCTGTAATCCTTCCACTCAGGCGCGCGATACTGAAACGCTGGAGCAAGGAGGTTACAAACTTATGAAATTGTCTTTGGTAGACCAATTCCCGCATACCAGCCACATTGAGGCGATTGCGGTGTATGAGAAAGTAGCAGAGTAAATGACTACAGAACAGGAATTATATACCGAAATCGGACAAAAACTAAACGATGCCGAACAAAGTCAAATGTTCGGAAAACCGTGTTTCAAGATCCACGGAAAAGCGTTCATGTGCTTTTATGAAAAAGCGGTAGTGTTTAAGCTGAGCGGGGAGATTCATCAGGAAGCACTCAGTTTGGATGGTACACAACTGTTCGACCCGTCTGGCAAAAGGCCGATGAAGGAATGGGTTCAGGTTCCGTTTGAATACAGTTCTCAATGGGAATTGTTTGCGCGGGAAGCCATGAATTATGTTGCCGGAAAATAGATCTTCCCGGTTTCCTCCTCCCAAGGGGAAGACTTAAATCCTCATTATCAACAAACAAACGGAATCACCGCTTTTCGGTCTTCCGGGTAATCTTCAAACGTTTGCTTGTACCATTTGTGGTTTGCCAATGCGCGCGGGAAGAGGTTACAGAAAGTAAAGAAAGCGAAGCAGAAAGCAGGCAGATTCCAGCATAGAATTGCAAATCCGATCCATTCTACCAGTTCTCCGCCCAGGTTCGGAGCGGAAATGTATTTAAAAGGCCCACCGTAAGGGATTTTGTAGCCGTCTCCCGGGTGCTTTCTCAGGTTAATCAAAACGGTATCTGAATAGATGTTGGTACACATTCCGAAGACGAACAAGGTGGTTCCGGTAATGAACTGCCAGGAAGTGAACCAATCGTTGCTGTAATTGGAGAAATGCGACAGGTAGTACCCGATCAGGAAACCGTTTGCCAGGTTGTGTAACAGCGCCATCCCAACAATGCTCACCGGGATTTGTTTTCCTTTGGTACGCGTTCTGAAAGGATAAATGAAACTGCGGTTGATGTAATGGGCAGTAAATAAACCGACGATTGTCCAGTCTACAGCAGAAAGTTTCTTTGATCCCGTGAACAAAAAGTAATATAAAACACACAATACAAACCCTTCCATGATCATCCATCCGAGTCGGTTGGACATCAGCGGCCCCCACTTGGAATTCGTGAATTTTCCATATGGAGCATCTTTGAACTGAAGTCCTAAAAAAGCAATGATTCCCACACCTATCCAGGCGTAGCAGAAGTAATAGAATGTTTCTTGTGTCATGTGTGTCGTATTAATCGTGGATAATACCGGCAGCCTGCAAAGACACTATCGGTATTATGGGTTATCTCGGTGCCAAGTTAGCAAATCTTTCATAGTTTCGGTTATCGGACGGGCACGATGTCCCAAATGTATCCGAGCTTTCTCCGAACTGATGTGTTTGTTACCGAATTCGAGGATTTCGATGCTTTCTTTGGTGACGGAAGGATCTTGTTTCCGGATTTTGTAATACATTCCGATGACCGGTAGGAATGATTTGACCAGTCCGATCGGGATTTCGAAACAGGGAATGCGTTTACCGGAGACTTTTGCCACCACACGCGATAAGTCTTTCAGTGTGTAATATTTGCCGCCGAGAATGTAGGATTCTCCCAATTCTCCCTGTGTTAATGCATTGCAAACGGTGTTCGCGATATCGCGAACATCGACCCAGTTGTAACCGCCTTTAAAGACAAAAGGAATGCGCCGGCGTGACATGGAAACAAATGCGCTGTTTTGTTTGCATTGGGCAAAATTCGGCGGACCGAAAACAGCCGTCGGGTTCACTACGATGATCGGGAGTCCCTGTTCGAAGTATTTCCGGGCGATGAGTTGTCCGTCGCGCTTGCTTTTATCGTAAGCATAAGCCTCATCGGAAACAAAATTCCGCGTTTCGTTCATCGGCTGATCCATCGGGATATGATCGTATGCGTGAACGGAAGATAAGTGAATGACGCGTTTCAGGTTGCTTTTTGAAGCCACTTTGAGTACGTTTTCGAGTCCGTGAATGTTGATTTGCTGAACAAGCTGATTCTTGTCGCCATTGATGGAAATAATGGCCGCGCAATGAATCAAATAGTCACAGCCTTCCATCAGTTTTACCAGGGAATCTTCGTCCTGTAGTGATCCTTTGATTGTTTCAATCTGTTTGCTTTCCAGGAAATTGCTCTTGGAGTGAACGAGTGCTCTGATGGTATAATTCCGGCTGAGTAATTCTTCGATGATGGCATTTCCGATATGCCCGTTTCCCCCGGTAATGGCAACTTTCATTATTTTCCTTTGGCTTTTACAATGATCAGAACGGTGTGCATGAGGATTTTGATATCCAACGCGATCGAACGGTTTCTCAGGTAAAGCAGGTCAAATTTCATGCGCTGAATCATCTGGTCGACATTTTCGGCATACCCATATTTCACTTGTCCCCAGGAAGTAATTCCCGGTCTTACTTTGGTGAGCTCCAAAAATTGAGGTTCCCTGACTTTGATCTGATCAATGAAGAATTGTCTTTCCGGGCGCGGGCCAACCAGGGACATGTCGCCTTTCAATACGTTGAAGAATTGTAAAAACTCGTCCAGGCGGGCTTTACGCATGAATTTTCCAATCGGGGTGATGCGTGGATCGTTGGTACTGGAAAGTTGCGGCCCTGCTTTTTCAGCCCCCACATACATGGTTCTGAATTTGATGATCTTAAATGGTTTCCCGTTCAAACCGATGCGTTCCTGGAAAAAGAGGATCGGTCCCGGTGAGGAAAGTCTGACTCCGATTGCAAGGAAAATATAAACTGGTATGAGTAATATGATCGCCACGATGGAGAAACAAATATCGAAGGCTCTTTTGGCAACGCGTTGCCAGTAGGGCATCACCTCGGCGTTAACTTCCATGAGAAGTACCCCGAAGATGTTGCTCAGTTTTACAGATCCTGCCAGGATATCATACATATCCGGAAGCACTTTGATGACGATATTTTCCCCGTTGATGCGGGAAATAATGTTCTTCAAACGTTCGTGTTCCGTACTTTCCAATGCAATAATGACTTCTTCGATGCCGTATTTGGAAATGATTTCTTCTAATT
Organism: Fluviicola sp.; assembly: GCF_039596355.1. Classification (GTDB taxonomy): domain Bacteria; phylum Bacteroidota; class Bacteroidia; order Flavobacteriales_D; family Crocinitomicaceae; genus Fluviicola. The sequence continues at coordinate 394,491 of NZ_JBCNJW010000002.1, read as the reverse complement.
GATCCACATGGCCCAAATAGGGAATGTTGTTCTCCAATAGTTTGTCGATACCGTTCAGGTTGACGAATCCCACAAACTGGTTTCCGCCTCCTTTTTCTGCTCCTTCGATTTCCTTGAAGATGGCTACTGCTTTTTCAGAACCACCGATGAGCAGGGTTTTAAACCCGTCTTTCCGGGAGTGAACCCGCGCAACGAGAATACTGGTAATGATTAATCGCGAGAAAAATGTGAATCCGAAGTGAAGGAGTGCAAGCGTTAGCAGCGAACGGTAGTAATTCGTGTAGGTATTGACATCGTCATCAATCAGTAGTACGAAAAACAGGACAATGGAGCCGAAAATAGTAGCAAAGCTGGTCAGTGAGAGAATTTTCAGACGGTAGAGTCTTCTGACATCCTGGTACGTTCCCTGGAAAGTGTAAAACAGCAGCCAGAGCAGGGGGATGGCAAAGATTCCGTAGTAAAATGTTTCGTTGAATGAGAAGAGTTCGTGCTCAATGCTTGTTTTCCGGTAATAGTAAAAGATACCCCAGGAAAGCGAAGCCGTTAAGAAGTCGCTTGCAATAAATAACCATCTAAACAATTTTTGCATTACAACTGATTCTTCTAAAAGTGTACAACTTTGATGTTATCAATGTAAACGTCACTCGAACTCAGTCCTGAATCCAAAAGAACCCGGAAATACGGTCTGAAATAAGTTGCACTTGGAGAATTGGAAACAATGTCTTTGAGGTCGATGTAGATTTTTTTCCATACAGGAGGACTGCTTTGTGCATTCATGGAAATGTTGGGGTTATCCGTTCCGCTTCCGCTGATATAAGCGATAATTCCAGTCAAAATGGAATTGGTATTCTTGTAATTCACTTCCAGGTACACTTCTGCACCACTTTTCGGCAGGTAGAGTACATCTGTAGATAAACCAACCCAAAGCGAGTCGGAGGAATTCGTAGCAATGTGTCCGTAATATCCCCACGGGCCAACAGCACTGTTATTTTCCACGCTCAGATCTGCATTGGAAACAGTTTGATCGGTATTGATTTTTACCGTCGAATTTTCAAAATCTTCTACCCAAAACTCCGTAGCTGCTTCGTACATGGTTGTCGGGTTGATCGTATATGTTTCTCCCGGAACCAATTCCATCTTTTTCTCATAAGCCGTTACGAACGGATAGATCTTTTTGGTTGCGGAAATCCCGTTGTTCCGGATAGTCGGGTAAAGCGTGACTTTGCATGACCCCGATACCAAAACCGGTACTTTACAAGGCAATTCGAATACCCCGATTACGTTTCCGTCGATATACACCCAAACGTCGGTGAAATTGTGGGTTAAAACACCCGGATTAGTACTTGGAGTTGGATTGGCATTTAAGGTCCAGTTGTTGATTTCAAGCCAGATCGGAGCCGGATTGTTTTTTACGCAACCAGATAATCCCAAGGTAAGAAGAACAAAAAAGTATAAATATTTCATAGAAGAGTCTATCCCTGCATAACGCAAATTTACGTTAATTATTGTCGAAAACCGAGAGATGAGCAGATTTCAGTTTATCAATGATCTGATATGCGACATCCAGTGCCCGGTATGCGTCGTCGATAGAAACCACCACCGGTTGATTATGCACGATGGAATTGTAGAAAGAACGGAGTTCTTCCTGGATCGCATTCGATTTGGTAATATCGGGTTTCAGAGCCGAAAGGTTTACCTCATCGTTTAATTCAAAACTAAAGAACCCCGGAGCTTCCTGACCTTTCGGAGTGATCATGATCTGGTCTACCGATTGGTTTAAATAATCGATCGTGAGATAACCCGTCTTTTGGAAAATCCGTGTTTTTCGCATGTTGTTGAGAGACATGCGTGATGCAGTGAGGTTGGCGACACATCCGTTGTCGAACTCAATGCGTACGGAAGTAATATCGGGGGTTTTGCTGACTACGCTCACACCGCTTGCTGAAATTCTCCGGATGGTAGAATTGACACAGCTGAGTACGATGTCGAGATCGTGAATCATCAAGTCGAGAATTACGGAAACATCTGTTCCGCGGGGATTGTATTGCGCCAGGCGGTGAATTTCGAAGAACATAGGTTTCACGATCAGCGGTTCAGCTGCCCTGAAAGCGGGGTTGAAGCGCTCCACATGGCCTACCTGGACAATCACTCCGGCTTCGCGGGATAAATCCAGCAGCGCTTTGGCCTGTTCGGTTGTTTCCGCCAGTGGTTTTTCGATAAACACGTGTTTGCTCGAGCGAATCGCTTTTGCGGCGATATCGAAGTGATAGAGCGTCGGAGCAACGACATCCGCACAGTCACAGGCATCGATGAGTGCCTGCATATCATCCCAGCGGGTGACATTAAATTCCGAAATCGCTTTTTCTGCAGATTCGTCCGACGGATCATAAAACCCTACAAATTCGTAGATGTCGGATAGTTCGAGGATGAGTCGGATGTGAATGCGTCCGAGATGCCCGGCTCCGAATACCCCGATTTTTAGTTTGTGTTCGCTCATACTACAAATGTATTGAATCGGTCAAACAGAAAAGACCGCACAAAAAATGTGTTTTCAACAACAGATGTTTAGTACTCCTGTCTCGCATCGAATCCGCTCATTTTCTAGGATATACAGGGGGATGAAAGTTCTGTTTGAAACAAAAATGAAGTGGTGATGAAAAAAAAGTGATGAAAAGTGTCGGAATATTGGAAAGAATGTCTAATTTTGCGCCCACTTAACGGAGGTTGTAGCTCAGCTGGTTAGAGCGCTGGATTGTGGTTCCAGAGGTCGCGGGTTCGAACCCCGTCTCCCTCCCTGAAAAGAAAAGCCCGGACGATATCGTCCGGGCTTTTTTGATTTTAATCGAATCAAATTAATGTCTATTGATCTATATCATTTTCAATGTTGACAATTTCACATCCGGAGTATTTAATTATTTCCAGTAGTTTGGGGTCATCAAATCCTTTATAATCTTCGGCTAGTTCAATCGCATGATATAATGGAAGAGACATGCCTGAGCCCATTAAATTCGGATTGGCACCATTGTTCAATAATAATTCAACTATTTCAGGACTTACGGTATCAATGGCGCAGATCAACGGACTTATATTGAGCTCTTGATCGATGAAATTCAAATCAAGAGCTTTATTGTTTTTTATAGCATCCCGAACTTTGTCGATACTTTCATCGAAAATGTCATCTAAAAATGTTTGTTTGTTCATAATTTAATAGATTCCATTTCTACTACTTAATTTTTTTCAACTTCGAAATTTTTATTGTCAACTATTTCAATAGTATACCAGTTCACAGCGATAAGGTAATCCACGGTGTTGTTTGTTAAGAAATATTCCAAGGTACTGCATTCCTCAAGAATCTTGCTGAAATTTCTACCATTAAACAATTTGAAAACAACATCTAATTTCTCACGAGTCTGTTCAAAAAAGATAAGTAATGGTTCATCATCTAATTTTTCTGAGAACGTGTATTCATGATCGCTTAGTTTGAGTTTAATGGATCTTTCATTAAGAATAGCTAAATGCCCTTGTCTCCTGGATGGCTCAAATTTTTGAAAACTAGTCTCTATGATGTTAGAGGCTTCCTCACCAGTTAAAATTTCGTACTGTAAACCGAGCATTTCGGCTGCATCTTTTAATTCTTCAAAGTTACTATGCATTTTTATTTCGTTTTATTGCTTTTTTCTCGTCTAATCTTCCTCGCGTTGAAGGTACATCATCTACAAATATATGTCCTACCTTTTTTTATCTTTTCCTTTCAATGAATTTTTATAACCGATATGTGGTTGATGAGGACCGGAACCATACTCAAGAGTTATTTTTTTACCATCTCTAATTTTCTCCGTATTATTCCATTCTGGAATATCCATATTGACATTTTCTCCATTAGGACCTTCCCATTCGACAGGAATTGTTTTACCATGTTTATTTTTGGCCCATTGAGTTTCTTTGAATTTTTCTTTTGGAACTCCGGTTCGTTCAAATGCTTCGTCCAAAGCGTCAAGGTGAGTCGCTCCCTTTCCTCTCCAATCTAAATCTTTGGAAGCATCAAATTCCCAATCATCTTCATTTGCAGTTAATCCTTCCCCTGTTCCTTGTTCATACTTTTTAACCTTATATTCGCTTCCAAACATGATAATTTGAAAAATGCCAGGTCCGACACGGTCAGCATCAAATCCCTTAACTCCTTTGATGGCTTTTAACGGAGCTAATTCGGCTAATAAAGCAGGAATCGGGGTGTCTACTTTATCATTTGCTTCAGTAATCACCCGTGCCATCATCAATGCCTTCGCCTTGCTATCGTGGTTTTTACCTTTGTCTACATCGGCATCAGCATCTTCCTTCATTTTTTGTTTTTTGGAAGCATCCACGTCGTCCTCATACTTCTTGAGATTATCCAGATCTTTGTCTTTGATATGCGGATCGTCTTCCAGGATTTCGGAGGTTTTTCGCCATCGGCAACCTGTTTGTCTTTCGGCGGATCTGCTTTATCGACATTGGTTTTGTGAGGCTCGATGTCCTGCTCCAGTTTTTTGATGTTGGCATCCGAAAGTTCGGGATCTGCCTTTTTCACATCCGGAGTATTTTTGGTTGGATGAAGCTCTGCTTCCGGAGTTTTTGCCGGCGCTTTGGAATCGATATGAGCCGGTTTTTGCTTCTCAGGAAGGTTTTTCGTTGGAGCTTTCGTTTTGTCGCATGTTTGGATATTTGTATCCGTGAGATGTTCTGTGGTTTTATTCCTTTTTACTCAAAAATCGAATAGAATAAAAAAGACTGTCCTTTTGAGACAGTCTTGGTATTGTTATGTTAGTTCAATTTGTTATAAATCTTCAGGAAAAGTGACTTTGGCATCTACTGTTAATTCGCCTTTGATTAGGAATTCCAATAGATAATCTGATTGATATGTTATAGGAAATCCTTTATCATACGCGTAAGCACTTATTCCACATAACCTCATAGCTATTAAGGATTCCATAGCGTTGTATCGGTAACTTCCTTCCATCAGATCAGCTTTAGATTGTTTCCAATAATTATTAAATTGATTTACCGCAAATTCTAATTTTTCATTAAAAGAATCTTTTCTATCATGTAAAATAGTTTCCCACAATAAAAGTTCTGGTAGTATTGTATTTTCAATGAATTCTTTTGATGCTATTTTGGCAGTATTACAATCTTTCAAAACTTTATCCAATAATACTATTGCATTAGGTTCTTCAAAATTCTTTAAAAACTCAATGTAACTATAGAAAAAAGTATCCGCCGCAAAATTCCCCTTTCGGATCTCACTTTCAGGGCAAGAACGTAATAATTTCAATACATTTTTTTCCCTTCCGGCTAATGCATAGATGTATCCATCCAACCAGGAATTAATTCCTACGTAGGATTCATAATCCTCCTTATCTATGTGAACAGAGAGATCGTCAACACTGATTACAACTCTTTCTTTACTTGTTTGAGCCATAAGAAAGAAATTAGCAGTGGCTTGTAAATAAAGATACAAACAACGATAAATTTCTTCGCGATTATCTATTGTCTGAGCTTGCGTGCCTAGTAAATAGATGAGATTTTGGGACTCAGTAGCGATTCTGTTGAGAGAATCAACATCAGATTCTGTTTCAAATTCCTCAATAAACTTCTCGATGACTTCCCTTTCGAATTCGATTTCATCAGGAATATCAATGTCATGGTTATGTCTTTTCATGTATGCAAGTTACTTAAATTCTTTTAAAATGGTATCTGAAATTTTGCCTTTCTTGATAGGGGTATTTGAGTGGAAGTACTTTATTTTTTTCGGACTCGTTTTGAGAAGTTCTTGTGCAATTTTTTTAGTTGCAGGATCTTTACTACTTCTCATCGTTTTTATTAATGCATCCCTATATTGCTTGGTACCTTGCTGTTCTAGAATCCCTTTTACATTTTTAAAGCCTAATTTAGAGGCTCCACCTTTAGCTTCTAAAATTATAAATTCATCTCCATTTTTTAAGACAAGATCAAAGGTTCCTGAACCCTTCCCTGTATAAAGGACTTCTGCATCCGGGAAATGTTTACGAATAGCTCCTATTGCACCCTTTTCTCCGATTAACTCAGAAGCATCACGCATTTGTTTCTGTCCCTTTTTGAAATCAGCCTCGGCTTGAGTACCTTCTTTTGCTTTACTTTTACCGGCTGATAGCTTTTCTCCTTTGTTTCGTTCTCCCATTTGAAAGTCCATATGATCCTGGAGGTCTTGATCCATTGCACTTTTTGGGGTGTTTTCAAACTTGGTATCTTTATATTTTGCATAATTTTTGGGTCTGTCATCCAAATCGGTTATAAAGTCTCCTCGATCTGTTAAAGTTCGTTTGTCTTCATATTGTTTGATTGTATTATCAACTGTTCTCTTTCCTGATGGATTCTTTTTATTGTATTCCCGGAGTTTTTTCGCCATATCCTCATCAATCTCGCCTTTTTCGAGACGTTTCTGAACTTCTTTGTCAAAATCGCGTTGGCGTTTGGTGGTATAACTCGGATCAACAATGTATTCACTTCCATACATCACAATCCGGAACTCTCCCGGAGCATTTCCTTTTTTATAGTCAAAACCTTTCACTCCTTTCATAGCCTTTAATGGAGCCAATTCGGCTAATAGGGCAGGAATTGGTGTGTCCAGTTCATCATTTGCTTCCGCAATTACCCGTGCCATCATCAATGCTTTTGATTTACTGTCGTGGTCTTTTCCTTTTTTTACTTCGGCATCGGCATCATCTTTCATTTTTTGCTTCTGGGATGCATCCACATCGTCTTCGTACTTTTTGAAATTGTCCAGGTCTTTGTCCTTGATGTTCGGGTCGTCTTCCATGATTTTGGACTTCGGTTCTTTTTTACCATTTGCTACCTGCTGGTCTTTTGGTAGTTTGACCTCATCAATTTCCGTCACTTCCGGATCGAGACCCTTTTTCATCTCCTTGATGTTGGCATCCGAAAGTTCGGTATCTGCCTTTTTCACATCCGGAGTATTCTTGGTCGGATGAATTTCTGCTTCCGGAGTTTTTGCAGGCGCTTTGGAATCGATATGAGCCGTTTTTTGCTTCTCAGGAAGGTTTTTCGTTGGAGCTTTCGGGTTATCTGCGTTTTTGAGGACTTTCTTCGGTGCAGCGTCGCTGATTTGATCTGTTTTTCCGGTAATTTTCTTTTTGTCTCCGCCAAATAGGTTGTCTGATTTTTTCTTGGCAAATTTCTTAAATCCGGCATACAAATCCGTCCAGGTTTGTTTTTTGAAGGCCGCACTTACCAGTTTCGGGATTTTTCGGACACCTCCTTTTACAAAGCTTTTTCCGGCTTTAAAGGTTCGGACAGCCACATTCTTCCATTTCCCGATCTTTTCCATATTGATTGGAGCAGGAGGGGATTTGGCACCCACCATGGCCATGACACCGGTAGCAGTGTTGGCAGCATCCTGTTTGAGCTTGTGGTTGCCCTGGAAGATTTGTTCTGCCGTTTTAGCCGTATGTACGTTGTAAATGTTCTTGATTCCGGACATGACACTCAAGGCGGTGGTGATCAAACCGATCCAGAAGGTGACACTGAACATGGTTCCTGTTGCACTGATCAGCCAGGCAGCAACCGGTATCAGCGGCGGGAAGAAGAACGCTGCGACACTTGTCAGCACGGACAGTACTCCCAATAATCCGGTGATGACTCCGGCAATGGTAAGCAGTTTGACTCCCACGCTGGATCCTTTTTGTAAAATCATCCCGACAGGATCTTCGCTAAACCCTTTCCAATCGCTTAAATCCGTCCAGATTCCACCCACAGCATCCGCAATGGTGTTGTAGGTTTCGAGCGGATTGATCATGGCCCATCCGATCTTGGAAACATCGGCCCAGGTAATGTTTTTGAGCCCTTCCCACATGGATTCCAGCGTTTTGGTCATACTGGTCCACAAGAGGCCGGTTTTGGAGATTTTGTCGATATTTTTGGTTGCCTTGTTCAACGGAGACTCCAGTCCCTTGTTGCGCTTGGCATTGTATGTATTAATTTCTTTGGCACGGCGTTGTTCGACCCGTTCGCCGAACTCCAGCTTTTTGGTTTCCACCCAGGCTTCAAAGTTCATATTAAAGGCCTGAAGCTGCATCCCCAAAGCCATCCTGTCCGATTCGCTCAAGGAAGCAACAAAGGCTTCCCGTTCCGCTTCTCCCTTGAGATTGGAATACTTGAACAGCAATGCTTCCGGTCCGTTGGACATTTCTGACTGTGCCTTGAGTTCTTCCTGCATGATCATTTCATCGGCTCCCTCAATGCTCTTCATATCCTTGTAATAGAAATACTGTGCACGGTGCGTTTCGTTTTCCATTTCAAAGGAGGTCTTCATCAGGGACATTCCTTCGGTAGTAAGCTGTTCTTCCTGTTGTTTACTCTTTTGAAATTTGGGTTTCTGGGCTTTGCTTTTGGCCTTGGCATCGTTGTTCCGGCCTTTTTCGGAAGAGATCTTTTGTTTCGACTTTTGAATGTTGGCTTTCGATTCCTTGAGTTCTTTTTCCGTCTTGGCATTCTTGTTTTTGGAAGTGACCGCGTCTGCTTTCAGTTTGGCAGCAGTATCTCCTGTTCCGGAGATTCCTTCTGCCATCGTAGCCGTCCCTGATTCCATTTCTTCGTAATTGGAGCTCAGTTCTCCTGATTCCTTCTCATCGGGATTGGAATTTTCCTTCGACCCTTTGTTGAGGTCGGAGCTTTCTTTTTTCAAATCATTGGCAGTCCCTTTGTTTTTGTTGTATTCGGAAGAATAGGTTCCGACTTCACTGCTTACTTTTTCCTGGCGCTGTTTGGACGTAGCAAGTGCTTTGTCCATAATCTTCGGAATCTGCTTTTCACGGGTAAGGGTGTTTTTCTCTGCAGTTTGAAGTGTTTTGTCCGAACCTGCGATTTTTTGATCGATCTCGCGCATTTTCTTCTCCGCTCTTTCCCGTTCTTCTGCCTGCGTTTTTGCACGTTTAACAGACTCTTTCCCCTGATCACGGAACTGCTGGGCAGTCATGATCAATCCTTCTACATTCACATTGGCTTCTTCGTCAACACCCACGCCTTCTCCTGCTTTATCGGTTGCTTCTTCGACTTTGGCATCTTTTACCGGTGGCGGGTTGTCGTAATCTTCTTTGACGCCTTCAGGTCCGGGATCTTCCCCTTTTTTGTCTTCTTCTCCGGGTTCTTTTTTCTCTTCCTTTTCCTTTTCGTCTTTTTGTTTCGGAGCAGGTGCTTTTTGTTTCTCTTTCTCCTTATCAGGAGCTTCTTCTTTTGTTTTTTCAGAAATCTCTTTTTCAACAGCTTCGTCAAGCGCTTCCGGCTTTTTCTGTCCTTCCGCGTTCTCCGCAGCGTTCTCTTTTCCTTCTCCTGTAACTGTTTTGGAGTCTGCTGCTTTTTTCGCATCGATTTCCTGTTCAGTTTCCTGTTGAACAGGCGCTTTTTCCGCATTTGGATCGGATGCTGTCGTTTTTGCTACTGGTTGCGTTTTGGCCTCGCTGATCGCTTCACCAGCCAGTTTTTCTGCTTTTTGAGTGATTCCCGGAGACTCCTTGGCTTTGTTTTTTGCCGCTGCAACTTCCGAGGAGTTGATTTCTTTTTTCTCTCCGGTTTCCGTGTTTTTCTCTCCTTTGGGTTTGGATGCTCCCTGTTGAATAGTATGGGTAAGCTCATGGGCCAGCAGGTGTTTTCCTTCTTTGGAATTCGGATCGAATTTTCCTTCGTTGAAATAAATATCTCCCTGGTTGGTGAAGGCTTTTGCTCCCAACGATTGGTTCATGTCTGCGGCTTTCGTTCCCGTATGGGTGCGCACGTTATTGAAATCAGCTCCGAAACCGCCTTCCATTTCTGACTTGACATCCATTGGAAGCGGAGCTCCCTGTCCTTTGGACTCGGTGAGTTGGTCGTTGAATGCTGTTTTATTGGCGTTGTCTTCTTCCGATGTCAATGCTTGCGTAGCATTGATTAAATCATCTTCTTTTCGCTGGATTTCAGGTCCTTTGTAGTTGATAGCCCCCATTTGATCTTCGGTGCTCTCAATATCTAGCTGTCCCATCTGATCCGCGCTTTCTTTCCGCTGGATGTATGGTGTGACATTCTGGGCAATGGGTTTTAATTGCACGGCGGAAGGATCTCCGTTTGCGTTAGTTCCGGCAGGAGTGGAGCCGTTTACCACGCGATCGGCAGCCTGGTCAGCTTCCACTTCGTGTTTGTCGCCGGGTTTGTTGACGAATTTTTTCGTCTGTACTCCAAGCGGGTTGCTTCCCCTGCTTCGGAATGGAGTACCGGAGGTTTTATCTGGAGGTTGTACGTTCGTCTTCATGTGTGTTTTTTACCATTCAATAAATAACAGGTCTTTTCGCCAGTCTACTTTTACGATCCCGAGGTTCCAGGGAAGATTGTCGAGTAGGATATCTTGTGCTTTTCTGGCGAAGACCAGACGGGTAGTCTGGAATTCTTCTTCTATAATTTTTGCTTCACGTTGTAAAAACTCGAAGCGGAGCAAATCCGGGGAATCGCTTTTTAGAGCCGCCCAGTGTTCCAGCACAGCAGCGAGTAAATTTTCGCTTTCTTTCTTGATTTCGTCAGAAATAAACCGTTCTTGCTGAATCGGTTCTTCTGATGGAATTCCACAAAGGAATTTTTCGAACTGAAGCTCGTATTCCCAGGCATTTTCGTTTCCTGTAGCTAAAAAGTGCAGCACATGTGCAGCTAATTCCGGATCTGTCAGTTGATTCCCTTCCATTAAACCGATTTCAGTGAAAAATGGTCGTAAGAATGGATGAAGCAGGATCAAACCGGCGTTTTCAACCGGAGTATATTCCTTCACTTCCAATGGCTCACCGTATTTTTCGGGAGTTTCTGCTGTCTTTTCTGTTTCTGCAGGTTTTGTCCTGTTGGTTTGTTTCAACACCGCTTGCAGTTTTTCTTTGACAGCCGATGGAATTGCTTGTCCGGTAATGGCAGTCACAAAGGATGTAATTGTTTCCGGTTCCGGTGTGTTGTTGTGAACCGGTAAAAGAACCAGTTGTTCCATCTTTTCAGCCGGAATTGCTTTGCTTTGATACTGTCGGAAAATCTCCGATAACAGGTTCCACCACTTCTCCCGAATCTCCCTGGATTGGATAAAAGGGATTGTTTGTGGCAGAACGCCTGGCTCTTTTGGAAAATGAAAGGCACGTGCAAACCATTCAATCAATACGAACTCCGGAACTTGAAATACCATGCGCTTCAGAAAGTTTTGTGAAGGGGTAGAAGCAAGCTCGCGTATGAGTGTTTCGGTGTCTGTTTTGGCCAGCTCCAGTAAGTTTGAAGTTTCAGTTAATTGGCTTAAGGTTGCATTATCCGGAATCCACCAGGGCCTGCTGCCGGTTTTCAGGAAATGAAAAATGGATTGCAGCTGCCGTTTTGTGACAGGAATTAGTTGATCTTGTTCTGGTTGATGTGCTGCACTTTCATGCAGTTCAGTAGACAAAAAACCGTTGTCGATTTCTTTTTGAACAGCCTGACAGATCAACCGCTCGATATCGCCATGCGTCAAATCGGTTGTTGAAGCAGTAATTTCGACGGAAAGATGATCAAGCGTGAGCACTTTTCCGTTGAGCTTTTTCTCCAGTTCAGCGAACAAGGTTTCCAATGCCGGAGACAGGCTGCCGGACACAAATCCGGCAGCTTCATCTCTGAGTGCATAACCTTTTGCTTTGGAGTTGGTTTCCACCTCCACGATCAGTTTATGAACAATATGCAGTGATTCTGTACTCATTAGTGGCTTTTTTCAATAAATGATTATTTCGAAGTGATCACATTGAATAGTTCATAGATGTAATTCCATGAAGCTGATCCCTTCTCACGTGATCTCATCAGGATATCAAAGAAGTCACGGTTCTCCAGCGTATCGGAAACAACTCCCAGGTTCTTTAGAGATGGATTTTGATCCGGGCTGATTTGATCCGTCATTTTCTGAATCATGGTGATGATTTCCGGATGCAGGAATGTTGCTTCCTCCTGGCAACGTACGACTGTGAGTCCTGTACGCATCAGGTTGTGGTAGATGTTTATCAACGCATCTGCATAGCCTGCCGGTTTATCAATGGCTGTAGGATCAGAAAGTGCTTCAACAATGTAGTTAAATGTAGAAGTAGTGAAACTTTGGATTCTTGAACCGACATATTCATTGTACGTTCCTGAAAGGAAGCTGGCAGTGTCTCCCGATACATCGGTGTAGAATTTCTCAATATCACTGATAAGTGCAGGATCTATTTCCTTGCCCGGATAAACTTCTGCAAAGGCAGCTCTTTGTTCCGCGATGTAGGTCGTAGCTTCAGTTTCACAAAGTGAAACCGGAGGGATATCGAATTCCAGTTTATGCTCCAGGGTTATCGGGCACATATCTCCTTTTCCGGTCGAAACAGTCACCCTTGCGGTGGTGGTGTTTCCGTCTTTCAGCGGCAAGGTATACGTATGTGTTGTAGACTGTCCGTTTGAACTATATCCGTCTCCGAAATCCCAGAAGTAAGAAAACTGGCTCGGATCAGAACCCGATGGAAGCGTAACGCTAAAGTTGACGGTAGTATTTGTGAGCGGATTAGCCGGAACAACCATTTCTGCTTCTGTTGCTTTATACAGCGTCAGCTGAGCATTTGTTTCGACACCGTTAACCTTGAAGTGAAGCACTTGTCCGAAAGCATCTACCGGCAGTTTGGTCGAATCAACCAGGATTTGGTCTCCTTCTACATAAACTCCTGAAATAGCCGGAACAATCTCAATTGTTCCATCTGCCGGATATTTATAGAAATCAACGGATCCGATTGAATTGGACTTCACACAAAGCATATCGCTCGACAAGCGGAGATCCGCTGCTACAGCAGGCATGATAAACCCGACTGGTCTGCAGTCTGAGCAGCACAGGTAAGGCAGTGTAAAATCAGCTACAACGGTATTTGCAGCAATTCCGTTTACGGCGTTTCGAACATACACCAGGATAAACGTATCTCCCTGGTGTGCCCCTGCAAGGTGCTCCATTCCCGGGTGTTGTTCCTGGAATTTTGCCAGGCTCAATCCAAGAAGGATTTCTTGCTTGCGTCGTTCGATTTCATCGTAGATTACCTTTAGTTTTTCTGCACTGCAGCACACGGCAGTCGTGTCTTGTGCCAGGTTAACGAGCATGGTGGTTACTTCTTTCGAAAGTTTCACAGCTGTTGCCTTTGCAAACGTGTTTCTGGCTGCACCGCACAAATCTGTTGCGGTTGTGTTAATGGATTCAACAACACTTGGAAGAACTCCAGCCAGCGTCAGCGGACGTTTATTCATCAGGACAAATGCGTGCGCAAGAACAGCATTCGGAGCTTTCAATGTGGCATCTACCAGGTCTTTGAAGTCGATACCAAAGTTTAGAGCGTCGATCTTACGGTCTACCTGTACCATGATATCGTTTCCGGAACATCCTCTGAACTGGTCAAAAACCGGTAATACGAGTGCTCCGAGAGAATCATCACCAACGTAAAGATTGTCTTTTACAACGTTTGAAGAGCTTGCTGATGAGCCCTGAACGGTTGTTTTGATCACGTTGGAAGAAACAGGATAGATGTAACTCTGGATATTGTAGTTATTCCCCAGGGTAATGGTACTGAATGCGGAATAATTTTTAGAGACCTTTTCCAGCAAACATTCGTGTTCCTGTGTCCAGGCATCCAGCATCACCTGTAAGTCTTCGAATTGACACTCATAATCTTCGATGTTGATCGTATCACCGGGATTGATCGTAATACCAAGCGCTTTTACATCGAATGCCAAACCATATTGATTTTTCAGGTTATTGATTTGTTGCATCGCATTTTGATAGAGTGCTCCATGAGGTCCTTCGATTCTCAGGAAGTTACGCTTCTCAAGATCATATCTCAACGGAAACTGGATGGGGCCGGAAGGGTCGAGCAGGGAAGTGTGGTAGCTGAGGTTTCGGTTTTGTTTGTTGACCTTGTATTTGTCAAAATTCCACGTATCGATCAGGCGGGAAAAGCTTCCGGCTCCGTAATAGAACGGAATGGCTTTATCCTCCACCAGTGAACGGTAATTCGAAGGTGTGATGCGGATTTCTCCTGCGGTCAGGTTGGTATCGAAAGATTCCAGCATTGAAATGGTGCGGTTAACATACCATTTGAAGCGCTCACACCAGTTTTTCTCATCTTTCAGGATCGGGGATTTGTAGAACCCATGACGGTATTTTTTCAGGTATCGATCCTCCTGGAGCGGAATGAGTCTTCCCAGCATCAGGTGTTTCGGAAATGATTTGATATCCGGATTACATCCGCAAATGCTGTCCAGGAACATTTCTTTGAGCTCGTTGTAACCGTTTACCAGATCCTGTAATAAATCGTAACGGTACTGGAAAAACAGCTGCGGGTAGGTAGCACCGGTTCCGAATAACTGCGTGATTTTATCCGCAATATAAGATGCCTCGGTGTTCATTCCCAATTTGGCCAACATGTTTTTATACCCATTGATGAGTTTCGAAATGTTGTTTTCAGATTGCATTGCGCTCAGGTAGTAGGAACGCAACGTTGCAAAACTTGCTGAGTTGGTAGCATTTACCGTTACACGCGGAAGTGCAACTTCATCCAGGTTCAGGTAAGTGGAAATAAGGTAATTGGCATTAAAAACCGAATCGTTGGACAGAATATACTCAGCATCCGATTGAGAAACCAGCAAGACGCGCAATTTGCGAATGTTTTTAATCCCCTGGTTTTCACAATCAATACCGGTACATGCCGTTGGATCTTCTTCGTAATTCTCCAGGTAGAGCAATACAACCAGGTTTTGAAGATCCGTCCTGGAGTTGATTTTCTGGTCGGTCGGAATAGCGTTGTCAGCCGAAATAGCTTCCCAGAGCGTGATTTGTGTGTCTGATCCGTTGATATTCTTCCAGAAGAACGGTTTGTATTTTGCATTGGTATCATCATAAGCCCGGGTGTGTGTAAACCGAAGTTCTGAGATATCGATATTTTCCAGTGCAGGATCTAAACTGTCTGCTTTGGACAGCTTGATTAAATCGCCGTCGGTGGTGATTCCCGCTCCTTGCGAAATGACTAATTCACCATTTGAATTTTGATTGTAGTTGATATTGAATCCGCAGACGATACCAACTCCGCTTAGAAAAATGCGGGATAGCCGGTCCTGGTCGTCAAAGTAATTCAGGAATTCATTCAACTGGCCCGCTGTTAACACCTGATCCGGTACAAATGTGCGGTAAGTGGGGGTGATTGTGGTCAACTTTGTTTCCATATTTTTGCCTTATTTCTTTAATTATAATGTTCCTAGTTTTGTTCTTCCGAGAATGATGTCGTCATCCTGGTCTTCTTCCTCCGCGTCACAATTGTGTAATTTCCCGGTAGGGAAAATGGTGTGCAGATTGGTGAGAATGTCTATCAGATCTTCCAATTCGTCTTCCGGATGGAAAGAATCAAGCGGTGATTTTGCAATGAGGTACTCTTTGTACGCTTTTTCGAATACCATCATTTGATTTTCGGCATTCGGAACTTCTCCTTTTCGGGAACCGATCCAGCAGATTTTAGCCAGTACATGCGCAGGTAATTCTTCCCGGATGAGTTCTTCCATGAAGTTTCTGAAATGAATATTTGAAAAGCGCTGGGTATACCCCGGAAGAACAACACTCACTCTGAAAGAGTACGGATCAATGCCGCAGCAAGATTCCTTGCAG
This sequence comes from Fluviicola sp., assembly GCF_039596355.1. Taxonomy (GTDB): domain Bacteria; phylum Bacteroidota; class Bacteroidia; order Flavobacteriales_D; family Crocinitomicaceae; genus Fluviicola. The sequence goes on along the minus strand of NZ_JBCNJW010000002.1, from coordinate 378,788 downwards.
TCATCCGCACAGATCGGTAAGAAGTATTTCGAAGGAGTTTCCGGATAATTGCTGTCAGGACGCAGTAAAATGTGTTCAACAGTAAATCCTCCTTCCTCTGTGAAATCATACTTCATGAATCGGATGGTATCCAGGATCGACGTTTCCAGGTCTGCCTCCAGCGGGAAATAGATTGGCTGTTTGGCTGCCTTGTAGTTCGGATCTGTACTTGGAAGTTCCGGATCGATCACAATAAAATAGAAATTACCGCTTCCTGAAACCTTCACCTGTACGTTGTCAATAATCTGATTCGGAGTGATTCCGGCTTCAAATGCCTCTTCGATTTTTTCCTCGCTGGTTTCAATCAATTGGAGCACTGAGAAATACAAATTGTTGATCGCTTTCTTATAACTCGTATAACTGTTTTCAGCACAAAGGATCGCTGTTCCCGCAGCATTGCGGATGCGCCATTTGAAAGCACCCGGACTCTGTTCGTAAACCTCGATGAAGGATTCCGAAAGATTGCGGCGGAAATAATTTTTCATACCTGAAAGGCGGGCAACGCGTTTTTCCACTCCGGATACATTATCGGTATCCCACAGGTCAGCAGGCTGCTGATGGTAGTAATTAAAGCCAAGTCCGCGCTCACTGCTCAAGGTGACATATTCCCGCAGGAACACTTCTTTGGATTTCAGAACCATTTCACTGCTGAATGTGCCGTAAAGCTCCTTCATGAGGAAAGCATACGTGCTGAAATTTTCTGCAAAACGTGCAATCAAATGATCCAGTAACTCGTTTCGGCGTGCCACATCATCAGTCAGACCGTGGAATAGCTGTTCTGAAAGCAGATGATCATCATTCTGAGGATAGTTGTTCACCAGTTCGCTGAAGCCTTTAATATCTGCAACGGCCTGGGTAAAGTACGTATTGGTTAACTGCGGATCAATAGACAACAAGTCTTTGGCATTTTCCAAATGAGCAAAATAGGACGCAAGAACCTGGTCAAAAAACAACAGGTACGCCTTGAGCTGTTTGGCTTGCGAACGTCGTGCAGTAGTCGCCGTAGAAGATAATCCTTCCTGCCCGATTCCGTATGTGTCCGGAAAATCATTCTGGATCGTTGTGTACCAGCCTGCATCCGAAAACTGTCCGGAAGGAATTGCAGGAAAACGATCGATGGCAGCTTGATCATTGTATGCTTCTTCTGCGGCTTTCAGTTCCTTGTAGATTGCTTCCGAGCGTTTTTCGTTGACGCTTACCGGAAGATTGTCTTTGCGGTAGCCGAAAACACTGTTGGTGCAAAGTTTTGGTCGTTTTAACGAATCAACACAGATCAGCCAGGTATTCGGATCATTCGTCCCGGAGCAGTTCCCGATTGAAATGTCGGTGATTTTTTCCACTCCCGGGATGTCCATGATGATATTGATGATATCGGACAACCGAATTTCTTTTCGAAGCGAAGCTTGTTTTAATTCATTGGTATCAATGAATCCGCCGTCGAGTAGCGGACCTTCGAAAATTTCATCCATCCGGTAGCCTTTGGCAAGCATCTGCTTCAGAGAGTAGAAGTGAACGCCTGGAGAAAAGTAGCCGTCAAGGGCAAATCGGATCAGTGCATTGACCTCTTCTTCATCTGCTTCATTGGTCAGTCCGATTTGTGCACAAACAGAGACTCCCTGTTCTTCGATTTTATCGATCTGCACCAGGTCTTCACACAAGTTGCGGTTGGCATGATACTTATCACGGATCAGCTGTTTGATGTGATCAATTTTCTGCTGGTACTGCGGATCATTTTCATCCACATCGAAGTCTACCAGGATGCGGTTCAGTCCCTTGAGGTTAAATTCCGTACGATCTTCTGGCAGGATGTTATTGAAAGCATCCGGATCGTAAGACAAAAGGCCGTCTTTGCAATTGGCGTAAACAGTTACTTCGTATGGTGAAATCCAGCAATTACGGACGCCGTCGATATCGATGAACAATTTGCGGTAATCCAGGGCTGTAAGTGCACGGTTCGGCAGAATTTGCTCCGCGGTGTAGAACTGCTGGGAAATGGATTCACTTCCGTCCGGCCCGGTCAATAAATCCGGCATGGATAGATTGATTCGGTTGCCCAGATCCGTAATGGCATAACTGAGCATTTCGAGGGTTGTGATTCCGGGATCGTGTTCGTTGTAATCCGTCCAGAGCCCGCCTCCCATTGATGCAATGTGTTGTATCCCAATGCGTCGCAGGTAGTCAAAGTCGAGATCGTTTTCCGTAGATACGTCCCGGGCAATTGTGATGCTGTTTTTTAGAGTTGGCATTGTTCAGTTGCTGTGTTAGGAGTTAAACATGATTTTATATCGGTTGAAATGTCGTGGCGTTTAGCTGATGCCAGGATAGCCCGTGGTGAAGATGGTTCTGCCGTAGTGGTAGCAACATCGTTCTGGAACAGTTTTACATCCTGCAGGTAATCCACATAGGGCAATTCTTCTACATAATCAATCAATACGCTGAGGTAGAGTTTCCCGCCGAAATTGATTCTTTCCCGTTCGGAAAATGCCCATGGAGAAAGAAAACGTGTAATATCCTCGTTGAGTTTGTCAATGTACAAGGCCTCATCGAATTGGGGATAAAACTTGACTTTCAGGGATACTCTGACTTCTTCGTAATCCGGATTGACCACCGTTGTTTCAACATGCAGTGAATTGAGTTCCGAAATGAATGTTTCCACGCGGTTTAACGTTGCTTTGCTCACTCTCGGTTGATAAGGATCAAAAACATTTCGTTGAAGCGTATCAGGAATCACAACGAGCGTTACATGGCCCGGAGACTGGAATGAACAGTCACAGGTATGCGTCAGACACTTTACTTTATAGATTTCATTGAAATTCTGTAAAACAAGGTGCTCGTAATCCCACAGGTTGATTGCCCGGTTTTTATGTCTCAGGCGCTCACTGACGCGTTTGTAGTATTGCGGATCTGTTTCTTCCGGTCTTCCTCCGAATGAATTGTATGGTTGTGTGATGGATTTAACGGAAGCCATTCGTGAAATCAGCTTGGTAATTGTTCCTGCAGGAAGGCCTTTTACCAGATGTGAAAGCTCGTTGTCTCTGTTGTCAAAAACAGCGGTTCCTGCCTGGGAAAAGATTCCGAGCATACGACATACGGCGTCATACGTTTTGTACATCTTTGCCCGGATCCAGAACATTCCCGGTGGAAGTAGCGTGTTGTCGGAGCTTGCCTCGGCCGGAATTTTGAACTTCACCAAACCGGATTGCAGGAAATTATCCGTTTCATTCACGAGCATCAGGGTTGAATCCAGTTTTTTCCAATTGTTGTTGCAGAGAATAGACCAGTGTACTTTCTGAGTACCACTGAATGATTCTGCCAATGGATTTTCAGACCCTTCCATGACCTGGATGAGCAGTGAAACCTGTTGCAGTGCTGCTGCATTTTCCAATCCGATGAACAATTCACCTCCCTTGCAATAGATTGGAGCCATTGTACATACCGGAGTCTTTCCGTCAAAGGATGCCTGCAGGAATGCATTTTCTTCTGATTCACCGAAAGGGTGAACATGGAATAACTGAACTGTGCGCCCCTTAAATGTTGGTTCATCCGTTGCAAGCAAGTTCAATTCATCCGTAGCGGTGTAGCTCAATGAGATCGCATCTGCAAACGGAATATACGGCTGGTTTGGAATCGGAACATTCGGGTTTGTACTCATCATTGCCAGGGAATAAATCCGCGGATAAATTTCCTGGAGGAATGATTGATTCAGAGTCAGACGTACCGGTCCGGCTGCGTTTGCAGCAAAACTGTTATTGGAGACCCCGAAATTCGTTTCAAATTCGATCGGATCGGTTCCGTCCGGAACAAACAGCTGGATGTTGTTTTGGAGCGGATTATTCCAGCTTCCGTTGGAATAGATCCAGGAACTTGCCTGGAAGTAATAATTTCCACCTACGATATTGGTATAATAATCCTGGAACTTGACAAATTTGATTGCCGCAGCTTGCTGTGTTACCGCTGTAGTACTGGTGGAAGTCGACTTTGCCGAAGCAGTAGTCGTTTCTTTGATAATCGGAACGATGTTGTTAAACCATTCCTGAGTTACAGTTCCTAAAAAGGATTTGTCGTATCCTTCGTAATAATTTTTGAAATCATCCGGTGTGTTTTTCCAGTGGATGTTCACATCGATATGTTTCCATTTTTTACTGAATACTTCCTGGTGGAATACTGAAAATGCAGATCCTTTTACGGGGTTTGTCGTGAACGCGTAGAATGGTTTTTTGACATTCAACGTTCCGGTGTCGCTTTCGATGACCAGTGCCCGCATACCGGATACTTTTACCTTTAAGCGAACAGTTGAAACAGGTTGGGATAACAAACGATAAATCTCATACCCCCCAACATCTTCTGTAGCCACTTCGAAGCGGAAAAGTGGATTTTCCGTTGTGTAGTTTCCACCGTGAATAGCTTGGTTGTAGTTTACGACCGCTGCCATTTCAGGTTGCAGTTCGAGACAAACTGTAAGCCACTGCCCGTTGATTCCGGTTTTATAATTTTGAGCGGCTCCATTGTTTTCGTTGATCGAAAATGTCTCAGGCGAAATAGGAACAGGACCTTCCCAGCCTTTGGGGCCTGTATAGTATACCGAAACAGCTGAAGCTCCGGTATCACTGGTCAATGGAGTTAAGGTTCCTGAGAATTGTGCCTGGACAACTACCTGGCGTTTTCCTTCCGATAATTCAAGAACGTGCGATGAAACTGCAAATCCGACGCGTGCATCCGCCTGTTCCGGGCGTGAACCGGGTGTTCCGGCATAACCGAACGGATACCAGCTGGTATCACTGCCCGGGAATTTTGTTCCTGCGCCGTCGTAACTTGCAGCATCACTTGCGGCCTTCAGGGCATAACTGCCATTTGTTGGTGCATTTGGAGAATTATAGACGGTTTTGACAGCGCCGATTTTTGCCTGATTGAGAGCCAGTTCGTCCTTCAGTTCGTATACACGGGTAATTCCCGTAAGATCTTTATCTCCGTCCAGTTCTGTTCCGGCAGGAATCAATTCTTGTGTGAAAGCACGTGCCAGTTCAAAAATCACATTCACGCTGTCTGGCTCTGCACCCAGGTGCTCCAATTGCAGCACTTCCGAATAGTAAAAATCGAGGTGTCGTTTGGTGAAGCCGTTCAGACGTGTTGTTGATTGGTCGACTAATAAAAGAAAACAGATGAATAGGGTTAGGTGAGGAGTCAATTTATTATCGTCTTCCAGGTTGTCCAGGAGGGATTTAATCGTATTGAAGTCCGGGAAGAAGTCCTGCCAGTTTCCATCGGCATTCGTATCGTCCGATTCGTTGAAATAGTTGACGTCCTTTGCAAAATTGTATGCAAATTTCATCCAGTCTTCCAAACCGAATCCCATCAGTTTCAGGTTGTCGGGATCGAGCGAACGATCGTAGCGCATCGATTGATCCAGTCCGTTTCTTTTCAGGACTTCTGCTATGTCGTTACAATTGCTCATATAGATCCGGTTTTAATGTAAGAAATGTCATTTCCTTCGATTCGATAGAATGGATACACCATGTTCTGTCTGGTATTGGTGGTACGAATGAGGTAATCGAGTGTGATGTCGATGCGTCCGTCGAAACCATCCGGTTGTTCCAGCGTTACAGTGAGCAGATCAATTCGTGGCTCGTAGTAATTAATTGCAGTACGGATAGTTTCCGTAATCTGTGTAGTTAGTGTCAGATTGATTGATTCGAAAAGGAGGGCTTCCAAAGAGCAGCCGTAATCCGGCAGCATAATGCGCTCGCCCGGCCTGGTCGATAGCAATACCCGCAAGCTTTCCGCAATGTCTTTTTCATCCGAACTCATCCGGACAAAACGCGCTGCTTTGTCAAAACTCGGAGGAAAACTCCAGCCTGTTCCTAAGAATGATTCGTTTATTTCCATGTTGTTAATTATTATCCGATTAATACTGTTGCCAGGCCGGCAACGATTGTTCCGCCATGTGAAGTGGTATCTGTCATCCTGGCGGCTGGTTTCCCACCGATCAGCACTGTTGCCGATCCGCTGGTGATGGTATCGGGAGGACCGGAACAAGTTGCCATGTCTCCCATACGTGCTGCAGGCATTCCGCCTATCAGTACCGTTGGTTCGCCTGCCGGAAGAATGGGTCCTCCGACATGCGGCACGTTTCCTGTCACCATCGGACAAACGTGCATATCAGTTACGCGTGCTGCTGCTAATCCCATAATCAGTTGATTTGAACAATGGAACCTTTGATAGTCGTTGTTGCACTCGAACTGACTTCTGTACCTGCGTTTCCGGAAGCTTTGACTTCTGCCTGGCCGGTGATTTCGATGTTCATTCCTTCGATCGTTACATCACCGGTGGCTTTAAGTACCAGATCTTTCCCGCTTTCCACAGAGATTCCATCTTTGTTCATCTTCAGTGTATTGGAATTTTCATCCTGTAGTGTGATTTCTCCGGCGTCTTCATCAATGATGACTTTTTTGCCGGCAGGTGTTTCAATGGTTACGGATTTCTTCTTGTCGTCGAACAGGAATTTCATTTCGCTTCGGGTCACAAAACCCTTGATATCGTTGTCATCTGATGCAGTTAGTGGTGCAGGTTTGGCGCTGCTGTTCAGCATTCCGACAACTACAGCGTTATTCGGATCTTCGTTGATGAATGCAACCAGTACTTCGTCACCGATTTCCGGGAGGAAGAATGATCCACGGTTTTCACCGGCATCCAATGTGGCTACACGACACCAGATTCCTTGCTCAGAGCTGTCAACCACCGGTAGTTTTACCATGATGCGGTATTCGCCCTGGGGATCGTCCTGTAATTGCGACACAACACCGTATTGCAATCCTTTTACTGCGGGAACCAATCCGGCAGCAGGAGTTTCGTTGATGTCATAGGTTTCGGAAAACCACACCGGATCCAGACCGAATTGCGCATCAACTGTCCAAAGCCCGCTGTTAATCGTGTGCTGAACCCCTGAAACGAATACGCTTCCGTTGAAGCGTGCTCCTACGCCTTCCAGTTTCAGGATATTTCCCGGCTTAATTTTGTCGATTCCCTGGAAACGGACACGTCCGCGAATCTTTGCCATTTGCTGGAAGAGCATTTTGGAGTCAGCCCAGTCCTGAGCTTCTGTTTCGTTTAGGTTTCCACCGTATCTTAGCTCCAGATCCTGCAACCCGATTACATCGGAAAGCTGTTGGGAGTCCAGATTCCCACTGGTTTTTACAGAAGGTTTTTTCGCTTCAATCCGGCTGATTTCCTGGTCTGCGGCGTTCCAGCTCAATGCTGTAATCTTTGAAAACTGGGTGCGGGCATCTATCTCGGCGTCGAAATCAATCAGGGAGAACCCGTTTGCAACTGTTTCCAGTGGATCCTGAGAGGTGTCCGGTTTCTGAATAATCAGTTTGCCATTATCCGTGAAACAAAGTTTTCCGTTGGCCTGAGCTCGTGAAACCAGGAAATCCCAGTCAGAAGCATTGTATTGAACCAGTTTTTCGTGTTTGTACGAAGTTGATTCAACCGATTTCTCCAGCTTGTACTCTCCGGCCAGTTGCTCAAAAATATCGCTGTCGGTGCTGTCGTAAAAGTAGCGCGACTTTCTTCCTACGGTCATTTTTACCGCTTCGTCCTTACATTCTACTGTGAGTGACAGGCTTCCGCCTCTTACTTTTACGGAATGGCGGATAATTACCCCTTTGAAAATCATTTTGTTGTCTGAGTGGTATCCCGCATTAATTTGGATTTTTTTACCAGGCACGAAAAATGCACTGTCACTGATTTCAAAACTTCGGTCGGAAGCGGTTCCGTCATAGAATACGATGCGTGCCAATGAGATTCGGTTGAATTCTTTACGCACGCTGATCGCTGATACCGGATACGTTCCCGGAATTTCCTGATTGTCCACCAAAATTTGGTAGGTAGCCATATCAGGGCTTTTGCCTGTTTGTATGGTTCCGGTATTATTCATTTAGTCAGGTTTTTGAATGGGTGGAAAAAATAGTCGTTGTCCGGCTTTCAGTTTCCGGAAAGTGGTTAGCTTGTTTACGCGGGCAACTTCGAGGTAATATTTTGAATCACCGTAAATGCGTTTGGTCATCAACGGAAGCGTGTCGCCTTCTTCTACAATGCGGATGTGAGTCAGATCGGGAGAACTGGGTTTTACGGCATTTTCGGTTTCTTCCGGACTTGCAAAATTCTTGAATTTGGCTTTGGCTACGGCCCGGAGTGGTTTCGCATCGGGTGAGAAAAGCTTGTACTCAATGTTTAGTTCTGCAAGTACACAGCGAAATTCCAATGTCCCCCAGTTGATCTTCAGGTAGTTGGGGCGGTGAATGTTTCCATTCACGGCATAAGCCATATCTACAAATTTTTTGATGGCTTCATCAACTCCATTTGATTCCCGGGCTTCTGATACGCTGAATTTGTGCTCGTCATCGAAAACCCCCGTATCATCAAACAAAAACTCCAGATCCAGATCGGAAGGGGGAGTATAAGCATAATAAGGAACCTTATGTCCATTTGTGTTGGATGCATCCGGAACAATATAATCTACTTTATAGTTTTTCGAGTATTTTTCCGGGTTTACCAAAGTCACAAATTCACTGTTCTCTGTTATGGGAGTTTTGAATTGAGGGTCAGAGAAGGCGGTAATTTTCAGCTTCTTCAGTTCACCTGAACTTACCCCCTTAAGGATAGATTTTGTCATTGCCATTACCGTTCTTTTTTGTCGTTTATAATTGTGAATACTTCATCCATGCACTGATCCAGCAGATCATCTGTTGCCTGTGCAGGAGTCTGGTTGCTTTTGGGCTGATCCTCATTTACCTGGATTTTCACATGCAGTTCTTTGATTTCTATTGGCATAACAGTTTAAATTGCTCCCAGGTCGAGACTCGGGATGGTGAAATACTTGTAAGACAACTCAATCGTTTCAATCACAATGTTGCTGGTTTCTGCGTTGAATTCGGACACTTCACATTTCACGGGCAGCGCCCCTTTGATGTTCCATGTTTTGAGCGGAAGCATCTGTTCGTTCATCAAAACAACGATCAGATCCACGCGTGAGAATTCGAAGTTTTCCATCGCACTGTTACACCAACGGATCAGAGCAGAGTCGGAAACCATTCCCCGTTTGAGCACCAGGTTTGGAAACCTGATGCCCTGAGGGAGTTTGTGTTTGAAGCGGTTTTCGCCGCCTTCAGCTACTTCCGACATTTCAACGCTGGCAGAAAGGCCTGAAACGGATTGAAACATCGAATCAATGACTGCGAACTGCTGGTTGAGAAATTGCACCTGAAAGTGAAATCCACGAGGCGGATAGTAGTTAATCATGATTAATCGTTTTGAATGCTTAAACCTTCGTGTACGATCTCCATCGATTCAATTGCTACCTCGTTTCCGTCTGCCTTCAAGTCAGTTGATTGAACTTTCGTCGGGAATGCATTGCGCACTTTCCAAACAACGATCGGTTCGTGATCCTGATTCAGCAAAGAGATGGTGATATCGCGGCGCTCGATGGTGTTCAGTTGAACGGAATTCAACCATTCGTAGTACTCATTATCGCCCTGGAACATCCCGCGTTTCATCGTGATGTTGGAAAACTTACGCATTCCGGGCATTTTGATTTTACTGTACTCAGGACTGGCTCCCTGGCGGTATTCGATTACCTCCAATTCGGAATCCAATCCGGAGATTTCTGTAAAGCCGATCTTTGTTCCTCCCCATTCTACCTGGAAGTGAAACTTACTTAACGGATATTGTGTCGTTGCCATAATGATTTGTTTATTTAATTGTCATTAGTGATTATGAATTATGCTTGCTGCATCATGTGTGAGAAGCGCAGCACGATGAATTCAGCAGGTCTTACCACTGCCATTCCGATCTCTACGATCATACGACCGTTTAATACGTCATCGGCTGTCATTGTAGAACCAAGGCCGACTTTGACATAAAACGCTTGTTCCGGTTTTGCTCCGGCAAGAGCTCCTGCTTTCCATTGAAGAATCAGGAAGTTCCCGATCATTGCATTAACCTTCACCCACGTGTTGGCGTCATTCGCCTGGAATACAAAACTTTCGGTTGCTTTTTTTACGGATTCTTCCACCATGTTATAGAAACGACGAACAGAAATGTATTTCCACTCGGCACTGTTACCATTTAAGGTGCGTGCTCCCCAAACAAGTGTTCCTTTTCCTGTGAATGAACGGATCGCATTGATTGATTTTCCTGCAAGGGTATCAATGTTCATTCCGTCCTGCGTATCATTGGAAATGTTGTAGTTTGGTCCGATCACGTAGTTCAGACTTGCATTGGCAGGTGCTTTCCAAACTCCGTTTGCAGCATCTGTGCGTACATAAACTCCTGCAACGGATGAACTTGGAGGCAATAACACCGGAACTTGGCCGATAGCTGTTTTAGCGCTGTTGTACAGAGCGTTGTTGCTGATTTTCAGTGCTGCCAGGTTTGTGGAAGTTGTAGAGGATGAAAAAGGAGTCAATGCTATGATCAACTCATCAATTTCTCCGCCAGTGGCCTGAAGGTCAGAGATTCCGTTTACAATGTCGGCAGTTGTTAATGAACCTGCAATAGCCAGTTTTGCTGCTGCAACATCCCCGTCAGTATCAGCCGCATTCAGCGTATCCAGATTCTGGCTCAGGTCGAAATTCAATTGTTCTGCGGTGTTTGTAATCCAGGTATCAAGTGCATTGGTTGCATCAATTAAAGGCTGAAGGTTTCCTGCCGGCGCACTTGCAATAACTCCGCGGCCGATGTTTACCATATCGGTAAGGGAACTAATTAACGATGTGTTTGCATTCGAAATTTCAAATACCTTGTTGCGAATATCAGCAACACTTGCCAGGGTACCCGGAATTGTTGCAAAATCCGTGATGTAACCGTTCAAAAGTCCTTGAACTGTTGTTACAGGGCCATCGGAAATAGCTTCAGCATCTGCGCTGAAATCTCCGCTTGAAGTAATGTTCACTACTACTTGTGCTTCATTGTACTGATAATCCAGGATGGATTTCACATACGGGTAGTAAGATGCACCGTATTTTAGATAATCAGCATCATTGGAAATGTTGTTACGCAGATTCAGGAAATCAGTAGTTGTGTTTACATTGGTCAGGTTGCTCATTGCAACATCGATGATTGTAAAACGATCTTGCAGTTTGTTACACTGTGCCAGGGCTTCATTGTATAAGCCATATGCATCTGCCGGAGAAAGAGCTGTTACGTCAGTGAACAGGATCAAAGTCGGTTCGTCTTCTTTTTCAAGTGCGGTCAATCCTGCTTTGATAGTCTGAAAATCCGGAGGATTTACATATCCCTGATCCACAGATACGATGTAGCAAGGGCCTCCACCATTTGCAAAGTACATTTGTACGGAGTAGTACATCAGGAATTTGCTTCTGCTTGCCGGTGGCAAATCTGCATTGATCCCGCTGTCTGAAATGGATACGGTAATACCGGTTTGATCCTGCGCTGTTCCGAATAGGGTTTCATACTCGAGCATGGAAGTGATTCTTGTAGGTACAAGATCCAACGAGGAACCATCCGATGCTTTTGCAATTTTCGTGTACCCGATAAAGGCAGGAATTGCTGTTGCTACTTGAGCAACTGACGGTGGAAACGAGTTGACCTCTTCCACGTAAACGCCTGGCGTGCTTAATGTTAACGTCATTGTTATTGTGTTTAGATATAAATTACTGAGTAAAATTGTCCCGCTTTGATTTCTGCTTTTTGGACATCTGGCGCGGGGTAGTAGTATGAATCCAGATTGAATTGATAATCGTCTTCGTTGATATCCGGATCTTTGTTTTTGAGCACCAACTGAGGTGAATCAATCACGATGTAGCCGTTGCGGGTGAGTGGTTTCGGAGTTGCTGTTTCCGCGTAGTAATCTGAATTTTGAAAATAATATTTCCAGATTGTGCTGCGGTTGGCGAATTCCATCACGAAAGTGATCGGATCTGCCGGAACTTTCCCATCTGCATCAGTAATATCGTGAGGAATTTGTTCCTCGTCGAGTACTTTTCCGTGCATTCTGAGTACAACTACACCAAGTAGTCCGATCTGGTCTTCCCGTGAAATGTTCATTCCTTTGAGTACGTTCTTCGAAAACACATCATCCAGGCGGTAAGCGTCGGAAATGTATTCCGGGCTACTTTCCTGTTCCGAAGCTACGGGTAGATCGGGGAATTCGTCAGGAGGTACCATGCCCGGTGGCGGAACATTCGCGAAATAAAAGATCTCGTTTTTGACCAGTGTCAAATCGGTGTAGATTTCAAAAGCCGGATCGTTGATTTTCACCAGAAAATGCAGCTCCAGATCATCCGCAAGCGGGATAAAAGGTTTTGCATCTACTCCGGCTGCTGTCGGTTCGACCTGGGCAACCACTTGCAGTCCACGTTGATTTGAACGCAGGAGCAATTTTTGATTGTCCATGACCTTACGCGTTTGAGCAGTTGGAATAACCTGTAGAAAACCATTGTAAGCGTAATTTTTGAACATCAGCTTTTGCTGTTTCGGATCCATTCCCCGGAAGGGATCGGGCCCACTGTTCAGATAATACTCATGCAGTACCTGAAGCTCAAAAAGGGTTCGGTATATTTGTGAATAGCTCATAAATGGTGAATTCAAACGGGGTTGACACTAATATTTCCAATGTTTTCCGTAATCTGCGGTGATTCGTTCAATGTGTTATCACGTTCGATTACGACTAAACTCATTTTGTAGAGTGCACAAGGCAGCTGCTTTCCTCCAAGCGTTCCCCAGATATAATTGAGGTTTTCAAAGGTGGGCGTATACAGCTCCAGTGTGTAGCGGAAATCACCCATGGCTCCCAAAATCGGATCGGAATGATCAAAGTTGGTATTGGCCTGGGTAAAAACACTCTTTCCCTGAAAAAACTCCAGCACGCGTGAAAGATACTTCAAGGCGATATCGTAACCGGTTTTGTTTGAACTGAACAGGATGTACAGGTTCAGGTTGATTTTGTTGTTACGGTAGGCTACCTTGTTGTTTTCTATCCGATTGTTAGGAAGATTCCTCATGGTCACTTCTTCATTTAGATTGAGCAGGGTTAAGACAACTTTATCTGCCATTGGCTGAGTGGAATCCGGTTCGCTCTCTACAAATGCGATATTGTCGAGAATCACGTCTTCTTCAAGACCCTGGCTGGACAAGTAGCTGTTCAACTCTCCAATCAAAACGTGCAATGCTTCGTAAATCATGATAGTGTTTTTCGTGGTTATTAATACTATTCATACAATTGTTGATTCGGGCGTTATTTAAGTGGCCGCTTACAGTGATTACTCAAACGAGAGAAAACAGGACTTTCGAAAAACCTTTTAATTGACGGGAAACTTTCTGCGAAAAGAGACTTAGGTTATTGAGGTTAAAACTCAAAGACCTGGAGTCAAATATTTTTTCGTGACTAGTGACCTTTTTTTGCGGTTAGTCTCTTGCCAAAAATGGCGTGGATCGATAATCGGCAACACTTCCAGGTTATCGCCAGTGAATCAATCATTTGCCGGAATCAGGTGTTGTTCCGTGTTTGTCAACAGCTTCCAGTACTGTTTAAAACGCGTCACGACACACGTCCGAAAGTCCTAATTTTCTCGTTTGTTGTTACCGGCCCGTTCTGCAGAAACAGGCAATGAAAGATGAAAGTGGAAACAGACCTGCAGGTGATTTATGCGGTGCGCAAGCGCAAGTTTCAAATCGATTATGTTTTACTTTTTTTCCATCAATGCGATAACTATTTGGCAAAGAAATTTACGTGTACGGTCTGTTGAAGACCAAACATGTAACGTTCGATACCGATCTATTTCTGCTACAACTGGGGAACCCCATTTTCACACAAATAATCTGTTTTCTCTATTAAAGCTCCTGGAAAAGCCTGGTTAAAATCTCGACTATTTAAAACTGGAAAGGTTTTTGACTTTTTCGTCGAGTGAAAGATACAAATCTATTTTGATTATATCTAAAACTTTAACTTTTTTTTTGAGTAATTTTTTTATGTATCTTTATCAGCCTGTTGCTGACATATATAACGCAGTGGTTTATACTATTATTGTTTGTCGATAGCAAAGATATAGCGAGAAGAACGTAAACTATTTATGTTCTTGAAAAAGAAAAAACTTTTTTCTTCATAGCACAGAATCCCTTCTTTTATTGGATAATTTGGACTATATTTAAACTTGAATTCAAAACAGGAATTCATTATATCCGTAACTTAATTCACATGCTAAATAAACATGCAATCACCTCCGTTGCTCTATGGGAGCAGCTATTTCTGTTTCTGGACGAAATTGTCCATTATAGAATGAAAACCACTCAAACCGGCGAAGAAGCGGAACTACCCGATATTACTTCTTTTATTTCGCAAGAGGCACTGGGAGAGATTCCTGCACATGGAGTTCTTACTGAAATTGACCTCGTTGCCCTAACATTGGCACTTTCTCCTCATATGCAGCCCGAAATGTTAACCGAATTGGTGTCTGCCTACCTGCCTCAGGGAAAAGAATTTCCTGAAATGGGACTTGTAAAAGGGAAGGGGCGCGAGTTGTTTTTTCCGACAGGAGATACCTTATTATTCTTGCTGGCAGGAAAAGACCTGGAAACGCGTATGAATCTGCTGCGTTATTTTCAAACACAGTCCCAACTTTTCCAGTCCGGAATCCTTTCATTTGAAGATGTAGCTTCTTTTGAGCCACGCATGAGCGGGAAGTTGGTCGTAGATGAAGAGTATGTAGACATTATTACGACAGGATCCGTTCAAAGACCACGTATGGGAAGCGGATTCCCCGCACAGCTCATCGAAACAAGCCTCGAATGGGAAAACCTCGTGCTGCAGAAAAAAACAGTCGACCAGATCCTGGAAATTCAATCCTGGCTGGAACATCAGGACAAATTACTCAACAATTGGGGACTTGCCGGGAAAATCAAACCGGGCTACCGCGTATTGTTCTACGGAGCGCCGGGAACCGGAAAAACGCTTACGGCAACCTTATTGGGAAAATACACCGGAAGAGATGTTTACCGGATCGATTTGTCATTGGTAGTTTCCAAATACATCGGGGAAACGGAAAAAAACTTGTCCCGATTATTTGATAAAGCGGCGAATAAGGACTGGATTCTTTTCTTCGACGAAGCAGATGCAGTATTCGGAAAGCGTACAAGTGTGCGCGATTCGCACGATAAATATGCAAACCAGGAGGTGTCGTATTTGCTGCAACGCATTGAGAGCCACCCGGGATTAGTGATCCTGGCTTCCAACCTGAAAAGCAATCTGGATGCAGCCTTTACGCGTCGTTTCCAGTCAATCATCGAATTTGAAATGCCGGGAGCAACCGAGCGTTTGCTGATCTGGAACGATATCCTGCCTAAAAACCTGGCTTTGCAGAAAGAAGTATCTATCGATCAGCTTGCCAAAACCTACAACCTCAGCGGAGCGAATATTGTAAACGTCGTTCAGTTTGCCTGCTTGAAAACAGCAGAAGAAGGAAGTGAAGAAATCAGCCGTCAGCATTTGATTGAAGGAATCAAGAAAGAATACGTGAAGGAAGGAAAAATGTTTGCTTAAGAGCTGTCAATTTGCCCGCTAACCGCCACAGATTTCGCTGATTCACGCAGATGAAGAGTAATAATTTAGTTACATGTTACATGTGTGCTATATGTGGTTTATTTTCCCGTGGAAGTTCGCAGAAGAATGATATAAACTTTATGCCTTCGCACCTTTGTGGTTCATTTCGTGCATTGGATTAAAAATTAACTCTTAGCTGAACGGTAATGTCTGACTTTTTAGATCCTTTGATTTCTTCCGCTCCGGAACTCAACACATTTTTGTTCGAATAAAGGTAAACGCCGTATCGTACCCAGAGATTGAAATGTTTCAGGAAATTGTACCGGATGAGCGCATAAGCGCGCGATCCCTGGTAGTAATACGCCGGAATGGAAAAAACGTATTGTGCATTGTTTTCAAAGGTGTAAATACGCGAATCATAGCTATCGGTGTCAAAAAGAGCGTAGCGAAGCGTCAGGTCGAAGGGAAGCTTAGGAGGTTTGAAGAGGAAATCCTGCGTAAAAATCCATCCGTCTTCGGGAGTATTGCTTTTCCGGTTGATTGTGACGTATTCGAGTCTGCTTTTGATGGTGAAACTTTCCAGTACTTTATAGGATAAGTTGAGACGGTAATTATTCTGAACCACGTTTTCGATTTCAGTAATGGTTCCGTCCGAATCGCGGGAATTCTTTTGTCTGACCTGTTGCCGGAAGCGTGCATAGAGTTCGAAGACCTTGTTTGGCTTGTAGGTCGGTTGAACTAAAAATTCATACCCTTTGGAAGGAGCGTCAACCTGGTATTTCAACCACGGAAAACGGAATAAGTCGATATAAGAACTAAGTGACCAGGCCGGAGCAAGTTTCAGCTTGATACCTGTGAACAATCCTTTTTCGTTCTGCGTGCTGCTTCCTTCCGAAAAACCGTTGTTATAGAAGGTGTAATATCCCTTGGCATAATTGCGGTAAATCACGGAAATCGAAACGCTCGGATCCAGCATGGCCATCAAACCGTAGAGCTGCGCAAAGGATTTGGAATGAGTACTGTAGGAAACCTCACCGAAAAAGTTGAAGTTCCTGACCACGAAATTGTAATCACCGCTAATGGCTGTCGTACTTTTCCCCCGGAATGCATACAAATTGTAGGGAATGGTATCGCGTTGCAGAGGTTGGTTGTATTGCTGGTTAACCACGGCAAGTCCGGCATTGAAGCGTGTCGAGTTGTAGCTCAGGTAATTCCCGATGACTTGTTCCGTCAGGCGGTTTTTCTTAGCGATTTCACTATTCGTACGGTGTAATCCGGAAAGATCAATGGTTGTGACAAATTCCAGGTCGTCAGTCAGTGAATCTGCTATTCCCGAACCATCTGCTTTTTTGTGGCTGTAGAAGGCGAGCAGATTCCACTTTTTGTACCCCAGAATGGCCGCCCCGCCCCGGAAGAACCGGTTTTCATCTACTGAAGTGTATGGTCGAAGCAGGTTCGCCGCTTTTTTGGCAGAGAAAATATCCGCACTTTTTCCGAAGGCATAGCCGCTCCAGGTATTGAGTCCCTGACCGATTTGAATTTGATAATCTCCGGCTGCAACTGCGCGCAGGTATTTTCCGCCTTTGTAAAAGGCGTGAAAAGAGTAAAAATCGAACCCGTTTTTCTGGGAACCCTTGAAAAATTCCTCCCCGGGATCTTTTTCTGCCGTTATTCCCAGGCTGATATTCGTCCGGTAGGTGTAGCGGATGCGGGTGTAGTACCTGTCCGCATTTCCGTGGTAATACCCGTTCGAATTGTTGAGAATCGAATCAGAAACCTGGTCGTAGCCTTTTTTGCGTTCCGGAATGCGCTGGTATCTCAGGAACCATTCTATTTTCCCGTTTTTAATGGCATCTTTGAAGGTAATGTGGACATGATCCAGTCTGTCATCTACCCGTACGAAAGGCAAAACGAGGTAAATGGTGTTCAAATCCCAGTATTTCAACGATTGAAGCTCGTAAATACTGATAAATTTCCCAAAACGTTCCACATGCAGCAGCACATCGGTAATTTGTACTTCCGTCAAAAGCCCCAGTGAACGCAATTCGTCCGGATTGGTATTGTTCAGGTTGATCGGATTGTCGAAAAAGTAGTTCAGTTGATCAAAGATATTTGTCAGATCCAATTCTTCCGATTCGGCCTGTTCCGCGATGAATTCCACCCGCTGCTGGATAATCTCGTTTCGTTCCTGGCTAAAAGACCATCCTGCAAAAGCAGTAGAAAAAATAAGGAAGAGTTTAATCTTTCTCATGCTTCTTAAATTGATAATTCAACCCGAAGTTCGGAGTCCACCCGAGTGTTTGGTGATATTTCGAACCGAGATCAATAGAGAATCCCGCCACCTGGTAACCGAATCCCAGAGCAAATTCTACCGGTGCGCTTTGTGCTCCCAAACGAATGAAAAACGGTTTTGTCGGCTGGTATTCCAATGCTCCGCGGAACGAGATTTTGGTCATGACTTGTTTTTCAACTTCTGCGTAAATGGATACTTTTTTGGAGGGTTTGTAACTGCATCCCGCGCGGAGAACAGTTGCAAAACGATCTGTGAGCGGATTGATCTGTTGTCTTCCGATGTTCATGACGGAAAACCCGATACTCCATTTTTCCGAAACTTTGGCGAGTAATCCTGCTTCAATGGTTCCGCTGGTGGTCGAACCGTAATTTCCACCCAGCCTCAGGGTTTGAATGTTTCCCTGAACCCCGACCTGGAGAAAATCTGTGAATTTCAGGCTGTACCCGGCTCCTGCACGGGTGTTCCGGAACTGTTCGTAACCGAAAAATTGTGCTCCGACAGTTATGACGCCTACTTTCAACGGAATTGCAGCTGCTAAAGCCTGCGTTTGAAGTTCCCTGGTTAGAAACCGCGATTCGTAATAAGCACCTATTGAAAGATTTTTAATGGAAGCCGCCGCTCCGGGATTGTGGTGATAAGCCCAGACGTCATCCAAACAGACACTCGTATTGGCTAATGAAGCAGACCGCGCTCCGACGGGATTCCATCCCTGGGAAAAAGCGTGAAAAGCGGAATGAGTGAATAATAGTAGAAGTAGTAAGAGTTGTTTCATGCGCTATTTTGAAAAAAGCCGCCTTTTCAGCGGAATCTTTTGTTGAAAATAATCATCCTCAGTCAGGAAAAACCAGTTGTTGCCTCCGTCCGAAGAAACAGCATACAATTCGTAGTTTTTGTTCCGTTCTTCGTAAGATTCTTTATTTACCGTATACTTTCGTTCGATCCATTTGCCTTCGCTTTTCATATCGCGAAACAAGGGATCGTTAAAAGACACTTCGTTTTCTCCTGATTGATTGCTAAAATGAGTAATAAAGCTGGAATCTCCAAGTGAAGTGTAATATTTTACCACCAGCGGATGTGTGAGCCCCGCATATTCCAATGTGTTGTTGTCGTTATGCGCTTTGATGAATTTTGAAAGTTGCTTGTTCAGGCGGTTTTCCTGTTCTGCCGAAATGGTACAGGAGCAGATAAGAACAACGGCAACCAGGAAAGATGAAAATTTTAACACCGCTTGTACAATTTTTGATTGAGACTAAATTAAATAATTTATTTTTGGATAAATAATCTACTATGAACAAAATCTTTACACTACTATCCCTGTGGGCCCTGGGAACTGTTCCGGTTTTCAGCCAGCTTACGAATGAAACTATTTCGATCAACGGAGTCAGCAGATCGTATAAATTGTATGTTCCTGCCGGGTTTAATGCCCAAACGGAGAGTCCGGATATGATTATTATCATGCATGGTTTGGGGGGAACGAACGCCGACATGGTTGCTGCCGGATTCAACAACATTGCAGATACGGCACGTGTGATCACTGTTTATCCGCAGGCGTTGAATAACAGTTTCGGAATGGCGGCATGGAACAACGGAACCTTGCTGGGAAGCACGGCAGATGACATTGGTTTTATGCACGCCTTGATCAACCGCGGACTGACTGATTTTAATGTGAATCCGGCACGCGTCTATGCTTCCGGGTTTTCAATGGGATCGATCATGTCTCATCACATGGCTTGTTCGATGAACAATCGGATTGCGGCAATCGGAGCGATGTCTGGAACAATGGCAACATCGGATATCAGCTCCTGTGTACCGGCATACAAAACACCGGTGATTCACCTGCATGGTACTGCCGACGGAACAGTTCCTTATAGCGGAACGGCATTGCCTTCGCTGAGTTTGGTTTCGCAGACAATGGATTTCTGGAAAGGAGTTCATGGTTGTGCGGCAACTGCTGATTCTACGCGGCTTCCTGATACCGGAACAGATACCATCACGGTAGACCGTTTTGTATATGATAACTGTAATCCGGTGGGATCCTTGGAATTGTGGAGATTCAACGGAGCGGGACACGTTTATTTGTATAAGCCGGTTAACGATATCGAAGAAATGATCGAAGTATGGTGGTTTTTGAGCCGATGGAGTCACCCGAATCCTTCTACGTTGGATGTGGCAGAAGCTTCTGAAAACTTATTTCAAATCAGCCCGAATCCGTCAAATGGAATTTTGAAGATCACCAGTAATTTTGCCGGAGAAGTGCAATTGGTTGATTTGAACGGTTCACTTGTTTCCGAACAGCGCATTTCGCAGGGAGTGACGGAATTGGATTTCAGTTCGGTTAAAAAAGGAATTTACCTGATCCGGGTCGGAACGAAAACGACGAAAATGGTGTTAAACTAATTTCAGATAATCCCATGACAAGGAAATCCATTCGTCTCAGGCGGATGGATTTTTTTATTGGAAGTAAGCCGTGATTTCGTCCGGACTCATTTCCGTGAATGAAAACTCACAGGCAATCATGTCCCGGATGCGTAGTTTTTCAGGATATTGAACCGCCTGAATGGATTGATATTGCGGTTTTCCGTTCAGGAGAGATACTTCGATGAACAAATCCGGACTTTCGATTTTGTAGTACCTGCCGAAGCCTTCTAGTTTCCGGTAGATGGGGTATGTTTTTTCCATTGATTTTGTATGTTTGGTTGCATGTTCGCGATATTGCATACAGCCCGGTGCTGGCAAACTTTTCGGAGGAGGTGATCGTCAGTATTGATTGGAAAAGCGACACGCCTCAAAAAGAAAACCACCCGCGATTGACGGATGGTTTTCAGATATGTTTATGAACTTGTAACGGTTCTTAGTTCACTTTGAAGACAACTCTTCGTCCTTTTGCCAGTTTCAGATCATCGTCATCTGACTCCTTGATTTCAGGACTTGGAACGTCGCTTCCTTTGCTTTCTGATTTCAATCGGGAAGCGTTGATTCCTTTCGAGATGAGGTATTCTTTTACCACCTGGTTACGTTTCGTATCCATATCGGCGTAGAAATCTTTCTTTTCAGCCAGTTTGTCTTCCTCCGCATTGTTGTGACCGCTCACAGTGAT
The DNA here is from genome assembly GCF_039596355.1 of Fluviicola sp. Lineage (GTDB taxonomy): Bacteria > Bacteroidota > Bacteroidia > Flavobacteriales_D > Crocinitomicaceae > Fluviicola. The sequence continues at coordinate 357,806 of NZ_JBCNJW010000002.1, read as the reverse complement.
AGTCATGGAAGGATTTTCCGTCATCACTTTCGCTACGATATCCAATGCCGCTTTTGCCTGGTTTGTCAGGAATGTTTTCCCGAACCCGAAGTAAATCTCTTGTTTTTCGATACGGTCTTTGGAAGACATTTTATCGTTATCCGCAACCTGCTTCATGTATACGGTTGTAGACAATTCGTTTTTGTCTTTGTCGTCCGAGTAACAGTTGCAGTCGTCGTCTTTATCCAACATGGTCACGACCACGTCATCGATGTAATAGTAAGCAACTACAATCTGGTTGATTTTAGAATCTTTCGGCTTCTTGTTTGTTTCGTATTTCGTGTCCTGGTCGGAAGTAAAGTTCCCGATTGTCAGGAATTTTTCACCACCTTCCGCTTTGTAGGTAGCACATACTTTTTCCCAGTTGTAAGATGCATTGAACACTTTATTGTCCGGGTGCAGAATTTGCGTTTTATCAATCAACGGAACTTTCTGATCCGTACCGAATTCTTTTTTAGAAATATTTGCTCCAATCTGGTTACATGCATATTTGGATGCTTCAGACATGGAAACGTAGAATGAAATACAGTATGTAACATCTTTTTTCAAAGGCGTTTTCAACTTGGTCATCAGGTACGTTCTCGGTAGTTTATTTCCGTAGGAGAACGCAACGATACCTGCATAGTTTTCACCTTCTTTCGGGGATTCTTTCCCCATGGCATTTTCAGGGGCACCAATTTCAGGTACTTTTGAATCGCTTAAGAAATAGTCTGCTCTGGCACCTGTAGGAGATTTCCATCCTGTGGCTAAATCAATCTGACCCAATTTTTTCGGTTTTCCCGAATTGGATTCAAATCCTCCGTTGTCTACCAGGTTTTCTTCTTTCTGCGCTCCTGCAATAAAAGGAAGCCCGATTAAAGCGCTCAGTGCAACAAGTTGTTTGAGTTTCATACTATTTGGTTTCATAAGATTTTACAGTTTTAATGAATGTTTTAACCTTTTCAGGATCGACATCCGGATAAACTCCGTGGCCTAAGTTAACAATATGTCTTTGATTTCCACCGAACGAATTTAACATTTTTATTGTTTCTGTTTCAATACTTTGGTGAGAACCGTAGAGCGCACACGGATCCAAATTCCCCTGGATCGTTCGTGCATTGCCAATCAAAGAGCGCATGGCAGGAATATCCATGTTCCAGTCGAGCCCGATCGTGTTACAATCCAATTTTGCCAGCGCAGGGATCGAAGTAATGGCACCTTTTGAGAACAAAGTCACAGGAACTTCCTCAATCGCAGAAGCGATCTGAGCCAGGTAAGGAGTGGAAAACGCTGCATACTGCTCGGTTCCCAAAATGCCTGCCCACGAATCGAAAATCTGTATCATACTTGCTCCGGCTTTGATCTGCGCTTTTAAATAAGCGATCGTAACATCTGTGATGTGCTGTAACAATCTGTGTGCCAAATCGGGATTGGTATACAAAAGCTTGCGTGCTTCACTGAAGGTTTTTGAGCCGTGTCCTTCCACCATATAGCAGAGAATGGTCCACGGAGCACCTGCAAAACCGATCACCGGAACGCGCCCGTTTAGTTGTTTCACCGTCAGTTTGATTGCTTCGAGCACATATCCCAAACGGTCTTCTACGTCGAAATCAAATTCCAGTCGTTTGGCCTCTTCTTCCGAGCGGATGGTATGCTCAAACCACGGACCTCTTTTTTCGATCATCTGGTATGGAATATTCATCGCTTCCGGAACGACCAGGATATCTGAAAAGATGATCGCTGCGTCTACGTCCAGGATATCAACCGGCTGAATAGTTACTTCCGCTGCCAGCGTAGGGTTTTCAACCAATTCCTTAAATCCGCTCACACTTTCGCGTACCGCTCGGTATTCCGGTAAAATTCGTCCGGCCTGACGCATCAACCAAACGGGGTATCTTTCAATATCTTCGCCTTTTGCAGCGCGTAAGATCAAATCATTTTGCAAATTCATCGATGCAAAAATACAGTTTTATGAGAAGTTAAAAGGGAGAAGTTAAAAGTGAAAACGTAAAAAAATTTTCAATTCTCCATTATAAATTATTCTATGTCCACTGAATAGGCGTTTCTCCCCGTTGCGTTAAAATCTCATTGATTTTGGAAAACGGCTTGCTTCCGAAAAAGCCCCGGTAGGCAGACAATGGAGACGGATGGGGAGCTTTCAGGATAAAATGCCTTTTCGGATTCACCCGTGCTGCTTTTGCCTGAGCGGGAGAACCCCACAAAACGAAAATAATACCTTCCAGTTCACTATTGATTGTTTCAATCACTTCATCGGTGAATTTTTCCCAGCCTTTGTTAGCGTGAGACATCGGTTGTCCTTCGCGCACCGTTAGCAAGGAATTCAACAACAGAATGCCCTGGTTTGCCCAATGATTCAAATCGCCGTTCGGAGGAGCCGGAATTCCCAAATCGTCTTCCAGTTCCTTGAAAATATTCTGCAAACTTTTCGGTAAAGGACGCACGTGTGCATCGCAGCTGAAACACAATCCGTGTGCGTGACCTCTTGTCGGATAAGGGTCTTGTCCCAGGATCACCACCTTTAATTTGTCAAACGGACAACTGTCGAACGCCCGGAAAATGTATTTTCCTTCCGGGAAGACATGACCTGGGAACTGCGTGTATTCCTGTTTCACAAACTGAACCAGGTTTTCAAAATAGGGAGCATCAAATGACTTCTGAAGTGCTTTTTCCCACGACGGATCAATAGAAACTTTCATTTGACGAATATAATTAATCTATTTTTCTTACGTTCGCATGCAAAATTGAAATGCAATGAAACTGAAACAAACCTGGATCGTCATCACTATTTCCATTGGATTTTCCATCTTGTCCAATGCGCAGCAAGAACCGCGAAGTGCTTTTTTCTGGAACAACTACATGCACACCAACCCGGCAATGACGGGAGCAATCTATCAGCATCAGGCCAATGTACAGTGGAGAAATCAATGGGTGAATACAAACGGTGCTCCGACTACTTTGTGGGCCAATTATGCGATGAAACTCGATTCAATCAACAGCGGAGTTGGTGTGAGTTATGAGTACGATGTGATTGGGTTGAACAGATCCCATACAGCTTTGCTGTCTTATGCGTATCATCTGCCGATCAAAAAAATGTGCTTGTCTGTTGGAGCTTCTGCCGGGCTTAAAACCATGCGTTTAGATGCATCTGAACTTGTTTTTTCGACACCGGTGCCGGCTTATGAAACCCGGAATTATAACCCGGTTTTTCAATGCGACCTTGGAGTGGCACTGCATGCGGAAAGATGGAATGTCGGGATCAGCGTGACCCAATTGAACGGAGCAAAATTCAAAGATCCGTATCTTCCGTATAAGAATGCGGCGCATTTGTGGGTCTTTGCAGATTATACCTTTTTGCTGGGAGAAAAATGGAAATTAACGCCAAGACTTCAATCATACAGCGATGGTAAAACACTGTGTTCAACCTTAGCTGCAGTGGCAACCTGGAAGGAGCGTTTGTGGTTCGGAGGAACAGCAAGTGTTCCGGTGAATCAGGGGAGTTATAACATCGGGCCGATGATCGGTTATGACATTGCCGGAAAATTCAGACTGGGATATGCCTACGAATTCAGAATCGTAAAATATACTCCGAGTAGTCCGATTGGTAATGATGGTTCGCATGAGCTGATCCTGTCTTATCAGTTAAGATGAGGTTGATTTCAGTCAGTTAAGCGTGATTATGGCAGAAAAAATGCCCTTGCTTTATTCTATTTTTCCCATTCGTGATTTTTGAGCTATTTTTGCACCCGTAAACAAGCAATTTATGAGCAACGAAGTAGAAATTGAAAAACGCAGAACCTTTGGAATTATCTCTCACCCCGATGCCGGTAAAACGACATTGACAGAAAAGCTGTTGCTTTTTGGGGGAGCAATCCAGTCTGCGGGAGCCGTGAAAAACAGCAAGATCAAGAAAACTGCTACTTCGGATTTCATGGAAATTGAAAAACAACGTGGAATCTCCGTTGCGACTTCCGTGATGGCTTTCCAGTATTCCGGGAAACAGATCAATATCCTGGATACTCCTGGTCACAAGGACTTTGCGGAAGATACCTATAGAACCTTGACCGCGGTCGACAGTGTAATCCTGGTGATCGACTGTGCGAACGGGGTGGAGGAACAAACCAAACGCCTGATGGAGGTGTGCCGCATGCGTAAAACGCCGGTAATCATCTTCATCAATAAAATGGACCGCGACGGAAAAGATCCGTTCGAATTGCTGGATGAGCTGGAGTCTTCGCTGGATATCCAGGTACGTCCGCTGGCATGGCCAATCGGGATGGGAGACCGCTTCCAGGGTGTTTACAACATTTACGACAAGAATATCAACTTATTTGCGGCAAATAAAACCAAGATTTCAACCGATGTTGTTTCCATTTCGGACATTAACAGTGCTGAATTGGACGAATTGGTTGGAGAAAAACCAGCATCCGAATTGCGGGAAGAATTGGAAACGGTTGAAGGAGTGTATGATCCTTTTGACCGCGAAACATACCTTTCAGGAGATGTAGCGCCAGTATTCTTCGGTTCTGCTGTAAATAACTTCGGGGTGAAGGAATTGCTGGATGCCTTTGTGCGCATTTCACCTTCACCGAGAGGACGTGAAGCCGATACGAAACGCATTGAGCCTTCAGATAAGAAATTTTCGGGGTTTGTATTTAAAATCCATGCGAACCTGGATCCGAAGCACCGCGACCGTATTGCGTTCCTGCGCATCGTTTCCGGGAAATTCGAACGCAACACGTTCTACAATCACGTGCGTTTGGACAAGAAATTCAAATTCCCGAACCCGACTTCCTTCATGGCACAGGATAAGAGTGTGATCGATGAAGCATATCCGGGAGACGTAATCGGTTTGTACGATACCGGGAACTTCAAAATCGGAGATACACTGAATGAAGGTGAAAACTTCATGTTTAAAGGAATTCCAAGCTTTTCTCCGGAATTGTTCCAGGAATTGGAAAACCTCGACCCGATGAAATCCAAACAATTGGAAAAAGGGGTTTCCCAGTTGATGGACGAAGGAGTTGCCCAATTGTTTATTCAGCAGCCGGGGAACCGAAAAATCATCGGGACGGTCGGACAGCTTCAGTTTGAGGTAATTGCATACCGTTTGGAGCACGAATACGGCGCGAAATGTCGTTTTGTACCACGCAACTTCCACAAAGCGTGTTGGATCACAACCGAGAACGAAGAGCAATTGCGCGATTTCATGCGAGCAAAAACGCAGTATTTGGCAAAAGATAAAGATGATAACCTGGTTTTCCTGGCGGAAACGTCATTCCTGCTTCAAATGGCAGAAAAAGATTACCCGGATCTGACATTCCATACAACGAGTGAGTTTAAGCTGGATGCGAAATACGCCAACTAATTGAGAATTATTAAAGACATTAAGAGTCAGGAGTCATGACCTAATCCTGGCTCTGAGAGTCTGGTCTCTATTTTTCAATTTTAACTTTTCAATTCTCAATTATAACTCCGGAAGTTCTTCCAGGTACACATCGGGTTTACTGCATTCCACGATCACGTGGTTCATTCCGTTGGTCATCCAAAAGAAGGAAGCTTTGCTTTTCTGAATGTAATTGCTGGTCTGAAGAAATACTTTTTCGTCCAGGTTGATTTCCGGCGCTTTGCACTCAATGATCAGTTTGGCATTGCCGAACGAATCTGTAACAACGACATCGCAGCGGCGATTTTGTCCGTTGATTTTCAGTAAATGTTCGCTGTTGACCCGTTCGATGGGCGTGTTTTTGTAGTGGATGAGGTAGTGGATAACGTGTTGTCTGACCCATTCTTCAGGAGTGAGCAGTAGTTTTTTCCGGCGTACGATACACCAAACGAAAAACTGCTCGTTCTCTTTCGATAATTTTAACTGTGCCGGAGGTAAGTTTAATGCGGGATAAGACATCAGATAAAATTACGAATTATGAGAATGCCGAATTACGAATTTATTCGACCTGAGCGATGAATTTTTTCGTTAATGGTATTATCGGCGAAGAAAATCCCCGTGTAATTCATCATTCGTAATTCGTAATTCGTAATTTTGAGTATGGATTACAAAGCGCTTCTGAAAGACATCAAGGCCGGCTCATTTCAGCCGATTTATGTGCTGCACGGTGAAGAACCGTATTTCATTGATGTGCTTTCGGATGCGATCATTGAAAACGCAGTCGACGAATCCGAAAAGGATTTCAACCTGGCGGTTTACTACGGAAGGGATATCGACATCACGGCTTTGATGAGCGAAGCACGCAGCTTTCCGTTTATGGGAACGCGAAAAGTAGTCGTAGTACGTGAAGCACAGGATTTGAAAGACCTGTACGAACTCGAAAAACTGCTTCCGAATCTCGTGGAAACGAACATCCTGGTACTTTGCCACAAATACAAAGCACTCGACGGAAAACGGAAATTTGCCAAAGAGCTGGCGAAGTACGGAGTAAACTTCAAATCGGAGAAAGTCAAGGATTACAACCTCACCGAATGGATTGCGACGTATGTACGTTCCGAAGGATTTGAGATTACCTCGAAAGCTGCTGCATTGCTGGGCGAATTTTTAGGAAATGACCTGTCACGGATTGTAAACGAACTCGAAAAACTGGCCATTGTACTGGAAAAAGGAACCCGGATTTCAGATGTTCACATCGAAGAAAACATTGGGATTTCGAAAGATTACAACGTGTTTGAGCTGGTAAACGCTATCGCCGTACGTGATTCATTGAAAGTTTTCCAGATTGCAGATTACTTCGAGAAAAACCCGAAAGACCATTCGATTATTGTAGTGATTCCGTCTGTTTTCAGGTTGTTTACGAATATGATGCGTGTTCATTTTGCTCCGAATAAAAGCCCGGAAGCCATTGCGTCATCCGTTGGTCTGCATCCGTTTGTGGCAAAAGAACTGATTCGCAACAGCCCGAATTACCCGCCGAAAATCCTGGCGCGCAATGTCGAAATTCTGCATCATTACGACCTCAAAGCCAAAGGAGTAGGGAATAGTTCTACTTCTGACGGACAATTACTCAAAGAAATGCTGGTTCAAATCCTCAACTGATGAGACGTTTTTTTCTCTTACATATCCCAGATTCGGAAACATTCCACCTTCCGGAAGAAGAATCCAAGCACGTAATCCGCGTTTTGCGTTACGAGCAAGGCGATCAATTCCTGTTGCTGGATGGCAAGGGACTCATCGTAACAGCAGAGGTTGTCGATGCGCATCCCAAAAAATGTTTGGTGAAAGTGGTTTCGAAAGAACTGAAAAAACGCGACGGAAATGGATTTCACCTGGCCATTGCGCCGACGAAAAACCTCGACCGGATGGAATGGATGGTGGAAAAAATCGTGGAGGTCGGAGCAACGAAAATTTCGTTCCTGAACTGTGAACGTTCCGAACGCATACAGTTGAAGCTGGATCGCTTGCAGCGTGTAGCGATTTCGGCTATGAAACAGGCACAGCATGATTTTTTACTCGAGATAGAAGAACTGCAAAATTTTGCTGATTTTGTGGCAAACAATCCAAACGGAGGCATTGCACACTGCATGGATGGTGATAAGAAGGCAGTTCAGCAGTTGAGTCATCATTCCCGCATCCTGATCGGTCCGGAAGGAGACTTCAGCGAAAAGGAAGTAGCTCTGGCTTTGAAACATGGCTACGAAGCCGTACATTTGGGAGAATCACGTCTCAGAACCGAAACCGCCGGAATGGTAGCTTGCGTTTTGGCAATTAACAGCTAATGAAATGAAATCGATTGTTTTTGTTTTTACACTTTTAGTCAGTCTGACTTCGATGGCACAGGGTAGTTATCAGATTGCCTTTTTGAAATACAGCGGAGGAGGGGATTACTATGCAAACCCTACGGCACTTCCGAACCTGGCGCAATTTTGCAACGTGAATCTGGGAACGACTATTTCGAAAGAAACACCGTATGTAGATGTCGGAAGCCCGGAACTGAGCCTGTATCCGTTTATCCATATGACCGGTCACGGGAATGTGGTTTTTTCCCTCACAGAAGCTGAAAACTTGCGAAATTACCTGTTGGGAGGCGGTTTTCTGCATATCGATGACAACTACGGAATGGATAAATTCATCCGCGATGAACTGAAAAAAGTATTTCCCAATAATTCACTGGTCGAACTGCCGTTTTCGCACCCGGTTTTTCATCAGAAGTACGATTTCAACGGCGGCTTGCCAAAGATCCACGAGCACGATGGAAAACGTCCGCAGGCTTTCGGAATCATCATTGACGGAAGACTTGTCTGCCTGTATACCGTAGAAACCGATTTGAGTGACGGTTGGGAAGATCAGGCTGTGCACAACGACCCGGAAGAAAAACGCAAACAAGCTCTTCAGATGGGAGCGAATATCCTGATGTACGCCTTTTTGGGAGGAACGAACTAAATCTGTGTTCCATTTTTCAGTGTCCTGTCCTGCGCGAAGCGTATCGGGACAAGGACATTCATTGAAAAAAACGCCTGCTTCTCGATACGCTTCGCGCTCGAAGTGACGGTTTTTTCACCCTGTTAACGAAAGCTAAAATCCTTTTAATCCTGATTCATTTTGGTTAAATTACCCTTATTCACATTAAAAACGAATCTTATGAGTTGGGTATTGGCATTGATAATAGGAGGTGTGGCCGGTTGGCTCGCCGGAGCAATTATGGATAGTTCCAGAGGTGGTGTACTTTTCAATATCGTACTTGGAATTTTAGGTGGTGTAGTCGGAACCTGGTTGTTCGGATTACTCAACATTTTTGCTTCAGGAAGCATTTTAGGAGTCTTATTGACCGCAACTGTCGGTGCGATCGTAATTATAGTCATCGCCAGGTTGTTTACCGGTAAAGTATAAAAGAGGATATAAAAAGAGGGTACGCAATGCATCGCGTACCCTCTTTTTTATTCAGTTACATTCTGTTCGGAACCTCAATTCCTAACAATAGCATCGAACTTTTGATCACTTTTGCTACATTTTTGCTTAAAGCCAGACGAAGTGCTTTCTGCTTTTCATCCGTTTCACTCAAAATGGTGATGTTCTGGTAGAATTGATTGTACAATTTGACCAATTCATACGTGTAATTCGCAATTACGGACGGAGCATATTCTTTCGCTGCTTGTTCGATCGCTGCAGGATACAATACCAATTGCTTGATAATTTCCTTTTCAGCATCACCCATTGCGGTTTCCGTATCGAGTTCAAACGCCGCTGCTTTCGCAAGCAATGATTGAATACGGGCATGAGCATACTGGATAAACGGTCCGGTGTGACCATTTAATTCAATTGATTCTGCCGGGTTGAACAGCATGCGTTTCTTCGGGTCGACTTTCAGTAGGTAATATTTCAAACCACCCATCCCGATCAGTTTGTACAAATGCTCGCGATCAGTATCCGTCATTCCGTCCAGGTGACCCCGCTCCGAAGTCATTTCCTTCGCGCTTTCGATCACTTCGTCCATCAGGTCGTCGGCATCTACAACGGTTCCTTCACGGGATTTCATTTTCCCGGTCGGAAGATCAACCATTCCATAGGATAAGTGGAAGCAGGATTTTGCCCAGGAATACCCCAGTTTATCCAGGATCAGGAACAACACTTTGAAGTGGTAATCCTGTTCGTTTCCTACGGTATAAATAATTCCGGTCAATCCCGGGTAATCATTGAAACGGTCAACGGCAGTTCCCAAATCCTGTGTCATATACACGGATGTTCCGTCGGAACGTAGCAATAGCTTGTGATCGAGCCCTTCTCCCGTCAGATCGATCCAAACCGAACCGTCTTCTTTTTGGTAGAAAACACCTTTTTGCAATCCTTCGTTTACGAGGTCTTTCCCCAGGATAAAGGTGTCGGATTCGTAGTACAAACGATCAAATTGAACTCCCATTTTCTGGTAAGTTTCCTCAAATCCGCTGTAAACCCAGCCGTTCATAGTTGTCCAGAGCAGGTACACTTCCGGATCTCTTCCTTCCCAGCGAACCAGCAAGTCTTTTGCTTCTTTCAGGATGGAAGTTTCGTTTTTCGCCAGTTCCTTGATCTTATCGTCGAGTGCTGCAACGGCTTTTTCGTCTTTCCCTGCTTTGGCTTCGGTAAACTCGTGGAATTTCGCAACGGTTGTTCCCGGGAAACCTTCAAATTGCCCGGCATTCCACTGCGCAATGATTTCCTTTACTTCCGCATTGAAGTGCTTGTCGAATTCCACGTAGTATTTTCCAACCAGCTTGTCGCCTTTCATTCCGGTATTTTCCGGGTTTTCGCGTTCTCCTTTTTCATTCAGCGGAGAGAATTTCTGCCAGGCAAGCATGCTTTTGCAAATGTGGATTCCACGGTCGTTAATGATCTGTGTTTTAATCACTGGATGCCCGTAAGCTTCCAGGATTTTAGCAACGGAATACCCGAGGAAGTTGTTGCGCAAATGTCCCAAATGCAGTGGTTTGTTGGTATTCGGTGAAGAATATTCCACCATGATCTCCGGCTTCGAATTTTTAGCAGCCAATCCGAAATCTGCATCGGAGTTGATTTCATGCAATTGCTGTGTCCAGTAACTGTTCGGGAAGCTCACGTTGAGGAAACCTCCGATAATCGAATAATCGCGGATACAGCGTACATCGTCCCTTAAAAAATCACCCAACACTTTTCCAATTTCTTGCGGAGATTTTCCGGCAAGTTTCATCAAAGGGAACAACACCAGTGTAGTGTCTCCTTCGAATTCTTTTTTCGTTTTTTGAAACTGAATAAGCGAGTCGGAGCAATCGAACCCAAACAATTCGTTGGATTTTTCAATGATCGCCGACTTGATTAATTTTTCCATCAGGACTGTATTATTTAATTGAAAATTTAAAATGGAAAATTGAAAAGTTAAGAATCTGTGTAATCAGGGAAAGTCCGTCATTCTTGGTATTAAGTCCAACTCTCCCTTTTCCATTCTCAATGATCAATTCTCAATTATTCATGTGACAAACACGGGTTCTAACTAAAGAAAAACCGTTTCCGTCGTGTTGTTTAAATCATTGTCTTATAGTTGAAAAGTCTGAACAGATGTGCTTCGAAGAAGTCCCGGCTCTTGTCTCCGATAGTCTTCTTCTTGTCAATTCTCCATTCTCACTTTTCACTTCTCTAAAGCGGCAGTCACGGATTCCAGTAACGAAAAGGCCGTTTCTGCCATCGTATTTAATTTGTTGTCCAAACACGGATTGACTTCTACGAACTCAATACACGTTGTTTTGGGGTCTTGAGCCAGCAAAGTTAATATTTCTTGTGCTTCATCGGGAAAAATCCCGTTTCCAACCGGAGTTCCTGTTCCGAAAGACGTCACTTCCGGGTCCATTGAATCTACGTCGAATGATACATAAATGGCATCACAGGCTTCCAGTTGTTTCAGAACCTGGTTTACGATTTCCTGCGAACCTTCTCTGCGAAGTGCTTCAACCGTATGGTTGGTAATGTTATTTTCAGCAATCAACTGGTCTTCTTCGTGTTCAGTATCCCGCACCCCGATAAAGATGAGGTCTTCCGGGTTGATTTTCGCGCTTCCGGTGTATTTGAATTTCAATTCATCCCAGATACGGGTTACTTCATCGGAAGGAGTATTTCTCCGGTAAGCGAGGTTGTCGTTCCCTAATGAAAGGCTCAAGGGCATTCCGTGCATGTTCCCGGAAGGTGTGGTGTAGGGCGAGTGCAAATCTCCGTGTGCATCAATCCAGACTACACCCAATCGTTTTTCAGGGAAAGCGGCTTTGATCCCCGCAATGGTTCCGGCAGCCGAACCGTGGTCGCCAGCCAGGATCAACGGAAAAGATCCCCGTTTCAGAATGGATTGTGTTTTGTCGGCAACGGCTTCAAAAACCTGTTTATATGGAAGAATGTTTTTAGCAAATTCGGTTGTGCTGGTTTGGTCAAGAAAATGATTGAAATCCGGTAAAGGGTGAAGCGGGTAGGCGCTGAAATAAGGATTGTCTGTTTTTCGTGCAGCCGTCATAATCGCTCCGGGGCCTAACGATGCACCTCTTGTTCCGGCTGTTAATTCTGAGTTGTTTACAATGATTTCAATTTTTCGATGCATAACAAATTGTTAATACGGCAAAAATACATATTTGCTTTCGTCTGAATCGCTTAAGTTATTCAAGGGATCGAAACCTTTTCAACAATTTTCCGTATCGCATTCATGTTAAAGACCTTATATGTTCGTAAAGCGCTCAGCAATACTTTTTGGAATCTGCTTGCTTTTCCTGGCATCCTGTGCTCCCAAAAAGCCGCTTGTCAGGGAAGGAACGATCATTTATTCAGTAGATTACCCGAACTCGAAAAAGAATGCGTTCCTCTACAGTATTCTTCCCAAAGAAGTGGAAGTGAGCTTCCTGAACGGGGTTGTGAGACATGACGTCAGCCGGGCCAATCTTCAGAATATTGTACTGTTCGACTGTAACCAAAAACAAGTTGAGATTTATTTTCAATACGGCGAAGAAGCTTTTAAAACAAAATTGACCCCGAAGGAAATGCAAAACATGCTCCGCGATCAGGCAACATACGACATCCGGTTTACAGATGAAACCGATACGCTGGCCGGATTCCAGGTCAAAAAAGCCATTGCCCGCGGGAAGAAAAACAAATCGGATGTCATCACACTCTGGTACACGGAAGAGATCGGCTTGAAAGATCCGAACTGGTACAATACCTTTCACGCCGTTCCCGGAGTATTGCTGGCTTATTCGATTGATCGTTTCGGAATCCGGATGGATTACCGGGCGAAAAAGTTTATCCCGAAAATGGATCAATCCAAAGAACGTTTGTTTACTTTGCCGGCTAAAGGAACGCATATCACCTACCGTGAGTACGACCAGAAAATGAATAATCTCTTTGCAACTTTTGAATAATATGTCCCGAATTCTCTGTGCGATTTTGATCGTTTTGACCACTTTTTTATCTCATGCCCAGCAACCGTTTTCGGGTGTCCTGAAATACAAAGCCAGTTTGCTGGCTCCTGATACCAATGCGGTGATGCGGTCCTGGGGGGTTAAGCTCTATACCAACGACACGATTGTGCGGGTGGAAACGGAAACGGAGCAGTTCGGAGTGCAGGTTTATATCCGGAATATGCATCTGAACAAAGCGTATTTGCTGCTTCAGCTTGATGGAGAAAAGTATGCCATTCAAACAGATTTGTCTAAAAAAACAGACTCTATTACCGACAAAGGATATACGGTGAAGAAAAAATCCGGATCGAAGAAAATTGCCGGGGTGAAGGCGCGGAGATACTTTGTGAAAGACAAAAACACAGCCGGTTTTTACTGCTATTTCGCCAAGAAAATGCCGAACAAATACCTGCAGGTTTACCCCGAAGTGAGCGGTTTGGCAGTCGATTATTACATTCCTTCCCAGGACGGACTGATTCACTACGAACTGGTGGAAAAGAAACCGGAAACGCTTTCGCGGGATCTTTTCGGAATTCCTTCGGATTACAAGCGGATCAGCTTTGAGGAATTCATGCATATTTTTTATCAGAATAATGAACAGTAGTTTGTTTATAGTTAAAGCGTAACCAATCATTCAAAGCGGCTTTATGTCCTTATCTTCGTAAGATACTTCGTGAAGAATGGCATTGGAAAACGAATACAGGCAAAAAGGCGAACAAGAGGCAGAAGAAAAGATCAAGAAAAATCCGAAGGCTGGCGTGAAAAAAGAACGCAAGTCGACGGATAATGCTTTGCTGGATCGCCTTCTGAACCGTTTCGACAAAAAAAGATTCAAGACAATTATGGGGATCGCCATGGTGCTGTTCTCCTTCTTCACGTTCCTGTCTTGTTTTTCCTATTTCTTTACCTGGAAAGCAGACCAGGATCGTGTACTCAATACTTCTTTGTTCACATTTCTTTTTGACGGAAACCCGCTGCCGGTAGAAAACTGGCTGGGGAAATTCGGAGCCTGGATGTCGCACCTGTTCATGTACCGCTGGTTCGGAATTTCTTCGTTTGCCATTTCCTTCATCATTTTCCTGATCGGATTCAAGTGGACACTGAATATCTTGCTTCTTCCGATCCGCAGATCGATTGCCGTTGCGGCTTTGTTCATGGTGTGGAGTTCCATCTTCCTCGGATTTTTTGTTGAACACATTGATTATTTGGGAGGAACCTTCGGATTTACCATCAACCAATGGTTAAAACTCACAGTAGGCGGTTTCGGAAGTTTTATCGCGATCGTTTCCCTGTTGTGGATTGTACTGGTAGTTTTGTTCAACGCTGATATTGTGTCGTGGTGGAACAAAGCCAAAGGTGCGAAAGAATCGTTTTTTGAAGACGATCATCAGCCGCTTCCGGCAAATACCGTTTCCGATATTCACGTGGTGAACACGATCCGCGAAGACCAGATCAAAGCAGATACCCGTGCAGAAGAAGTGGCTTTTGACGAAGACGAGGAGGAAGAAATTGAAGAAGAGGACGAAGATTATGGCGACGGCGAGGACGACAGTTTCATCGTCATCCAGTCCGGAGTAGAAAAAATGCCGGAACCGGAAATCCCGGTGCTGGAACCGATCGTGGAAGAAGAAGAGGAGGAAAGTGATTTCAAAGTAAGCATTGCAGCAACAGATGCCACGCTTTCAGATGATGAATTTAATTCCATTCGCCAGGAATACGGTGATTACGATCCTACTTTGGATTTGGCAGGCTACATGCTGCCTCCGATTGATTTATTGAAAGATTATGGAAACGGACAGGTATCGATCAACAAACAGGAGTTGGAAGACAACAAAAACCGGATTGTTGAAACGCTGTCTCACTACAAAATAGACATTGCAAAGATCAAAGCAACGGTCGGGCCTACGGTGACGCTATACGAGATCGTTCCGGCTCCGGGTGTGCGGATTTCGAAAATCAAGAACCTGGAAGATGACATTGCACTGAGTTTGTCTGCCCTTGGAATCCGGATCATTGCACCGATTCCCGGGAAAGGAACAATCGGGATCGAGGTTCCGAACAGCAAGCCGGATATGGTTTCCATGAAATCACTCATTGCTTCGGAAAAATTCCAGAATTCGGATTTCGAACTACCGATCGTGATGGGGAAAACGATTACCAACGAAACCTATACGTTCGACCTCACCAAAGCGCCTCACTTATTGGTTGCCGGTGCTACAGGACAAGGGAAATCCGTTGGATTGAATGCCATCCTGGTTTCAATCCTGTATAAAAAACACCCGGCTCAGGTGAAGTTTGTACTGGTCGACCCGAAAAAGGTGGAATTAACGCTTTACAACCGCATCGAACGACACTTCCTGGCAAAACTTCCGGGAGAAGAGGATGCGATTATCACGGATACTTCCAAAGTGGTTAATACGCTGAATTCTCTCTGTATCGAAATGGATGCGCGCTACGAATTGCTGAAAGAAGCACAAGTGCGAACCATCAAGGAATACAATGCGAAATTTATTGCCCGCAGATTGAACCCGGAAAAAGGACACCGTTACCTGCCATATATCGTGGTACTGATTGATGAGTTCGCTGATTTGATCATGACTGCAGGTAAAGAAGTGGAACACCCGATTGCCCGTTTGGCGCAGTTGGCCCGCGCGATCGGAATCCATTTGATTGTGGCAACGCAGCGTCCGTCAGTGAATGTGATTACCGGTATGATCAAGGCCAACTTCCCGGCGCGTATCGCGTTCCGCGTATTGTCGAAAATCGATTCACGTACCATTTTGGATTCTTCCGGAGCAGATCAGTTGATCGGTCGCGGGGATATGCTGATTTCACTCGGGCAGGATTTGATCCGCGTACAGTGTGGATTCGCCGATACACCGGAGGTTGAAGATATTTGTAAGTTTATCGGGGAGCAGCGCGCATATCCGGGAGCGTTGATCCTGCCGGAATACGTAGGAGCAGATGGTGGTGAAGACCGCGATGTGGACCTGGATGATATCGATTCGATGTTTGCCGAGGCTGCGCGAATTGTGGTCATCAACAACCAGGGATCGGCTTCCTTGTTGCAGCGAAAACTGAAATTGGGTTACAACCGTGCCGGACGTATTGTGGATCAGCTGGAAGGATACGGCATTATCGGGCCATTCCAGGGAAGTAAAGCCCGCGAAGTACTGTTTGGCGATCTGGAAAGCCTGGAAGAGTACCTGCGCTCGAAAGGAATCACGAATTGATTTTCTTTTATGTTTGGTTCATCCTTCGACAGGCTCAGTATGTTAATAGTTCAAATGTTTTGACCTTAAAACAACTTTTCCATTCTTCATTTTCAATTTTGTATTTTCTTTTTAACAGAAATCTAACAGCATTTTTTAAGCCGGATGCATGAATTGTGGCACAATTTCTGATATTTGCACAGAAATTTGTGAAACATGAAATACTTAATTATTTGCTTAACTCTATTGGGAAGTACCTTGTCATACAGCCAGGACGCAAAGGCTGACGCTATTCTGGATAAAGTTTCGGCAAAAATAAAAGGACTGAAAACCTTCTACGTAGAATTTAGCGCAACCATTAAAAACAGTACAAACGGAACGAATTCCAACTTGTCCGGGAAAGGATGGGTAAAAGGAGATAAATACTGTGCAACATACGGTGAAACAACCTTGATTTCAAATGGTTTGAAAACCTGGAGTATCGTAAAAGAAGAGAAAACGGTGTATGAAACGGATGCTTCCGGAAGTGATGAAGAATCGATCAACCCAAAGAAATTAATGACGATCTGGGAAACCGGTTTCAAAAGCAAGTACGAGAAAGAAGAAACATTGAACGGAGAGAAAGTACACGTAATTTACCTGTACCCGAAAAACCCGAAAAAAGCGAATTACCACACGATTGTTATCTACATTTCAAAAGAAGATAACGAATTGAAAAAAGCGATCATGAAGTCAAACGACGGTACGGTTTCTACGTTTACCATGACGAAGTTTACTTCTAATCCGGCTATCGAAGACAGCAAGTTTGTATTCGACAAATCAAAATACCCTGGTTATACGGTGGTAAAAGACTAAGAAGAAAAATTGATTTATTACGAAAAAAGTCGGGGCGGAAAATTTTCCGCCCCGACTTTTTTATTCCAATTCCCTGCTGGTTATTTCAGATTTGATTTATCAGAACTCATACAATTCAACCAGCGCTTTTTTGAAGCGTTCTGCCGGAAGGAATTGTTTTTCCAATGCTACTGCAAACGGAACCGGAGTATCAAGCGACGCCACGCGTTTAACAGGTGCATCCAGTGCATCGAAACAGTTTTCATTGATCAATGCAACGATTTCACCACCGATTCCACCGGTCATACAGTCTTCATGCAAGACAATTACTTTCCCGGTTTGGCGCACTGCTTCGTAGATCGTTTCCGTATCCAAAGGCAAGAGCGTTTTCAGGTCGATGAGGTTGGCAGAAATCTCAGGATGCGCATCCAGAGTCTCCATTGCCCAGTGAACTCCCAATCCGTAGGTAATGATCGTTAAATCGTCTCCTTTTCGCACATATCCAGCTTTCCCGATTTCCGTTGTGTAGTAATCGTCGTGAATATCTTCGCGGATGCTTCGGTACAGGAATTTGTGCTCGAAGAACAGAACCGGGTTCGGATCTTCGATCGCTGCATTCAGCAATCCTTTTGCATCACCCGGGAATGCCGGGTAAACGACTTTCAATCCCGGAGTATGGAAGAACCACGCTTCGTTACTTTGGCTGTGGAACGGTCCTGCGGCTGTATTTGCTCCGGTAGGCATACGCACAACCACATCGGCATTTTGCCCCCATCTCCAGTGAATTTTAGCCAGGTTATTGACGATCTGGTTGAATCCGCAGGTTACGAAATCTGCAAACTGCATTTCAACAACCGCTTTCATGCCGCTGATGGACAATCCTAAGCCTGTCCCTACGATCGCCGATTCACAAAGTGGCGTATTGCGCACACGTCCTTTTCCAAATTGTTCTACAAAACCTTCTGTCACTTTAAATACACCTCCGTATTCTGCAACATCTTGTCCCATGATGACCAATTCCGGGAAACGCACCATGCTTTGTCTCAGGGAATCCGAAACGGCATCAATCAGTCGTTTTTCAGTTTTGGAACTGCTTGCAGGAGCAATTACTTCTTGCGTATATGGAGCGTAAAGATCGTTTAATTCTCTGTCGAGATCTGCTTCAATCGGGCTTTCAGCAAAAGCAATGTCCAATCCTGCCTGGATTTCGTCTTTGATTTCCTGGTGAACCTGTGCAACGAGTTCTTCTGTTAGAACGCCTTGCTCCAGCAGGTATAGTTCGAAGTTCGCAACCGGATCTTTTTTCGCCCATTCGTCCTGAAGACCATCCGGGTAGTATTTTGTTCCGGAAGCTTCTTCGTGTCCGCGCATACGGAACGTCATACATTCCAACAGGAATGGGCGAGGTTTCTGGCGGATTGAATCGGCAATTTTGCGCACAGTGCGGATCACTTCCAGGACGTTGTTTCCGTCAACCTGGAACGCATCCATTCCGTAACCGATTCCTTTGTCGATAAATTGTTTGCAGCGGAACTGCTCGTTGCTTGGAGTAGATAGTCCCCAGCAGTTATTTTCGATGGCAAAAATCACCGGAAGTTCCCATACTGCCGCTACGTTCAGCGACTCGTGGAAATCTCCCTCGGATGCTCCACCGTCGCCGGTGAACACGATGGTTGCCTGGTTGTTTTCTTTCAGTTTGTTTGCCAGGGCAATTCCGTCAGCAATTCCGAGCTGAGGCCCCAGGTGGGAAATCATCCCCACGATATTATAATCTTTTGCTCCGAAGTGGAACGAACGGTCGCGTCCTTTGGTGAATCCGGACATTTTTCCCTGGAATTGGGCAAACAAACGACTTAATGGAATTCCCCTGGTTGTGAAAACACCCAGGTTGCGGTGCATCGGAAGGATAAACTCTTCCTGTTTCATCGCGTAAGCCGAACCAACTGAAATTCCTTCCTGTCCCCATCCGGAGAACCATTTGGAAATTTTCCCCTGGCGCAGCAAAATCAGCATTTTTTCCTCGATTAATCGCGGCTTGGCCATTGCTTTATAAATGGTAAGCAGTTCGTCGTTTTCGAAACCGGTTCGATCGAAATCAATCAATCGTTTTGTCTTTTCTTTTTCCATAATAAATATCGCACGCAAATGTACTTTAAATTGAAAAGTGAAAAGTGAAAAATTGAAAAAAGGAAGGATTTATGATTACGAATTGGTCGGTTCGAGTGCACAG
Source organism: Fluviicola sp. (assembly GCF_039596355.1). Lineage (GTDB taxonomy): Bacteria > Bacteroidota > Bacteroidia > Flavobacteriales_D > Crocinitomicaceae > Fluviicola. Next base: position 338,606 of record NZ_JBCNJW010000002.1, on the reverse strand, counting down.
CGTATCGGGAACGACAAGAGTAGTCCAGTTATTCTCGAGACACCTCCGTTGTACTTTGGTACTCGAACTAACTGGAAATGGGGTGTTGAAACAAAAAAAAACCGCCCTGATTGCTCAAGACGGTTTTTCGGGACTTTTATTTTTTCGATTATACCAGACCCTGGTCAATCATAGAATCAGCAACTTTTACGAAACCTGCAACGTTTGCACCTTTCACGTAGTCAACCGTTCCGTCAGCTTCTTTACCGTATTTCACACAAGCCTCGTGGATAGAAACCATGATTCCGTGCAATTTAGCATCAACTTCTTCAGAAGTCCAGCTCATACGAAGAGAGTTTTGAGACATTTCCAATCCGGAAGTTGCCACACCACCTGCGTTAGAAGCTTTTCCTGGTGAGAACAATACTTTTGCTTTTTGGAAAGCCAGGATTGCTTCAGGAGTAGAAGGCATGTTTGCTCCTTCAGCAACACAGATTACTCCGTTTGCGATCAAAGCTTCTGCTTCTTCACCGTTCAATTCGTTTTGAGTAGCACAAGGAAGCGCGATATCAACTTTCACTTCCCAAGGGCGTTTTCCTGCAACGAACTTCGCAGAAGGGTACTGCTTCACGTACTCTTCGATACGTCCACGCTTTACGTTCTTCAATTCCATGATGAAATCCAGCTTCGCAGCATCGATTCCTTCAGCATCGTAAATGTAGCCGGATGAATCGGAAAGTGTTACCACTTTTGCTCCCAGCTGAGTCGCTTTTTCACAAGCATACTGAGCTACGTTTCCTGAACCGGAAACAGCAACGATTTTTCCTTTGAAAGAATCCTCTTTCGTAGCAAGCATTTCTTTCGCGAAGTATACCGTTCCGTAACCTGTCGCTTCCGGACGAATCAAAGATCCTCCCCAGTTGCGTGCTTTTCCTGTCAATACTCCTGTAAACTCGTTACGAATACGTTTGTACTGACCGAACATGTAACCGATCTCACGACCTCCAACACCGATATCTCCAGCAGGAACGTCTGTGTCAGCACCGATGTGGCGGGATAATTCCGTCATGAATGACTGGCAGAATTTCATTACTTCGTTGTCTGACTTTCCTTTCGGGTCAAAATCAGAACCACCTTTACCACCTCCCATTGGAAGCGTAGTCAAAGAGTTTTTGAAAATTTGCTCGAATCCTAAGAACTTCAGGATAGAAAGGTTTACAGAAGGGTGGAAACGCAAACCTCCTTTGTATGGTCCGATTGCAGAGTTGAATTCTACACGATACCCTCGGTTTACCTGAATTTCTCCTTTGTCATCCAACCACGGAACGCGGAAGATGATGGTTCTTTCCGGCTCAACAATACGGTCTAAAATCTTAGCCGTTTTGTATTTTGGATTTTCTTCGATGAATGGAATAACTGTTTCTGCAACTTCCTGAACAGCTTGTAAAAATTCCGCTTCATGTCCGTTTGAAGCCTTCACTTTTTCCATGAAAGCGTCAATTTGAGCTTGGTATTTACTTGACATAATAACTAATGCATTTATTTTACGTGGAGCAAATGTAATTAATTTTAAAAATGAGCATGAAAATTTATGGAACATTAATTCGCAATTGAATTTTAATCAATGGGAAGGCTATTTTGTTTGTTAAAAGGCAATTATTGATAATATTTTCGAAAGGAGTAGACAACCTAAACTTAATAATGCCGTCTTTTGTACAATTAAAACCCAAATTGAAATGAAAAAATACATCCTGCTATGCGCCTTTGGTATTGTCTTTTCAAGCTTTGAATCGTTTGGTCAGGTATATGAAAAGATATATGAATTGTCCGGAACAGAAGTTCAAACTAAAATGAACGAAAATAAGATTGCCGGAATTGATATTCTATCAGGGGTAAAAGCTCATCATGTAATTGGAATTACAGGTGTCGGACTTTCTCAAAGAGCAACGCTGGAAACAATTCTGAATAATGATCCACGTATTACTTCTTTTATTCTAAGTGAAGACGGAACCTCTTTGGTTTTGGAATCACAGGCCGTTTTGACGAAAGAAGAATTTGCAACCCTGATTCAGACTATTAACGGTGTCATTACCGGATATGCTGTCGAATACGCTATCTAACCACGAAACGAGATTTTAATATTATGAAAACAATCAAGCATACTTTACTGGGATTGGGGCTGTTTTTTGGCTTGAGCGCTGCTGCTCAGGTTTCCCCTGGATCTTCCTGTTCACAGGCTGGATGTTCCATCTCAGGATCTTATCAAAACCTCACTGGAGTATCCAGTATGGGAACCTATTCCTGTTTGTATTCTACCCCGAATCCAAACTGGCTGGCGATCGGTATTGCCAATTCAGGTAGTATTCATCTCACGCTTACGCAGACGTCCAGCAGCGGAAGTTTAATCGACGTGGATTTTGCTCTTTACGGACCGTATACAAGCGTTTCTGCCGGATGTCCGATCGGACCAAGCACTCCGACGGTTGACTGTTCTTATTCCGCTTCTGCAACTGAATATGTGGATATTGCCAATGCAGTTGCAGGACAGGTTTATATCTTGTTGATTACAAACTTCAACGGTCAGTCCGGAACAATCAGCTTGCAGCCGAATACTTCCACACCTTCATCCGGAAGTATCAACTGTGCAATCAACTTCGGAGCAACAACCTCTCAAACCCCGGCTACCTGTAACCAGCCAACCGGAAGTGTAACTGTAACACCGGTAGGAGGTTATGCTCCGTACACGTATTCCTGGAACATTCCCGGAAACCCTACAACTCAGACTGTAAATAACGTTGCTCCGGGAACTTACACTGTAACGGTAACATCCGGTCCGAACCCGACAACCGGGCAAACGGTAAACCCAACAACGGCAACTGTTACTGTTACCAATATCAATGCATCCTACAGTGCAACATCCACTCCTGCTTCCTGTCCGATGGGGCATAACGGAACTGCAACGGCAAACTTCACCGTACCAGGGAACCCTCCGGGTGTAACCGCAACGTACCACTGGAGTGATCCGGCAGGACAAACCACTCAAACTGCAACAGGACTTTTGCCCGGAACATATATCTGTACGGTTACTTTGTCTAACGGATGTACCGGAACAGCAACAGCAACAGTTGGAGCGAACCCGGTTGCCTATACAAGTACTTCCACACTGGTTTCTTGTCCGGGTGGATCCGATGGAACTGCAACAGCAAACATGAACCCGGTAGTAGGAACCTTGTCTTATTCCTGGAATGATCCGAATGCACAGACATCGCAAACCGCGACAGGTCTTTCTGCAGGAAGCTACAGCTGTGTCATCACATCCAATATCGGGTGTACCGGAACAGTAAACGTAACTGTATCTGAAATTCCGGGAATGATCGCAAACTTCGACAGTATCGGGAATGTAACCTGTAACTCTGCAAATGACGGAGTGTTGCGGGTTGCCGTAACTCAGGGAACAGCACCTTACACTTACTCGTGGGATCATTCTGTTTCTACTACGAACATGGCAAATGACCTGTATGTAGGAACAACAACGGTGACAGTGACTGACTATAAAGGATGTACCATCTCAAAAAGCCAGACGCTGACTCAGCCGGATCCGCTTCAGATTACCTTCCTGACCCAGGATCAGATTATTTGTCCGGAAGCTTCTACTACCTTGAGCGTTCAGGGAACAGGCGGAAGCTCTCCTTACACATTCACATGGAAAGAAAACGGAACCGTGATCGGAACAGGAACTTCGATTGTAGTTGATCCGCTGACAACTCAAACACAATACTGTGTGGAACTGACCGAACAATGTGGATCTCCAAGTACGGATTCATGTATGATGATCAACTTCCCGACTCCGATCGTGCCGATCTATAATCCGAATAAGCCATATTCTTGTTTGCCTGGTGATCTGGTATTCTATTTAGACACAACAAACATCGATAATGACGATCCGATTGACTCAGTAGTGGTTAGTTTCGGAAACGGAGATATGGGAGTAGTTTATGGAAACGACAGCATCCATTACATCTACACGGCTGCTGGAATTTACACCATGAACGTAACGGTAACTTCAGAATTGGGCTGTGTGACAACAGGAACTTACCCGGGAATTGCAAACATCATTGCAAACCCTGTAGCTGATTTCACGATGTCTGCAAACCCGACAACTATTTTTGAAACAGTGGTGGTCATGCAGGACAAGTCGAGCCCGAACGTGGTGAACTGGACGTGGTATGCTCCCGGATCCAGCCCGAATCACAGTACGTATCAAAACCCGACGTTCCATTATCCGGAAGGAGTGATTGCAACGTACCCGATCCAGTTGATCGTTGAAACACCGGAAGGTTGTGTGGATACAGTAGAACACATTTTGTCTGTTATCAGCGACATCATCTTCTACGCACCGAATGCATTCACGCCTGACGGAGACGAGTTCAACCAAACATGGAAGTTCTATGTTTCCGGAATCGATGAGTACAACTTCGAATTGCTGATCTTCAACCGATGGGGAGAAATTATTTGGGAAACACACGATGTGAACGCTGCATGGGACGGAACATACAACGGGGTTCCGGTTACACAGGGATCATATACCTGGATTGCCCGCGTGAAAGAAGTCTACACCGATGCCAAGAAGACATTTAATGGTGTGATCAACGTTTTAGAGTAACACTTCGACTACTTTATCATATCAAAAATCCCTGTCAATTGCGGCAGGGATTTTTTGTTTATAGGTACTCGATAGCGAGTATTTTGAGTTAGTTGACCGGTGAAATAATGAACCATTTGATAATTAATTACTTAAAAGTTTGATTTTACTATTTCGTAACATGGATTTTTGAAAAAACAAACACTTTCAACTTTTTGCAATTGTTTGTTTATCAGTTAATTGATTGCTTATTTGTGTTTTTTTTGCATTTGCTTTAATCTCAAGCAACCTGTACTTAAAAAAAACGTTTTTTAAGTACAACACAATTAAGTAATTATGAAGAAGATAGTTTTATTAAGTGCGTTGGTTTTTATGTCAAGCAGTGTGCTGAATGCTCAGGTCACTTTATGCCTCGGTCAGGATGCTACTGTTTGTGCAGGTCAAACCGTTCAGATTACGAATTGTTCGGGAGGAGGTCCGGTACTCACTAACGGAATTACTCTGGATAACGCTACTACTATTCCACAATTGCCGGATGATTGGTATTCGGCACTAATCCCCATCGGATTTACTTTTAACTTTTATGGAACGAACTACACACAGTGTGTCATCGGTTCAAACGGTTTGGTAAGTTTTAACAATGGGAATGCAAACAATTCCTGTCCCTGGTCATTGGTCGGTATGGGAACACTGCCATCTACCGTAAACCTGGCTACAACACGAAACTCCGCGATGCTGTTTTATTCGGATATCAATCCGTCTCAGGCTCCGATCGGGCCGATTAAGTATCAAACAATCGGTACGGCACCGAACCGGAAGTTTGTTGTTCTGTATGAAAGTGTGAACGCTTTCCAGTGTCCGAACACCTGTTATTACGGAGCCTTGATATTCTACGAAACATCCAATGTTATCGACATGATGATCGGTCAGAAACCAGGCTGTCAGGCATGGAACGGAGGGTTGGCAATCCAGGGACTACACAATCCTGCCGGAACAAGTGCAACTATTACGCCGGGAAGAAACAATACCGTTTGGAACGCCAACCAGGATGGAAAACGATTCACACCAACTGCACCGAACAACACATCAAATTATGCAGTTGCAACGGTTCAGTATTACACAGTCACTTCGACATCGAACAATTCCATTCAGTGGGCAAGTACATCCGGGGCAACCTATCCGTATAATGGCGGAGTTCTGAACTTGACGACCATTCCGCCGGGAACAACCGGCTATTACCTCACGGCAACTGCTTGTAACGCCGCAGTAGGAGGGGTGAGTGATACTTCTTTTATTACAAGGCAGACCGTAGCCGGAACAGCCACCGCACAAACCGATTATTGTTTCGGAGGTGTGGGTTCGGCAACGGTTACCCCGACGCAGGGAAGTGCTCCTTTTTCTTACTTGTGGTCTCCGGGAGGCCAGACAACGCAAACAGCAACCAATTTAGTTGCCGGGCCTTATACCGTTCAAATCACGGATGCGTTGGGTTGTTCAGCCAATGTGAATGTCAACGTACCGAATACGAATGCCACGTTTAGCGGAACTTCCACGCCGGTTAGCTGTCCTGGAGGAAGTAACGGAACAGCCACGGCAACCATGAACCCGGTGTTGGGAACAGTTTCCTATAACTGGTTCGATGCCGGCGGACAAACCAGTCAAACGGCAGCGGGATTAGCCGCGGGAACTTACCATTGCGTGGTTTCATCTACAACCGGTTGTGTCGATACCGTTGCAGTTACCGTTACGGAAATTCCGGGAATGGTTGCAACGATCATTGATCAGCACGATGTGACCTGTAACAGTGCAAACGACGGAATCATCGAAGTGAGTGTGGTAAACGGGACAGCTCCTTACACGTATTCCTGGAGTGCTTCCGCTTCGACCGGGCCGCGTGCAGATGACCTGTATGCCGGAACGCATACGGTGACGATTACGGATGCAAACGGTTGTGTAATTACCGTTACCGCAACGATTTCCGAACCGGCGCGTTTGAAAATCGTCAGCATTACACCAGATTCCACCATTTGTCCGGAAGCATCCATTTTGTTGACAGTTCAGGGGACAGGAGGAAGTTCTGCCTATACCTACACCTGGAAAGAGAACGGAACGATTATCGGAACCGGAAATGCGATCACGGTGGATCCGGTAAACAGCGGAACGGTTTACTGTGCGGAATTGACCGAACAGTGCGGATCACCTTCAACGGATTCCTGTCTGACCATTACTTTCCCGGTAACCATTGTTCCGAATTATACTGCAGACAAACCATATTCCTGTCTTCCGGGAGCGTTTACATTCATCAATAACTCGAACAATAAAAACGAAATAGACTCTGTGGTTGTTGATTTCGGAAACGGTGTAACTCAAACGTTCCATGGTGATACGGATTTAAACTATACGTACACCGAAGCTGGAATTTATACCATGAAGGTTACCGTGACCTCAATCTACGGATGTGTCACCACGAGTACCTTCCCGGGAATTGCGAACGTGATTGCAAACCCGGTGGCAGATTTCACGATGTCTGCAAACCCGACAACGATTTTCGAAACGGAAGTCAAAATGCAGGACAAATCGAGTCCGGGAGTGGTGAACTGGACCTGGTATGCGCCGGGATCGAATCCGAACCACAGTACGTACCAGAATCCGACATTCCATTACCCGGAAGGCACCGTTGGAACGTATGAGATCCGTTTGATCGTTGAAACATCACAAGGTTGTGTGGATACGGTAGAACATATTCTGTCTGTTGTCAGCGATATTATCTTCTATGCACCGAATGCATTCACACCGGATGGAGATGAATTCAATCAGAGCTGGAAGTTCTATGTCTCCGGAATCGATCAGTACAATTTCGAATTGCTGATTTTAGACCGATGGGGAGAAGTCATCTGGGAAACACATGATCCGAATGCTGCCTGGGACGGAACCTACAATGGGGTCATCGTTCAGAACGGAACATATATCTGGATAGCACATGTAAAAGATCTCTACACGGATCTCAAGAAAACATTCAACGGAGCAATTAACTTATTGAGATAAGCGTGGCTGAATTGCGCTGAACAATAAAGAATATAATACCAGCTACTTAGAATTAGATATAAACGCTCCGGCTTTTGGGTCGGGGCGTTTGTTGTTTCATAACTTTTGGTTTGGGGAAAAGCATTCGGGAAATTATTTGTGAGTAAAACAACCGGATGAGGTGAATGTTTTGTAATTTTTCGGCTCTCAAAAACTAGCGGTGAATCTTTTTAACAGGGAATGCTGTCCGATCGAACTTCGGATACGGCTTCTTTTTATAGAAACGAAGAAAGCATGAAAAAGACATTTTTGGTAATGATGCTGACCATACAGGCAGGAGCAGTATGGACGCAGACCGCAAAGGATTCGGTGAAAGAACGGATGGTGATACCCGAACTGAAAATCAATTTCAACAAATCGGGGACGCATTATTTTAAGGGAACCTTTTTAGCCCAAACCTGGCTGCGGTATTCTGATTTTAATCCGGGAACAACCATTGACGGAACAGCTAAGTCGCATTACACGGATATCGGGATCAGAAGATGGCGCGTTCAGGCTTTCGGACAACTCACCGACCGGATTTTCTTCTACACGCAATTCGGGCAGAATAACTTCAGTTTTCTCCAGCCGAGAGGAACCGGAGCCTTTTTACACGATGCCATTACCGAATACAAGATCATAAAACAACTACACATCGGTGGAGGTTTGACAGCCTGGGGTGGAATGTCGCGCTTTTCAGCTCCTGCGGTAGCCAACATTATGGGATTGGATGCGCCGATTTACCAGCAGGCAACCAACGGAGTCAACGACCAGTTTGCACGAAAACTGTCTGTCTACCTCAAAGGTGATATTTCGCGCTTAAACTACCGTGTTGCACTGAGCCGCCCGATGTCTGTACGAAACAGTACCGTGGCAATTCCTCCGATTAACCCGGTTTCCAATTTCAGTACGGAAGCACCGGAAATGCAAACTGCAGGTTACTTGTTCTGGCAGTTTTTCGACAAAGAAACGACAGCTGTTCCATACATGAGCGGAACTTACCTGGGAAAAAAGAAATTACTCAACCTGGGTATCGGCTGGGTGCAGCAAAACAAAGCCATGTGGCATTTGGGACTGGATGGCGATACCGTGCGTACAAGCCTGCTCTTGCTGGGCGCGGATTTGTTTGCAGATTTTCCGGTAGGGAAGAAAGGAGCTGCTTTCAATGCCTATCTTGCCTACAACAATTTCAATTTCGGGAAGAACTACCTGCGCATGAACAACGGAATGAACCCGGCAAACGGAGTCAATGCGGCTGCGGCTTCTCTGAACGGTCCGGGAGTCAATTTCCCGATGGTGGGAACCGGAGACATCTTGTTTTTCCAGGCCGGTTATAAATTCAAAGACGATCTGCTCCCGGACAACGGAACGCTGCTGCCCTATGTGCAGCTGCAGTATTCCCGTTTCCAGGCACTCAAAGATGCCGCGGTCATGTATGAAGGAGGCGTGAGCTGGCTGATTCATGGAACGCACGGCGGAAAAATGTCGCTTGGACTTCAAAACAGGGCTGTTTTTGCTAATAATTCGAATGGTGAAGCGGTTCAGACAGCGCGGAAAAACATGTTGGTACTGCAATATCAAATTTCTTTTTAACCTTTTTCCATTTTCGCGTTATACCGGTAATCTCACAAACAACATGAAATATTTCAGCATCCTGGCATTCGTTCTTTTGTTTCTTTTTCATGGCAAGGCACAGCGGGTTCAATTGTGTGATTCTGTTCCGCAGTTGAATTCAAGCATACTGACAGTTCTAAAACCGTACATGGGAAAGAAAATTCTACGCGGCGAATGCTGGGATGTTTTGAGTTTGGCGTTGAACGAAACGTATGCCAAATGGAACGGTTACGACGTTTTCGGAAAACCGTATGATTATCAGAAAGCATGCATTGCTCCCGGTGATATCATTGCATTCAAAGGAGTGAAATTTAGCGGAACTCAAAACGGGATGAAATACTTCGAAACGATGGACAAGCATTTTGCGGTCGTCAAAGAAGTAAAAGCGAATGGAGAACTGGTATTATGGCATCAAAATACCGGTAAATTCGGTCGGAAACTGGGGGAGTCCAGTATTTTTCTATCCGATTTGAAAAAAGGAAAGATGCAGTTTTTCCGCCCGGAATATTAATCTACCCGCATGCGGATGCGCCATTCTTTCGGGTACAGGTTATTGAACCGGTTTCCGAGGTGTTTGATCCAGCCGAGTTTGGTTCCTTCAAACGAAACCGTGTGGAATCCCTGCTTTTCCGCAGCAAGGGTGAACGTTTCGCCTTTCAGGTAATGCAGCGCTTCTTCCTTGCTCAACTGAATATCCGGGATGCGGTCAGAAAGCAGTTCGTTACCGAGTGCCAGTGCTTCATTCGGAATGAGTCCTTTTCGGGAAATTTCTCCCAGTTCTGTTCCCAGTTTGATCATGCGGAGTTGTACGTGTAATCGCTCAATCAATTCCAGCTGATCTGCCGGAACAGCAAACAGGTAGTTGTTCCATTGTACCAATTCCGATTGATTGGTGTCGACCCATTCCCCGAGCCAGTTTTCCGGCTTGATGCGGGTGAGTGTGCCTTTTTTCTTCGATTTGTTTTTCTGTACGCGTTCTTCCCCAAGTTTCCGGATCACCACCACGTAAAAACCTTCCGTTTTCAATTCGGAAGGAAGCGCGTAGTTCCCGATTCCGTTTCGTCCTTGTTTGGCATGCGGAATCTCCACAGTAACCAATTCCGAATCCGTTTGTTGCAGCATCCACTGCACATTGGATTCGTTTTCCTGTTCGTTGAATGTGCAGGTCGAATAGAGGAGGTAGCCGTTCGGTTTCAGGGAATCCCAAACATCCATTACAATGCGTTTTTGTCGAGCTGCACAGAGGTTAACCGATTCTTCTGACCACTCGTTTCGTGCGTCAGGATCTTTCCGGAACATGCCTTCTCCCGAGCAGGGAGCATCAATCAATATACAGTCGAACGTATTATTCAGTGTTTCAAAATCTGCCGGGTCGTTGTTGCTCACCAGCGTATTTTTAGCACCCCATTTTGTGAGGTTTTCTTTCAGGATGCGCGATCTGCTTTGGATCACTTCATTGGCGAGCAAAAGTCCTTTTCCTCCCAGGAAATCGGCAATCAGCGTACTTTTTCCTCCAGGAGCTGCACAAAGATCCAGCACAACCGGGTTTTCCGGTAATGGAAGCTGGCGGAGAATACAATCAATGAATTGCGAACCCGCTTCCTGCGGATAGTAGCGACCGCCGTGAAAATGCGGATCAAGCGTAAAAACAGGCCGTTCTTTCAGGTAAAAACCATTTTGAGACCAGGGAATGGCATCCAGTCCGTTGAAGACAGAAGCGCCTTTCAACGAATTGATCCGGATTGCAACGGGTTGTTCTTCGTTCAGTGCATCCAGCAGGGGTGTTCCCAGGAATGAATCACTGCTGACGCGTTTTACAAATGCTTCCGGAAGTTCAACTTTTTTCATGGCTTAACAAAAGGTAAGCGCGCATTGGCGCTGATATGTTGATCTGCAAACTGTTGGTTTTCGGCCAGGAATTTTCCGGCAATGGCAATCATCGCGGCATTATCGGTGCAGTATTCGAATTTCGGGATATAGACATTCCAGCCGAGTTTTTGTCCTTCTTCCTGTAAGCGGTTTCTGAGCCCGGAATTGGCAGAAACACCTCCTGCAATGGCAATTTCAGTGATGCCGGTGTCTTTGGACACTTTCCGAAGCTGTTTGAACAGGATTTCCAGGATGGTGTCTTGTATGGAAGCACAGAGGTCTGCCTTGTTTTCCTCGATAAAATCCGGGTTTTTAGCCACTTCTTTCCGGATAAAATACAGCACGGACGTTTTGAGTCCGCTGAAGCTGAAATTGTAGCCCTCTACCTGTGGTTTTGAAAACGAAAAGGCTTTCGGATTTCCTTCCTTCGCATAGCGGTCGATCAAGGGCCCTCCTGGGTAAGGAAACCCAAGTATTTTGGCTGTTTTGTCGAACGCTTCTCCGGCCGCATCGTCGATAGTAGAACCCAAAACGATCATATCGACCGGCGAATTGATGCGCACCAGTTGGGTATGTCCTCCCGAAACGGTCAAACAAATAAACGGGAAATTTGGGATCGGAGTTCCTTCTTGGATGAAATGAGCCAGGATGTGAGCATGCATGTGGTGTACAGCCACCATCGGTTTGTTGAGCGCCAGGCTCAGCGATTTGGCAAAAGCAGTTCCTACAACCAACGATCCCATTAATCCAGGGCCTTGCGTAAATGCGATTAAATCAATATCTTTCAGTGAAACGGACGCTTTTTTCAGAGCCGCGTCTACAACCGGAATGATATTTTGCTGATGAGCCCGCGACGCCAGTTCGGGAACAACACCACCATATTGCTCATGGATTGCCTGACTCGCCGTAACGTTCGATAAAATGGTATCGTTTTTGAGTACAGCAGCAGAAGTATCATCACAAGATGATTCAATTCCCAGAATTACTAATGATTGTTGGCTCAACTTTGTTAATTTTGTATGTAATACATGGCAAAAGTACTCAAAATACTAGGTAGAATAGTAGGGATTTCTTTTGAATGGGTGCTTTTGGTGCTCATTCTTTTTGCTTTTGCCATTAGAACGAGCCAATTTCAGACCTATCTGGGAACGCTTGCCACCAATTTTTTGTCCAAAGAACTGGATGCTGAATTCCGGATCGGGAAAATTGATGTGGTTTTTTTCGACAAAGTGTACCTGAAGGATGTATTGGTACGCGATCAGCACGGTGATACGCTGGCTGCGCTTCAGCAAATTATGGTTCGTGTAAAGGATTTCGACCTGGGCGGAGATTATATCCACCTGAAAAGTGTGGGTCTTTCGGACGGAAGAGTTGGTATAGAACGCGATTCCATCAACGGCGACTACAATTATGAATTCATTGCCGATTATTTCTCCGGGAAAAAAAGTCATAAGAAGAATTCCGATCCTCCGAGTGTAACGGTCGACAACATTGATATTGAGTGGGTGACGATTTCCTACGATGACAACCGGAAGGATTACGACGCTTTCGGAATGGATTTTAGTCATCTGAAGTTCAAAGACGTCATTCTGCACATCACCGATTTCCGGGAAGAGAAGGGAATCATGGCTTTTCAGCTCAAACACCTTCAAACACAGGAAAAGTCCGGGTTTTGGTTGAAAAAACTATTTGCAAAAGCATTGATCAACCCCGATAAAGGAGTCATGCTCAGCGATGTGGAGATCAATACGTCCCGGTCGGATGTGTATGCGTCAAAACTCCATATGTTGATGAGTACGCTCAAAGGATTCAACGATTTTGAAGACAGTGTTTCATTTGATGCGGTGATCGATTCATCGCGTGTCAGTTTCTGGGATATTTCCCTTTTCGGGCATGCGCTGGAAGGAATGAATGAAGTGGTTTCGCTGAGTGCCGTGGTGACTAAAAAAGTAAAAGACCTGAAAATCGATAACATGGATTTGCGTTTCGGCACACGAAGCGTCATCCGGGGATCCTATTCACTACCTGATTTCAGAAACCTGTCGGCATCGTCATTCCGGGAACACGTCGATTATGCACTCATCGATTTCAAAGATGTGGAAGGAATCCAGCTCCCCAAACGATCCGGGATGGCGCGTTTGAATTTTGATGAAATGGTCGACAGGCTGCAGTTTGCGGAAGTCCGGAATACCTTTGTTCACGGTTCGGTGGATCAGTTTGCCATTAAGAGTGATAAACTGCAATGCGTTTTAGGATCCGTTCAGCTCGACAATGAGATTACATTCAATAAACTTCCGGCAGGAGGATATGCGTTTAACCGTACGCAGGATGCCAATTACGATATTGCGATAGACAGTTTCAACCTGGGAATGTTCCTCGATAATCCCAATTTCGGGAATGTGGCCGGACAGGTTTACCTGAGCGGAATTGTGGGGCAGAAAGACGTGATTCGTTTGGAAACACTTTCCGGAGACGTGACCAGGTTCCACTTCAACGATTATACGTATTCGAATATTGCAGTCACAAACGGTTCGTTCATTAATAACATCCTGGATGCAAATCTGAAAGTGAATGATCCGAATCTGGATCTGGCATTCGACGGGGCAATAGATGTTTCCAAAATTCAGCATTTCGATTTCAAGGTCGAAATTGCCAAAGCCAACCTGGGGAAACTTCATTTCGATACCGACGAAGAATCTTCATTTGTCGGGAACCTGGACATGGATTTGACCGGAAATTCACTGGAAACATACGAAGGACTCATCAATGCCGATAACCTTGAACTGATCAAAGACGGTAAAAAACTCGGCCTTCCGGAAGTCGGACTTTACATTGAGCGCAACCAGGAAAGCGACCGTTTTGAGCTGAGAAGTGGTATTCTGGATGCAGATGTAAACGGAAAGATCAACTTCAACACCATTCCGATTGCGATCAATAACGGACTTTCCGATGCATTCCCATCTTATTTTGCTCCGAAGAGCTATCCACGCGGAACAGCAGATTCCAAAGATCATTTCGATCTGAATGCCACAATCAAGGATTCGAAAGCATTCCTGGATATCTTTTTGCCGAACCTGGATATTGCCTATGGAACCGTTGTCAAAATGGAACTGGATTCCCGGGTTCATCACCAGATGCTGGATATTCAGTCGACCAAAATCAGCTATGAAAAACTGATAAATGACAAAAGCGATGCATTCCTGACGAATATAGACCTGCACCAGGAATTCTCATCGGGAGAAGGAACACTGGTGTTGAAAGCCGGAAAAACACAGCTGCGTGATTCCCTGGACGTGGAAAATATCCAACTCACGATGGACGGGACGAAGAATATTTACAAGACAGACCTGATCTGGAACCAGGACGTTCCGAATACTTCAGATTTTGATTTCATTGTCGACGTGCGTGAAGAAGGAGAATTTGATATTCAGGTTAAGCCGTCTTATTTCTCGGTGAAGAACAACCGCTGGGAAATCATGAACACGGCGCAGCTGGTGTATTGCAAAAATCATTTGGAGATCAACCACCTGATGCTGGAAAGAGACAACCAGTTCCTGGCCCTGAACGGAATTTTATCAGAAGACAAAGAAGATTATTTAACGATCAATGCCCACGAACTGCATGTAGAAGAATTCTCATCTCTGTTGGGAGTAGGAATCAAAATGCAGGGAAGCCTGGATGGGACAGCACGTTTGGCAACACCGTTTACAGAAATCAAAGTAGACGGCGATATGGTACTGAAAGATTTGTTCCTGGAAGGCCAGGAAGTGGGGGATGTGCACGTAAACGGAATCTGGCTCGAGCTGGAACAGAAGATCGTTTTGAACGGAGATTTGAAGTATAAAAACCTGCAAACATTTGATTTCAATGGGTATGTGCTGCCATTTAAAAAAGACAACAACATTGACTTTGACCTCGAATTCCAGGATATGAACCTGTCGTTTGCCAATGCATTCATGGATCCGGAAGTTATTTCGGATATTGCGGGAAGTATCAAAGGAGTTATTCACGCTACCGGAAGCATTGACGATCCGTTTATCAACGGAAATCTGCAGCTGCGAAACGGCGGATTGAAGGTGGGAATTCTCGGGACTCATTACAGTTTGAGTGGTCCGTTGAGATTCGACGGGGAGAATGACGGTATCTATGGTACATTCCCGATCATAGACGACGAAGGAAATACGGCCTACGCACTGGCAACGGTCTTCCACAACAACTTCAAGGATTTCTCTGCCAGTTTCGATGTCATTTTTGATGAAACGGTAGGCGGTTTCCGCGATCCGCTAAGTAAACGGCCTCTGAATCCGACACAGAAGTTTATGGTGTTGAATACAGCATACAAGGAAGGAACGATTTACTACGGGAAAGCATATGCTACCGGAACGGCCAGTATTTTATTTGAAAAAGGGAATACGGAAATCTCCGTAGATGCGGAAACCAAAAAAGGAACGCATGTGGATTTGCCAATGTATGGAGCAAAGGAAATCAACGAATTTGATTTCATTGATTTCAACACTGATACAGCAACCGTTAAGAAGAAACTGGATTTAACCGGGGTGGATTTGAAGCTGAAGATCAAAGCAACTCCTGATGCCAATATCCGGTTGATTTTGGATAATCAAACCAATGAGGAAATCCGGGCAACGGGAAGCGGAGAGATTAATTTGAAAGTGGATCAGTTCCAGAATATCGGTATGACCGGTACGTATACGATTAACAGCGGACAGTATGATTTTGTATTGAACCCGATTCACAAGACATTTGAACTGGATCAGGGAAGTACAATTACCTGGACTGAGACTCCGTATGATGCTGCGTTGAAAATTAAAGCCTATTACAAGGTAAATGCCAGTCTGGATGAATTGAACCGGGAACAAATTGGTGGTTCTTCAACTACGAAATCAGAGGTGCGTTGTGTACTGAATATCACGCAAACGCTTTTAAATCCGTTGATCGACCTGGATATCGAGGTACCGAATGCCAGTGAATCCGGTAAAGAGGTACTGGCCAGAATCCGTTCGAATAAGGATGAATTGCAGAAACAATTCTTCACCCTCCTGGTGTTGAACCGCTTCCAGGGAGTAGGTACAAACAACGGAAGTTACGGCGGAGTAGCGGAAGTGATCGCTACGCAGATTAATGCGGCGCTGGAACAGCTGTCTAAAGATGTAAAAATGAATGTGGGGTATAACGACAACTCGCTCACCGGCGACAAGAATTTCCAGTTCGGTTTGCAACGTGCATATGGGGCGAAACAGAACATCATCCTGAAAACCTCCTTAGGAGTTTCAAACAATACGTCTACCGGAAATTCCAATAATTCCCTGATCGGAAGTTTTAACCTCGATTATTTGATCAACGACGACGGATCTTTCAGGGTGTCTATCTTCAACGAATCGAATGACAAAGGGATTTTAAGTAACAAGGATAAAGGAGAATTCACGCAGGGCGTCGGTTTGCACTACGAAGAAAGTTTCAACAACATTTCCGAATCGCGGATCATCGAATTTTTCACGAACCTTTTCAGAAAGAAGAACAAGGTAAACAACTCCAAACGTAAAAACCGCGTTCCGGTAGATTTCGTTCCGGGGCAGCAGCCTCCGGCATTGAATCCGGAAAACGAAGAGAAAAAAGAGCCTGAATCGAAAACAGAACCCCTTCCACAGTAATTACGAATCTCTCTTTGTCTGTTCGGGTCCCGAAGATCCGGGATATCGAGAACGACAAAAGAGTCGTTGGTTTCTCCAGTTGTTCTCGATAGACCTCCGTTGCACTATGGTACTCGAACTAACTGGCAACAGGAATTCTCCCTTTACAGCTCATTCTCAGAGCTTCTATAGTAAATTGGCAAAGTATCGCTGTTCTTATTAGGTGATTCGTTGCACTTTACTTATTTTTACCGCCATTGAGAAATTCTATGAAAAAAGTTTTAATTGCGAACAGGGGAGAAATTGCGCGCCGCGTGATCCGCTCATTGAAGAAGATGAACATTGCAACGGTAGCGATCTATTCCGATGCGGACGCCAACGCTCCGCACGTTCATGAAGCAGACGAAGCAGTGTATGTAGGAAAATCTCCGTCTTCTGAATCGTATTTGCAACAAGATATTATTTTGAATTATTGTAAGGAGCTGGGAGTGGAAGGAATTCACCCCGGATATGGTTTCTTGTCTGAAAATGCCGGTTTTGCCAGAAAGGTGAAAGAAGCCGGAATTCAGTTTATCGGGCCGTCTCCTGAAGCAATGGAACTTATGGGAGATAAATTATCTGCCAAACAAGCGGTGAAAAACTACAACGTACCTTTGGTTCCGGGGGTAGATGAAGCCATTACGGATGTAGAAGCAGCAAAGAAAATCGCTGCTGAAGTTGGTTTCCCGATCCTGATCAAAGCTTCTGCCGGAGGTGGAGGAAAAGGAATGCGTTTGGTAAACCATGTAGATGAATTCGAAGAACAGATGAAAATGGCGCAGAGCGAAGCGCGTTCATCTTTCGGAGATGATGCTGTTTTTATCGAGAAATTCGTTACGAAACCAAGACATATTGAAATCCAGGTTTTTGCAGACCGCCTGGGGAATGTCGTTTACTTGTTTGAACGGGAATGTTCTATCCAGCGCCGCCACCAGAAAGTGATCGAAGAAGCACCTTCTGCTGTTTTGACAGAAGAACTGCGTCAGAGAATGGGAGAAGCAGCCGTAAACGTTTGTAAAGCGTGTAATTACGAAGGAGCAGGAACAGTGGAATTTCTATTGGATGCCGATTTGAACTTCTACTTCCTGGAAATGAATACCCGTTTGCAGGTAGAACACCCGGTGACAGAAGAAATTACCGGAACAGACCTGGTTGAATGGCAGGTGCGCGTGGCACGCGGTGAGCGTTTACCGAAGCTCCAGGAAGACCTGGTGATTCATGGACATTCCATCGAAGTGCGCGTGTATGCAGAAGATACCCTGAACGGATTTATCCCGGATATCGGAACTTTGAACCGTTACCGCAGACCACGTAAAGACCTGGCGCGCGTAGACGATGCTTTCGAAGAAGGAATGGAAGTGCCGATTTACTACGATCCGATGATTGCCAAATTGGTTGTTTGGGGAGAAGACCGGGAAGAAGCGATGGAAAAAATGATTCTTGCAATTAATAACTACCAAATTTCAGGAGTAAAAACTACCCTGGATTTCGGGAAGTTTGTGATGATGCATCCGGCGTTCCGTTCCGGAGATTTTGATACGAACTTCGTAAAACACTATTTCGAAGATCCGAAAGTGATGTGGGAAATGTTTAAAGACGAGAAAGCGGCTTTGGAAGCAGGAATTTCACAAGTTTGGAAAGACCTCACTGAAAAAGCGAATAAAAATGCAGCTTCCCGCAACATTACGTCGACCTGGAAACTGCATGCACATTGATATTTAGTTGAAATGAGATCAAGCAAAAGTGGGGCACGATTTATCGTGCCCCACTTTTCTTTCCGGCAGATCGAATCAGGACTCTCCATTACCTCCTTTTTCGTATTCCCGGAGCATTCACCAGAAGATTAAAGCAACCGTATTCTCAGGCCTAGCTGTAACCTGCTGTTGCGATCAAAACTCTGGTTGAAAGCATTGTTTTTGGTAATGTCAGTGAAGCCGTAGTGGTATTGGGCCTGAACAGACATAAAACGGCTGAATTGATAAACATACCCGATGGATACCGAAAAGTTGAAGCGGTTAAACGTACTGTAATACAATTTGCTGTTCACTCTTTTTGGAGTTTCATCCGTATATACTTTGATTTCATACCGTTCTCCCGGATCCGTCAGTAAGTACTCAATTCCGAGCCCGGCAGTTACCTGGTGTTTGCTCCCGATCTGATAGCTTGCCTGAGGATACAGGCTGATATAATTCAGAGTCGTTTTATTCAGGATAATTGTTTTTTTATCGGATTTCGTTGTATCGCTGATCAATCTGCGGTATGAAACAAGGGGAAGGGAATGATATTCCAATCCCACTCCGATCCTGATTTTCTCTGAAAGCTGGTAATGGTATGAAAAACCAATGGCTTCTTTGAAAAGCACGCGATTCTGTAATTCTTTCACTCCAAACAAGGTGTTCACCCCGAGGTTTACGAAAAGCTGGTGTTTAGACACCGGAGGAGTTTTAGCATCGGCCGCTATTTTCAGGCTGTCAATTACCGGTTTGGGAGTGCTGTCACTACTAAAGGCGAGTGAAGCAGGCTTTACCGGTAAAGTGCCGGGAGTTGCGTACAGTCCGGAATCAATTGCAGTTTTTTCGTTCGGAGCATCTGAGTTCACCGGACGGGAAGACAGGTATTCGGTATCATCCGTCACCTCACCGGCTCCGTTCTTTCGTTTATCTCCGGTTAAAGCACTGTAAAAACGGGTTTTACGCGTATGTTTTGCAGCAATTGAAGTACTTGTAGGTGTGTAAGCCACACGTTTTTGATTCTTAAGCGGCTTGCTGCGTGCACTGGTGTTAGCCTGCTGAGAAGACCTTTCTTTGAGAGTAAGATTCACCGGATTCTCCGTGGGGGTATGGACACCGTTGTTGTGCGTTGTCATGTGGGATTTTCCATGCTGATCCCGCTGAAGCGTGTTGGGCTTAGCAGCTATTTGATGAGTGGATGTGATCGCTTTTTCAGCTGTTTTTTTGGAGGGAGCAGCATTCAAAGTGTCTTTTGTGAAAAAGTAGATTCCCCCCAGTAAAATGCAGGAGAACCCCAGGGTGGAAGTGAACCACCAGATCAGGATGCGCTTTCTTCGCTTTTCCTTTTCCGCATCGTACAGCGCAAAGGCATCCTGCATGTAACTTTCTTTGAATTCCAGTCCTTCGGGAATCGGATCAAATTCTATGTTGTTAAAATCTTCCATCGCTTGGAGTTAATTGATGTCTAACATTTTGCGCAATTTCTTCTTGGCATCCGAATAATGCCACATGCTTGTATTCTCATTGATGTCAAGTAACGCAGCAATTTCATGATGCTTGTAACCATCAATGGTATAGAGATTAAAGACATTTTTGGTCATCGGGGGCAATAAATTTGCCTTTTCCCGGATCAATTCGATTTTTTCCCGGATCATCTCGTCGTCGTCGTCCCAGGTTGTTTGAGAGAATTGAGAAATATCTTCTGCAGGAAAAAAACGTTCCTGTTCGCGTCTTTCCTTTTTCAGTTCATTCAGGATTGTATTGATGAGGACACGCTTTGCCCAATAATCAAACGGATTTTCAGGATTGTACTTTTTCAGGTTCATCAGAATATTTACAAAACCGAGGTTGAAAAAATGTACGGCTTGTTCTTTTCCATTTGAGTAGCGATAGGCAGTGCCAATAAATTTGGCATAGCATTGCTTGTAAAAGAGCTCCTGCGATCTCCTGTCCTCCTCCACACAGCGTTTTATCAGTTCCAGTTCCACGGAATATGTTTTGTACTGTTAAAATTTAGCTGTTAAGCCGATGGATAAAAGAGGCCCGCCAAGTCCTGCTTCGGTAAATAAACTCATGCTTTCACTGAAATTGTAACGCAAACCGTAGCACAATCTGCTTGCAATAGGAAAACCACTTGAGACACTATAAAAGGACTCATCCCCGAATCCGAATACGTTTTTTTCCTTGACCTGGTCAATGACCAGGTTTACTCCCAATGCAGCGTAGAAATAGGTATTTACTTTCGGACGGTCAACAAAAAAATGACGGGTATAGACCATTTGAAAACGTAAACGGTGCATACTGTAGAGTAGTTTCGAGTCAGAAATATCATACATGGAAGTCGCTGTATTCCAGGTAGAATCGGTTCGGATACCCGAAGCCCGGTAGGCATTGTATGTTACCATGCAGCCGATGCTGTTTTTCCGGTCCCATTTGTAATCGAAACGCAGGTAAATCGGTTTGATCTTGATATCTGTTACGACTCTTCTGGTATGCGAAGATTGAATGTTGTTCACGCTGTCTATCAGGAGATACTCTGTTGTTTCATAATTCGGAGTATAGAAATAACTGACTAAACCATATCCCAGGGAAAGATTGATTTTTTTGTCTGATTTCTCGCTCGTCTGCGTATAACCCCATACCGGTAAAAACAGCAGGATTAACAGTGCATATTTCCGGAATAAATCTAATTTCTTTGTTTCCATATCATTTGCTCCAAAGTGAATTATCTATATGTAAACAACCAGGCAATCATAAACCTTGGGTCGTGAATGATTTTTTTTTGAAAAAATAATTCCGCCAAAATTAGGCGGAATTAAGGAAATGGAATGCTTCTCGTTAAAAGTGTCAGAAACGCCAGTGAAATCCGCAGCTGAACAACGGACCACCAAGCCCGATTTCAGCGTTCGTACCGAAATGTTTGGTGAAAGAATACCTGAGCCCTGCAAACGTTCTCAACGAAATGGGGATGAATAACGTGAAGGGATGTTCACGGCTTGGTGCATTATTCCCATTGAGGGTTAATTTACGGATCTCGCTGTTAATCCCGGCACCACCACCGAAGTAAACATCCAGGTTCGGATTGGTGAGAGGCAAGTGGTATGCCAGTCGGACTTGTGCGTTAAAACGATTGACGATGAATACCGCTTCACTTTTTGTCCCGGTGGCAAATTCGGTCATGGTTCCGGAAGATTTTCGTTGGGAGTAGTAAAAATCCAATCCCATGCTGAATGACGGATTTAATAAGTGATCCCAGCGTATTCCGAATGTTCCCAGGTTTTGAAAGTTATTGAAATCAAAGGAATCCTGGTCATTATTCTGCGTCCACATCGCTTGAAAATTAAAAAACATGCGTTGTCCGTAAGTGATATCCAGATAATTCTTCATCTTCGGAGCAGGCTCAGGATCCTCCTGGGCCGTAGCGAATTGTCCAGCCAATAAAAGGATTCCGGTAAAGAGGTGCGTTTTTCTGATGATGTGTTTCATGTTGTTTGAATTTTTGTTGGTTCTATTTAACAGACAATTTCCAGGGCCAAAACCTTGGGAGAAAAGCCCGGAAAATTTTAAAAAATCAACTTTTTTAGATTTTGATGATGTGCCGGGAGAAATATGCTTACTCCTGGAAAATAAAAGAGCTGTCCCTTATTGAGACAGCTCCCTACCTATTAATTATGAAGTAAGGGTTGATAGTGGTATTATTCTTTCATGAACTTCACCCGTTTGGATGATCCGTTGGAGAAGTAGAGTTCACAAAAATAGATTCCGGGTGAAAAATGAGCGGTTTCAACCTGGTAGTATTCAGAATTGTTGCCCGACAGATCGAAAACTCGTTTTCCATGAATGTCTTTAACAGATATGCGCTCAACTGGCTGATCGCTTTGAATGTGAAGTTGGTCCACAACCGGGTTCGGAGCGAGTTGAATTTGAACCGTATTCTCAGCTATTCCTGCTGTGCTCGCGTTGTTGTATACAAACTTCAGGTCATCCAGGAGAAGTACATTCGAAATAACGGTGCTGTCTAATGAATTGGAGATGATGATTTGCAGAGAGTCAGGAGTTTGGTTGTTCGTATAAACGATCGGAACGCTGAAACGGACGTAATTTGAATTAGCCGCCCCCTGAAAAAGAGTTTCCCCGATTTCTTCAGTGGTATTCGTACTGGTATTCCGTCTGGAAAATTTGGAATAAATGATAAATGGGGCGTTATCCGCAGAAGTTAATTTATACCAACCAACCAGTGAATCGGGACGTTGCGTGAAGGGTTGTCCCGTGGTGCTTTCTCCGCTCGATAAATCGATGGAGCCGAGTAGGGCTATTCCCCGGATGGTATCCATTTCTCCATCCACTTCTGCTATAACTGTTTTTAGTTTTAATGCATAGGTTCCGCTGTGTGCATCGGTTGATTTAATAGCAGTTGCGGGAGCTCCGGCTAGTGTATATAAATTCATAGTCGCCCAATACTGCGGATCTTCAAACGTACCCTGATTGGTCCAATTTTCGAACCCGCCATTTGGAACAGGTTGCGATTGCGCGTTGATTAAGCTTGTTGTACAAGCAAATGCAATAAATAAGAATTGTTTTTTCATGGGATTTTGTTTCTTGTTTCCTTCATAAACAGCAGTGGAAGAAAAAACCTTTGGTCGGGGGATGAAAAAAAGTGGTGTGATGTATTTAATTCATTGATAATGAGTTTTCTTTTATGGTGAATCCAAAGAGGTTCAAAGCATTGAACAGGAATCTTTTCAACCCTTTGAACCGGTTTCGGGCAGTGATCGCAGTACGAACGGATAGTATGTATTCCCTCCGTTACGTAGTCGGATAGGCTTCCTGGTATAGTTTGGTAATTGCTTCAACCAGCTCGTAATCGCGTTCAGTGATTTGGTTTTCATCGTGTGAATAAACAGCAATACTCAGTTCCGAACAATACCTGATGGTCAGGTCGGGATGATGATTCATGCGATCTGCTAATTGTGCTACCCGGAGTACGAATTCCGCCAGTTCTGTCTGGCTTTTAAAGTGCACGGTCGTTCTATAGTGCCGTGCGATGAGGTTCCAATGCATGTGCGTATTGTTTAGAAAGGATGTGAATGCTTTGTTCGAGTTGTTCCATCTTGCTGAGTACAAAGTAATGCTGTTGTACTTCACTGGTACAGAACGTCGTTTGAAGAATCTGCTCCAGGTCGAACGGAAGATGGGAAACCGTTCCCGAACCGGACAAACTGGATTGTGCTTCGTGAAAAGAAGAGAGGATTCCCGCTCCGAAAATCCGGAGTCCGTCATGCTCCCGAATCAGTCCGAATTCGATCGTAAACCAGTACAAACGTTGCAGTTGCAGCAGGATTTCAGGATTATTCCGGTGCTGACTTCCCAGGATTCCGAATGCGTGTACAAATTCCGAGTATCCCGGATGAGCGAGCAGGGGAATGTGCCCGAAGATATCGTGAAACATATCGGGCTCCTCCAGGTAATCCAGTTTGTCTTTGGAACGCAGCCAGGTAGAGGACGGAAATTTTTTCTCTGCGAGCAAATCAAAAAATGCCTCCACTTCGATCAGACCGGGAACGCATGCAATCTGCCAGCCGGTGCGGGAGGAAAACCACTCGTCGATGCGCCCGAAATGAGGAAGTTCATCCGGATTTAAAACCGAGTGCATAGACTCCAGGGCCTCCAGGTATTCGTGCGAAGCTTTGTTTTGCAGGTTGTCGATCTGCCGTTTGAATAAAATTGACCAAACGGCCAAGTCATCCGGGGTGTACTGTTCAAATTGTTGCCTCATGTTGAAATGAAAAAAGAGTAAATAAAAAAAGCCCGGCTCAAAAAGAACCGGGCTTCACAGCTATCAAGTTTGCATAACGACTTATTCGGTTCCTGGTTTCAGAAACAGATAATAAGCGCTGTTGTGCATGTTTTTGTTCATAAAAGCAAAGATAGAAAATTGTTTACAAAATCACAAATAAAAGACTCTTTGTTTGAATTTTATCAAAAAAGACACCGGAAACTTTGTGTAAAAAGAAGATAATTCCATTCCGGAAAACCTCCCACCGGAAGGAATCAAATAAAAAACAAAATTCCGGTATATTTCACCGATTTAGTAATTGCTATTTCCTTGAAAAAACCTAACTTTAGCGCACCAAAATAAAAAAGTTGTCATGAACTTACACGAATATCAAGGAAAATCGATCTTACAGAAATACGGCGTGGCAGTACAGCGCGGTGTTGTTGTAGACAAAGTAGAAGATGCAGTTACTGCAGCTAAAAAATTGACTGAAGACACGGGAACAGGATGGTATGTGGTTAAAGCACAGATTCATGCCGGTGGACGTGGAAAAGGAATCGTTGAGGAAACGGGGTCCAATGGTGTGGTTTTGGCAAAAGGTATTGACCAGGTTGAGGAGAAAGTAAAAGGAATCCTCGGAGGTCATTTGGAAACAGCTCAAACAAACGGGAAAGGGAAATTGGTGAGCAAAGTATTGATCGCTGAAGACGTTTATTACCCGGGAGAAGCTGAAGTAGAAGAGTTCTACATGTCAGTATTGCTGGATCGTGAGAAAGGTCGTAACATCATCATGTACTCTACAGAAGGTGGAATGGATATCGAAACAGTTGCACACGACACTCCGCATTTGATTTTCAAAGAAGAAATCGATCCACGTGTAGGAATTCAAGGATTCCAGGCGCGTAAGATCGCGTTCAACCTGGGATTGTCAGGAGAAGCATTCAAGCAAATGACGAAGTTCGTTGTGGCATTATACAGTGCTTACGAAGGATGTGATGCTTCCATGTTTGAGATCAACCCGGTATTGAAAACTTCCGATAACAAAGTCATTGCAGTAGATGCGAAAGTAACCCTGGATGGAAACGGATTGTTCCGTCACCCGGATTATGCTGCTATGCGTGATACTTCTGAAGAAGATCCGTTGGATGTAGAAGCAGATGCTGCAGGATTGAACTTCGTGAAACTGGACGGAAACGTTGCTTGTATGGTAAACGGAGCTGGTCTGGCAATGGCTACGATGGATATCATCAAGTATTCCGGAGGTAACCCGGCAAACTTCCTGGATGTAGGTGGTACTGCAGATGCTGAGCGCGTTGAAAAAGCATTCCACATCATCCTGAAAGATCCGAACGTGAAAGCGATTTTGATCAATATCTTCGGAGGAATCGTTCGTTGTGACCGTGTTGCTCAGGGAGTTGTTGACGCTTACAAAAACATCGGAAACATTCCTGTTCCGATTATCGTTCGCTTGCAGGGAACAAATGCTGAGGAAGCAAAACGTTTGATCGATGAATCAGGTTTGAACGTACATTCAGCAGTATTGTTGCAAGAAGCAGCAGACAAAGTAAAAGAAGTATTGGCGTAGTTTTAATAACTACATCAGGATCATATTATAGAACCCCGATTTCCTTTAGGAACGTCGGGGTTTTTGTTTTTTTGACATGGGAAAACCGAATAGACAAGAGGTGAAGTTTGCCTCGATTATGAGCTTTATAGCGACGTTTTTCGTTTCATTCGTCATTGTGATGGTAAACCTGGGATTTAAGCCCAATTTCATGCTGGTATGGATGAGAAGCTGGGGAATTGCTTTTGTACTCGTTACAATGGCTATTTTGTTCCTTGCACCACAAGTCCGCAAACGGATCAAATGATTTCAAAACAGCTGAATAAGCATTGAATTTAACGAAAATGAACCCCGACTTCCGGAAGGAACATCTGGGCTTTTTTTGTATTGTGAACAGGCTTCAGGGGATAGGCTGTCCCAATATTGGGAAATTGGGAAATGGCGAATTTGGGTCGGAAATTCACTTGAATTCAAGGCCTCATTTTTTTCTTATTACTACGTAATAAGGATTTTCCCTCCGAAATTTTTTTTCAATCACCTGCACCAACGTATGATTTTTTTTACGTTACTTTGCCCCCGATTGTAAGAATCAAGAACAAGTATTAACAATTTTAAAACCAAAGCAAATGTTCAAGTTACAAACTACATGGAGTGCACCGACTGGCAAGGCTAGTCTGCATGGGCTTTGGATTTTCCACTGAATTGACTTTTAAACAAAACAGCATATGAAAATCCGGAGCCATTGAGGTTTCGGATTTTTTGTTTTTAGTCGTTGGCAAACCGCCGGATTTACATTTCCCCGAAATCTCTTATTCAGCTCATACAGAGCAGCAACAAATCAAGGCAGGAAGAAAATTTCAAGATCAAGGACTTCGGGAATTTTCTGCATGAAGTTCACTGTGGTGAATGACTTGTGGGAAATTTCCGGATCGCGCAGAGATTGGGTTTTAATTCTGTCAGCTTAAGAAAAAATTATGGGAAATAAACTCAAGGGGAAAGACCTGCTGAAAATAGGCTTCCCCAACGATAACTCTGTGAATATCGCCCTTGGGCTGATCAGCAGATATAAGAAAAAAGAAAGTAAAGAACGTGTTCTTGCAGAACTATCAGAACTGCTTCATTTTCCGGATGAATACATCGGAGACGGGATTTGGGGGAAAGTAGCGGAAGGGCTGGTTGCCCCGGTAGAAGTGAAATTCAACGAATTGAAAATCGAACGCTCGCCGTTTTTGATCTACGGTGAAAATGAGATTGACGAACAAACGAAACACCAGTTTTATCAATCATTGAAACTGCCGGTTTCGGTTCAGGGAGCGTTGATGCCTGATGCGCACTACGGTTACGGACTACCGATCGGTGGAGTACTTGCAACAAAAAATGCAGTGATTCCCTACGGAGTGGGAGTCGATATCGGTTGCCGCATGTCGATGACCATTTTTGATGCGCCGGCTTCGTTTTTCAACGGGCGAACGCATCAGCTGGAAAACCTGCTTTCGGATCATACCAAATTCGGGATGTACGAAACGCACAAGGTTCGGCACGATCACCCGGTTTTGGAAAGCACGCTGTTTCGCGAAATTCCGTTGCTGAAAAAACTGCACGGAAAAGCATACCAGCAGTTGGGAACATCCGGCGGAGGAAACCATTTCGTAGAATTCGGAGTGGTAACCATTACGGCAAACGATGCCGGAATTCCGCAGGGAGAATACCTCGGGTTGCTGAGTCACAGCGGTTCACGCGGATTGGGAGCTGCAGTTGCGAAACATTACACGCAGGCGGCAATCAAACAATGTCCGCTTCCGAAGCAAGTGCAGCACCTGGCCTGGCTGGATCTGAATACACACGACGGGCAGGAATACTGGAAAGTGATGAACCTGGCAGGAGAATACGCCAAAGCCTGTCACGACGATATTCACGCACGATTGACCAAAAAGTTGGGGCTCCGCATGTTGATGACGATAGAGAACCACCACAATTTTGCATGGAAAGAAACCGTGAACGGCGAAGAGTGTATTGTGCACCGGAAAGGAGCTACTCCGGCAGGTTTGGGACAACTGGGAATCATTCCCGGAAGTATGACAGCTCCCGGATTCATTGTCCGCGGGTTGGGAAATGAGTCGAGTTTGAACTCGGCATCCCACGGAGCAGGGCGCCAGTATTCACGTTCACAGTGTAAGGGACGCTTTACCAAAAGTGAAATGATGAAAGAACTGGGCGATTCCGGGGTGAGTTTGATCGGCGGGGCAGTAGACGAATGTCCGCAGGCATACAAAAACATTCATCACGTGATGGGGAACCAGCAGGAATTGGTTGAAACGATCGGGACGTTCACGCCGAAGATTGTTAGAATGGACAAGAGATAAGCTGCTGCTTATCGATAAAAGTCAAACGTTAGTGCAGACATGAAAAAGCACACAACAAGAACAAATGGAAACAACGATTTTACATATTACAACCGCAAAAGGTCCGGCAGAATGCCAGTTGGCGGCCGGGAAAATCCTGGGCGAACTACTGGCAGATCTGCGAGGTAAAGGCTTACAGGTCGAAACGCTGGAACGCACACCGGGATCCGAAAACGGAACCATTTTATCTGCAACCGTGCAAGTAAAGGGATTGAATATCCAACCACCTGTTCAATCCTGGTTAGGGACGATTTTATGGATTCAAAAGAGTCCGTATCGTCCCAATCACGGGCGCAAGAATTGGTTTGTGGGGATTCACGAAGTACCTGTTCCGGAGAAATTCGCCTGGCGTGAAGACGAACTGGTTTTTCAATCTGTGAGAAGCAGTGGTTCCGGCGGACAACACGTGAACAAAGTGAGTTCGGCCGTTCGTGTCCTTCACCCGCCAACGGGAACCATGGTGTTCGTACAGGAAAGCCGTTCACAGCTTCAGAATAAGAAAATAGCCCGTGAACGCATTCGTGAAAAACTGGAGAAAGTGCAGATTCAGCAACTGATCGATAACATAAATCAACGCTGGTCACAGCACCACGAACTGGAACGCGGAAATCCTGTCCGAACCTTCTCTGGAATGGATTTTAAGCCGAAAAAAGAGGTGAAAACCTTCAAGAAACAGCGAAGTAAGTTGAAGCAAGAACTATACAAGGAATTGAAATTATGACAACAAATCAGTACCTGATCAAAGCATTGGAAAGCTATCCGTATGATCTGGAACAATGCATGGAATCCCTGAATTATGCGATGGCATACGAGGGAAATAACCCGATTGCACATTGCCTGATGGGAAGAGTGAACCTGGAAATATTCAAGGATTATCCGGCTGCAAACAGCTGTTTTCGCGAAGCATTGGCTTCCGATGTCGAATACACGGAAACCTATTCTTATTTCCTGGATTGTTTACTCCTTCAGGCAGATTTTGAAGAAATGACCAAATTACTGGCCTTTGCCCGTCAGCGAAAAGGAATCGATCACGGCGTACTCTTCTATTACGAAGCTTTGCTCTTCGAACGGAAGATGAAGTTCAAAAAAGCCCTGAAATTGGTTAAAGAAGCCATGCTTCTGGCTCAAAATACATCCTTTATGTCCGATCTGGAAGACATGAAGCGACGTATTGAGAAGAAGGTGGAGCTGAAAAAGTAGTAAATGACAAGAAAAAAAGCCATTTGTCAACCGACGGATGGCTTTTTTCTGCTTGTTGTTTTTACCGGAAAAAAGTATCTTGCAGTAGATTACACAACCAGCACCAAATGAAATGCTCCGTCCTGATCTTTTGCTTGCTTCTCGCAGGTTCCTGGTTTGCACAGACTTCTGAAATTCAAGGAAAAATCCTGGATCAGGAAGGAAAAAATGACATTCCTTTTGCAACGATTTATAACCGCAGTCTTAAAAAAGGAACGATCGGAAACGTGGATGGCTTTTTCAAAATTCCGGTTGGGAAACTCTCAGATACGATTGTAGTAACAGCTGTGGGGTATAAAACCACGACGATTTCCCTGAAAGAAAACACCACCTTTTACCAGGTTCGGATGAGTGAAAACATTGTGGAATTGTCAGAAGTAACGGTGAAACCAAGCGATAATACCTACTTATATGAATTGATCGGGAAGTGCCGGCAACGCCCCAATAAAATCCGGGAAGAAGCCAAAGCGTATTACGAATTGAAAACGTTTATCGATAACCGCCAGGTGGAATTGGTGGAAGGATTTTACAATGCCAAAATCTCCGGATATGAGCTGAAAGGACAGCAGTTAAAGGCAGGTCGCCTGGCGATGAAACAATACGACGATCAAAGCCGGATGTTTGTTTCGGTGGAAAGTTCTAAAGCCATTTTATTGTCAGAAGTGACGGAGGAAAGTCCGTATTTTCCGGCGAATCCCTTTTCCCTGAATGCCAAAAGACTACGTAAGAGTTTTTACCTCGACATGGACCGCAAGTACCTTGATGACCAGGGAGATTCGATGATGATTGTCAGCTATTTCCCGAAAGTGAAAGACGGAAATTACTACCGCGGGAAAATATGGATCAATTGCTCTAAAATGGTCATTCAAAAACTGCAAATGGAATGTACGGATTGCAAAACACATCCTTTTCTGCCACTTTTTCGAACAGACAGCATTACCGGGGTTGATCTGCAGGTGACCAAAACCTTTGTTCCGCGGAAAGACAAGCAGGTTTTTGCCCACGTGGATTTTAATTACTCTATTGCGTTCCGGAGCCGTTTTGGGATGAACGGCGATCAAAGCTACCGGATCCGGACAAATGCGTTGTTTTTTGCGTACGATTACGACCAGACCTTTTTCATCCCGCGATTTGAATTCAACCGCCATGCGACCGATTACCGCAAAATTCTGTCTATGCCATACAATGATTTTTTCTGGCAGAACAACGATGAGTACCGTTTGAATGACAGTAAAAACAGCAACCAGATTTTCTTCATGGATTCTCTTTCCGTCACGAACCTGAATATTCGCACCACCAAAAGATCACCGATTAAAAAGAATTTTTACAAGGAACCTTACGTGAAATGGTCAGTGAACCGCGTGATTTTTAAGGAAAGCATCCCGGATTCATTGCTCAACAACTTTTCACGGGTATCGATGGATAAGAGTTTCAACCTCGCAGTACAGGTGTTTTTCGACCGGAACAGCTACCGGGATTCAACCGATATTCTGACCTGTGCAATTTTTGATCCCTATGAAAGTTACTACCTGCTCCCGATTGATCAGAACACGCATTGTTTCATCAATATTTACTTTGACCTGATCGAAATGGAACGGCGGAAACTGGATGCAAAACTCAAAAGCAAGTCCTGGACGCTGGAAGAAGCCGAAGGAATCTATAACCGCTTTTTAACAGACTGTACGGCTTTGAAAGAGAAATATTACCGGTCGGTAGATCACGGACGTAACCTGGCAGAACTGATCAAATGGAACCGCCTGGTCAAAAATGCCCTGAAGATTGATAATATGGCGTTATTCGGAATAAGTGAAAAATAATACCGTTTAGTCAATGGTTTGAAATTCAATGCTTCGATTGTTGGAAGCGATGCATCATTCCATTAGTTTTAAAAACAAATAAATCTGACCCGAAAAATATGAAGAACCGTCTTTTTAAAATCCTGTTTCCGGTAACGATCATTGGTTTAGTTGCTTGCAATGACCTCCATCGTTCACCCGTAATAGACGGAACATACACCGTTGTTCCTACGATCGATACTTCCGGAACGACGATCGAAACCCGTATTCTTCCGCCTGAAGGCTACAAACGCAATCAGCTGGACAGCACCGGATTTGGATTTTATCTGCGGAACCTTCCCCTGAAAAAACACGGTTCGCCGGTTCACCTCTACGACGGTTCGCTCAAAGGAAATCAGCATGCGCATGTTGCCGTCGTTGATTTGTCCGTTGGGAAGCGGGATTTACAGCAATGCGCTGATGCCGTGATGCGGCTGCGGGCAGAATACCTGTTTCACCAGGAACGCTACTCCGATATTCATTTCCGTTTTGTGAGCGGGTTTGACTGTGCCTATTCCAAATGGCGCGAAGGAAGCCGGGTGCTGATCCGCGGGAATTCCATTTCCTGGCAGAAAACGGCTGCTCCGGATAAAAGTTATGCTTCTTTTTTGAAATACATGGAAACGGTTTTCAACTATGCCAGTACACTTTCCCTCGACAAAGAATTGCGTTCCGTTGAATTAAAAGACGTAGAAATCGGTGATGTACTGATTCGCGGAGGGGCTCCCGGACATGCTGTTATTGTGGTGGATCTGGTTGAAAATGCCCAGGGAGAAAAACGGGTGCTTTTAGCTCAAAGCTATATGCCAGCACAGGAAATCCAGGTGCTTCTAAACCCGATGAACCCGAAAGAATCTCCGTGGTATGACCTGGAAGAACGCATGAAAATCTATACACCCGAGTGGACTTTTGAAGCTTTTCAGTTGAAACGATTTTAATAAGTGAGAATTCAAAAATTCAAAATGCAAAATTGAAAATGTAAAAGTCAGAAGATTAAATTGAAAAATGCAGAAAGGGTTGTTTTTATGAATTTGACGTTATTGATTGATACAAATGGATTCATTCCGCTTTTTGATTTTTTGCATTTTGCATTTTGAATTTAAGCTATCTTTGCATACATGAATTTCTTGAATAGAGATATGATTAAATATAAAACAGCCGAAGAAATCGAATTAATGCGCCAGGCAGCTCAGATTGTGAGCCGAACACTGGGGAAAGTAGCCGAAATCATCCGTCCGGGAGTAACACTTCTGGAACTGGATCAAATGGCAGAAGCATACATCCGTTCGCAGGACGCGATTCCGGCATTTCTAGGCTTATACGGTTGTCCGAGTACCTTACTGATCTCGGTAAACGAACAGGTTGTTCACGGTTTACCTACCGATCGCAAGATCCAGGAAGGTGACATCGTTTCTGTTGACTGTGGAGCTGTCTACAAAGGATATTACGGAGATCACGCATATACGTTTGCCATCGGTGAAATTTCCGAAGCGAAACAAAAATTACTCGACGTCACATTGGAATGCCTTTACCTTGGAATTGAGCAGGCAAATACTTCAAACCGCCTGGAAGATATCGGTTGGGCAATTCAGACGCACGCAGAAAAACACGGTTACGGAGTGGTTCGCGAGTTGGTTGGACACGGTTTGGGAAAAACCTTGCACGAAGATCCGCAGGTTCCGAACTATGGAAAACGTGGAAGAGGTAAGAAAATCATGAACGGGTTGACTATTGCGATCGAACCGATGATCAATATGGGAACCGAAAAAGTAATCCAATTGGAAGATAACTGGACGATTGTGACCGCTGACGGACAGCCAAGTGCGCATTTTGAGCATGATGTAGCGGTGGTAGACGGAAAACCGGTGATTCTTTCCACGTTCGGTTACGTCGAAGAGGCTTTGGCGAAAAAGAATGCTTAGCGAGCGGATTGTTCTGCTGGCTGTTCTGACCGCAGGAATGTTTGGCTTGTCTACGTATATGAAAGACGGCGTCTTCCTGCTTCCACTTGTGCTCTACAAAGTGGGACTTTTCCTGGTTGCCCTTATCTTGCTGATTGCAAACAAAGCAAAAATCCGCTGGCAGGAGGGAGCCTTGCTGCTGTGGACATTTTCCCTGCTCCTGTCGTCAAAATTTATCTATGAGATTTTGTTTAGCCAGAGTTATTTGGCCGAACATCACGACCAATTCCTGGTGTTTTCAACCCGGTGTCTGCTTGGGTTTGTCGTTTTCTTTTTTGTCTGGCAGATTCTCATTGCGCTGCAGGACAAAACCAATTTCCGCTGGTTGCAGATCATCAATGCGTCCCTGATCATGATTTGTTTTTTCATGAACATGTTTGAGTGGATGATCGTACCATTCTGGATGTGGATGCTGAGTGTTTTCCTGAGCAGAAACGAAAATCCGCTTCATAAATCGATGGCTGGGTTGTACGGATTCGTCTTCCTGAGTGCCTGGATTTCGGCGCTTTATTTCGGGAAAGAAGCCATTCTGGCTGTAACCTTAACTGAATTTTAGGTTATGTGATCAGAATCACCGCTCATGAAAATTTGTTACTTCATTCTCTTTTTCTTTCCCTTTTTTCTTCAGTCCCAGACGGTACAGGAACAGATTCAGCTTGTCCTGAAAACACAACCCCGGAACGTTGAAAAATACACCAAATCTACCCGGAAAGATGTTCTTTTTCTTGAAACGGCTTTCAATAATGCCGTTTTTTCAGACAAGGAAATCCTGCAGTCGGTGAAGAACAAAGTGATTCTGAAAGTAGAATTAGTCTATACGACCTACCGGAAATCCGAAACGTTTGACCAGCACAGTTTGAACCGCAAACGTCTGGAAGGATTGTTTTTATCCGCTCCGAACTGCCTGAACCAGGAAGGAATTGAGTGGGTGTTGCTGGCTCAGACGGGATGCACGTCCGCCGAAGCCGGAAAAGAGTTCTTCCACGGATTTGTAATCACGTACCGCGACCTGCCAGATGCCGTTTTAACCAAAGTGGAAACCAATTTTATCCGGGAAGTGGCAGCAGGAAAAATCAAATCGTATGCATACGACACGTATTTGAAGCGGGAAACGGAAAAAATAGAAAAAGATTCGCTGGATGCTATTGAACCGGTGATCGAACTTCCGAAATTTCCGCACAGCGAACAGGCACGGATCAACTACTTTTCGAAATACCTTCACTTCCCGGCAGAATCATCCAAACCGGCTAAAATTGATGTACAGTTCCTGTTGAGTAAAGAAGGGAAGATTACCAAAATTGTATTTCCGAACAACCCGGAACCTTCTCCCTACAAAGATGAGGTACGCGATTTCATCCAGAATATGCCCGACTGGACTCCTGGAACCATCAACGGAAAACCCAGCGAATGCATGATCCAGTTTTCAGTCGATTTCATGAACCGGGGAAGTGTGATTCCCTCACCGCTGGAAATTTTTGCGACGGAAGTTCCACCCAAAGCACGCGCCAAAATGCCGGCATACGATTACAATGCAATCAAACCGACTCCGACTTCAAACCAGGTTTCCAACGCACTGCAAAAAGTCAACTGGAGCAATGCAACGCTGGTTTGCGACGTAACCGGAAGCATGGCTCCTTACAATGCGCAAATCGTTGAGTTTATCAGCAGTCAGATGAAGAGCAAACAACAGGCGCCGCAGCAATTTGTGTTTTTCAATGATGGTGACAACCGGAAAGACAAATCAAAGAAAATCGGGCAGACAGGTGGAATTTATACCTGTAAATCATCCAGCCTCGATTCGATCACGGAATTGATGTTGGCAACGATGGACAAGGGAACGGGAGGAGATTTACCGGAAAATAACATCGAAGCCTTGATGAAAGCACTGGAAGTTTACCCGAAAACCCAGAAACTGATCCTGATTGCAGATAATTACGCTTCTCCGCGCGATATGTCGCTGGTAAAGAATATCGGAGTTCCGGTGCATATTCTCGTTTGCGGAGGAAGTGTTTTGAACGAAGATTACATCGACCTGGCATACCAAACCAAAGGATCATTCAGCTTCAATGGAAAGGAATATACTGATTTCCATAGTTTTGAAGAAGGAGCTACGCTCCAGGTCGGAAAAATAACGTATGTGCTCCGGAAAGGACATTTCATCCGGAAGAGAGATTAGTACGAATTCGTACCTGTTTCATTTTTTTTTCGATATTTGATTGAAACCAATATCAATCCATAACATGGAATCTGACAAAGAAAGGATTGTCCGGCTGGAGGAATCATACCGAAAACTCTGGCAGGAACACGAAGACCTGAAGCTCCGAATCAAGGAAAATTATGCCGAATTCAAACTCCTGCGTGACCAGTATGGAGTTGAAAAAATAGAACTTCCGGCAAGTGCACCGGTTTCGGGTGAACAGGTTATGAAACAAACCACTGCTATTCCGGTTCAAAAAACCACAGCTCCGGTTTCGCCACAGGTACAGCAACCGGCTGTGAAGAAAGAAAAAACTTCCTGGGAACAATTTATCGGAGAGCAATTACTGAGTAAAATAGGGATTGCGATTGTACTGATAGGAGTTGGAATCGGGGCGAAGTACGCCATTGACCACAACATGATCGGAGCGGCCGGCCGGGTGATGGCTGGTTTTATCATTGCGCTTGTACTGGGTGGATTTGCTTTTTTCTTCCGGGAAAAATACCGCTCATTCAGTGCTGTTCTGGCAAGTGGTTCCATTGCGGTGGCTTACTTCATAACCTATGCGGCATACGGCTATTACCAGCTGATTCCGTCTTCTGTTGCATTTGGTGTTTTACTACTTTTAGTGCTTATTGCCGTTTTCCTGGCCATGTATTACGACATGTCCGTCATTGCGCATTTGGGACTGCTTGGTGCGTATATTTTGCCTCCGCTGGTTTCCGACGGATCGAAACATATTTCGTATTATTTGCTCTACATGCTGATCATCAATATCGGGATGCTGGTGATCTCCATTGCCAGGAAATGGCCTACGATTCAATATCCGGTCATTATCTGGACGGCTTTTATTTTCCTGTTCTGGTTCAATTCGGACTTCAGTTATAAAACAAATGATCCGGTGATCGCAGCTCCATACCTGTTTGCGTTTTTTGCCCTGTTTGTATTTGGTATTGTGGGCCGGAACCACTGGAAAAAAGAAGCACTTGTCGGACATCAGCTCGTTCAGTTGGTTTTGGTGGGAATCTGTTATTTCGGAGCAGTCGGCTTTGTATTGGATAAATCCCCGGTTTGGCATACTGTTTTGTATAACATTGCCGGAGTAGGAGTTTACTACCTGAACAAAGTGTTGTTTGAGCGCGAAAACCGCCAGGAGTTCAAACGGATTTTCCAGGCACTCTCATTGTTTGGCATTTCGAACCTGCTGACTTCTTTTTGCGGTGATTATTCCTACATCTATGTCATGATTACCGGTGTGTTACTGCTTTTCTGGTTGTCGAAAGAGATTGAAGGCAGTCTGGAAGAAGTGATCGGAATCATCCTGCTGGCCTTGGCAGCTTTGGCTATCCTGATCGAAATGTTCATTCACCTGACAGGCGGAGACGAGCAACCGTATTATCAAAACGAATTATTCATTACTGTTGGGTTGTCGGTTGTAGCGATGGGAGTTACTTTTTTCCTGCTTTCGAAATACCAGGCAGATTACTACAAAAGTATTGCGTGGCAGACGGCGGGTGTTTTTGCCTTTTTCTTCCTCGTTTTTACGGGCATTTATGGTATTCAGCTGAACCAGGAATACGTGGAGCGTATTGAATTCGCTCAGAAGGATACCGATTTGAAAGCAAGTATTCTCAGAGCAGAGGTAATGGCGTGTTACCGCTATTCACTGCTACTGTGGCAATATGCATGGATTGCTGTTGCAGTGGGAATGATGGGGGCGTTCCGCACCTGGATTCTGAAAAGAACGGAGAACTTCTCGAGTGGAGTATCCGTTATGGGAATCATTTTCCTTGGAGCGGCACTTTTGGGGATGACGGTTTATATCTCCGGTGTTGAAACACTCGTAGAAAACGGAAGGTATTGGAATTCGTTCAACCTGGCGCATTATGTCCTGTTTGCAGGAGTTGTGTTATCCATTTTAGTATTGCGGAACTATCAAACCCGCGAAAACTGGACGAGAGCCATGAGTTTGCTGTTGATCCTGTGGATGCTTTCGCTGGAATTGGTATTGTGGTCGCTGGTTTCCGGTTTCGGTGCGGGCTACAAAATCCTGTTGTCGCTGCTGTGGGTGTCTTTCGCGGTTTCTATGATCGTTATTGGGATCAAGAAAAAAGAGCCAATCATGCGGGTGACAGCCATGGTAATTTTGGGAATGACGATTCTGAAGCTGTTTTTCTACGATTTGAGTACGCTGAGCACGATTTACAAGACCATCGTTTTCATTGCAATCGGAGGGTTGCTGTTGGTTGGTGCGTATTTCTACCAAAGTTTGTCGAAACAGGAAAAGGTGGAAGAGTAGAGACTTGAATTTTTAAGGTTGTGAGGAGGTCAAACTCCTTGCAACCACATAATTTTACAAATTGATAATCCAGATAGACTTCGGCGTGAGCTCAGTCGAACGCTATCAGGATGTGTGGAATGTCCGGTTTTATTGGGCTTGCAGAGTTGTTTTGCTATTTTTTCCGGCAATCTGAAAACACCTTAAAACCAAAGTCCGATACTCAGAATCCCTTCCCAGCGAATATTATTCGAGTGGTTGTTGTAATAAAAAATCCGCTCGCTGGCTTTCGTTTTGAGCATCCGTGATTCAATGCGCACAAACGCATTCGGAATCGGTTTGTATTCAAATCCGAGTGTTCCTCCCAGAATATCCAGCCCGGTGAGTGTGTGATTTTCGTTTTCGATTGGCCCGGTCAGGATTTCATCCGGATCACTGAACAGTTCAACACGCGTGTAAGCGGCAATGAAATGTGTGAACCGGTATTTAAAAGCGGCAATTCCGGAGAAAATATAAGCCGTTTTATTCGGTGCATTGAGCTTGCTGTTCAGCTGATAGCCAAAATTTCCCTCCAGCCCGAGAACGATGTGTTGCGTCTTGAACACACCGATGTAATTGGTGTAATGCCGGAAATGGCTTTTGGTGACATAACTCGGATATTCGTCGCAAGTTATGGAACTCAGGGAATGAGACCAGCGTTTGCCTGTATACCCGATCGAAAAGCCGATAGCCTTATTCTTGTTGGTTTCTACAAACGTACTGAACCCGTTGAAAACGTTGATTTGGTAAGTCCATTTTTCCGACTGCTGCCAGGTGAGTTTGGCTCCCCCCAGGAAATACGGTTCGAAATAGGTGGTCATCGAAATACTCGAAGTGATGTTTTCCCGCGGCTGAATTGATTCCAACCCGATATGTGTGCGGAAATAACCGGCATCCAGCCAGAGCTTTTTGTAGATCCGGAAACCCGCATTGGCTTCCTGGATAAAATTGAGGTTTTGCGACCAGGCGCTCAGCGGAATGTCGCCGTAGAACAAGGTTGCAACACCGCGCATGCGCTGACTCTCGTACTTCGCGGAAATTTGAAGGATATTGATCCCGAACTGGTTGTTTTTGGGTGACGAAGTGGGGAATTTGGAATAGCCGCCCGGCCCGAGAGTATCGGAATAATAACTGTAATACGTATCGATATACCCGGAAATCTTGACTTTCCCGGTCGTATCGTATTCCTGGGCATACGGATTGATCCGCGTTCCGGTAAAAGTCAGATCGGTTGTGTCTTTTTTGAAGATCTGTGCCTGTCCGGGAAGGAAGATCACACAAACGAACAGGAACAAAAGCGTGCCTTTCATGTAGCGTTTAGAGTTTTGTCAAAATTACTATTTCCTGCAAAATGAAAACAATGGAAGGGTTTCTCTTTGAATGAAAGATCGTTTGAAAGGAACCTGTTTACAGGCTTGTGACCAGCAGGCTTATGAATTTTTTCATTTTCAATTATCAATTTAGCCGTACCTTTGCACCATGGTAAAAATCCGGGATATTGAATTGGGGGAATTTCCGCTGCTTTTAGCGCCGATGGAAGACGTAAGTGATCCGCCGTTCAGAGCCTTATGTAAAAAGCACGGGGCTGATTTGATGTACACAGAATTTATTTCTTCCGAAGGATTGATCCGTGATGCGATCAAGAGCCGTCAGAAACTGGATATTTTTGATTACGAAAAACCAATCGGGATCCAGATTTTCGGTGGAGACGAAGAGGCAATGGCTATGTCTGCACGCATTGTGGATGCAACCAACCCGGATATTCTGGACATTAACTTCGGTTGTCCGGTGAAAAAAGTGGTATGCAAAGGAGCCGGAGCAGGTGTTTTGAAAGATGTAGACCTCATGGTTCGTCTGACGCAAGCCTGCATTAAATCTACCAAATTGCCGGTAACGGTAAAAACCCGTTTGGGCTGGGACGATTCGATGATCAATATCATGGAAGTGGCGGAACGATTGCAGGACATCGGGGTGGAAGCCTTGTCGATTCACGGACGCACGCGTGCTCAGATGTATAAAGGAGAAGCCGACTGGAGATACATTGCGGAAGTGAAAAACAATCCGCGCATCAAAATCCCGATTTTCGGAAACGGAGACATTGACTCACCGGAAAAAGCGGTGGAATACAAGAACCGCTACGGTGTAGACGGAATCATGATTGGTCGTGCAAGTATCGGTTACCCATGGATTTTCAACGAAGTAAAGCATTATATGGCGACCGGGGAACATTTGGAAGTTCCAAGTGTGAAAGACCGCGTAGAAGCTGCCCGGGATCACCTGATGATGAGCGTGAAATGGAAAGGAGAGCGTTTGGGAGTGGTGGAGATGAAACGCCATTACACCAATTACTTCAAGGGAATTGCACACTTCAAGGAATACCGCACCAAATTGGTTACCTCATTTGATTTACAGGAAATCCTGGATATGCTTGCGTACCTGGAAGAAAACGCAGCAGAATTTACGTTTTCAACTGCGGGATAGCTGTTTGCTGGCTTCGACTCCGCTCAGCCAGCATCATACATTCCAATATCATCAAGAGATTTTTTCGTGCTGGCTGAGCAGAGTCGAAGCCAGCCTTTCTTATTGCGCCGCGTATGTATACTTCACCTTCACATGCTCAAACGGAGCATAACGCGTTCCGGCAGTAAAAGTCAGTTTTTTGGCAGCATTTTCTGCTTTCATGCGTGAAGGCGTAGACTTGATCGTTGATTCGTCACCCAAAATTTTTGTTCCGGTTACTTTTCCTTCGCGGTTTACAGCGAGCTCTACCACCACTGTTCCGCTAACGGTACTTGAAATGGTGAATTTTTCTTCGGTATTCAACAGTTTTCGGCCGGAATCTACAAGAGTTCCTGAAATAACCTGAGAATCAGCATAGGAATAACTGAAAAGCGCAATCGCCAGTAGAAGGATTTTTTTCATTGTTCAAGTTTACGAAATTTCTGCCCAATTCGGCTTGTCCTGGAGTCTTTTTATTGCTTCCATTCTCAGGAAGACGTGTTCCGGTTTTTCCAGTCTCGGATCATCCGTTAAAAGCTCCCGGGCCTTTTCGCGTGCCAGTGCAACAAGCGGGCCATCTTTCGCCAGATCCGCAATTTTCAAGTCCAGGTTACCGCTTTGCTGCGTTCCCATAATATCCCCCGGGCCACGCAGTTCCAAATCGACTTCCGAAATTTCAAATCCGTCGTTGGTGCGAACCATGGTATGAATGCGTTTTTTCGTATCGGCAGAAAGTTTGTTCCCGGTCATGAGCAAGCAGTAAGATTGCTCTGCTCCGCGTCCCACGCGTCCCCTCAGCTGGTGCAATTGCGACAAACCGAAGCGTTCGGAACTCTCAATTACCATCACGGAAGCATTCGGAACATTTACACCGACTTCGATTACGGTTGTAGCAACCATAATCTGTGTTTTTCCTTCCACGAACAACTGCATTTCGTAGTCCTTTACTTCGGGTTTCATTTTTCCGTGAACAATGCTCACGCGGTATTCCGGAAGCGGGAACGACCGGCTGATTGCTTCGTAACCATCCATCAGGTTGTTGTAATCCAATGTTTCGGATTCCTGGATGAGCGGATAAACGACATAAACCTGTCTTCCGAGCGCAATTTCTTTCCGGATAAACCCAAAAACCAGCGACCGGTCTTTCTCAAAATGATGCTTGGTCGTAATGGGTTTTCTGCCCGGTGGAAGCTCGTCGATGACGGAAACATCCAGATCGCCGTAATAAGTCATTGCCAGTGTTCGCGGAATTGGTGTAGCAGTCATGACCAGGATATGTGGCGGAGAATCATTTTTCTTCCACAAACGCGAACGTTGCTCCACGCCAAAACGGTGCTGTTCGTCGATTACCACGATTCCAAGGTTTTTGAACTGCACAACGTCTTCCAAAAGCGCATGTGTTCCCACCAGGATGTGGATTTCTCCGTTGAGAAGCTGTTCGTGGATGACTTTTCGTGCTGCTTTTTTGGTAGAACCCGTCAGCAAAGCAATCCGGACAGGTGTTCCGTTCAATAATTCCTGTAAACCGACAAAATGCTGGTTGGCGAGGATTTCAGTCGGAGCCATTAAAGCGCCCTGCAATCCGGAGCCGATTCCCATGAGCATCGTCAGCAATGCGACAACGGTTTTTCCGCTTCCCACATCTCCCTGCAGCAGGCGGTTCATTTGAAAACCGGATCCGATATCACGGCGAATTTCTTTGAGTACTTTCTTTTGTGCATTCGTCAGCGGAAAGGGGAGATTGTTTTCGTAAAAAT
The DNA here is from genome assembly GCF_039596355.1 of Fluviicola sp. Taxonomy (GTDB): domain Bacteria; phylum Bacteroidota; class Bacteroidia; order Flavobacteriales_D; family Crocinitomicaceae; genus Fluviicola. Next base: position 296,475 of record NZ_JBCNJW010000002.1, on the reverse strand, counting down.
CATGAAACAATTGTCCCACATCCGAAACAACTTGTCCTTTATTTTTCTGCAGGTTGATCGCTTTTCGAAGCAACAGTTCGATTTGTAGATTTAGTAATTCTTCCAGTTTGAATCGTGCTCTGGCTTTTTGGGCCAGTGTTACATCAGCTGGCATGTGCACGGCGCGGATTGCGATTGCAAAACCCGGAAGTTTGAGTTCCTGAACCAGCTTCGGAGGAAGTGTTTCATCGAAACGCACATTTGCCGCCAAACCGAGCAGGTTTTCGATCAGTTTCTGAATTCCTTTGGTGTGTAGTCCGGATGCGTTGAGTTTTTCCGTAGACGAATATACTGGCTGCCATCCCAAAGCCGCTTCCGCTCCGGTGTATGGATTCAATTCCGGATGGGAAATGTTCCAGGTATTGACGTAGGGTTTGGCTTTTCCGAATACGACGTAGTCTGTATGGAGCTTCAGGTTCGGAAGGATGTATTTGTAGCCCTGGAACCAAACCAGATCAATGATTCCCGTTGAATCCTGGAATTTGACATTCAGTCGTTTCTGCCGTCCGGTTCCGCTTTCCTGCACCGAGATAATCTGACCTTTCAATTGTACGAAGCCGTCAATAGCCGGAATATCTTTGATGAGGTGAAACCGGGAGCGGTCAATGTACCGGAAAGGAAAATGATAGAGTAAATCCAGGTAGGTTGTGATGCCCAGTTCTTCTTTCAGCAGTTTGGCTCTTTGCGGGCCAACACCTTTTAGAAATTCGATTTGAGTTTGCAACCATTGGTTCATGGTACGAATTTAATAAAATCCCGGGGTGTTTTCAATCGGGAGAAAGAGTTCTTTCGAAAGCAAACTCCTGTAAATGATAAATGGAGTCCAGACGGGCGTCCGAACTCCATTCACTAATCAACCTAACCTAACCACCTAAATCATTACAAAGATAAATCTATTTTTGGAATTAAAAAAACAATTTTCAATTAAAAATTTCTTAATACGGTTTTTCCGTGACGAATGGTAATTTTGAACTATTTTTTAAATTCTTTCAAACCATCTTCCAGCCATTTTTGGAACACTGCCGGGCTTCCGTGATTCTGATAATCCGCAGAACCTACCGGGATATCCTTCCCATCCGGAGTCTGAAGTACATAGTATGGCTGTGATGAAGTTTGGTACTCTCCAATTTGTTTTGCTGTCCATTTATTCCCGATCGTTGATAAGGAGAAATCACGACCGTTTAGCTGGATCGTTTTCTGCTCGTTCTTCGGTAATTCTGTTCGTTCGTCTACGTATAAAGAAACAATGACCACATCGTCTCTTAACTTTTCAATAACGCCAGGTTCTCCCCAAACGCTTTGTTCCATCTTCCGGCAGTTGACACAACCCCATCCGGTGAAATCTACGAAAAGCGGTTTGTTCACTTTCTTAGCGTAAGCCAGCGCTTTGTCGTAGTCGGTGAAAGCCGGAAGTCCCTGCGGTCCTTCGTGCATGCCTTCTTCCAAATGAGCAGTTGCTGCTACGGTTTGACCACCGCCGCCCAATCCTTTCGGAGACTCTGCATAGAAATCCGGAGGGAGGAATGCGTTCACCAGTTTCAATGGTGCGCCCCACAATCCAGGGATCAAGTACATGGTAAATGCTAAAGTCAGAGTTGCAATCATGGTTCTTCCTACGGAGAGTTTGTCAACCGGGCTGTCGTGTGGCAAGCGGATTTTTCCAAAGAGGTAAAGTGCGAGCGTTCCGAAAACGGCAATCCAGATAGCGATGAATAGTTCACGCTCCAATAAGTGCCACTGCATCGTTGTATCTGCGGTAGACAAGAATTTGAATGCAAATGCAATTTCCAGGAATCCAAGGAATACTTTTACTACGTTCAACCAGCCTCCCGAATTCGGCATGGAATTCATCCAGGAAGGGAAGATGGCGAAAAGCATGAAAGGCAGTGCCAGTGCTAATCCGAATGCAAACATCCCGACCATCAAAGCTGATCCCCCGCCGTAAGCAGAAAGTCCGCCGAGTAATCCGCCCAAAATTGGTCCGGTACACGAGAAAGAAGCTAAGGATAATACCAGGGCCATGAAGAAGATTCCGACAATTCCTCCTTTATCTGCTTTGGAATCGGCTGAATTGACCCATTTTGCAGGAAGCTGAATTTCAAATGCTCCCAGGAAGGATAAACCGAATAAAAAGAGCATCAGGAAGAAGAAGATGTTGAACCAAACATTGGTAGACAATGCGTTTAAGATGTGCCCGGCTCCGGTTGCAACCACAAGTCCTCCTAAGAGTACGTGAATCAAAATGATAGAGCCTCCGTAGATGAATGCGTTGCGAATTCCCTGTGCACGCGATTTACTGCGTTTGGTGAAGAAACTAACCGTCATCGGAATCATCGGGAAGACACACGGCATGATCAGGGCTAAGAAACCGCTGAAAAATGCTCCGATAAACACTCCCCAAAGCGGTTTTTGCTCTTGCTTAACAGGAGTTTTCTGTTGATTGTCTGCTTTCTGTCCGGCTTCCGGAGTGTTTTTAGTATCGTTAGTTGTCGGTGCAATAGATGCTGTTGATGCAGAATCCGAATTATCCGCAGCGTTTTCAATGGAAGACTGGTCTACCGCATTCGGGTTTCCTTTTACAGTGATCTTCCCGCTTGAAGCGTATGGCGGAAGACAAATTGCATTGATTTCACAGGTCTGAAACTCATATTTATAAGTCAGTGTGAAGTCTTTTTTATTCAGGACTTTGATTTTTTGCTTGAAAACAGCCTTTCCGACATGGTAAACGAGCGTTTCATCCAGGATTTCATCGAATTCGCTGTGAGGTTTGGATTCGGTCATTTTACCGACTAGTTCAAAGTCTTTGGATTTCACCAATTGGACGGTAGTTGCCAGGTTTAAGGATCCTTTCGGTAACACAAGCGGTCCGATTTCCCAATTCGGGATAATCGAAGCTTCAATGATTACGGTTGCAAAATCGCCTTGTTGTTCAACTCTTCCGCTCCATTTCACTTTGTCTTCTGCGTATTGAACTTGTGCATGCGTTTTGGTGATAACGGATAAACCGACTAATAGAATAAGACTTTTAAAGAATGAGGTCATAAAGAAACAGATCGGATTGTTATTGAATGGTTATTGAAAAATCGATATCGACAGGAGGGAGGCACATCACGTCGTTACAGACCATGAATGTGACGTATCCTTTAATGACTTCTCCTGCTTTTGGTTTTACTATTTTACGTGTGAAAACGACTTCGTTTTTGAAGAAATCCAGTGCTGCTTCAAAGTTTTCGTCGTATTCGTGAATGGCTGCCGGTTCTTTCACTTCGCCTTCGAATTTCACGTTCGGATTTTCGATAAAAGTAAAACTGGTCGGAACCGGCCCTATGGTGTTGTTAATATGCTGGCTGTAAAGATGCCAACCTTCAGAAATAGAGGCTTTTAATTGAATCTCCTGTGTTTGAGGATTGTACGAGAAGTTCCATTTTACACGATCCTGTGCAAACAGTGACATGCTGCATAACAGGAAGGAACATAAAAAAAGCAGTTTGCGCATCATGGGCTTTAGTCTTGTTTATTCCAAAGCTACGAAACGAAAACTGCTTGTTAACAATGAGTTTGTATTGTTTTCTTGAAAAGCTAAAACTTCAATTCAACAATGTGATCGATGGGAATCCACATACCGCCTTTCAGACAGATGTATTTTTGACCGGTGGCCCAAATGGTTGTGTTGACTCTTTTAAGTCCTTCATCGTCATGGAAGATGATTCCGACTTTGTGGTGGTAACCATTACCTAACCTGGTTGCTTCTTCCAGCTTTGCGAGGATATCTGACTGCTGTTCGAATTCAACCTGGTGTTTGAAAGACAAATCTTTCACTATCTCCTTTTCTATTGTAACTGGTTCCATAGTCAATGGGGTTTAAGAGTGTACAAATCGAAATTTAATGAAAAATTAATTTATAAAACACATTTTAAGAAAAAAAAACAGACGCTGTGTTTCAGCGTTTCGAAAGTTTGGCAATCAGAGTGGTAGAAGCAGATGCAGCGTGTTTTTGAGAGACGGCAATTCCGGGAATCCAAACAATTTCTTCTCCTGATTTGAAAACCGGGTAAGTACTCCGCCATTGCTCCGGAATCCCATGGTCTTTCAATAGTTTGTAGACTTTGCTTTTTCCGGGAGTTCCGATTTTTTGAATCCTATCTGTTTCGAAAGCAGTACTTTGAATGGGTTTTGATGCGCATTTGTTCAGATCGATGTATGCTTCCCAGGTCGAAAAACGATCCGGTAAGATTTCAACCTCCTGAATCTTGAATTCCCAATGGCTTGTTTGCAGGAAATTTGCATTCCAGGAAATACCTTCTTTTGTCCGGAACAGGTAAGTGTTATCAATTTTTGAACTCAGTTTTGCCTGTTCCAGTTCCCCGATGCGCTGCATGACCCAGGCAGGCCATGTGAAGAAATTGCAAATAAGAATACGTTCTTCGATGCTGATTGCATTCCATTCGCGGAAGCTGATTTGGCTGTTGTGCCTCCACTGTGTTAATCGTTCGTGCAGGTTTTCGCGCAGGGATTGTTGTTCCTCCCTGAATTTCAGTTGCAGGAATTGAACGGATGCGGAAAGCTCCGGGATGCTTTGTTGAAGTTCGGGAAGCAGGATGTTCCGGAACTGGTTTCGCTTGTAGTTGTTTTCGGCGTTGCTGGCATCTTCGCGCCAGGAAAGGCCTTTTTCCAGGGCATAGTTCCGAAGCTCTTCTTTGGTTAACGAGAGAAACGGACGAATGATCCCGTTACGTTCCGGGTGCATGCCGCCGAGTCCGAAGATTCCTGCCCCGCGAATGAGTTGCAGGAAGAACGTTTCCACCTGGTCGTCCTGGTGATGTGCCAGTAAGATGTGGTTGTCCGGATGCTGCTGAATGAAGTATTGAAAGTGTTTGTGCCTGAAATTCCGTGCGGCTTCCTGCAGGTTGATTCCGTTTCCTTTGGTCAGTTCCTGCGGACAGCGTACTGCTTCTATTTCCAGCTGGTGTTTTTTCGCCAGGTTTCGGACAAAGGCTTCGTCTTGTTCACTTGCTTCCCCGCGCAGCTGGTAGTTGATGTGCAGGATGGATGGTTTGAATCCCATTGAAACCAATGCTTCGAGCAACACGGTGGAGTCGAGTCCACCGGAGCAGGCTACGCGGAGATTGAATTGCTCCAATCCCGATTCTCGAAGCACATTTTCTACCACTGACATGTTCCGAAAAGGGCTAAGATTTTTCCCACTTTAGCGCGGCATTCTTCGTATTCGGCAGCTGCATCGGAGAGAATGGTAATAGCTCCGCCTACTCCGCAGGACAATTGCTTCCGTTTCGGGTTGTAGACAATTGTCCGGATGAGTACATTCAGGTCGAAATCGCCGTTGGGGTAGATAACGCCGAAGGATCCGGAGTAAAATTCACGGGAAAAGCCTTCGTAGTATTCGGAGAGTCCGACAGCTGCTTTTTTCGGAGCTCCGGTCATAGAACCCATCGGAAAGCCGGCTTGCAGGATGTCCGAAAAACGCGTATTTTCTTTTAGTTCGCAGGAAACGGTCGAAATAAGCTGGTGTACGGTCGGAAACGTATAGACTTTGCAGAGCTCATCTACTTTGACACTTCCTTTGGTTGCGATTTGTGAGAGATCGTTTCGTACCAGATCTACAATCATGATGTTTTCGGCCCGTTCTTTCGGGTTTGTTTCCAGTTCGTGAATCCGTTTCTGATCTTCGGCTGTTGTTGCGCTGCGTGGAGCTGTTCCTTTGATCGGTTGAGAAATGAGCTGTTTTCCCTGTTTGCGGATAAAGCGCTCCGGACTCGCGGAAGCCAGCATCCAGTTGGTGTTTTCTACCAGTGCGGTAAAAGGTGTCGGATTGTGGTTCCAGAGTGTTTGAAAGAAGGGTTGAATGCTTTCCAGTTCGATTCCGTCTGCTTCAAACAACTGGCAGAAATTAATCTCGTAGACATCGCCAAGCTGAATGTGTTCCTTGAGCTTGTTTACCCGTTCGATGTATGTTGCCCGGTCAATTTTCGCTTTCCAGTGAATAGCGCCGGAAAGGTCGGCCGGAGTTTGAAACAGTTGTTTTGCCGCTTCCAAATGCGCCGGTGTGTTTTTTCCTTCTATGAAGGTATAGTCATCGTTTTGCAGCAAGTATGTGCTTTCCGGAACCCAAACCCGAAGTAGTGGAAGTTCATTTGCTTTGCGTTCGACGTTCAGGATATCGGCTCCCAGTTGGTAGTTGATGAGCGTGAACAGTGTTCGGTCTTGGTGCTGTTCAATGAATGCATCCAATTCGTGCCACTGCCGGGTTGATTCCAGTTGGAATGCGTTTTCACAACCAATCCCGATGAGGAATGTGTCTTCCGAGTTTCTGAAAAGGGCACGTTCAAGCATGGTGCAAAGTTACGAATTGGATCTGCTTTTTGCGCATATGAGGTTTGGGAGAGTGATTGATGTTGATCTGACTCTGGACGTAATATTGCGGAATTACGTCCGGAGTTTCTTTTGGAAAAGGATTAAATGAGGTGTTTCTGACCACATTTTGAACCGAATCCGCAACCGAATTCGAACGAACTTTCACCATTGCACGGTACTTAATTAGCCGGAAACCACTAAATTCGTTTAAAATCAAAATATGCTATACCGCATTTTAAGGGCAATTATTTCATTTGGAATCCGGCATTATTACAGGGATATTCAGGTGGTCAACCAACAAATCCTGGACAAGGAAAACGGACCTTTGATTATCATTGCCAATCACCCGAATACACTGATGGACGCCTGGATGGTGGGATTCGCCAACCGCAGAAGGGTTCACTTTATGGCAAAAGCCACTTTTTTCAATTCGCCGCTGAAACGCAAACTCCTCGGAGCTTTGGGAATGATTCCAATCAATAGGAAGTCGGATGGAGCTGTGGCGGGTGTCAATAACAAAGATTCATTCCAGGCTTGTTACGAATTGCTGGAAAAAGGAGAAATCCTGGTTGTTTTCCCGGAAGGGACGAGCTTTTTGGAGCGGAAACTGCGGGAAATCAAAACCGGAACGGCACGGATTGCATTGGAGGTAGAAAAAAGAAACCAGGGAAAACTAGGATTGAAAGTGGTTCCGGTCGGATTGAATTATATTTCGGCAGATTCATATCGTGGAAAAGTGCTGGTTCATGTGGGGAAACCCATTGAACTGGATGATTTGTGGAAAGAATACGAAGTGAACCAGGGAAATGCGGCAAAACTGCTCACGGAACGGTTTCGGGTTGAATTATCACGCGTATTTGTGAATATGGAAGATTCCGCGCGGGAGGATTTGGTGGAACAGCTGCGTAAATTATTTGTGACCAAATACACCAAGCGTACCGATGTGGCGAATGAAATGGATTTCATGAAATCGGTGCAGAGCCGTTTGGAAGAATATAGCCTGACCAGCCCGTGGAAAGTGGATGAAATTCATACGGAAACCGGAAAAGTATTGGCTTCGATGCAGTTTTTGGGAATCAAACCGGATTTCCTGGACCGGCCGTATCGTCCGGGCTTATTTTTGAGACAATTTGTTCAAAGCTGGCTGTTTATTATTGTAACGGTGCCACTTTTTGTGATCGGTTTCATTCACCACGTTATTCCGTATTGGTTTATCGGCTGGATTGTACCTAAAATCAGTAAGGACGTGGAATATCATGCTCCGCTGGCAATTTTGTTCGGTTTGGTGCTTTATCCGCTCAATTATGTAGGATTTGGTTTGCTGGTTCATTTTTGTTTTGACTTCACCTGGCTCGAAACATTGGTGTATTTGGCGGCACTTCCCTTGTTCGGAACATTCGCACATTTTTACATGCGGTACATGTCGCATTTGAATTCCAAACAGCGTTTTGGGCGTTTTGCGCGCAGAAGAAGTGCGATTCTTCAAAATTTGAAAGAACAACGCGAACAATTGAAAGAGTTGATTTTTAGAGATTAAGCCCGTGTTAAATCGGCGTAAAGCGATCCGGGATCATTTTTTTTTTACTTTTTTTACTGAAAATCCTTTGATAGAACGATGCATTTATTAATTTTGCGCCTGTCTTAGTGAGACCTGAGACACGTTCTTTGTAACATCATTGGAGGGATGGGTGAGTGGCTGAAACCACCAGTTTGCTAAACTGACGTACTGGCAACGGTACCGCGAGTTCGAATCTCGCTCTCTCCGCTTTTTTTTTCTCAAAGGGCTTGCACAAGTGAAATAAATGAGTATCTTTGCACCCTCAAAACAGAGAAACACTTCAAGAGCGATTGAAGTAAATTGAAATAAAAAGCCTAGTTCGGGGCGTAGCGTAGTCCGGTCATCGCGCCTGGTTTGGGACCAGGAGGTCGCAGGTTCGAATCCTGCCGCCCCGACACAAGAAAAGGGGATGAGCAATCATCCCCTTTTTTATTTAGTATTCGTTTGTTGTTATTCCGATTGACAACAACAACAGAAAGATTACCGGTCCCATAGCTCAGCTGGATAGAGCAACTGCCTTCTAAGCAGTAGGTCTTTGGTTCGAATCCAAATGGGATCACAAAAAGAAAAAGCGAATTACGGTAGTAGTTCGCTTTTTCTTTTTCCCTCAATACTCACTCTCACTCCCGATAGCTATCGGGACGCTCTGTTTTTCAGAGCTTTTTCTTTAAGGGAAGAGTGTGAGTTTTGAGTGTGGGATTTGTGTTCGAAGTTTCGATTAGGATTCTTCGTAGGGTAAATCCCAATTTTTCGTAAACTCTTGATTTCATTGAGTTTCCTAAACATTTAAAGCAGTTCGAATCTAATTGGGTTTCAGGTGTAATTTCCTTTTGATAAAAAGATTCAAATCCAGTATTAAAAACTTAATTGCTATACTTACAATCTGAAAAGCAGCTATATTATGCTTCAATCGAACAATTTAAACCATCAAAACATGAAATCATGGATAGTACTCTTCATCGCTTTTCTTAACGGCTACAACACCTACGCCTGTAGTGTTTATAAAATCACGAAAAATAACAGGACATTCGTTGGAAATAATGAGGATTACTGGGATCCAAATACCAAAATGTGGTTTGAGAAGGGGAAAAACGGAAATTTTGGAAATGTATATGTGGGATTTGATAACTTATACCCGCAAGGCGGTATGAATGAAAAAGGGTTGGTTTTTGATGGCTTTTCTGTCGATCCGAGAGAAATGAAATCAGATTCTAAAAAACTGATTCCAGGGAATGACATCCTCAAACACATTATGCAAACCTGTAAAAATATAGATGAGGTTTATACGATCTTAGAAAAGTATGATTTAACCACTTTTCTTTATTCAGGCATGTGGATGTTCATTGATGCTGCCGGAAATTATCTGGTAGTAGAAGGGGATGCATTAACGAAGGGAAAAGAAGACAACTATTTATTGTCGAATTTCTGTCCTTCGCAAACACCCGATTTAGATCAGTTAGATATCCCGTTTTATCAAAAGGGCCGAAAAATGATGGCTGAAAAGACAGACACGACATTGTCCTATCTTTCAGCCTTATCAGACGCCTTACATCAGAGCTTTCCATATGATTTAGGAGGAACCCAATACACTACAATCTACGATTTAAAAGAAAAAGTAATCCATCTCTACTATTATCACGATTATTCAAAGAGTATTACGATTCATTTAATGGACGAATTAAACAAAGAGGATAACGTACTGAATATTCCGGACCTGTTTCCCGATAATGTGTCAAGCCGAAAAAACATCCAAAAAGTGAATGATGTAAAAGATTTTCTGAAAGAGTTGTCCAATCCGTTACTTTCCAATGACTACTCTAAAATAAAGGCAGAAATTAGTTTTAGAGACCTTTCATTCGTATTGAGTTTATTTGAGAATGAATTGAATGCATTGGGTTATGAATTACTGAATCAAACAGATAAAACTGCAGCTATCAACATTTTCAAATTGAATGTGGAATATTTTCCCAATTCCTGGAATGTTTACGATAGTTTAGGAGATGGTTACCTGGCGGATGGAAACTATGAATCAGCAATCCTTAATTACGAGCAATCCTTAAAGCTAAACCCCACTAATCAAAATGCGATTACTCAAATCGGGAAATTATCTAAGAAGTAGCTTTTCCAAGAATAAGCTGATAATGAAGGACAATTAGAGTAAGGAATTCAAATCTTCTATTAAATGGTTCGAAATAGCTCTAATCAGGATCACACAAAAGAAAAAGAGCATTTGACGCAAGTTGAAAGTTCTTTTACTAACTGCTGGCTTAGTAAAACTCATAATAGTATTTGTTGGTCGATTGTAAAAAATCGGAATTCTCTATATGGTAAAAATTGGATTCAGTAATTAAATCACCCTCATAAGTAAATGTTAATCGGGTTGGTTTCATTATACCGGCCCTGGTAACAATTGACAGTAACTTAAAATCTTCGGAAAACTGATACTCTTTTGTTATTTCGAAATTGACATCCTTTTTGATCAATCCTGTCTTCTGATCAACAATTTTCTTTTCAGTTTTTGTATAAATCAACTCTTCAGATTCATTATCCAATTGGTAGATTGTAGAAATCAAAGTGTCCTGTAAGTATGTGTATGCAATGCTGTCCTTTAGTTTTCCTTTTTGAAAGGGATCATACGACAGTGAATACTTCATAACGCATGACTGTTTATTGACATAAAAATAATGACGCTCGGAAGCAAACGAATTTAAATTGGTTGAGGGAATAAACTTCCTGTAAATCAATCTTCCATAGGCGTCATACTTTAGTTTTTCTCTTTTGTAAAAAGTGGTGTCATCTAACCGGTATTCATTCTCAATTTCGTTCCCCGATAAATCATACTTTAAAATGGAAGTAGTGTCGGAACAAGAAACGGATGTTTTTTTCTCATAATCATAGTAAGAAGTTCTTATTTGAATGATTGTTCTGACTTTATTCTTAAGAAATATTTCCCGCTCTTTATCCAGGTAATTTTTACAGTTTAGGTAATCTTTATTGCTTTGGGCAAAAGCAACGGAAAACACGTGTATCAAGAGTGCTAAAAAGATCAATAGTTTATTCATGATTGTGAAGATTTATGTAATAAGGTTGTTTGAAATAAAGCATTTTAAGTATAAAGTATCGAGAAGCACAAAACGGCTCAAAGTTCATTAGTTATAGTTAGTTTTATTCATCAGGTATTACTACCTAAAAATACGCGTTTTGGTAGTTTATTTATCTAACCATACCAAAATCTTCAAATTTTCTTATAACCGTCAAAAAAATCCCGCATTTTTCCTACTTTCAAGCCAAACTAAACTCCATGATCCGCAAACAATTACTGGTTTTTCTCTTGGGGATAACAACGTTTTCAGCTTGTAATTCCGGAACTCCGAAAGAAGAAAAAACAAACGCCGTGCTTCAAGCCGAGAAACCCAAAACTGTTCATTCGGAAAAGAAGAAGCAAGCTATATCAGAAGATTCAGAGCAAACACCGGATATACCGGATACCGGAAATATATTTCGACGCTATGATGCCGTTAAAAAAGTCCTGAAAAAATGGAACCAGGCAATTAGTGACCATCAGTTGTCAGATCTCGAAAATTTGTATGCGGATGAAGTGATTTATTATTCCAAAAAGAGCAGTAAACAAACAATTTTAAACCAAAAATCCAGCTGGTTAAAAAAACACCCTTCGTACAAACAGAAATTGGGTTATACAGATGTTTATTTTGATCAAGATGATATCCAGGAAGTAGAAGAACCTGTTTTGAAAGTAGCATTTGTGGCCCGATTCACCAAAATATGTATCGAAAACGGGAAGAAAAAAGAGGTTGAATCGTATTTGTATTTCCGGAAATTTGGGAACAAATGGAAAATAGTTTGTGAAACGGATGCAATTACTGAAGTGAATGTGGCACTAAATAAACCTGTGATGGATCTTCCTGAAGGAGAATATCATTACTACATTGGACAATGGTCAGACACGCGCGATGTTCCCGGTTTTGCACATGACATGGCGCCTTACGATTCAAGATTGGATTTTACAATAAAAGACGGTGAAATTCTCGGTGTTTACGATTGGTACAGTGGTACCTTGAGAAGTCATATTTTTTATTTGATTAAAAGCGGAAAGATAAAGAATGGAATTTTGGAGTTAGAAATAGTTTATTGTGAAGTTGATATTCCTTCTATCCCGGAACATATTGACGATATCGAGGAAGATTATTTAAGCAAGGAAACGGAAACATGGAGCTTCAAGATTCTTGACAACAAACAACTGATTGGTATTTCAAAAGATTGTTACTCCTATTCACAGACTTTGAAAAGAATTAATTAGAATTATAAAATAATCTCCTCACATGAAACGGTCCGAAAGGTAGTGTCAAGGAGAGTGCTCGTTTAAAATGCGCATTAGCAGACGTACAGCTTTATGTGCTTTCTTGACTTGTGTTAATTCGTGTTTCGCTATGAAAGCAAATGTTTTTTTACAAAAAAACGCTTTGGTTGTACACCGATCGAGCTCGCAGGACACCCCCTCATTAGATAACATTATCATAAAGGAGTATGAGTATTGAAAGTGATTAAATCTCAAGTAAACTCGTCAAATCCCCAACCAAACAGTTCGAAATAGCTGACATTAATCGCCATCAATGAACTATTGAACTTCGGGGAGGAAGCATTGTGGCAAAAAGACATAAAAAATCGGGTAGTTCTTTTACGTATTCTTCGTTCGTTTCAATACCATTCTTGATCAGAATGTTCATTGCCAGATTGGGAGATATTTTGCTGTCTAAAAAGACCCGGGTTCTAGTATGGGGGGCTATTTCATTTTGGCTACAACAACAGTCATTTCGGATACGTCCATTTTTTAGAAAGATCAGAAATTTGTACTGTAAGTTAAAATCTGGAAAAAATGAACAAAAACATTGTCATCATCGGGGCGGGACCAAATTTGAGTTTGGGCGTTGCCGAGAAGTTTGCTGAAAACAATTTCTCCATCGGATTGATAAGTAGAAATGAAGAAAAATTAAAAGCACAGGTAGCCGATTTTAAAGCAAAAGGTATCAACGCCATATATGCTGTGGCAGATGCCTGTAACACGTCACAACTAGCAGATGCTGTGTTAAAATTGGCGTCTGAAATGGGACGTGTGGACGTGCTGTTATATAACGCTGCTGCAATGAAGTTCAAAAACATTACCGATGAAAAGTCGGAAGATTTAACGGAAGATTTTAGGATGTCAGTTGCAAATGCTTTTCATTGCGTGAAAATCCTGCATCAACATCTCAAAGAAACACGTGGAGCGGTATTGTTTACAGGTGGCGGATTGGCCCTTCATCCAAATGTTCAGGTCGGTTCATTATCAATTACAAAAGCAGCATTGAGAAATCTTGCTTTACAGTTGCACGAAGTTCTTCAAGGTGACCATATTTATGTGGGTACATTAACAGTCAATAACTCCATTCAGCCGGAGAGTGAAACACATTCGCCAAAAATTTTGGCAGAAAAGTTTTGGGAAATGTATCTCAATAGAGCAGAAGCTGAAATCCAGTATTAACCGGATGTATCTTTTGCCGAAACAATACTACCGGGAAAATGGCAAAATCGATTAGTGAACTGTTGATCCTGTAAGTATCATGCTGTTATTTATTCACAATAAAATGGAAAAGTCAAAAGTGATAACAGAATTAAAACGTGCCATTTTAAAATGGGACGAAACACGTATCGGGGATGGTGATTTTGGAGCCATCACGTTTTTGTATAGGGGAAAAGAATTTGGACACATACACCAAAACGGGGATTTGGATATCACGTTCGGGGAACAAATGACTCAAGAACTTTTAAGTAGAAACCTCGTAGAAAAGCATCTTTATGTTCCCAAAACCAATATCACCTATCCAGTGCCAAACGAGGAAAGTCTACCATTTGCCGTTTCATTATTGCGGATGTCCTATCTTAGTCATTTCATAAATAGCAATAAGGAAGACACGATTTCACAGGAAATAGTTGAAAAAGAATTATCAAAACTTCCGGAAAGTTTATCATCGATTTATGTGAAACAAGCATGAAACAAAGCAAGAAAATAACAACGATAACCGAATACCATCGGTTGCGGGGTTTTGGAAAACCGTCACATCCTTTGATAAGCGTAGTCGATTTAGAAGCTGTTCCAACGGAACATCATTTAACAGGTGTGCTGGTGGATTTCTATTCCGTTTGTATCAAACGCAGTTCAAATATGAAGCTCAAATATGGACAGCAGGACTATGATTTTGATAGCGGTGTCATGTTTTTTATGGCGCCAAATCAGGTATTCAATCTGGTTTCCAGCACCAGTGAAACACCCGAACAATCAGGTTGGTTGCTGCTGATTCATCCTGATTTCTTTTGGAATACGCCACTTGCAAAGACGATTAAACAGTATGAGTTTTTTGACTATTCCGTTAATGAAGCACTGTTTCTTTCGGAAAGAGAAGAAAAGACAATCCATGGCATAATAGAAAATATCCGGCAGGAGTATCATTCCAATATGGATACTTTCAGTAAACAAATCATTGTTGCACATATAGAAACGTTGCTCAGCTATTCCGAACGGTTTTACAATCGTCAGTTCATAACACGGGAAAAAGCCAATCATCAAATTTTGGATCAGTTGGAAACGCTGCTGAATGATTATTTTAATAGTGATGATTTGATTTCAAAAGGATTGCCCACCGTCCAATATGTCGCAGAACAACTCCACGTTTCTTCCAGTTACCTGGGGAGTCTGCTTAGAGCACTCACCGGACAAAATACCCAACAGCATATCCACGAGAAACTAATAGCGAAAGCAAAAGAGAAGCTGTCTACAACCGACTTATCTATCAGCGAAATTGCATTTGCATTGGGATTTGAACATTCCCAATCATTCAGCAAGTTGTTTAAAAGCAAAACAAACATTTCTCCTGTAGGTTTTAGGCGGTCGTTCAATGAATGAGCGATTTCTATTTCAAGTACCTTTTGATTGAGTAAATCCACAGCAGGTATTGTTTATGTACGATTCAAAAGGGACCGTTCTAAAAAAAATCAAAGATGTTCCAAACTTCTTGAGGAGCAATAAGATGAAGAAATGGATGGTCGTCAACCATGATAAATCACAGAATTTTCCAGCGATACCACTTTTTCTTTTCAGGGATGAATGTGCGTATTGAGAGCGGGATTCGTGTTCGAAGTTTCGATTCTGTTTTCCGCCCTTCGAGGAGGATGACGAACTTGTAATCTCCGGCTCCCCATTGATTTTATCCCCGTTTTTGACCATTTTCAACGATCCAAATGCATGCACTTTCTTACAAGATCGATTCCCCATTCGAATCCGTAGTTAACACGTCACTCATGTAATCGAAAAACGGACGAAGTTCCCGAAATGTGTGATCTAGTTTTTCCGCGAAGTCTGATTGCAGGACTTCCTTATCCGTAAAATCATGTCTCAAAATAAATTGCTTTTTCCGCAATAGCTCAATAGCCGGATGATCCTTATCAAAACCTTTTGGGGCTGTTTTTACTCCATCACCCTTTAATTCCCCGAATGTCTCGATCCATTTAGGCTGACTTACCAGTTCCTTCCATTCTTCGTAATTGAAATTAATATCCTCCCGAATGCGTCTTAAATCATCCGGATTCGGAGAAAAGAATCCGCCGGCCATAAAACTGTTTCCGGGTTCCAGGTGAAAATAGTACCCGCCCCGCAAATAAGCTGTTGCTCTGCTGAATCGGATTCCGAAATGGGTCTTGTAGGGAGCTTTATCTTTTGAAAAGCGTGTGTCGGCATAAATGCGGAACAAACTGGCTTTTCCCGATGGTGTTTCAATGGAGTCATGAATCCTCATTTTTTCGAGCAGGGAATCTGCAAAAGCAATGGTGTTTTGATGCGCCTTCTCATAAGTACCTTTGTTTGTTTGAAACCAATCACGGTTGTTATTTGCTTTTAGATCGGACAGAAAATCCAGCGTATATTGTTGTATCATAGCATAAAGGTATGAAGAAGTAAGTCCCATGCTCACACTTAAAGAAGACTTTTTCTTTTGGCGGGGCGTGAAACCCGAAAGCGCAATTCCTTTTCGGAGCCTAAATCGAATATCCCTACTTCGGAGGGCGATTTAAAACCGCGAAACCCAGAGAAATTTTGGTGTTTCTGTGGGGTTTGTTTGATAACAGTTTGGGGAGCTTACAATAAGTCCTGCGAAGTAAAAGACTTGGGATGGTGATTTATGTCGAATAAATTGAAAGGACTGAATAAAAAATGGCCGAAAGAAATATCTCCCGACCATTTTATAGATAAATATTTCTTCTTTTTGTTTATGCTTTTCCAACATGTGCAAAGCAAACAACTAGTTTAATGTGATTGTGAATCAGTGATTTATGATCATTCATTGAATTGATCGAACTAGAAGAAGATCGCGATTAAGAATACAATGATGTCCTCTAGCGTGACACCTCCACCTCCGACAACCCAGCCGTGTCCATAACCATCGTCTCCGTAATAGTAAATCGGAAAAGCAAATCCCATGGTTTCATACTCTCCTCCGGGTTCATACCCGTCCATATAGAAAGTTTGCCCGTCAAAAGATGAGGAGATGTTTTGTTCAATGGTTTGTGTGTAAACTCTACCGTACATTTCGATCGAAACAGTTGTCTTTGCATTACTTACTCCGATGGATCCCAGTAAAAACAAAATTAAAAAAAGGAACTTTTTCATTGTGAATAGTTTAAAAGGTTAAAAAAATTGAACCACATTGCGTGGTTATTTTGCAAAACACATCGCGCGCCAATACATTTTGCTGATTTTAAAAATAGAATAAAAAAACACCCCACCAAACTTTCATATTGTTTTTAACAAGGTATCTCATTTCCTGTTAAGATTACAAAACGAAAGAACATAAGCGGTTGTACTTTTTGGATACACACATCCGTAATTTGGATACTCCTTCCGAAAACAAAACCAGGAACTTTGCAGAAAACAAGAGTGAAGTGATGAGTACAATCAAGCAAAGAAAATTAGGAAGCCAGGGATTAGTGGTTCCGGCCGTTGGATTGGGATGTATGGGAATGTCGCCGTGGGGAACGATGGATACCTATGGCAAGGCAGATGAAAAAGAATCCATCGCAACCATTCACCGCTCGGCAGAGTTGGGCGGGAATTTTTTAGATACGGCTGACCTTTACGGACCTTTCCTGAATGAACAATTACTGGCCAAAGCAACCGAAGGAAAAAGAGAGCAATTTATTATCGCATCAAAATTTGGTTATTACATTGATGATAATAACCGGTTTGATTACAGTCCGAATGGAAGCAAAGCGTATGTGAAAAAAGCGGTTGAACGCTCGCTGAAAAACCTGCAAACAGATTACATCGACTTGTATTATTTGCATTGTCCGGATCCGAATACACCGATCGAAGAAACGGTTGAAGCGATGGCTGAACTGGTAAAAGAAGGAAAAGTAAAGTATATCGGGCTTTCCAACGTCGATTCGGAAACCATCAGAAGAGGTCACCGGGTGCATCCGGTGACGGCAGTGCAAAGTGAATTTTCGTTGTTCGACCGGCAAGTAGAAGAGAAGGGAATCATTCAAACAGTGGAGGAACTGGGAATTGGTTTTGTGGCTTATTCGCCGCTTGGACGTGGATTTATCAACGGAGAAATCAAAAAGCCGGAAGATATTCCGGAAAACGATATCCGGAGACTGATCCCGCGGTTTCATCCTGAAAACTTTCACAAAAACCTCGAATTGGTCAATGCCATTCACCAGATAGCACAAGAGAAAGAGGTAACGGCAACACAATTGGCGCTGGCCTGGATCATCGCCAAAGGACACCTGCCGATTCCCGGAACGAAAAGGGTCAAATACGTAGAACAGAACATTGCTGCAACGCGTATCGAGCTGACTTCGCAGGACATGGATTTGCTGGATAGTTTTGCGCATTGAAACAGAGTAATTATCCATCATCAAAACAATGGCAGGTAATGAGGAATTAGCTGCCATTTCCTATCTTTAATCACATGAAACGAGAAGCGCTATATGCCATTAATTCCATTTCGGAATACCATGCTTTGACCAACCTGGGAAAGCCGGTTCATCCCTTGGTAAGCGTATTTAATTTCAAGGAATACACCCAGCCCAACGAGGCGCGCCCAAGAAGAATGCTGTACAATATTTACGTTGTCAATATCAAAAAGAACTTCGACGGAAAAATAAAATACGGTCAGCAATATTACGATTTTGATGAAGGCGTTATGACGTTTTATGCACCGAAGCAAGTCATTGAAATCAAAGAAATGATTACCAAAATTCCGGATGGGTATACGCTGCTGATTCATCCTGATTTTTTGCACGGAACCGCGTTGGGATCAAAAATCCAGACGTATGGATTTTTCACCTATGCTTCCAACGAAGCGTTGCATCTTTCGGCGCAGGAAGAAGAGATCATCGAAGGGATTTTTGAAAATCTCCGCACCGAAATCCATTCGGGAACAGACACGCACACGCACGACGTGGTGTTGTCGCACATTGATCTCCTGCTGAGTTACTGCAAGCGTTTTTACGACCGGCAGTTCATCACGCGCAAAAAGGTTTCCAATGATATCTTCCTGAGATTCGAAGAAATAATTGCTGCCTATTTTAAAAGCAGGGAACTTTCCCCGGAAGGTTTGCCGTCTGTTCAGTATTTCGCCGATCAATTATTTATTTCGCCGAATTACCTGAACGATTTATTGAAAAATCTGACCGGTCAGACCACGCAGCAGCACATTCACAACCATTTGATTGAAAAAGCGAAAGAACTGCTTTCAACGACCACACTTTCGGTGAGTGAAATTGCCTATCAGCTGGGCTTTCAGTTTCCGCAATCGTTTAATAAGCTCTTCAAAAACAAAACCGGCACGACCCCTCTGGAGTTTCGTCAGTCGTTTAACTGATCGGGTTGAACTTTCGCCTGAAAGTGTTATTAAATCATGGAATAGTGTTACTTTGCTGATGGTGCATTGAATAATTTTATCCGGTATCAATAAGTCATCCATGAAAGAAGACATTTTCCGATTGAGTTCGATCAGTCAGCTGGCGCAATTGTTCGGTTTTTCCAAGCCGACACATCCGCTTATTTATATCGTAGATGTTTCAACCTGGAAAATCGGGAAGGAGTTTGTGGGAATGAAATACCTTTCCGAATTGTATACCATCGGGTTGAAAGACAAGAGCTGCGGTCTGCAATATGGGCGCAACAGCTATGATTTTGATGAAGGTGTTTTGTTTTTCACCGGACCAAACCAGGTTGGTGCTACAGATAAAGAACAACAAATCGGCGAAATCAAAGGTTGGATGATTTTCTTTCATCCCGATTTGATCCGAAATACGCCGCTGGGAAAAAGCATCGACGAGCACCATTACTTTTCCTATGATGTGCATGAGGCTTTGCACCTTTCCGATAAAGAGCAAAAAACGATCACGGATTGCATGGATAAAATCCGGGAAGAAATTGCGGAACGGATAGACGGACACAGCAATAAAGTCATTGTTGCGGGACTTGAATTGCTGCTGCAGTATTGCCAGCGGTTTTACGAACGGCAGTTTCATACGCGGACGGCCCAAAACAAAGACATGGTGACGCGGATGAATGAAGAATTGAAAGCATATTACGAAAACAATTTATTCGCTGAATCAGGGCTTCCGCCGATCTCCTATTTTGCGGATAAGGTTCATCTTTCCCCGAATTACCTGAGCGATTTACTGAAAAAAGAACTGGGAATCGGGGCGAAAGAGTACATCAACGAATTTCTGGTGGATAAAGCAAAAACGCTGCTTCTCGGCACGAATGAATCCGTTTCTGAAATCTCCTATAAACTGGGATTCAATTACCCGCATTATTTCGGACGCTTGTTCCGCACCAAAACCGGTATGACGCCCAAAGAGTACCGTCAAATGAATTCCTGAATCAAAATCCTCAAAATGTGTTAGTCTTCAGTTAGTTTGTGTTAATCGCTTTCCCGTTGTAATCAGACCTTTGTGATATAAAATTGAAAGCAATGAAAAAAGTGATATTGATTACAGGAGCATCTTCCGGGATGGGAAAAGAAACGGCAAAAGCGCTCATCAAGCAGGGACACAAAGTGTATACCGTAGCAAGACGATTGGATCAAATGCAGGATTTGGAAAAACTGGGAGGTTTCCCAATCCAGATGGATGTGACGAGCGAAGAAGACATTCAATATGTCGTTGACACGATTATCCGGAAAGAAGGGAAGATTGATGTGCTGTGGAACAACGCAGGATTTGGTCTCTACGGTTCGGTGGAGGATGTGACATTAAACGATGCCCGGAATCAATTTGAAGTGAATGTGTTCGGAATGGCTGCAGTGACTCAAAAGGTGGTTCCATACATGCGGAAAGCGAAATCCGGAACCATTATCAATACGTCTTCCATGGGCGGTAAAATGTATTTCCCGATGGGAGCCTGGTATCATGCATCCAAACACGCTGTCGAAGGATTGAGCGACTGTCTGCGCCTGGAATTAAAACCATTCAACATCAAAGTGGTGGTTTTGGAACCCGGATTCATCGCTACGGAATTCGGTTCGGTATTGCTGAACGGATTTTCCAAAATTTCGAAAGAAAGTGCCTATAAAAACATGATGGACAAAATTGCTGAAGGAACCCAAAAAGCGGCTCAGGGAAATGGTTCATCCAAACCAACGGTGATCTCTGATACGATCCTGAAAATCGTCAATAGTTCGAATCCGAAAACACGTTACCGGGTTGGGAAATTCGCCAAACCGATGGTGTGGATGCGTACCTATCTGGGCGACCGGATGTTTGACCGCATCGTGATGAGCCAGATGAAATAGAAATATTTAATAAGAATTGAAACAAAGAGAAAGCGTTATGAAAGTGACGCTTTCTCTTTGTTCTCTTGTTTCAAAACGGTAACCGTTTCTTTGATGAACCTGGTTACCAAAGAACGCTGCATCAGGCAAAACAGGATTTTCGTACATTTAACTATGCCAATTGAAATTTTTGAAATAGATACCCTTCCAGGGTATGTTGCTTATCTGAAAAAACGGACTTTGATGCTGCTTTGCAGAGAAGAAATAGATTTATTGGAAGCAAATCTGAATGGTTACCTGATGACGAAAGCTGCGGAAATGGAATGGTTTTCCGGGTTCAATGATTTTTTGTTTCGAACATATCCGGCGGAAGAAGGGAACAGAGGTTGGAGATCGTTTTTACTGGAAATGAATCACCAGGATCAGAAACAGGCACTGGCCGATTTTTTCGTGCAGTTTGAAGCCTATTGCGCCGCTCATCCCAGATGAGGTAATGATAAAAACCGCCTCTCCGTCCGGAGACAAAGAAGCGGTTTGGAAATCACGTGTTTTTTACTTTAAGGCTTGGAAATCGATACTTTGCGAACAATGTGTTCCGTTCCGTTATCAATTTCAACCAGGATCATCTGCGTTGCAACATGAACCGGGATGGCTAATCTGAAGTGCTGAGCACCGGCTTCAGTAACCCGCGTTTCATGCGAGATTTCTTTTCCGTCGATGGTTCTCAGGGTCACTTTCGTTTCACCCGGTACCGATGTCGTGAAATCTACATTCAGCTCATCACTTGCAGGGTTCGGATAAAGTTCCACCTGGGAGTTATTATCCGATGATACTTGTGGTTTCCCGCTTCCGGATGACATGGATTTTCCGCAGTCAGCGATGATGTCTTTGCAGATTTGTTTCTCACACTTCTGTCCGTTCGGTTTCACAGCTGTGATCATCAGACAAACCACGTAAGGACCACTTCCCGGAAGAGGCGTGCTGATGCTGATACCTGAGCCGGCATAAGAACCGTTGACAGTCCAGCTGAAACTTCTGTTTGTCATGCATTCAGGAATCAGCGGCTGAGCCGTTAAGTTCAGTGTACAATTGGTGATGCTGTACAGGAAGTTTCCGTTCATTTGTGCACAGTTGCAGGTGGTGCATTTTTCTACTTTGATATCGCGGCAAATTTTCTTCTCACACACTTTTCCGTCAGGAAGCGTAGTGGTCACTTTCAGGCAGATCACATACGTTCCATTGCCCGGGAAACCGTAGATCATCGATGGAGTTGTACCCACAACTACGCCGTTTACAGACCACTCGTAATTGAAATTTTGCATGCAGGAATTACCCTGAACAATCGCATCGAAATTACCCTGACATGACTGTACCACAATATTCATATCAGCAGCCAATCCTTCGCAGTTACATGGACTACACTGAACCTGTACGTCTTTGCAGATTTCCTGCTCACATTTCTTCCCGTCAGCAGTCACAGTAGATACTTTGACGCACACATTGTGAATGCCATTGGAAGTGAACGGATAGTCGAACACAGCACCTGTTCCTACTGAAGTTCCGTCTACGATCCATTCGTAGTTGACATTACTGAAACAGTTGGTATTAGTACTTGCGGTGAAATGACCGACACAATTTGCTTCAAATGTATAGTCGAAATCGGCATTCAGAGCACTGCAGTCGCATGGAGGCGGAGTTGTACCGCAGTTCGTGGAGATATAACCGGAAAGGATGAATGCTCCGAGCTGATCGATAAACTGCACTTTTGCACGCACTTTCCAGGTTCCCGAAACCGGTGAAGAAACGGTGTAGCCGATGTTCGGACTCACGGTATAGGCCGGAGCAGAAGGAACAGTCAGCGGAATGTTTGGCCCGGTTGGGGGAACGAGTTCCAGTGAAACGAGCACATCATCCCAGGCAACTCCGAAATCCGTTGTGAAGGAAGAAGTTCCTGCCGGGATATAGAAATCGCGGTCGAAAGTTTCAATCCCTACCGGGTCGTTGTACGTACCTGTTGAATTGATCCAGCAGGCATTGGTAAGTCCAACCGGAGTTGGTTCCCAGTAACCGGTAAAAGTTGCCACACGATGCGTAACCGGCCCACTTGCAGGACCTGCAGAAATAGTCCAGTTCGGATCAGCCGCACCCAAAGCAATGGCGTTTCCGGAGTTGTCAATTCCCGTACTGATGTTGTACTTCGGACAGTGTCTCACTTCTCCGGAAAGAATAAATCCTCCCACGCTGTCAATGAAACGGACAACCACACGGATTTTCCAGGTTCCCGCAACCGGGCTCGTAACAGTGTAGTTCACAGATGGGCCTACCCAGTAGTGGTTCGGAGTTCCAACAGGTACGGTCAGCGGAATGCTTGGTCCGCTTGGCGGAACCAGTTCTGCAGACAACAACACGTCGTCCCAGGCCATACCGAAATCAGCGACAATACTTCCGTCTGAAGGGCTGACAGTGAACGTGCGCTCAAAGGTGTAATCTCCCGGCGTACTTCCGAAAATAGAACCGGTTTCATCAATCCAGCCGGCATTGGTAACGGGCATTGGGGTTGTTTGCCAGTAAGGAGAATAGGTTGCCTCCTGGCGTGCAGATGTGGCTCCGTTCGGACCGGCAGTGATCTGCCACCAGTAGTCAAGATTACCTACTCCTGTGGATGCATAGGAAGCATCGAGTCCCGTGCTGACATTTTGTGCAAATAAGCTGTTTGCAAATAACAGAAACAGCAAAAGTGAATAGTGAATGCGTGTTTTCATGTAGTGATAAAATAAATGAAGGTTTATCGATCGAAGTGGTTTTCGAAGGCGCATAGCGTGTCCGGGTCACGAACTATTGAATAGTGTCTCCATAAAAAGTGAAATAGTGTTGGTACCAAAGTATTGGATTTCAGAATTCAAAATAATGAATTGAAAATCAATTGATTGAAATAAAATGGAAGAGCCCCGGTTTTGTTGAGGAATGGATAAATGAAGTGTTTTTATTTTAACATAAAACTGATTTATTGTTTTTTTTGTATTTCTTGGTTGGGATTTAGATCGTGCAGATTCCTGTTTGAAACCTGCACACTGTCTTCCAGCTTAGAAACTATACGAAGGGCATGCGAAAATGTAGCAATACAAATACAAGTACAAAACGGATTTCCCCACGGAGGAAATAGGAAAAATGATGATGATAAAATAATCGAGAATAGCGATTTTGATCTAAAAACAGGCTAAATTGAACATGCTTTTTTGATGTAAACGATAAAAAAATAAGAGCATGCATTCAGGAAAATCCAAAAAAGAAAAAAAAGCGGTGAATAAGCGTGTTGAAATGCGTGAAAACCTCAGGAATTTAACCATTGAAGAAATTGAAAGTGCCTATGAATATCAACGTAAACATACGGACTGGACGTTTTATACCGAGCGGGCGTTCATTGAGAATCTATTCACCAATCGATTTAACTTTTTAATTGTGATATATTCTCTGTTTGTCACAGCCTTTGCAACAATTCAGGGGAGAGATAACAAACTCATCATACTAATCTTAGCTCTGATAATTACTACCATGATGAGCATTACCCTGATCAGGGTTTATGAAAAACTCATGATTAATTTAAAGATACTGCACAAACTCAATGAAAAACACGTTTTTCCCATGATTTCAAAAGAGATTATAAACACAAAGAAATTAGGAAATGTGAACCCGATATTAGCTGTATACATACCACTTACATTCATTATTTCGTTGATTTTGGGAATTGTATTTATTTCATTGAACTTATGGGAGGTAAAGTAGTTTCCCTTACAATCCTGCTGCCTGCCGACGCTCGTTTAGATAACGTTTTACTTCCGAATTGGTAGCAAACTGACGTGTAATCTTTTTTCCGCTATCCGGATGCCCGGGTAATCCGCGAACGTAGATATTCATCAGTTCATTGATGTAGCTCACCGGTTGGCAGTCATCATTTCCGGAAGGTGGTTCCCAGGTGGTCAGCATGCCGTCGCTGTATGGAATCCGGTCGCTGTCAGTCTGAGGATTCTTGCAGGGAAGTTTGGTGTAATGCGACAGCCATTCCGGGCAATCCGTCCGCATAGTATCCAGGCCGAAATCAAAGAAAGCCGATTCCAGGGACGGTGCATTTTGGTCGCGGTCGGTCAGGTTGGATGCGTTTGTTCCGTACTGCTTGTTCATCGTGTCGATCAGAAACTTGAGTAAGGACGTATTTTGATACTGGTTTTGATCAATTCCTTTGGCGAGCCACGGAGAAATCAGGAGTGCTGGTACACGGAATCCGAGCAGGGAAAAATCGAATGTGGAATTTAGAACCCATTTGTTGCCGCAACAACCCGGCTCGGATTGAGTTGCCGGTGAAGCATTGGCAACCGGTGGCGTGGTCGTCGGAGGAGCTACATGATCGTAAATACCTCCGTTTTCATCAAATGTCACAACCAGCAAAGTATCTTCCCAGTAACTGCTGTTTCGCAAGGTATTGTAGACTGCAGCAAGCAGGTTTTCACCTGGTTGAATCATCGCTGCGGGATGCATGCTGGTATCGGTGTATGCGGTGGAATTGGGAAGCCAGCACATGATGAAACTGTAGAACGAGAGCGTTTCGTTGGCGCAATCATCGGCGAATTGCGTAATGGGAGCACCGGAATAGAACTGAAGATTGGAATTCAGAAAACGGGTATCGAGCTGCCCTAAATTGCCTTCATTGTCGACAGGAGCATACATAGTCCAGCTTGGAGAACCGCTTGATCCTGACTGCTGGGAAATCAGGTCGAAGATGGAGGTTGCATTGACCATGCCACCGTCGCTGTCATCAATACCTGCATCACCGGTCTGACCGCAATGCATGAAAGCCCGGTTAGGTTCTGCGTGCCCGGGCATGTCGCAATGCCAGTTGTCGCACAAAACAAATTCATCTGCCAGCTGGTGCAGCACTTTCAAATCTCCTTTTCGGAAATAGCTCATCACCGACTGGCCCTGTTGTTTGCAGCTATTGTAGGTTGTGTAAAAACCTGAATTGGTCGAAGGATAGGTTTGCGGCAGGGGAGTGACGTTTCCTGTAAGCCCGGCCTGTGTATACCCGGATTGATAACTTGCTTTCGGATTGGTCGGCAGCGGAGGAGTTCCGCTTACCTGGAAAACCGGGCCGAAGATATCCGGCATCATCCCATCACCGAAATCGTGTGTGAAATCGTGTGCCAGTGGTTTGTTGGGATCTACAGGAGTCGGATGATGTTTCGGATTGGTCTGCTTATCAGGAGGCGAGAGCGGGTTCTGGAGGTTGTAGTAATCCGGCTTGATATTTCCGTTTTGATCCACCAGACCGTTCGTATTGGAAAAATCGCCGAACAGGTGATCGTAGGATCGGTTTTCAAACATGAGCACAACAATGTGCTTGATTTTTTCGAGTCCTTTCGGCGGGCTTGTGTGCGTGGTGTGTTTCATCGTTCTTTAAATTACTCGTGAGTAGTAGTCATACCGACCAGGTATTTTCAGAAGTAAAGTTAATGGGAGAATGGCATGATTGAAAGAGTATAAATACCCGTTTTTGATGCTGTTTGACAAAGCTGAAGTTCCCGGAAAAAGAAAATATTTCAACGCGTGTCGAAATTCGGATCAGAATTGCATACTTTTGTTGAAAAACATTCCACCAATCGTTCATTCTGTTATTCGGATTATGAGAATTTTTACGCTATCAATCATATTGGCGCTGACCCATTCACTGACGGCACAACAAGCCTACACAGGAATCGTATCAGATAACTTCGTCAATTCATTCGTTGCTTCCTACAACCCGTCTACCATCGTAGACTCCAAAAGCAAGTTTTCCCTCAGTGCGCAAGCCAATATGTCCCGGATCGGGAATTTTGCAGCCACGCGGTTTACTCCTTACGGAACCGGGTCAAAGTATAAGAAAACGGATAAACCCGGTTATCAGAACAGCTATATCAACATCGATATCCTGAATATCAAATACGAGCTGAACCATCAGAATGCTTTGGCATATTCCCTGCGTTTCAGAACATTCAATGTGATGAGGAGACTTCCTACTGTCTGGTCCAAAAATGCAGTATTGGATTACGATTCCAACATGGTCAATATGCAGCAGGATTTGACCGGTTTCAACCTGACTAAAATGTACTTTACCGAGCATAATTTTACCTATGCACGCACCATTTTTGATCGCGGAACTTCCTTCCTGAAAGCCGGAATCTCCTTTAAAATCCTCAACGGGTTGGATGCCTCTTATTTTTATGCGAACGGCGGAACAAGTTATTTTACCGATACGACTTCGAAGAGTATGCAGGTCAATAATATGAATGCCAGTTTCGGGAGTGCAGAGACGAAAAATCAATTGTCCTACAAGAACAGGGGAGTTGGTTTTGATTTAGGATTTACGTACGAGTACCGCCCGGATTTCGAAAAGCAATATTACGAGATGGATGGAGCGAAGCGGAATGTGCGCTATGACATCAACAAGTACAAATGGAAAATCGCAGCATCCATTACCGATATCGGTCGGATCCGTTACATCAACGACAGCGCGAATTACTACAATTTCCAAACGGCGAACATCGTGGTGGATGCATCCAAAATCGTCAATGTCAATTCCGCATTTCCAACATCATTGCTGCAAAGCCCGGTGGATTACCTGAAAGACAGTGTGCAGTCGGCAGGAACCAAAGTTTCCACAGAACGAAAAATGTATATGAACCTTCCGACCTCTTTGCATGCCAGTTTTGACATGAACGTGGTGAAGAATTTCTATGTGAGTTACAATGTTTCCGTTCCATTAGGCTTTAAAAAGGATCATACGCGGGTTGGAAATTTCTTTATCCAGACGGTCACGCCGCGCATTGAAAAAAACAACTGGTCGGTGATGCTGCCCTTGTCGCACATGGGGAACGGGAAATTCTACATGGGATTTGCCGGACGGTTTGCATACAAGCAATTCCTGATTTTTGCCGGATCGAATAACTTGTCTCTGCTTTACGGACAAAAAGCATCGCTTTCACGCAACATTTTTGCAGGAATCAGCTACAGTGTTTGGTACAAAGTACCGGGAGACCGTGACCACGATAAGATTTCGGATGAAAAAGATGCCTGTCCGTATGATCCGGGATTACCGGAATACCAGGGATGTCCGGATACCGACGGAGACGGAATCATCGACAAGGAAGATCATTGTATCTACGATAAAGGACCACGCGCAACGCATGGCTGCCCGGATACGGATGGAGACGGAATTGTGGATATGAATGACATGTGTCCGGATGAAAAAGGATTGGGAATTCATTACGGTTGCCCGGACCGCGATATGGATGGAGTGATTGATGCTGCAGACCGTTGCCCGGATGTTCCCGGGATTGAGTTGAATAACGGATGTCCGTTTGAACTAAAAGGCTGCTGTCTGGATGCGGACGGAGACGGAATCCTGGATTCCCTGGATCGTTGTCCGGATGTTCCGGGATCGGTTTACAACGGCGGTTGCCCGATTGACTCAAAAAACATCGATAAAATCAAACTCCAGGAAGAGAAAGAGAAGAAAGATGCCAACAATACCGGTCAGCAGGTGAAAGACAATCCGGCAATTGATTTGCGGACGCAACTGATCACGTCGAAAGAAGAAATGGATAAAGTCTTGCTGAACAAGAAAGTACTGAAAAACCACAATGTCTATTTCGATGTGGACCAGGCAACGCTGACGGAAGACGAGCAGAAAGGATTGGATGCCTTCATGAAAACATTCCGCAAAAGCGCCAAATTATCCATCATTCTGATCGGGTATACGGATCGCGACGGTTCGCTGGATTACAACCTGATTCTTTCGAAAAAACGGGCGGAAACCATTCAGCGAAAACTGATCGAATACTACGGTTTTGATGCTAAAAACATCACGGTTTACTATTATGGAGAAACCAAATCGATCCATAAAGGCTCCTACACGGAGGAAATGAAGCAAGCCGACAGAAAAGTAGAAATCAAATTGATTACAACTCCTGAATAGGGTTGAAGACGGGAAATGCCGGTTAAATCAGTTGAGACATTAAGGATGATTAAAAGAGTAATCAATACCAGGTTTGGAATACAATTAACGGTTGTATTCCTGTTGCTTTTCCAGGTGGTAAGCGCCCAGCATTTTGAGTTTAGCTGGGCGGAAAAGATCCGGTATTCCAATCGGAAAAACGGATTTTTTTCGGAGTTTATCGAGACGAACAGCAGCTACATGTATGTTCTGAACAGCAATTATGCGCTCACGTCGATCAATCAATACAACAAAGTGAAATTGGTCGCGTACAGTAAGACAACGATGACGGAAGAAGCAGCCATTCCGCTCAAAGGATTTTCACAGAACAAAGGAACACGGAAGCAATACGAATCCCTGCGTTATTTCAAAACGGTGGTGCTGGAAGATAAGGTCATTGTATTCTGGACGAAACTCATCAACGCAGATTCGGTGAAAACCGAAGAACTATATGCCGAAACCTTTAAATCGGATCTTGAACGGGAATCCACGCTGAAAAAAGTCTGGACGATCACACAGCACTTTGATGTGCAGCAGTCGGAATTCGCCCTGCCGTCTTTTGTGATTTGTTCAAACCGGGAAACAGATCAGTTATTGATCGGCGCAGAATTGTATCGTGCGGGTGGAAACGTGACCTTCCGGTATGGTCAGGTGAGCGACAGGCTTGAAGTGTCCGGTGAGCAATCCCTGGAACTCCCGGTTAAATGCGGAGAAGTTCAGAATGGAGTCCTGGCTGATTATGCATTGGAACGTGACGGAAACCTGTATATCCGGTCAACCATTGTGCTTTCCAGGGATGAAATCCGTGCCTTGAATCCGGGGGAAGCAAAAGCGTATCCGGTGTTGACAATAGTAAACCCGGGCTCAGGAAAAAAGGCGTTTATTGAAATGCGGGGAGCGCAGAAAACCATTACCGATTTCAGCGTGCTTGTTACGGATAGCACTGCCCGTATTCTGGGCTTTTTCGGAGATTTGAGTAAAGATCCTTCGGGGATTGACAAACAGGGGATTTTCTATGCCGATTTGATAAGCGATTCCTTACACAATGCTTCCCTGAATTACGCCTATTTTGAAAAAACATCCCTGAATAAATTATTCCCGAAAAGTCGTGGTGGACGACGGAAAACCGATATTCCTTCCCTGGAAGAGCAGCTTCAGACACGTTTTGATATCGAATCCATTTTTTCGATGGAAGACGGAAGTGCGGTGCTATTTTTTACCCGTAAATACAATTATGCCGAGATCACGAGTAGAAGTGGAATGGACGGAAAAAACATCTACAAAACCGATTACTATTGCGAAAAAAACAATGTCTCAGCCATTCGCTTCACTGCCGACGGAAAAATTACCTGGACAGGAAACATCGAGCGGAGTAAAACCTATTCGGGTACCGATATACCGGATGTGCGCGTGATCTATAAGTTCAATAAGTTCTACGTGTTTTATGGAACGGATCCGAAAAAGAAAGGAAAGAAGCGGAAAGAAAGCGCCGATTTGAGAGACGTGCTGGAATACGTGACATTTGACCCGGTTTCCGGGAGACCGAAGAAATTCGACCTGGAAGTGAATCCTGAAAAAACGCCGAAGAACGAACGGAAATACGTTGATCCGAATTCACTCTTCCTTTCCGATGGGAGGTTGTACCACTACCAACTGGCTGTGAAACTGAAACCGGAATGGTATGCGCTCAATATCCTGTGTTTTCCATCCATTTATTACTCTGTTTTGAGTGGAAATACCCGTTATGCTAAGGGAAAACTGGGGGTGATCTCCTTGCTGGAAGGGAAAGCAGATAAGAAAAAAAGATAAGGTCATTGGCGTGTGATTCAATAGAAACACCCCGAAAATAGTTCCGGGGTGTCGTTGTTTTGAATGGTAATCTGCTATTGAGGGATTCTTGTTGCTCCGGTCACTTTTCCAGTGGGATTGAATGTAACATTTGATCCTGCCAGGACATAGTAAGGTCCGTCGAAGTCTGCATGACTTTCAGAGACATACATCACGAATCCGCGGTTGTCAGTACGATTCCATGACTCTCTGCCGTTGGGATTAATTGTAAAGTAAGTTGTAGTACCATCATTTCCCCATTGATTGATAGAAACTTTGATAGGTTCTGCTGTGTTATTGTTTACAGTAATTGACATAATCTGTTGTTTTAAATAGTGATTTTCCTACTCTTTTGGCTTTTCGGAACCCGCCTTGATTGAAGCTTCTGAGACAAATTTATCCGATAGCTGCGGGTACAGAGAGCAGGAAATTACCTGGATTCGCAAAACAGGTGATTTCACGTGGATTGTCAAAAGACTACAAAACAGGTAGTTCGTCAATAGAAATAACCGACCGTTGGATGGCATAAATCACCAAACCAGCCAAATTCTTTTGTCCTGTTTTGATAAACAAGTTGTTCTTATGTCCTTCTACGGTTCGCGGTGTGATAAACAATTCCTCACCGATTTCCTTTGCTGTTTTTTGAAAACACAACAAACGAAGTACTTCCAGTTCGCGGAGCGTTAATGATTCTGCCGTTTCAATGACCGGAGCGGGAGATTTGGATGAAATCTGGCTGCGTAAGTGTTGAATTTGTTCGGGTTTGAAATAGTAGTTCTTCTGATCCACTTCCCGGATAATTGCTACCAGGTCTTTGGGCGAAATTCCTTTCGGAAGAAATGCGGAAACACCGAGTTTGACCATGAACCCGGTAAATGACGCCTGGTAATGAGAAGTCAGAACAATGATTTTGACATCGGGATATCGTTCGATCAGGGATTTCGCTACATCGATTCCGTCGTGCTCCTTCATCTTGAGATCAAGCAGAACCAGGTGAGGAATCAACCCGGAGGTTTCCAGCTTTTCGAATAATTCGGTTTTGCCGGAAGCTGTGAATGGAATGTGCATGTCGGGCTGAAGTTCGATGAAATCAGCCAGTAATTCAACGATCAGCTGATCGTCGTCCACGATGATAACGGGGAGTGATGCGTTCATAAGTTCGTAATTGGATAGCGTAAAAGGAAACGAACGCCTTCACCCGGTGAGGATTTCAGTTTGTAATGCGCCCGGATTTCCCGCGCTCTGAGTGAAAGGGTATTCATCCCGATTCCCTGGCTTATTTGTGAGGGCTCAAAACCTTTTCCGTTGTCTGAGAATTGAAGACAAATATTTGCGGGGGTAACGCGTAGCCTGATTCGTAGTTCAGATGCCCCGGAATGTTTGAGACTGTTGGTCATCAGTTCCTGGAGCATTCTCACGAAATGGGTTTTCCAGCGAACCGGTAATTCTGCCTTGAAACGGAGGTCTTGTTCAAAACGAATCTGAAACTGCTCTGCTGCCAGGGAACAGGTGTTTTCAATCAATTGAACAAGCTGAATCTGCTCCATCATCGGCGGACTCAAATCGTGCGAGATTCTCCGGGCGTCCGTAATGATGGTTGCCAGCAGGTCGGTAATTTCCCGCTTGTTTTCCGACAGTTCATTTTTGAGCTGGACAACGATTAGTTTTCCGATGATATTGTCGTGTAGGTCTGCTCCGAAACGAACGCGTTCTTTTTCCTGGATGTCCAGGAGTTGCTGCCGGAAATGGATTTCCGCGCGGATTTTCCCGAGTTCCGTTTCAATCGTTTGTTTGTATTTCAGGCGGAACAGCCGGACAATCAAAAATGCAAGTACAAAAATAAACGTACAGACAATCCCTATCCAAAAGGCAATTGTCTCCGGGTTTTGCCATTTCTGCATAGTTCAATAGTGATATAAATGTAAAGACCAACGGTAACGAGCAGGTGAACCAGCCACAGGTAAAGCTGTGCAGAAGTGTTTTGTTCGATCAGGAAATTAATCGGGATGAAAAACACAATGTAGAACGAAAAACAGATGAGCAGCACACTGTTCAACCGGAAGAAATACCCCATCGTGTGCGAAGGATGTTGCAATTCGTCAAAGAAATACCCGACAGCCATTGCCATGATACAAACGGTGTCGACTACTTTGGCGTATGATTGAAAACCGCTGGCATTCCGGAAATCGGTCGTAAACAATTCCCACAAAATATAACCGATTCCTACCGGGACAATCACTAAAAGAACCGGGTGTTTTTTGTTGGAATACCATTGCCGGTAGAGTACATAAAACAACAACAACTCAAACAGGCTGAACAGAACCAACAGAATCAGGTTGGGTTGTTTCATCCAGACAGGAAGCCGTGTCAAGACATCAAATGTGAGACACAGCACCAGGTAAAAAAACAAGATGCGATGCGCCTGGTTCAGTGTTCGGAATTTGTAAATACCCAGGCAGATTCCCACCAGCAGCGCCAGCGGAGAAAGAATCGTTAAACGGTCTACAAGTGTATAAAGCATCAGGTTGTCATGACTTTTTCTGATCGTGCTACCTGGTTTAACAGGTGTTGATAGGGATTAAACGGTGGAATCAACCGAACCGTGTCGTAATAGATATACAGATTATGAATTGCCTGGTCATCGTCTTTGTACAAAACGAGGTCAAATTCATTGGAATCTTTTAGCGCAAAGTAGGCCGTAAACCGATTGATTCCACTGGAAAAATTTGTCTTCGGAATAAAAATAGCCTGGAAAATGCTTGTTTGTCTGACCATCCAGTCTCTGCCGTTTTTTTTCCAGTTTTCAATCCTTCTGACAGCAATTTCGGGATCGATGGGACTTTTCAGATCCGGAAGTTCCGTTTCTGCAATCGCTTTATGAATGTCTGCACCTTCTATCCAGCCTTCCTTATCATAAGTATCGGGAAGAATGTACAATGCAAATTTCAGCACGTTATAGTCGTCCCGTACGATTCCGAAATAAACATGATGATCCTGTACTTCCTGATCGCAGGTGCATTCGAATTGAAATCCTGCGTATTTGGGAAAGTGTTCGTTGAATGCGTCCCGGCTTCCCTGGAACGTTGCATACCACAATTGAAGTGATTCGATAATTGGCCCGGTTTTGTGAAATGGCTCCATGGTACTTTGTGAATAGTTGTTCACTCAAATATATCATTTTTAGTCGTAGATACTTTTCGCAACACCCGAAAAAAGCCGCTGAATCCGGTTAATATTCCTTTTTCTCATCGTCTTCCAGGATTTTCAGGCATTCCAGTGCTGCGGTTTGGTAGTCTTCCGGTCTGAAGCGCTTTGGGCACTATGGCAGATTAGACAGAACCGGTAGAAAGCTCTTTTTGCCATGATTTGGGGAAGTAGTTCTTCTCTTCTCTTCTCTTTGGAGGAACGGTCGATCTGTTTCCGGCAATTGGAGTGAAGGGGGCACTGAAATTGAAGGTTTCAGCTTGCTTCCAATATGAATAAATCTGCTATAGGAAACTGTTTTTTTACTGATTTTGTACCTTGATATTTAAATTAATCGTAATATTGCAATATTGCAATATAGTAATATGGGAACGACGAAAATAAGTTTGTATACGGCAGAACAAATTGAGATGTCTTCTTTGCTGAAAGCAATTGCACATCCGGCGCGCATTGCCATCCTGGAATACCTCATAAAAGTTGATGCGTGCATTTGCGGCGACATTGTCAATGAATTACCACTTGCCCAGCCAACGGTTTCACAGCATTTGAAAGAGATGAAAAATGCGGGAATCATCAAAGGAAATGTGGAAGGAACAGCAATTTGTTACTGTGTGGATAAAGTCGTAGTTGCCCGGATTCAATCCTATTTTTCAGCAATCTCACTCAAACTGGATCGAAAAACCGACGATTCGTGTTGTTAATTCAAATTCAAGTATATGAAACTGTCAGAAATCAAAGCCATTTTACCGAGCCTCGAAAACGTTGCATTTCAAACTCCGGACGGTTCTTTTGTCCCGGAACACTTTCACGTGACGGAAGTGGGGAACAGTCAAAAACACTTCATTGATTGCGGAGGCACGATCCGAAAGGAAACGGTCGTTAATTTTCAATTGTGGAATGCCGACGATTACGAGCACCGCTTAAAGCCCGCAAAATTGTTGAACATTATCCGGCTTTCCGAAGAAAAACTGGGAATTGAAGACCACGAAATCGAAGTTGAATACCAAACGGAAACAATTGGGAAATACGATTTGGATTTCAACGGAAAACACTTTGTGCTTGTACCTAAAACAACTGCTTGTCTGGCGAATGAAGCATGTGGTATTCCGGTTGAAAAAACGAAGATTCAATTATCCGAATTGCCTGGAAGTGAAAATGCCAGTTGTACTCCGGGCGGAACGTGCTGCTAAGATGAAAACGGTCGTATTCAAATACAAAAAAGTCATCATCATTACCACGTGTGTTGTCGTGTTGCAGCTGCTGTTCGGGTTCGATCCGAAATTCTGCATCATCAACCTGGTTTGGTTATTTGTATAAATTGGAAGAGATGAAAAACGTACTGGTTTTATGTACCGGAAACAGCTGCCGAAGCCAGATGGCACAGGGGTATTTACAACATTTTGCGGGAGACCGGGCAAAAGTCTACAGTGCGGGAGTCGAAGTCCACGGAGTAAATCCGTTGGCGGTTGAATGCATGAAAGCAGACGGGATCGATATTTCGCATCATACTTCCAATCACGTAGATGAATATGCTGCGGTATGGTTTGATTTCGTGATCACCGTTTGTGATCATGCCAAAGAGCAATGTCCTTACTTTCCAACGAACGCCCGAACCTTTCACCACAATTTTCCCGATCCCGCGAAAGCTGCCGGAACCCCGGAAGAAGTGCAACGCGAATTTGTGCGGGTTCGGGAAATGATTAAAGCATATTCGGCGCAATTTGTCAACGATCAGTTGTGATCCCGTAGCTTTAATTCCATCTGGATATTACATCGTTTGTACGGTGTGGCGTGTCCGGCTACTTTTTGGAATCCGAGTTTGTGATACAGGTTGATAGCCGGTTTCAGGATCGTATTGCTTTCCAGGTAGATGTTGGACGCTCCCAGTTCTTTTGCGGCACGGATGATTTCCTGCCCGAGCAGCCAGCCGATGTTTTTCCCCTGTGCTTTGGGAGAAACGGCCATTTTCGCCAGTTCGAAATCAAAATACGGATCGTTCATTTTCACCAGGGCGCAAACACCCAGCGGTTCGTCGCGGTAGAGTGCCACGAAAATTTTCCCGCCTTTGCTGAGAATGTATTCCTCCGGGTTGTCAAGTGCTTTGTAATATGCTTCTTCCATCTCGAAATACGTGGAAATCCATTCTTCGTTGAGTGCTTTGAAATCGTTACGGTATTGGGAAGAGTAGGGTACAATGACCACGTGCTTGCTTTCGCGCAGTTTCTTTTGTTCTTCAACCCGTTTGAGCAGGGATTTCTGTTCCAGCAAAAATTCCCATTCGGCAAGTGCTTCCCATAAGTTGTACGTTGCTTCGCCGATAATTCCCTCAATTGCCTGATCAATATCTGCACACTGTTCCCCGATCATTTTTACGGCGAGTTCACTTCCTTTTTCAGACAATCCGACTACGTTTCTGCGTTTGTCTGTGGAGCTCAGGTTGTCGTTTACCAGGCCTGCTGCAGTCATTTCTTTGATGATCTTGGTCACAGAAGGTTGGGAATGACCGATTTCATTGGCGATTTCAGTAATGGTTTTGGCGCCGTCTTCAGACAAGACGAAAAACACGGGAAACCACTTTGGTGAAAACTCCACCTGGTACAATTCATAAATTTTAGAAGCTTCGTCCGTGATGTTCAAAGCCATAAAACGTAGCCTGCTTCCCAAAGCCATTTTCCCTGTTCGATCAAAAATATTCATGAGACTATAATTGATTACATAATTAGTTATGTAAATATCAGAAAAATAAATGTACACTGCCAAAAAGAACCAAAAAAATGTACGGAGTTGATCTTTTGGAATGGATATACTTTAGAAATTTGTCATAAACTTCGGTGTGAGCTGCCCAAGTACAATTGGGCAATTATGGGATCTGTGATGCGCCTAAAAATTCGTGAATTCGTGGCTTTTCCTATTTTATCGTTCAATAAATAAAACCATAGGAAAGAATCGACTGTTCATCGGTGAAAAAAAAGCAATCTTCGATTTCCTGCCGCGCGTTTGGCTTTTAAGTGCAACATTTGCCGGATGTGGCTGAATCCCAGAAGTAAATCCATCCGGACAGGAATTCATATCCTGGTCTGGTTTCTGTTGTTTTTTCTTCCGTACATGATGTTTCCCCGCATCGGGAACGAATTCCGGCCGGGAGGTCTCACGCACCTGGTTCCGATCATATGCTACGCGATCATTTTTTACAGCAATTACGTCGTTCTCACCGATAAACTCTTGTTTGAACGGCGCTTTGTGTGGTATTGCCTG
The DNA here is from genome assembly GCF_039596355.1 of Fluviicola sp. Taxonomy (GTDB): domain Bacteria; phylum Bacteroidota; class Bacteroidia; order Flavobacteriales_D; family Crocinitomicaceae; genus Fluviicola. The sequence goes on along the minus strand of NZ_JBCNJW010000002.1, from coordinate 259,361 downwards.
ATCAATGTGGTACTGATGCTTGTTTTTCTCTGGATTAACTGGCTGCTGCACGACTGGCTGCGTCCCAAAATGCCCGAAATGGGAAATCCGCAACGCATGTTTCCCGGCAAGCGCCCCGATTCGGTCAATTTTTTTGTATTGAAAGACCTCTTTTCCTTGTTTATCCCCATCATTTTTGCGATTGCACTCCGGGCGATGGAACGCTGGATTCGAACGGAGGCGGAGAAAACGGAAATTGAGAATAAAAACCTGGAATCGGAGCTGGAACACCTGCGCTACCAGTTACAGCCTCATTTTTTCTTCAATTCACTGAACAATATTTACTCACTGATTGAAATTTCTCCGGAGAAGGCGCAGGACACCGTTTTGGGATTGAGTAAGCTGATGCGCTATCTTTTGTATGAAACGAACCACAAGCAAGTGGATCTGGCACACGAAATTTCGTTTTTGACCAATTACATCAAGTTGATGGAAATTCGTCAGTCGGATAAAACGACCACGACCTTTTCGTTTCCGGAAGTAGAAGAGAAGAAGTATTTCATTGCGCCGCTCCTGTTTATCCCGATGATTGAAAATGCGTATAAACACGGAGTGTCGGCCACGCGTCCTTCCCGGATTTATTTCGGACTGGATCTCAAAGACGACCACCTCGTATTCTTTAGCGGAAACACGAACTTCCCGAAAAACGAATCGGATATCAGCGGTTCCGGAATCGGGCTGGACAATTTGCGCAAAAGATTGGAGTTAGTATACCCGGGACATCATGAACTCACGATTATGACCGAACAAAAACCAAACGATCCGTCAGGTATGGAAAGTCCGGACAACGGTTTGTTTTGGGTTCGTTTACGCATTGACCTCGAATGAAGATGAAGATCACTTGCCTCATAATTGACGATGAGCCGCTGGCACAGGAACTGATCGGAAGGTATGTTCAGAACACGCCGTTCCTGGAATGCGTGGGAGTTTACAGTAGTGCGATTGAAGCCCTGTCGTTTATGGACACCGGAAAGGTCGACCTGCTCTTTTTGGACATCCAGATGCCTGAATTGTCGGGATTGGAATTCTCGAAGAACGTTCCGAAAGAAACGCGCATCATTTTCACGACCGCATTCGACCAATATGCGCTGGAAGGCTATAAAGTGAATGCGTTGGATTACTTGCTCAAACCGTTTGGTTACAATGAATTCTATGCGGCAGCGCTGAGAGCCAAAGCGTGGTTTGAAGAACAGGCCGATACCGGTTCGAACAGCAGTGACGGCTTCATTTTCGTCAAATCGGAATACAAGCAGTTACGAATCGATTTGAAAGACATTCTCTATTTCGAAGGGCTGAAGGATTACATTAAAATTTGGATCAAAGACCAGCCGAAACCCGTTTTGACCTTGTTGAGCCTGAAAGTGCTGGAATCCGAACTGGATCCACGACAATTTATGCGGGTGCACCGTTCCTTTACCGTGTCGCTGGAAAATATCCGGGTGATCGAGCGCGGTTCGATCCTGATGAGCAACGGAGTATACATTACGATTGCGGATCAATACAAGGGAAAACTCCAGGAATTCATCAGCGGAAAGTCGGTGGTTTGATCTTTTTCCCGGAATCCGGGCGATATTTTCAGCCAGTTCTTCGGGATATTCGGGTTCAACATCTATTCTTCCTCACTTAACTTGCTGCCTGCGTTTACTTTTGAAACCTATCGAAATAACGCTCATTTGGCAATGCAGGGACATCTCATCAAACATTTCTTACTGGTTTCAATTCTCACTTCGGTATCGCTGTCTTTGTTCGCGCAACGGCAGTATACGTTTAATGCAGAAGGAAACCGGTGCTATTTCAACTACGTTTGTTATGCACCGAATAGCAACTACTCGAATGTGAGACGTCCGTTCGTTTTTGTACTGGCAGACGAATACGAAGATCCGATGGACGTTTTTAAGGCCGACAAAATCAAAGACCAGCCCCAGTTTTATAACTATTTGTTTATCTATGTTCCGAACAAGTACGGCAGCAACACCGACAAACTGGAATGCCTGGAATCGCTCACGAGCTTGATTACCTTCGGTTATGCCTACGGTCATACGAATGTATTTCTGCGGGTATTGGATCCGGTGATCAAGCAAACCGATATCGACCTCACCGGGCTGAACAAAACCTATAAAAGCGTCCAGCTGTTTGAAGGAACGAATAAGACACTGGCACAAGACGATCAAATCGCGGAAGATTTCAAGGAGGACACGGAAGCCTACGGAGCAATCAAAGTGGACGACCGGGATCAATACGGAACATTCTACGTGGAAGACGAAAAGAATGAAGCGGTTGTATCGAATCAAAAAGCTGTTAAGACCTATTTCGGGCCACCGAATGAGTATGATTTCACGCTGACGGGAATTGTCAAAGACCGTTCTACCGGTGAAGCACTTCCTTTTTCAACGATCCAGATTAAAGGCACACAGAAAGGTGGTTCATCGAATGCAGACGGATATTACACCATTCAGCAGGTTCCTTCAGATACCGTTACGCTGATTGTCAGCTATGTGGGATTTGAAAAAACAGAAGTGTTCCTCTCACCGGCAATCAACAAAAAACACTTTGTAATCGAGTTGGTTCCGACCACCCAGGAATTGCAGACAGTTACTATTACGGGAATCCGCCAGGATGTGGTGTTGTCGAAACGGGAAGATGTGAGTGTGATCAAAATGACGCCGAAAAAACTGGAACAGCTTCCCAATCTCGGTGAACGCGACGTGATGCGTTCTTTCCAGCTGATGCCGGGAGTCAGTGCTTCGAATGAATCTTCTTCCGGGTTGTATGTCCGCGGAGGAACGCCGGATCAGAACCTCGTGCTCTACGACGGATTTACGGTGTACCACGTAGACCACCTCTACGGATTTTTCAGCGCGTTCAATTCGAATGCCTTGAAAGACGTGCAGTTGTACAAAGGCGGATTCGAATCGCGTTTTGGGGGAAGATTGTCGAGTGTGACAGAAATCACCGGGAAAGAAGGAAACCAGAAAAAGTTCAACATGGGCGGCGATTTCAGCTTGCTGAGTATGAACGTGTTTGCGGAAATTCCGGTCGGGAAGAAATTCTCGTCGGTGATTGCATTCCGCCGTTCTTACAAAGGACCGATTTACGACAAGATTTTCGAAAAATTCAATACCAGTTCCAGCACCACAACAGAGCAGACCGGCGGAGGAGGAGGTTTCGGCGGGAATCGCTCCCAGCAAACAAAAGTGACTTCCTTCTTTTATGATTTGAACGGGAAATTTACTTACAAACCGACCACCAAAGACATTATTTCCTTCAGCATTTTCAACGGAACCGATAAATTGGACAACAGTTCGTCTTTTGCATCTCCTTCATTCGGGAACAGCAATTCCAACTTCAGCATGAGTTCTACCGACCTGACCAAATACGGGAATATCGGAAGCAGTTTGAAATGGTCGCGAAAATGGAGCGATAAACTCTATGGGAATACCATTTTGAGTTACTCCAATTATTACAGCGACAGGGATAAATCCCAGACGCGCACCGTCACCAATTCAGACGATGAAACAACAACCTCCAGCAGCGGAATTTTTGAGAATAACGACCTGAAGGATTACAGTTTCAAATCGGATTATGAATGGAATCCGAGCGATTTCAGCCAGCTGCAGTTTGGGGTATTTGCAACCTATTTTGATATCGATTACACCTATGCGCAAAACGATACGACGACCGTGTTGGATAAACACAACCGTGCATCTTTGAGCGGAGCTTATGTGCAGAATAAATTCAAATTCCTCCGGGATCGGATTCAGTTTGTACCCGGAATCCGAGCAAGCTACTTCGAAACGACGAACAAGTTTTATTTCGAACCGCGGGCAAGTGTTACGGTGAACCTCACGGATAAACTGACGCTCAAAGGTGCAACCGGGAAATACTACCAGTTTGCCAACCGGGTAACGCGTGAAGATATTCTCTCCGGGAGCAAAGATTTCTGGCTCTTGTCGGACGGAAACTCCATTCCGGTTAGTTCAGCTGTACATTACATCGCCGGATTATCCTATGAAACGCAGAATTACCTGTTCAGTACGGAAGGATATTACAAACAGATCAGCAATCTCACGGAATATTCACTTCGTTTCAATACGAGTCCGGGCGGTGTGAGCTACGATGAAAACTTCTTCACCGGGAACGGGTATTCCAAAGGAGTCGAATTCCTGGTTCAAAAGAAATCCGGGAAACTGAACGGATGGGTGAGCTACACGCTGGGTCAGGCGCGCAACAAATTTGCAGTCTATTCGGATGGGTATTTTCCGGCAAACCAGGATGTGACGCATGAATTTAAAGCGGTTCTGATGTACAAATACAAGCGCTGGGATTTTTCGGTGACCTGGATTTATGCCACAGGACGCCCGTATACCGCGCCTTCGGGAGCTTACACCGTGACTTTACTTGACGGATCGACCCAGGATTTCTTCACCGTAACAACTAAAAACGGACTGCGCCTGCCGGATTACCACCGCTGCGATATGGCAATCAATTACAAATTGCTGGGCGGGGTGAAAGGCGATAAAAAACGCCGGGAAATCGGTTATGTGGGCTTCTCCGTGTTTAATCTCTACAACCGCATCAATACCTGGTATAAACAGTATTCTATCGAAGACGGCCAGGTGATCGAAACCAATGTCAATTACCTCGGATTTACGCCGAATGTTACACTCTCATTAAAACTGCGATAAATGAAACGAATGCTCTTTGTTGTTTGTTCCTGCCTGGCGCTTTTGGCGCAGGTCGGTTGTAAAAAATCAGAAGTGTCTGAGTTTACCGACACACCCATCATCGAAGCGTACCTGGAGCCGGGCGATTACCTGACGGTGAAAATCAGCCGGCAGATTCCCTTTGCAGGAAATGCGCAGTATTCAAACGATGATATCGATAACCTGATGCTGACGGTGACCTACGATGGTGGTACGCATGTACTCACACCACTGGGTGATGGAACGTATATCGACAGCACGATCTCCGTCACAGCGGGAGGAAACTTCAGTATTTCCTTCCAGTTCAATTCGAAATTCGTTACGGCTTATACTTACATTCCTTCCAAACCGCAAAACATGACGCAGTCTGCCACGGAAATCGCTATTGAGAAAATGGACAGCACGTCGGGTCCGCCAACGCAAACCACTCAGCCCGATCCGATTGAGATTCACTGGACAAATTCCGATGGATCGTATTACCTGGTGTTGGTCGAAAACATTGAATCCGTTTTGGATCCGATCCGGGATTTTGGGGATAACGCTCCTCCGGGAAACCGCTTTCGGAAATCACCTACAAACCTCGGCGTAGAAGAAATTCGCTCATCGGATTTCCAGTATTACGGCACACACCGGATTATCCTGTACCACGTACTCCCGGATTATGCTTCATTGTATGAAAGTACCAGTACCAGTTCCCAGAACCTGACGAATCCTTCCACGAGTATTGTCAATGGTTACGGCATTTTCACCGGCTTGAATTCCGATACCTTGTATGTGGAGGTAACGCAATAAATGTGAAACGAAAAAGAATCAACTAAAACTGTTTCAGAGAGCAATCTTTTTTCAATGATAAGAGAGATGGAGGTTAATAAATTGAAAGTCGATTTGTTCCTGGATTAGTTGGAACCTGGCTCAGGCCGGTTCATAGAGAAAAGTGTCATGAAGGTGGCGCTTTTTTCGTATACTGTTTGATCTTAAAACCGGTTCTGATCGCGTAAGCAGGGGTTATCCCTGTTTCTGCTTTGTTTGGTTTTTCGGGGTTGAATTTGACGTAGTTTTACCCCGGACAAAAACCAATCATTATGAGCGACATCACATTGAATTTTATCAACCGTTCCAACGATACCAATAATAGCAGTGTCGTGATTTTTCAGAAAAATCAAGCTGCGGATTTCAACGAATTGGCTGTTGCCTGGACGGTCATTCAGAATTGCGGATTCGGAGACAATCATCCGTTTAAATACCCGTTGGGAATTACCGTAGGAGCATCCGATTCCTGGGGAAATTTCACTCCACAGCAACCTGCTGAACCGGGGATGGCTTTTGAAATGGTAAAAAGTAATTCCGGAGATGTGTTACAACTTTCCCGGGATAACGCAACTTCACCCCTGGAGTATGAAATTAAAAATGCATTGCCGCAGGGAGGGATGAATGCGCATTGTTACCGGGACAATCGTGTTTGTGCTTCAAAAACCGGGCTTGCACCCGGACAAAAAGCCGTTTTTTCATTTGAACCCCGGATTTGGATCGGAGTAGTTTCCCAGGTAGTGCAGGGAGATGTGCTCCATGCGGCAATTGTTTCAGATATCAATACCGAAATCAATTTACTGGGAATTTCCAGTGCAGATATCGTGATGACCGGCGGTGGATCGGGGCCCGATGCTTTACCGTTTCAGTTTACATTGGAAAATATCAACGCGATTTAAGAAATCAAAAAAGAGAAGGTTTTGTCCTTCTCTTTTTTGGTGCTTCTTTTTATCGGATCAGGTACACTGCATCACCTGGATTGCCTGCATACACGCTTCGCAAACGAAGCCGAAAACAACCTGGTCGCCGATGTAACCTGTCCATTGACTTGCCTGGTTTTGTCCCACATAGAACATCATTTTATGGCATTTAGGGCAATCCGGAACTTCCGGAGACTGCACCCAATTCGGTCTTCCGCCCAATGTAGCAATTCGTTTGTATTTATTTCTGGAAACGTCTTCCGGTCCGTAGAACAGGTTGGCCGGAACATGCTCATCCAGTGGTTCCGCAGATTCCGGGTCGCAATCCGCTTCCTCCGGATCAATATCGTACTTAAAAACGGGCCCGTCCGAGTAATGAACGTATGTGCCGAGGAATTTCCAGGGCTTTTGATACACCGTCTGAAAGACGTTCGATTCCAGCCAGGCATCACATGCTTCGCAATTGGATGAAAAGAAGTGATACGAACCGGTTTTTTCCAGAACGCTTCCTTTAAACGGAGCCACTTTCGTGAAATCGATATTCAGAAGAGCCGGAATCGGGTTGTTGCAGGTGGCAACTTTACCGCCCTCAAGGGCTGTTTCACTGACTTCCAGAAGTTTCAATCCGTCGGGAAGCGGTGTGTTTTCAGCATCATCCGGTGCTTTGAACAAGCTGTATGAATCCGCTAAAAATCGTCTTTCAAATGTTCCTTCTTGAGTAATGATCACATGCATGTCTGCAGCGGTTTGGATGATGCTGTCAGAATCTTTTGCCAGCTGTGCCAGTTGCTGCAGGGCATAATCCGTATTCGCTCCCAAAAGCAGTAAGATAACTTCGTCTTTGTAATCGTCAAATTGTGCAACCAATGAATCGATTTCGGCATCCGTAGCATCTTTTGCCAGCAGCCACCAGTTTTCGAGATCCGTTATGCCGAGTTCTTCCAGCTGGTCGATATCCGCGAGTAAACCCGCTCTGTAGAATGCCAGTAATGCAGGTTTGTGTTCAATGATTTCACGGAGGGTGTTTTCTTCTGCCATACCGCCCGGGTTTGTCAAAAGGTAATAAACCAGTGATTTTTGTTCCCCTTCGGTCAGGTCTCCAACCTGGAACCAACCGATTTCGTTGTCTTCAAGGGCGTATTTTTCCACATACCACGCTTCTCCTGAAGGGTTTGTGATTGTATTTTCTTCCGGCATATATTTGCTGTTTTAGTTGGTTTTCCTACGAAGATAAGCATCTCAGGAAATCAATTGATTGATTCAATCTGTTTTTTGATTGTAGCCGATCTCTTTTATTTTTGCTAAAAACAACCCCAAAAAGGATATGTCGACAATCTTTATCAAGAACATGGTTTGTAACCGCTGCATTCTGGTCGTTCAGAATGAATTGGATAAACTTGGGTTACCTGCAAAGCAAGTCAAACTGGGAGAAGTGGTATTGGAAAAAGAACCGACAGCAGTGGAAAAACAAAACCTGGAACAGGTGCTGGTTCCGCTGGGATTCGAAGTGATTGATGACAAGAAAGGCCGGGTTATTGAAAAAATCAAAAATGTCATTATTGAATTGGTACATCACCAGGACAACGAGAGCAAGAACAACCTGTCGGAAGTGCTGAGCGCGGAGTTGAATCACGACTACAACTACCTGTCGAACCTGTTTTCGGAAGTTGAAGGAACAACGATTGAAAAATACTTCATTGCCCAGAAAATCGAGCGGGTGAAGGAACTGCTGGTTTATGACGAACTTTCCCTGAGCGAAATCGCCTTTCAGCTGAATTACTCGAGTGTATCGTATCTGAGCAACCAATTCAAAAAAGTAACGGGATTAACTCCCAGTCATTTCAAACAGATCAAGGAAGACAAGCGAAAACCGCTGGATGAGGTGTAAATTTTACAAATCAATTCCATAATTCCGCAACACCAGACGCGGACTTTGTTGTCAACTTTGCAGTGTATCACAAATTCAGGCAGGTTATGGCAGCAAACAATCAAAAAGAATGGATTTACCTCCCTTTGGAGCATGTTGAAAGTGAACATTGCGCGCTGATTGTCGACAGGGGACTCGAAGCAGTTGCAGGAATTGAAAGCCACCGGGTAGAACTGAATAACGGGCGTGCAGCGATTACGATTCAAAACCCGGAAGTACTTCCGGAAGCTATAAAAGCCATTCGCGATCTCGGGTATGGAGTTACGACCGTTAAAAAGACTTTTCCCGTATTGGGAATGACCTGTGCATCCTGTGCAAGCAGTGCAGAAAGTATGGTACGGTATACGGAAGGCGTGGTGAGTTCATCGGTGAATTTTGCTACCGGTAACCTCACGGTGGAGTATCTGCCGAATCTCACGGATGCTACAGCACTTCAAAAAGCCATTCGCTCAATCGGGTATGATTTACTCATCGAAGACGAAACCTCACAGCAGGAAACCCTGGAAGCCATTCACGAAAAGAAATACCGGCAATTGAAAAAACGCACCATTTGGGCAGTTGCTTTGTCCTTGCCGGTTGTCATCATCGGGATGTTTTTGATGGACATGCCATATGCCGATCCGATCATGTGGGTTTTGTCTACCCCGGTCGTGGTGTGGCTGGGAAGGGATTTCTTTATCAATGCCTGGAAACAGGCCCGGCATCGTTCGGCGAATATGGATACGTTGGTGGCTCTGAGTACCGGAATTGCCTATTTATTCAGCGTTTTCAACCTCTTGTTTGCCGATTTCTGGCACCAAAGAGGATTGCATGCACACGTCTATTTCGAAGCATCGGCAGTAATTATTGCGTTTATTCTCCTGGGAAAACTGCTGGAGGAAAAAGCGAAAGGGAATACGTCTTCGGCCATTAAAAAACTGATGGGATTGCAGCCCAAAACGGTGGTGATTATCGGGGAAGATGGCACCGAAAAAGAAATAAGTATTGAAGAAGTGAGTGTCGGAGACAAGATTCAGGTAAAACCGGGCGAAAAAATAGCCGTCGACGGCATCCTGACTTCCGGATCATCTTATGTCGATGAAAGCATGTTGAGCGGAGAGCCTGTTCCTGTTCTGAAACAAGAAGGTGGTAAAGTGTTTGCCGGTACAATCAATCAAAAAGGAAGCTTCCGGTTCGAAGCCGTGAAAGTGGGAAAAGAAACGATGCTGGCGCAAATCGTACGCATGGTACAGGATGCCCAGGGAAGTAAAGCCCCGGTACAAAAACTGGTCGACAAAATTGCAGGAATTTTCGTTCCGGTTGTGATGGGAATCGCGCTTCTGACTTTTATCCTGTGGTTTTTCCTGGGAGGAGAAAACGGTATGGTTCAGGGATTACTGGCTGCAGTGACTGTGTTAGTAATTGCTTGTCCCTGTGCTTTGGGCCTGGCTACTCCAACCGCTATTATGGTGGGAGTGGGAAAAGGTGCCGAGAACGGAATCCTGATTAAAGATGCGGAAAGCCTCGAACTTGCCCAAAAAGTAAATGCGGTGGTGCTGGATAAAACCGGAACCATTACCGAAGGTCGCCCGGAGGTTACGGGACTCAACTGGCTGGACGGCCGGGAAGAAGCGAAACAAGTGCTTTTCAGTATGGAAAAACAATCCGAGCATCCACTTGCCGAAGCGGTGGTGAAATACCTGGAAGGAACGCAGCCGGTCGATTTGGAAATCTTTGAAAGCATTACCGGAAAAGGTGTTCGTGCGGTTTACAAGGACGAAAGTTATTGGATTGGAAACAAAAAACTGCTGGCTGAAAACAACATTACACCGGAAGACAAATTGCAGCAGCAAGCCGGAGAATGGGAGCAACAGGCGAAAACTGTTATTTGGTTCGCGGATAGTAAACGTGCACTTGCTGTACTTGCTATCTCAGATAAAATCAAAGAAACATCCGTTGAAGCAATCCGGCAGATCCGGGAAATGGGAATCGAGGTATACATGCTCACCGGTGACAATGAAGCATCCGCGAAGGCCATTGCACAGCAAACGGGAATCGGGCATTACCAGGCAGAAGTATTGCCCGGGCACAAAGCTGATTTTGTCAAAGAATTGCAGCAAAAAGGAAATGTTGTAGCCATGGTAGGCGACGGAATCAACGACAGTACCGCACTCGCAACTGCTGATGTGAGCATTGCGATGGGAAAAGGAAGTGACATCGCAATGGATGTGGCAAAAATGACCATTATCTCTTCCGACCTGACACGCATTCCGCAGGCAATCCAATTGTCCAAACAAACGGTGGCAACGATCAAGCAAAACTTGTTTTGGGCCTTCATTTATAACCTGATCGGGATTCCGGTTGCTGCCGGGATTTTATATCCGGTCAACGGATTCCTGTTAAACCCTATGATTGCAGGTGCGGCGATGGCTTTGAGTAGTGTGAGTGTGGTGAGCAACAGTTTGCGCCTGAAATGGAAAAAGCAAAAACAGTAAATCTCATAAATCAAACCGAAAATAGTATAACAAACCCGTGGACAAGGATTCCGAACTTTGTTCCATCAGAAAAAAGTAAAATACAAGACATGGAAAATACAGCAATTCAGTTCAAAACAAATATCAATTGCAGCGGTTGCGTTGCATCAGTGAAACCGCACCTGGACCGGGTGGAAGGAATTTATGAATGGAGCGTTGATACGGAAGATAAAGACAAGATTCTGACCGTGAAATTGGAAGGTGTGACAGAAGCCGAAGTGAAAGAATTGGTTCGGAAAGCGGGCTTTCGGATTGAGTCTGTGGAAGTGAGTAGGAACGAGTGATTTACAACCATACCACACCATTTTATAAAATGGTGTAAAAAGCCTAATTTTAAAGGGGTTGAGGACTATTCAAACGAAGAGGAAGTCACCCAAAAGAATAAAAACTAAAAAACAAAAATGATGAAAAATCTTGTATTGGCATTAGCAGTGATGTTGTTTGGTTATACAGCATCTGCGCAGGACACAAAAGCACTTTTGGACAGCTATCTGAAAGTGAAAAATGCGCTTGTAAAAAGCGACAGTAAAGCAGCATCGGAAGCCGTGGCGGCATTTTCCAAAAAGATCAGCGGCGAAAAGGATTTCGCTCAGAAAGCGACTTTACTGAAGTCCGTTGAAAAAATGAACAAGGCAGCAAACCTGGAAAAACAGCGTGCTGCATTCAACGACGTTTCGGTACAGATGTGGAAGTTGGTTCAAAACACCGCACAGGTAGACGAACCGGTATATTACCAGTATTGCCCGATGAAAAAAGCCTATTGGCTGAGTTCTGAAAAGGAAATCAAAAATCCGTATTATGGTTCTTCCATGCTTACTTGCGGCAGCATTTCCGATACTAAAAAATAAATCTCGCCGGCATCCGGCTTTTTAGAAGGATTCTTTTGCGGCAGGGGGAATATTGACTTCCTGCCGTGAAAGGAAAACCGATACTACTGAAAACAAAGCAGAAAAGCTGTCATTTCCGGCAGCAGATGATTCATTTTATCCGATTCAAATGGGACAATACCTGAATAAATACCTGTTGATGCTGACAGTAGTACTGTGTGTTTCTCAAACATTCGCTCAAAAGGTCGTGCATTACGATTTGTATGTGCAGGACACGTTGGTGATGTACGCTGGGAAAAGCAAAAAAGCGATCGCTGTGAACGGGCAGATTCCGATGCCCACACTGGAGTTTACGGAAGGAGATACCGCTGAAATAGTGGTTCATAACCGCTTGAAGGAAAACACCTCTCTGCATTGGCACGGATTGTTTCTTCCAAACAAAGAAGACGGTGTGCCATTTTTAACCCAAATGCCGATTAAGCCGGGCACAACTTATACCTATCGTTTTCCCATTATTCAAAACGGGACACATTGGTATCATTCGCATTCGGGTTTGCAGGAACAGATCGGGATGTATGGAAGTTTTATCATGCACAAAAAGCCCGGTGATCCTGCCTTTCGGAAAGGAATTGATGATCTGCCGGAGATTCCGCTCATGCTGAGTGAATGGACGAATCTGAAACCCGAAAACGTACACCGGATGCTGCACAACGCTTCCGATTGGTTTGCAATCAAAAAGGGAGCAACACAAAGCTATGCCGAAGCAATTCGTAAAGGATATGTCAAAACCAAATTGACCAATGAGTGGAAACGCATGCTGGCAATGGATGTGAGTGATGTATACTACAATCAGGTTTTGATGAATGGTGTTCCGGTTGGAGAGCTCAAAACAGTTGCTGGAAGGGAATTGAAAGCCGGTGATCAAGTGCGCTTGCGGATTTCAAACGGTGGCGCTTCTTCGTATTTCTGGCTGCGTTATGCAGGTGGAAAAATAACCGTTGTTGCAAGTGATGGAAATGACGTGGAACCCGTGGAAGTGGATCGCCTGATTATTGCCGTTTCAGAAACCTATGATGTGGTGGTCACCATTCCGGAAGATGGAAAAGCGTATGAATTCATGGCTACGACGGAAGACCGCACCCGGTCGACCAGTTATTTCATCGGGAACGGAGAGAAACAATTCGTGGGTGACATGTCGCGACTCAAGTATTTCGAAGGAATGAAGATGATGAACGGCATGATGAAAATGAACGGGAATCTTGACGATATGGGAATGCACATGAGTCTCAATAAAATGGATATGAATGTGGTGATGTACCCTGAAATAACCGGGGAAGATCAAAAGGCGAAAAAGAAAAAGAAACCGGCTCATCAGCACGAAGAGGAAAACCCCGATCGGTACAATGCCAATGCATTGAGCAGCCTGGTCACGTTGAATTATTCCATGCTGAAATCTCCCCAAAAGACCACACTTCCCGAAAATGCCCCGGTCAGAGACGTGAAATTTGTATTGACAGGAAACATGAACCGTTATGTCTGGAGTATGGACAACCGCGTGTTGTCGGAAAGCGACAAGATAGCCGTGAAAAAAGGCGAAGTGCTGCGGATCACGATTTACAACAACTCCATGATGCGCCATCCGATCCACCTGCATGGATTTGATTTCAGAGTGCTGAACGGGCAAGGAGAAAATGCCCCCTTGAAAAACATCATAGATATCATGCCGATGGAAACCGATACCCTCGAGTTTCTGGCAAATACGGAAGGTGATTGGTTCTTTCATTGTCATATTCTCTACCACATGATGGCTGGTATGAACCGCGTTTTCTCCGTAGATGATTATCAAAATCCGCTTTTACCGAACAAAGAAAAGGCCTACAAGCTGCTGCAGCGTGAAAGCAATATGCCGCATTTCATGGCGCAGAATGACTTTGCCACGAACGGGAATGACGGAGAACTCATGCTTCAGAATGCGCGTTGGAGCCTGGGAACGGAATGGCGTTTGGGCTATAACAAAATGCATGGCTATGAATCCGAAACGCACTTGGGGCGATACATAGGAAAAATGCAGTGGTTGATGCCATTTGTCGGGTTCGACTGGCGCTACCGGAAAATGGGAATTGACGAACACGAGAAAAACCTTTTCGGTCAGGCAAACAAGAAAGACAACCGGGCTGCGGTTAGTTTCGGGGTCATGTACACGCTTCCGATGCTGATCAATATTCAGGCAGAAGTTTATCATGACGGGATTTTCCGCTTGTCTTTGATGCGGGACGATATTCCGCTTGCCAAACGTCTCAGAGCGAGTTTTATGGTAAACACCGACCTGGAATACATGGTTGATCTGCGTTATATTCTTACCCGCTACATGGGAGTGAGGGCGCATTATGACAGTGATATGGGGTTTGGAGTGGGGCTTTCGTTGAATTACTGATTGAAAACATGGACGTAATATTGCGGAATTACGTCCAAAGTCGGAGCCGCTTTTTACGCTTGATTTGCTTTATTCAAAACCAGTGTAAACGTACTTCCCGCGCCAAAATCACTTTCAACCGTGATTTGTCCGCCCTGAGCTTCCACAAATTCCTTACTGATAGCTAGTCCAAGTCCCGTTCCTTCCTGCTTGGTGCCCGGAACGCGGAAATAACGCTGAAAAATCTTGTCTTTGTATTGAGGCGCAATTCCCTGACCGGTATCTCTGACCGAAAACAGGATTTGGTCTTCCACTTCCCGGATCGTGAGGTAAATAACCGAATCGTCATGAGAATATTGAACGGCGTTGGAAATGAGATTGGTGAGTACCCAGGTCGTTTTTTCGCCGTCGGCAAGCACTTTCGGAAGTGTTTCCGGGTAATCCGTTTCGAACCGGATGTGTTTTTGTTCCGCTTTTGACCGGGTAGCATGAATCGCTTCAATGAGAATCTCTTGTGCTTCGGAAGGGAGAATCGACAATTGAATATTTCCGCTTTCGACTTGCGTCATATTCAGCAGTTCTCCCGTGATACGCAGCAGGCGGTTGATGTCGTCCTGAATGCTTTCAACCAGTTGATGTTGTTCCTGGTTCAGGTTCCCGATTTCCTTGTTTTCCAATAATTGCAGGCTCATTTTGATCGACGAGATCGGCGTTTTGAACTCGTGTGAAACGGTGGCAATGAAATTCGTCTTGGCAAAATCGAGTTCCTTGTATTCGGTCACATTTTTCAGAATAATGACGTGTCCGGCAAACTGTTTACCCGATTCCCCGGTCGGAGTGAATGCAATTTCGAGGATTTCCTTCTCAAAATATCCCTCCTTATTGTTCGCGAAAATCTGGATTGATTTGCTTTTGTCTGTAGCAGAAACAGTATCCGGAAGCAGGTCTTGCAGCAAGGTACGGATCAGGTCGTTTCGCAGAGCCAGTTCCCGGGCCGACTGTCCCACCAGTTTTTCGTTCGGAAGTCCGGTAATCCGCGTAGCTTCTTCGTTGGCAAACAAAATCTTCCCGTCTTCATCCATCCCGATTACCGGATCGTGGAGAATATTGATCAGGGTTTCGATCCGCTTTTTGTCCATCATCAGGCGGGCCAGGTTGCTGTTGTTGTACTCTTCCAGTTTACTCGCCATGGTGTTGAAAGAACGCGCCAGTTCGCCGAATTCACTGTGACTTTCAAAATGCACGCGCTCCGAATAATTTTCCCGGGCGATGGCGCGGATGCTGGCAGTGAGTTCCCGGATCGGGTTGGCGATTGAACCGGGAAGATTGATCAGCAGGGTAAAAGCGATGAGGAAACAGCAGGTTCCGGTGATGACAATCCAGATGGTGGCCTGATTTGCCGTATTTTGGGCTACTTCACTCTTACTTTGAATGGCCTGCATGTTCATATCCATGATCCGGAAAATGCCTTCGCGTATTTCAGCGGCATCCGCCGGATTAGGATGCTTTTTCCAGCGATTGAAAGCCCGTCTCACATCATCCGTGGCATCTTTTTCACCGGTTTCCGTGGTGTTTTTCTCCTGCCGGATGAGGTTCCGCTCAAACCGGTGCACAGCCGTTTCGTGGTGGTTTTCCAGGTTCATGAGCATCATTCTGCTGTAGAGCATACTGTTGTAGTTGTCTACCAGGATGTTCCGGGAATCGTGCTTGAGTGCATTGATGTAAATACTCCCGACCAAACTCAGCAGCAAAATCAGCAGGAACAGGAGTCCGACGCCCAGGGTCAGTTTTGTCTTGATTTTCATTATGAAAGAATTATCAGGTCAATATCGTTTTCCGTCAGTTTCTTGAGCAGTTTGTTAAACACATTCGTTGCGGCAATGATCCGGAGCAGGCTGAAATGCGGTTTTCCCACACAGATGGTCGTTACTTTTCGCTCCGACGCCTGATCAATGATACTCTGTGATACGGATTTGCTTTTCACCTTAATAATTTCTGCACCGAGTTCGGTTGCCAGCTTAAAGTTATTAATTAAATGCCGTTGTTTGTCCAGTGCAATCTTATCCGGGTTTTCTTTGGGAATCTGTACATACAAAACGTACCATTTGCTGTTGTAATAATTGGCTAAACGGGCTGTTTTCCGGATCACCGTCCGGGCTGTTTTTTCGTTGCTACTGATACAAGCCAGAAAGCGTTCGTGACGTACCATGTGCGGTTTGGTAATCTCGCTTTCCACTTTCCGTTCCACCTGTGAAGCGACTTCTTTCAATGCCATTTCCCGCAACTGGAGAATGTGTTCGCTCTTGAAAAAGTTGTTTAACGCAGCGTTTATTTTATCGGACGGATAAATTTTGCCTTCTTTCAACCGGGAGATCAATTCGTCGGCAGTTAAATCGATGTTGACAACCTCATCTGCCTGCGAAAGCACGCTGTCAGGAATACGCTCCTTCACCTCAATACCGGTGATTCCGGCAATTTCCGCATTCAAACTTTCAATATGCTGCACGTTGACGGCAGAAATCACGTTGATTCCGGAATCCAGTATCTCCATGACGTCTTGCCAGCGCTTTTCGTTCTTGCTTCCTTCGATGTTGCTGTGAGCCAGCTCGTCAACAATTACAATCTCCGGGCGCAGACTGATAATGGCTTGCAGGTCCATTTCTTCGAGGTCTTTTCCCTTGTAGAACAGATGTCTTCGGGGAATCACGGGCAGTCCGTTGAGCAAAGCGTGCGTTTCGGAGCGTTGGTGCGTTTCCACGAACCCGATTTTGACATCGATTCCATTCTTCAACAGCGTGTGGGCTTCCTGCAGCATGCGGTACGTTTTTCCCACACCGGCACTCATCCCGATATACACCTTGAATTTTCCCCGTCTCGATTTTTTTATCAGATCGAGGAAATGCTGTGCTGATTGCTTGGTCTCTTCCATGATTCTTGAAGATTAGTATGTTTGACCTACTCCTTGATATGCCTTGTTTCCATGGAAACCGCGCAGAGAATCAAGTTGTTTTCTCCACGCGGTTTGTTGAAAATGAACGGGCTAAATCCGGAAGAGGATCGCAAAAATGAGTTTGTTTTCGCTCTTCACCAGGTCCGGACGCCAGGTCCCGTTCGGATCAACCGGAGTAGTCGTATAACCCGTTGGAGAAGTCACACCGCCATGTCCGGCAAAATACGGAATGGATGAATGCCGTGAAACAAATTCCACCCGGAACGTGATGCTTTGGTTCGGCATCCAGTCGAAATTGGTGCTCATATCCCAGCCCTCAAACTGATCTCCCGGGTTGGCGCTGAACGGAAACGCTCCTTCTGTCTGCGTCGGGTTATTCGGATTGGGCAGCGGACTCGCTTGCCCGGTTGGGTAAAGCACCAGGTAGCGTCCCGGGTTTTTCATCCAGCCGCCGCCGAATGTCCAGGCAAATTTGTTTTTCCCAAACCACATGCGGTTGTAGAACATCGCACTCAGGAAATATTGAGCAGGTTTCGACG
Source organism: Fluviicola sp. (assembly GCF_039596355.1). Classification (GTDB taxonomy): domain Bacteria; phylum Bacteroidota; class Bacteroidia; order Flavobacteriales_D; family Crocinitomicaceae; genus Fluviicola. The sequence goes on along the minus strand of NZ_JBCNJW010000002.1, from coordinate 241,723 downwards.
GATCATCGTTCTTAAAACCGTTTACGCCGCCGCCTTTTTCAAACCCGATATCTCCGGTGAGTGAGAACGCCATCCGGCTGATTCCTTTCGATTCCGGTTTGTTCAGGTAGCGAACCAGTAAACTGTTGTCGCTGTGGAAACGCGTGCGTCCGGGAATTCCGGCAGCATCTGTTCCCACGTAATCATTGGTCAGCAATTTGACCTTACTGTTGCTCGACATGTAAGTTACATTTCCTCCGAATCCGGGCATTTTGTTGAACTTTCCGTAGCTCTGCCATCCGTTGATAATCCACGGTTCGACCTTCAGGTTTTTGTTCACGAAAATCTGTGTACGTGCCCCGACGAAGAACCAGGGGGTGTTGTCTGAGGTGAAAGAAGCCTGGTATTCCCAGTTTTCCGGTTGGTAATACGAATTCAACCCGACGTAAGACATAAACATTCCCATATCGACATTGATTCCGTGCAGTTTGTTGAAATGGTAACCGGCGTAGGTTTCACTCAGATAACGGTACACATCAGCAAGTTGGTATTGACCTTTGTACGGACTGTAATCGTTTCGGGGAACGACTGTTGAACGTGTTCCGAATTGAGTCATCACGCGGGCACGGGCGTTCTTGTAATTGAAATCACCGCCAAAATGCAAAGCTGCCAACTGAATTTCATTGTGGCGGGCCAGTGCCGTTGATCCGACAACCGTATTGTCGATCGGATTGTTAAACGAGTAGTTGTAATTCACGTCGATAATCACGCTGGGAGTGAAATACTTCATTTTACTGAAGAGAGAAGAGTCTCTGCGGTCGCTCCCGTTCTGCCAGGTTTGATCGATTCCTTCGAAGGGTTCTCCTTTCTGCTGGGCAAAGGCCGAACCGGAGATACAAGGCAGACCGAAGATCAGAGCGGCTGCGAGGATGTTGCGTTGAAGATTCATGTGTCTTTTTTTGAATGATTGAGCTTGTTCGAAAATCTCGGTGAGTTTTAATCCGATCGAAAAGGGGGAGAAAAGGTTCAAAAGGTTGAAAAAGTTCAAGGATGTTTTTCACCTTTTCAACGCTTGGATCTTTTGAACATTTCCGGGGTCAATTCGAACCGATAAAAGCAGCTTTAACCTTAGAACAACTCATATGGATTATTACTTGTTTTTAATTGCTTGATCCAGCTCGAGGTTGAGCTGAAGGACGTTGATGCGTTCTGGTCCGAACAGGCCCAAAAGCGGTTTTTCGGTGTGTTTTTCGACCAGTTTTCGGAGTTCGGATTCGCTCAGACCACGAACTTTACCGATGCGTTTCACCTGTACGAGCGCTCCCTGAACCGAAAGGTGTGGGTCGAGTCCGCTACCGCTCGCCGTGATCAGATCCACCGGAATAGCTTCTCGCCCGATTCCGGGATTGTGAACTAAGAACGTATCGATGCGCTGCTGAACCGTTTCCAGGTATTCCGGGTTCGAGGGGCCTTTGTTGCTTCCTGCCGATCCCGCGGCATTGTAATTCACCGCTGACGGACGTGACCAGAAATAACGGTCGGAAGTAAATTGCTGTCCCACGTTGACGTAGTATGTGTGTCCGTTGACTAGCTGTGTTTCACCTTTTCCGTTTCCCGGACTGAGTTGCGCGATTCCCCAGATCAGCAAGGGGAAGAGGAAACAGAAGCACCCGATGCAGACCAAAGTGAGCCGGATGGCTGTTGTGAGTGTATTTTTCATGCTGTTATTTTTTAGATAGAACTTCAAAATTTCTTTGCGCTCTCTGCTTCTTTGCGGTTCACAAAAGGAGCGAAAAAGAGCGATTTACAGGAACAATCCCACCACCAGGTCGATGAGTTTGATCCCGATAAACGGTACGATGATTCCTCCTAAACCATAGATCAGCAGGTTTCTGCGGAGCAACGCACTCGCACCGATCGGTTTATAAGCCACGCCTTTCAAAGCCAATGGAATCAGTAGCGGAATGATGATTGCATTGAAGATCACTGCCGAAAGAATCGCGCTTTCCGGGCTGCTCAGACGCATGATGTTCAAACCTTGCAGTGCTGGAATAGCCGTGATAAACAAAGCCGGGATAATGGCAAAATACTTGGCAACGTCATTCGCAATGCTGAAGGTAGTCAGCGTCCCGCGTGTCATCAATAGTTGTTTCCCGATCTCCACGATCTCGATCAGTTTGGTCGGATCATTGTCCAGGTCGACCATGTTTGCAGCTTCTTTTGCAGCCTGCGTTCCGCTGTTCATGGCAACGCCCACATCTGCCTGAGCCAAAGCCGGAGCATCGTTTGTACCGTCACCCATCATTGCCACCAACCGGCCTTCTGCCTGTTCTTTTTTGATGTAATTCATCTTGTCTTCCGGTTTTGCCTCCGCTATGAAGTCATCAACTCCGGCCTTTTCTGCAATGAATTGTGCTGTCAACGGATTGTCTCCGGTCACCATCACGGTTTTGATTCCCATTTTGCGCAGGCGTTCAAACCGTTCGCGGATGCCGGGTTTGATGATGTCCTGTAATTCGATCACCCCGATGACCTGCTCGTTTTCGGAAACAACCAAAGGTGTTCCTCCGTTTCCGGATATTTTGCGAACCAATGCTTCCGTTTCTGCCGGGAATGCATTTCCGGCTTGAAGACACAATTGTTTGATCGAATCAGCTGCTCCCTTGCGGATGCGGGTATTGTCGAAATCGATTCCGGAACAGCGGGTTTCAGCGGTGAATTTGATAAAGCGCGGATTGCTGATTCCGTAGCTCGCAGGATGTACTTCCGCCAGCTCAATAATGGATTTTCCTTCCGGTGTTTCGTCCGACATGGAGCTGAGAACGACTGCCCGGATGAAGCGTTTTTCATCCACGTCGTTGAGCGGGTAGAAGTGAGTTGCCTTGCGGTTCCCGATGGTAATGGTTCCCGTTTTATCCAGCAGCAATACATCGATGTCGCCCGCGGTTTCCACTGCTTTTCCGCTTTTGGTAATCACATTTGCCCGCAGTGCGCGATCCATTCCTGCAATTCCAATGGCAGATAACAAACCTCCGATCGTCGTCGGAATCAGGCATACGAAGAGCGAAATATAGGCGGCAATTGTAATCGGTGTGTGTGCATAATCCGCAAACGGTTTCAGCGTCACGCAGACAATAATGAATACCAGTGTAAATCCCGCAAGCAGGATGGTCAATGCGATTTCATTGGGTGTTTTCTGCCGGCTGGCTCCTTCCACGAGTGCAATCATTTTATCCAGGAAACTTTCTCCGGGTTCTGCGGTTACTTCCACCTTGATTTGATCGGAGAGCACTTTCGTACCACCTGTTACCGAGCTTTTGTCACCTCCGGCTTCGCGGATTACCGGTGCACTTTCTCCCGTTATGGCGCTTTCGTCGATGGTTGCCAAACCTTCAATGATTTCTCCGTCGGAAGGAATAATATCCCCGGCTTCGCAGACAAAAACAGCGCCTTTTTTCAGTTGGGACGATTGAATTTTCCGACCGTCGGCGAGTCTTGCAGGAGTTTCCTCGCGCGTTTTACGCAAGCTGTCTGCCTGAGCCTTTCCACGTGCTTCTGCCAGTGCTTCCGCGAAATTGGCAAAGAGTAAAGTGAGGAAAAGCAGGAGGAAGACAGCGAAGTTATAGCCGAAAGAACCTTGTGCGTTGCTTGTCAGTGAAAGCAGTGAAACAAGCAGCATAATCAGCGTTCCGATTTCGACGGTAAACATCACCGGGTTGCGGAAGAGGATTTTCGGATGGAGTTTCACGAAAGCTTCTTTCAGCGCCGTGATGACGTGTGCTTTCTGAAACAGGGATGTGTGTGTATTTTTCATCGTTCAGATTTTTGAAGCGTTAGTGAAGAGAGAATTGTTCGGCAATCGGCCCGAGTGTGAGCGCAGGGAAGAAGGCGAGTGCTGCCACAATTGCAATCACGGCGAAAATCACCATTCCGAAGGTCGAAGTATCTGTTTTTAGCGTTCCGCTGCTTTCCGGGATGTATTTTTTCGCAGCCAGCATTCCTGCAATGGCCAGCGGCCCGATAATCGGCAGGTAACGTGCCAGGAGCATCACGATTCCGCAGGAAATATTCCAGAACGGTGTATTATCGCCCAACCCTTCGAAACCACTCCCGTTGTTCGCGCCGGATGAGGTAAACTCGTAAAGCATCTCACTGAATCCGTGGTGTCCGGGATTATTCAGCCAGGAACCGTAATGTGCCGGATCGGTAGAATAGAGGTAACCCGACAAGGCTGTTCCACCCAAAATCAGCAGGGGATGGAGCAAAGCAATCAGCATGGCGATTTTGACTTCGCGGGCTTCGATCTTTTTCCCGAGAAATTCCGGGGTGCGTCCCACCATCAATCCGCTGATAAACACCGCCAGGATGATGAAAACGTAAAAGTTGAGCATGCCCACGCCGACACCACCGTAGAAACAGTTGACCATCATTCCCAACAACTGATTCATGCCGCTGACAGGCATGTAGCTGTCGTGCATCGCGTTGACGCTTCCGGTGGAAATCACGGTGGTCGAAATACTCCAGTAAGCCGAGGCGGGCGTTCCGAAACGCACTTCTTTTCCTTCCATATTTCCAGCGAGCTGGTTCACTCCCATATGGCTGATTGACGGGTTTCCGTTCATTTCGGTTACCACAGTCGGAATCACTAATAGCAGGAACCCGATGCTCATTACACCGAAGATCACCCAGGAGAGTTTGCGTCGTTTCAGGATGTAGCCCAGCGCAAATACCAATGCGAATGGAATGAGCATTTGTGTGACCATTTCGAGCATATTGGTCAGGTAATTCGGGTTTTCCAGCGGGTGAGCCGAATTGGCTCCGTAAAATCCACCACCGTTGGTTCCAAGGTGTTTGATGGCTGTGAATGCAGCTACCGGGCCGCGGCTCACTTCTACTTGCTGACCTTCCAGCGTGGTGATGTGATCTTTGCCTTCGAACGTCATCGGTGTTCCGTTAAACACCAGAATGACCGCACTAATCACTGCGATCGGAAGTAAAATCCGCGTACAGGAACGCACGAAGTAGACGTAAAAATTTCCGACCTGATCAGTGGTGCGTTCTTTCATGGCGTGGAAGAGCACGGCACAGACGGCAATTCCGGTTCCGGCACTGATAAACTGCCAGAGCATCAGAACCAATTGTCCCAGGTACGACATCCCGCTTTCACCCGAATAGTGCTGCAAGTTGGTGTTGGTGACAAAACTGATTGATGTATTGAACGCCAAATCCAGGCGCATCGACGGGTTGTGATCCGGGTTGAGCGGCAGCCAGCCCATGTTGGTGAGCACGAGCATGGAGAGGATGAACCAAACGGCATTGATCACCAGTAAAGCTTTCAGGTGCTGTTTCCAGTTCATTTGCTGAGAAGTATTGACACCTCCCAGTTTGTAAAACACCTTGTCGAGTGGGGTTAGAATCCGGTCGGGCCAGGTGTTTTCGAGATTCAGCACTTTTCCCATATAGCGCCCGAACGGTAGTGCAAGAGCCGTTACCAGGACAAACATCAGGATAATACCCAGTATTTCAGTATTCATAAAGACGATTTTAATGCGTTAAAAACCAAAGAGTCAGCCGGAATGCGCCCAGCACGAACAGGAATGTGACCAGGTTGGCGGTAATTCCTGTTCCTTCTTTTTTCAATTTGGACCAATTCATCGTTCATCAGAATTTTTCCGGTTTGACTAAGACATAAAGCAGGTAGCCAAACACTGCAATCGATACAAACAATAATGCGATCATGATTTTTTTCTTTGAGAGTTGTAAGAAGAGATAAGACTCCAAGAGACAAGAGACAAGAGACAAGACTTGAAGTCTTTTAGTCTTGCGTCTAACTAGATACCGCTTGCTCCGATCTGCCGGCAATATTCTTTTTTCAGTCCTTCGGGAAATAAATCCAGGTAGCTTTTACCCCAGCTGTAATTTATTTCCAGAATCATGGAAATCGGGAAAATGAATTTATTGGCAATAAGAGATTTGGTGTAATCGCTTCCAGCGGTGAAAATCTGCTCCGTTTTCCGGAATAACTCGATGACTTTTTCTTGCTGGTTCAGAAGAATGGCCTTCTTCGTTTCACGCTCCAGGTGTTCTACCTCCCAGGCGTTTGTTTGTTGAATGGTGCTCATAAGAACTGTTTTTATTTTCCCTTCTTAGCCAAATGGCGTTCCGTTGTGGCACGGGAAAATCAAATCTGTTCTGTGACAGGTGAATAGCGATTTTGGGTGTTTTTAGTGCAATGAAAAACCCTAGCGTTTTGAAAGGGTCAGACCTAGCATTTTGAAAGGGGTGCGAATTAAAAAACGCTGACGAAACCAGGATATGTATTCGTTGTATTAAATGCTTTTTGATAGAACAATATCTTCTGACTTCCCACGGATGCACAGATTAATAGCTCGCCTAACGGTCTCGCTCTAGTGGCGTCTGGTAAGCGCCACAAACAATTTGTGCATTTGCGGGAAAAAACACAAATGAAGTGTAATTAAAGCGATCAGACTTACTCGATGCCGTATTCGGATAATTTGCGGTAGAGCGTGGTAAGTGCAATTCCGAGGAGTTCTGCGGTTTTTGTTTTGTTTCCGTTGGTATGGTTCATCACCTTCTGGATGTGCAATTTTTCGGCGCTTGCCAGTTCGAAAGCAGATAATTGCTTGTCTTTCCGTTCCGGGAGCGAGTGGTTTTGCAGATCCATCGGAAGGAGATCCGCGCCGATACTGTTTCCCGAAGCCAGGATCACAGCCCGTTCGATTACGTTGCGCAATTCGCGGATGTTTCCTTTCCAGGCGTGGGCTTGCAATGCTTCGAGCGCTTCTTTGTCGATTCCCGAAATCCGCTTGTTCATTTTGACTTCGAACAACCGGGTAAAATGTGCTGCCAGTAGCGGAATATCGGAAGTGCGTTCCCGCAAAGCCGGAAGCTGGATGCTGAACACCGAAATGCGGTAGAACAAATCCTCGCGGAATTGTCCGTTCTTCACTTCCTCAGACAGATCACGATTCGTAGCGGCGATGATGCGGACATCTACTTTTGTTGGTTTCGTTTCCCCGATGCGGAAAAATTCGCCGGCTTCCAGTACGCGCAACAATTTGGCTTGCAGTTCCAACGGCATTTCCCCGATTTCATCCAGGAAAATGGTTCCTTTATGGGCTTCTTCGAACAAACCTTTCTGATCTTTCGTTGCCCCGGTAAAGGCTCCGGCTTTGTGTCCGAATAGTTCGCCTTCCAACAAATCTTTGGTGAAAGCAGAACAGTTAATGGCGACAAAACTGTATTTGCTTCGCGCACTTTCCTGGTGAATGGCCTGTGCAAAGACTTCTTTCCCGGTTCCGGTTTCCCCGGTCAAAAGAACGGTAGCATCGGTTTGTGCTACTTTTTTTGCCAAATCTACAGCTTGCGTAATGGCTTTGGAAGAACCGATCATGTTGTCGAAAGAATGTTTTTCTCCGAGTTGTTTTTCGAGTTTCTGGACACGCTTCGCCAATCCCGCTTTCTCCATGGCACTATATACCAGCGGAATGATCTTGTTGTTGTCGTCGCCTTTGGTGATGTAATCGAAAGCGCCGTTTTTAATGGCCTGCACGCCATCCGGAATATTGCCGTAGGCCGTGAGTAAGATCACTTCGGGAAGCGGGAAACGCTCTTTGATCTGCTTGACAAGTTCCACGCCGTTTCCGTCGGGAAGTTTCACGTCGCAGAGCACCACATCGATTTCGTGCTGTTCGAGCTTCTTCAGCGCCGAAGCACCATCTCCCGCCTGGATCACTTCAAATCCTTCCAGGCTGATGATCCGCGTCAACAGCGACCTTAACTTTTCTTCGTCGTCAATGATTAAAATCTTGCTCACAGCATTTCGATTTATTGGGGTAAATGTAGTGTTAAAAGGAATTACTCCCGCAAATTACGCGGATAGCTTTACCCAGCATCTTTGCGAACACCATACAAGTACTTGTAAATTTCTTCTGCCAGCACTTCCGGTTTTTTTCCCCTGCGGTTGATGTCCGTTACTCTGCGTGCCAGTTTCATGTAATCATCATAGATCCGTTCCATTTCAGGATGTTGTTCAATTCCCATTAATTCATAAACCAAGTCTTCCAGCATCAATGTGTAAGCATCTGAAACCGTTAACCCCACCCAATCCAGGCGTCGCAGAAAACGGTAGTAAATGAGGTCTTGCTCGATCAGTTTGGTAACCAATTCTTTTGGAAAGTTGTTTGTTGTGTTCATGATTATAGAATTACATTAATTAATTAAATTTTTACATCAATAATTGATGACTTAAAGTTATAATAAATATATGTTTTTCAAAAATAAAATATCAAAAAAAGTAATTTTATTGATTATTTACGTTATTTAATTGAGTGGTGGGAAAGTGTACATTTGTTGAATAGCTATAGTATTATGACAAAACGCATTATCAATAGAATCAAAGTAGTTTTAGTAGAACAAGGAAGAACGAATAAATGGTTAGCTGATCAATTGGGAAAAACAACACCTACGGTTTCCCGCTGGTGTACCAATGATATGCAGCCTTCTCTGGAAACTTTAGTAGAAATTGCAGAGATTTTGAAAGTAGATGTAAGAGAATTGCTGATTTCGACGAAGTGACCTAAAGTATATCCCGTTTTCTTTGCGCTCTTCGCGCCTTTGCGTTAAAACCCTTCCACGAAAAGAACTGTGTTTTTCTGTCCCATCCCTCCCCAACCTGTAGACTTTCTCCACACTTTTTGAAAAGCTAATTTCGTTAATTGCTTGTTTTTCAATAGTTCCTTTGTTTGGGTACTGTTGTTGATTCATGTATGTCACATCCTTAAAAGAAGTGATTATGATGAACAGTAGTTACCACAACAGCAAAGCCCCGGGAACATCCAAAACAGTTTACCCTCCGGGCATTCACACGCTTCGGGAATACAAAGAAGAAAAACAACGGGAAACAAAAAAATCACCTATTTCTTCGCATCATCTGGCTATTGCAGGAGCGTTCGTCTTGATGATCGGGGCAGTGCTCCTAACGATGATGCTTCAGCCGTATTTCGAGGAAATCCATTTGAAACGCATGAGTTCGGATTGGGGAGTGGCATTGAATACACTGGCCATTGTGTTAATCGCAGCCAAAGTATGTTTTCTGATCTACCTGTTGGTGCTGTATCTGCGCTACAAACCGGTTGTTTCGGTATCAGATGATGCGTTGCCATCTTGTACGGTGATTGTGCCGGCATACAATGAAGGACAGTTGGTATGGGAAACACTGATGAGCCTGGCTGGAAGTGACTATCCGCAGGAAAAATTGCAGTTGATTGCCATCGACGATGGAAGTAAAGACGATACCTGGTACTGGATGAAAAAAGCAAAAGAAACGCTGGGCGATCGCCTTTCAGTGTATCAGCAGCCGCGCAATCAGGGAAAAAGACATGCCCTGTACCGTGGATTCCAGATTGGAACAGGAGATGTGTTTGTGACGGTCGATAGTGATTCGGTAGTGAAAAAAGATACCTTGCGTAACCTGGTGAGCCCGTTTGCAGTCAATGAACGCTGTGGAGCAGTAGCCGGAAACGTACGCGTATTGAACGATAAAAAAGCATTGATTCCGAAAATGCTCAACGTGAGTTTTGCCTTCAGTTTTGAGTTTGTGCGTTCGGCACAAAGCAGTTTGGGATCCGTATTTTGTACTCCGGGTGCATTGGCAGCCTACCGCAGAGATCTGGTCATGAACTGTCTGCCTGAATGGATCGAACAGCGATTCATGGGACGTGTTTCCGATATCGGGGAAGACCGTGCAATCACGAATATGATCCTGAAACAGGGATATGAAGTCGTGTTTCAGCGCAATGCCTGTGTGTATACGAATACGCCGGAGCGCTTCCGAAACTTGTACAAAATGTTTATCCGATGGGAACGAAGCAATGTGCGTGAAAACATCATGATGAGCAAATTTGCTTTCGGAGATTTCCGGGAAGGCCCAAAAACAGGAACACGTATTTTATTGCTCAATCAGTGGCTTAAAATCCTGATGGCATACCCGGCTACTTTGGTGATGTTCTACCTGATTTGTACTTACCCGTTGTTGTTTTTGAGCGGTACTTTGATCGGAATCTTTATTTTCTCAAGCGTCCAGATGTTCTTTTATGCACGAAAACACAACCTGGCAGAGTCATTAATGGCTTATCCGTACAGTATTTTCTACGCATTTACCTTGTTCTGGATTACACCATATGCCATTGCTACAGCAGCAAAAAGTGGGTGGTTGACACGCGAACTTCCTGAAAGTGGAATGGCACAACGGGCTGCATAAGTCCGGTTCCACTTTTTTTCAATATTAAAATAGGTCGTCCGGGAATTTAGATGATTGTTGACATTTCCTGTGGTATGCACTGCAGGAGAAAACCAGGTGTTTTTTGGGTTTAATGCTTTTGGGTGGATCAGCTATGTTTTCGTACAAGACCTGATAAAAAAAGAGGTTGTCTCAGTTTGAGATGACCTCTTTTTTGATGGCGGAGGAGTCTGTAGAAAATTAAAGTGTATTTTTTACACTTTAATTCGATTGTCTTTTGTATTTTTGCTTTTTCTATGTGTTTGATTAACACTAAGAGGTATGTATCAGAAGAAATAGAAACATTCAGATAAAAATGACGAAGATGATCGAATATCGAAAAGGAGATGCTACCAATCCCGTTGGAACCGGAAAGAAGATCATTGTGCATGTGTGCAATGATATCGGAGGTTGGGGAAAAGGTTTTGTTGTAGCGATTTCCAGGAAATGGAAAGAACCGGAAAAGCAATACCGGGAATGGCATCGGCATTCGGATGGTTTCGAATTGGGTGCTGTGCAATTTGTACAGGTAGAACCGGATTTGTGGATTGCGAACCTCATTGGGGAGCATAAAATCGACAGGGGAGTAGATGGTACGGTGCCTCTCAGGTATGAAGCCGTAGAAAAAGGATTGATTCAGATTGTTGAGAAAGCACTTGATTTAAAAGCCTCTGTTCACATGCCGCGAATTGGTTGTGGTTTGGCGGGTGGCAAATGGGAATTCATCGAGCCGTTGATTACTAAAACACTTTCGGAGTCTGGAATTCAAACGACCGTATACGATTTTGAATAGCTTCTCCTTCAAAAAAAGGAGAAGCTATGATTTTATGTGTCATTCGAATTAGAATCGAATGGAGTTGAATTTGTAGCGTTTGGAGTCGATTCCCGGCATACGTGAAACCAATACGGTTCCGTTTTCGGTCGGGAAGAACAACATGGCATCAGCCGCCATCGGGAACGCATTCGGTTTCTGAATGGCATCCAACGGCAGGGAGTTGAATGTGCGGTCGCTATACGCGAATGTTCCGTCCGGATTGATCACCGTCAGCAAAGTCGGGTATGCCGCTTCTTTACCATACAGGTTATCGATATTGATTTTGGAACCGTTGCGGTCAACCCAGTAACGGAAATTGCGTACCGGAGCATCGTTTCTCAGATCGGTAAAGTTCCAGATCAGGTGCAACTTGTCGTTTTTCAACTGGTAAGCAAACGAACCGAAATGTGCCTGCGGATCGCGGGTTCTTACCATCTGAGCTTTATCGTAGAACACATTCCATTCACTATTCCCGGAAGCATCTTTCGACAAAATCATGATCCCGCCAAATTGCAGGTCGAAATCATACACCGGTGGAGTCGTAGTACCTACAGCCGTGCGGTTGGAACGTTGCTGCTCCGCCATGAAAATCAGTCCTCCGGATGGTTTCAGCAACACATCTTTCAACACAAAATCATCCAGACGTGCGCCTTCTTTTGCCGCCTGGTTCGGAGATAAAACAAGTCCCAGAACAGCAGCTCCCAGCGGTTCGACCTTATTCATCGTCACTTCTCCGGCAGTATTGGATCTCAACTGCCACGTACCAAGCCAGTTTGTAGCACTTGTTCCCTGAATGGCAAGCATTCCTGCAATGATCACCCCTCCGCCCGGATTGTTGAGCATGCGGTAATGCGTCGGGAAGTAGTTTTGCAGATCGAGTACCTGTTTCTGAGAAGATTTCCCATTGCGGGTATACAATTCGTAAATATGCTCTTTTCCGCTGATTTTGATGTCTTTGAACAAATAAGCCGTTCCGCTGTTATCCAGTTGAATAGCATTGGTCGGGTACTTGTCCGCTTCATTGTCCAGCACGATGTCTTCTTTCCACAGAGATTCCCAGTTGGAGGTATTGAAAACCTGGAGACGCTGTTTTTCCTTTTCACCTTTCGTAAACGGTTTTTCCGTCAGGACCAGCAATTTGGTTCCGTCAGGAGAAAAACGTACACGGTAATTGGAGCTTCTCATTTGTCCCGGTGCAGGCTCTGTTTCCAGCAACGTAGCTTCGGTTGGAAGCGTTCCGTCTTCACCTAATACTTTTACCAGGAACGAGTTTTCTCCTTTGGATTTACTCCATCCTTCCAGGAATACGTATACTTTTCCGTTGGAAAATTCGGTCAAACGGTGCATGGTGTTCTCGTTGAAACTTCCGCCCGTAGCACCTACGTCGACATTGAAAACAGGCTGGAAGGTAGGCGAGTATTTTTCAACCATCACCTTCATATTGCTCACAGGGCCGTATTCCCGCAACAGGTAATAGCCGCTGTTGTCGTATCCTAAAGTTCTCGTCCAGGGTGCATCCGGTTTAATATTGGTCAACTCAGCCGAACTTTCAACTGTTGGATCCTGGGCAAAAACAGAAGAGGTGCCTGCCAGTAAACAGGCTGATAAAATCAGGTATTTCATAGCTTATTTTTGAGATGCGGCCCATTTGTTATACTCATCAATCACAGCAAACATGTTCAAAAACTTGTAACCGCTTTCTTTGTTAGTCACTTTTTGAGCCATATCCGGGTTATCAGCAATCAGTTCAGGCATTTTTTTAGCAAAAGACAATCCCAGGGAGCTGTGTTCCATCGGAGCTGTAGGGTCTTTCGCGATGATGATTTTCGTATCGAAACGACGTGCGTCAAACGCTTTCCAGCTTTCACCGCTTTGCTTCACCACCGTGTTGTAATTGTCTTTCGTAGCATACCATTCGTATACCCGGATCGCACCGTCAGTGACTACCAGGTTGAAATTCGGTTTTTTCAATAAACCACCGCTGTAGTTGATTGATTCGTATACTTTATCGGCAATTTTATATCCTTTGATTTCTCCCGGTTTGTATTTGGCAGTCGGCTTTTTGTCTTCTTCGTGAGCATAAAACTCCGCCTCATTTTGGTTACTTGCCCCGAGTCCTCCGTTCGAACAACGTGTTTTAGCCTTTAAAAATCCCTGGATGGAGTCACCGTCAAGTGTGATTACGTAGCCCGGGTATTTCTTACCGACCTCGTATACTTTGGGATCCCAATCTGCTGTAGAGGAAATCGTTTCCTGAGCGTAAGTCATAACAGAAAGCAGCATCACTGCTCCTGAAAGTAAAATTGTCTTCATTTTCAAGCGAATTAAATTATTTTGATTGCTACAATGATAAGCATAATTTGTTCAATGGATTCTAAAAGTCATGTGTGAATCAGTCTTTTCCGGGGTTGAATGTATGACTTGCGGAGAGCAGATCGGTCAGAATTCCTTTTGAGGCAAAGCTTCTCCCTGATTTTTTTCGTTATCTTGTCATTCAGAACCCCAATCGCAAAAATAAAATAACCTTATGCCGAAATGCCTGTTTTTCCCCCTATTGTTTGTTTTCCTGCTCCAGTCCTGTGGAGAAAATCCGGTTTCTGAAAAGACTGAAAAACCTCCGGTACAGGAAACGAAAATAAAACCGGAAACGAAGACTGAACCGGAAGTCATTTTCCATGAACCGGAAGAGGAATTGGTTCTTTTCGACATGTGGTCTCCGGATGAAACTACGAAATCGGGATTTATTTCCCTTTCGGATATCGACCCCTTGAGTGAAAACGAAGACTCTTTAGCGATTCCGGACGTATCCTCGTGGTTGTATGACGAAGCAAAATACTTTAAACTGGATGCCGAATACCGGAAACGTTTCCTGGCACGGACAAAAATTTCGGAGAATGACCGGGTTTTTATTTACAATTATTCCTCCGACCTGCTGGTTTCCGTCCCGGTGAAGGAACTGAAAGTAGTGGTTTACCTGAGTGTGTATGTGGATGAACGCGAAGCGCCATTTTCACAGATGGATTACCACATCGGGTTTGAAGTGAACTGGAATCTGTTGAAGGGATTTGATACGGAGTATTTCGCATATACGCTGGTTTCCGTGGGCAAAGAAAACCCATTCACCAAAGGGCAAATGAAACCAATGAAGTGGAAAAAAATGGATGTAAAATCTTTTCCACTGGCGAAAATGAGCGGAAAGAACAAAGCACGCGTTAAGAAACTGACAGTCGGAAAAACAACCGCGTATTCCTATACCCGGGATTCATTGAGTTATTTTATGCGGGAAATGTTTGAGAAGGAAAGTCCGGTATCCCGCTGTGTGGTGGTATTGAACAACCAAACAGATCAGCTGGTTTTTGAACGGATTTATGAAGAAAGTGAAGGAACGGGTCTTGCGCCCTTGAATGGCACCAATTCCGGATTTGACGGTGTGAACCAATGGAGCGGGCAACTTTTTAAAAATAGACCGCCGGTTTTATTCGGATTTCAATATTATTCGTTCGGATGCCCGGAAATTTCCTTCCTGAAAAAAGGCGTACAGGATGTTTACATCAACTGCGATAACCGGCATTAAATGATTTTGCTGTTCACTGCGTAGGAAAGTGCTTCCACGATTGTGTTCACACCCAGGCGCTCAAAAATACGTCTCCGGTAGTACTTCACGGTGTCGGGAGCAACAAAAATCTTCTCGGCAATCTGGTTGATGGTGAGTCCCTGTGCGTGGAGCTGCAGAATCTCGATTTCCCGTTTGGTGAGTTTTGGTTTCCCCGATTTGATCCACAACCTGCTTTCGGTGTCGAGTTTCAGGATTTCATCGGAACCTTGTTTGTGGATATACACGTTTCCAGGTTCCTGGTGATGTGAAAGCGACACAATACACATGGCTTTCCACATTTTTCCTTCACCGGTGAGAAAGAGCGGAGTGAGTTTGTGATTGATGAGGACTTTCCTCCCGTCGGAGTTTACCAGGTGGAAATCATACGTAATGCTGTAGTGCTTCTTTTCCTCCGTGGGCAGTTTTTCGAAGAAATTGAAACCGGCTTCATTGATGGTGTTCAGTAGTTCCAAATCTTTCTCCGGAACATTCCGGAAGTAGAATTCATAACCCATTTCCATGACTTCCCGGGCCGGATAACCACACAAAAACAACGGATTTTCGGAAACGTACTCAAAACTCATGTCGGAGTAATCGATCACATACACGCTTTCATAGGTCAACCGGGCAAAGGAACGGATGACTTCCAGGTAATCTGTTTGCTGCTGCTGATCCGTTTCTGAGATTTGTCCCAGGTGATTTTTAGTCAGCAAACCCGATTGAAGATCCTTATTCTTTTGTGTCATACCCCAACAAATTTACACTAAAGTGTAGTTTCTGAAATCATTTTTGTTTGGACTTTTGGAGGAAAGTAAGCGCGAATGGTGAAGAAAATATCTGAATGGAGCCTGGAAGAGTTGAAAAGACGAAAATCACTCCTGAAAACTTGTCTCATTTCATTTGGAATCCTGGGGGTTTTGATGGTTGTTTTGCTGATCGTGATCAAAGCAAAACTGACTTTGTATGTTCCGGTATTCATGCTTCCCGTTACCTGGCTTCCGATGATTACTTCGCTGAAAGCAGTGAATGATGAATTGAAAGTGAGAATCCCGGAAAGTCAACCGAAATAGCAAGATGGAAATGGAAACAGGTATAAACTGTGCTCATTGCAAACAGGAAGTCAACGGGCGTTATTGCCCGAATTGTGGAGATACTGTAATCGTAAAACGGGTCGATGCGCACTATGTCATTCATGAAATACAGCATTTCCTGCATTTCGAAAAGGGAATTCCCTATACGATTAAGGAATTGATTTTGAGACCGGGAAAGAGCGTCCGCGAATTTGTACGCGTCAACCGGAACAGGCTGGTGAAGCCAATCTTATTCCTGATCGTTACGTCATTGATCTACACCTGGATGACTCACTTGTTTCATGCGGAAGTAGTGGAAACACCTGAAATGATCCGGATCCGGGAAACGGCCCTGGGAGCTATTTTTGATTGGGTTCAAAGCCATTACGGTTATGCCAACATCCTCATGGGACTGAGTATTGCGCTTTGGCTCAAACTGTTTTTCGGAAAATACGACTACAATTTCTTCGAAATCCTGATCCTCCTGTGTTTTTTAATCGGAGTCGGGATGTTGATTTTTTCGGTCTTTTTCATGGCAGGAGCATTATTGCACGTGGACTTGTCCAATGTTTCTGTCATTTTCGGAATTGGTTACTGCGTTTGGGGAATCGGGCAGTTTTTCGACGCGAAGAAAGCAGTCAATTACCTGATGGCCTTAATTGCTTACCTGCTTGGAATGATTATTTTTTGGATCGTCGCAGTTGCCGTTGGAATCACCATTGACCTGATCAATCACGCAGTATAGCGCGGGATCAGAATTCCGGCAATAATTCTTTCGCTTCGTCGAGGAGTTTTCCGCCTTCTTTTCCTGCCGCTTCGCCCACTTCTTTGAGGGTTTTTCCTTTTCTGAACCGATCAATTTGGCCTACTGCTTCTTCCAGGACAGCCACTTTCTTCGCTATTTTGGAAGCATTCGGAACCTGCTTTTGCTTGATCAGCTTATTGGTGTTGACCTGTGCAATGCGGTTATACAAAAAGTTCCCGGTAATTTTCAGCATAAATACCTTATCGTACAAATCCTTCAACACTTTCTCTGAATCGTCCTTTTTCAGGTAAGTGATTGATTCTTCCACGATTTCGCGGTCTTCCGGAAGGAGTAAATCGCTTTTCTTCAGTTTCTTCAGTGAAACGATTGCCTGCTCTTTGTTTCCTTTTTTCAGCTGCACATAACTATCGACCACCCACACCAATTCGTTGTCGAGTTTCAGCTTTTTGCAATCCTTCAATACGCTTTCAAAATCCTCCACGGCACGTTCCCCGTCAATGTCGCGTTCCATCATCAGGCGGTCCACTCCGCGAAACAGGCAGTTCATTCCGTGATATGCCGTGCGGGACTCTTCTTTGTTCAAATGTCCTAATTGTAAGGTCTGCATCGTGAAACTCAAATCTACGTTTTTGTTCTTTTTCAGCCATTCCAGGTTTTGAGTATACTCGTTTTCAGAGAGGTAGTAAAAGCCCTTTTCCATGAAAACAAAACCCCGCAGAAAGCGCAGGAGTCCTTTCAATTCGGTGTCAGGAAGTTGTTCGGGATCTGTTTCCGCACATTCATACAGCGCGATTTCGGTTCCCAGGTCTTTACTCGCCATCGCCAGGATGGTCAGAAAGCCATGTTCGCGGGCTTCCTCTTCCAGTTTCGCTTTGTCTTTGAAAAACTGTGAGCTTTTGGTTCCGTTCCAGTGTTTGCTAAAAGCGTCTACGATGGTCGGGAATTGGTCTTCATCTGTTTTCGTTACAAAATCGTCCATTTGGGTATATACCTGGTACATCGACCAGCAGTCTTTGATGCTCAGTTCATCTGCATGATCCAGTTCCATGATCTTTTGAACCAACCCGTCCGATTCCTTTTTAAACGCTTTGAACTCCGCAGAACCGGTATCGTCGGAAGCGTAGCCGCGAAACATCAGTTTGACGAATTTATACGGAACGACTTTCCCTGAAATCAGGTTTTCCCGGAGTGCCTCACGGTCTTGTTCGAGCAATTCTTCATCGGTTTTTTCGGAAGTGCAGGCGGTGAGCAGTAGTAAACACGTCAGGTAGAACAGTTTTTTCATAGTTTCGGAAACGTTGAAGGTTCATTTGAAGGCGCTAAAATGAGAAAAATAAACCGGTTGAATGAAAGGAAGATCGAAATTATTTCTGGACTTTGCGGCCTCAACTTCTTTGCGTTTGAGATACGTCGCTGGAACACAAAGTTCGCATACCGATTTCAGAAGAAACTCTGAAAATCATTTCGTACCTTTCATCAGATTCCAAAATCGTAATCATTATAAAAACTGAAAAGTATGAAAAGAACGGCAAAAGCACACTGGTCCGGTACATTGAAGGACGGAAAAGGAGAACTGACTACCCAGAGTGGTATTCTGAACAACAGCAATTACAGTTTCAAAACACGCTTTGAAGAAGGTGTGAGCGGCACGAACCCGGAAGAACTGCTTGCGGCGGCGCATGCCGGATGTTTCACCATGGCTGTTGGAGCTGCGTTGACACAAAAAGGAATTACGGCAATTGATCTGCACACAGACGCTGCGGTTTCGATGGAAGGATTGAAAATTACAGGAGTGCATCTGTCTATCAGCGGAACGGTAGAAGGAATTTCTGCCGAAGAATTCAGTGCGATTACAAAAGATGCGGAGAAAAACTGCCTCATTTCACAGGTTTTGAGCATTCCGATTACTTCCGAAGCGAAGTTGGGATAACTAAAAAAGGATAAAACAAATGCCCGTTTTCACGGGCATTTGCTGTTTAAATAGAAAGCCTATTGTTTCGGTTCGGCAAGCCAGGTATTGTTCATTAATTCGTAATCGCTCAGTGTTTTCAAAAAAGCAATGAGCAGTGTTTTCTCATTTCCGGGAAGCGGAATTCCGTTTTCCAGGGAAGGATCGAGCGTGGCACTGTGCTGAATGCCGTTGTTGTAATGATTCAAGACATCATTCAGGGTAAAATAGCGCCCGTCGTGCATGTAGGGATAAGTCAGCGCCACATTGCGCAGACTGGGAACTTTGAATTTTCCCCGATCGCTTTCCTGCTGGGTGATCAGGAAGCGTCCCTCATCCTGGAAATTCTGATCCAACCCGTTGTTGCGGTAGGAATGATCGGTAAACAAGGGCTCGGTGTGGCACTGGCTGCATTTCTGCTGAAACAGTGCATATCCCTGCTGTTCGGCTTCCGTAAAAGTTGCTTCGCCGCGTTTCACCTGGTCGTATTTTGAATTATCCGAAATAAGCATCGCCAGGTACTGAGCGAACGCTTTCAATACTTTTTGATCCGTGATTTCGTCCTTTCCGTAAGCTTCCTTGAACAGCTTTTTGTATTTGTCGGACTGTTGCAGTTTGGCAACGATGTTTGCCAGTGTTTCATTCATCTCCACCGGGTTGGTCAGCGGCGCAATCGGCATCACTTCTATGTGGTTGATTCCTCCGTCCCACATAAAAGCCGGCGACCAGGCCATATTGAAAATTCCCGGCGAGTTCCGTGTTCCGACCAGGTTGTTCACTCCCGGACTCAAAGCCGTATTGTGTCCCGCGAAAGCATGCGATTGGGCATGACAACTTGCGCAGGAAACCATGCCGTCTGAAGAAAGCATCGGATCGTAGAACAGCATTCTTCCCAGGTTGAATTTCGCGTATGTCTGCTGGTTGTTTTCGAAGTTATAAGCCGGCGCAGGAAAATAATCCGGAGAACGGAATCCCCATTTTTTGATTGCCTCAACCTTTTCCTTTCCGCACGACGAAAGCAACAGGCTTCCAGCGAGAAGAGCCGCCGGAAGCTGAAGGATTCGCTTATTCATAAATCTGCTTGAATGCAAACGAAGCGTAAAAATCATCCGCCATGGTTTTGGCTCCCGTGCCCGGCATGTGGATCATGGAATTACCAGAGACACTTCCCGAAGTTGCCCACAAAGTTTCCGGTGCGGCAGACAAACGGATTTCGCAGTTTCCATTACCCGTTACTGACAAACTGTTCGATCCGAAATTGTGGGATCGTTTCGTTACGATGTTATTTGCTCCTGAGAATCCGCCCAAATGGAAGGTAAATGAACCCATTCCTGCATTCGGGGATGTTCCTTCGGCTTTCAACATGATATAGCCCGAATTCCAGCTCCAGAACATGCCGAGGGAAGGGGATAACGCGCCGTCCTGTGCACCCGATACATTGCGTGTACTGTCCACTCCCAGTACGTATTCCACAGCGGTGTATTCTCCTTTCGGTACGCCAGCCAATGGAACGGAAGGTGTTGTTCCCTCCGACAAGTCGAGCAGGAAGTAACTGTTTGGCTGCGTCCACCAGCTGCCATCTGCTTTTTTCAGCCGGATATTGGAAATATAGTATTTGAACGTCACAAAGTTCAGCGTGTCGTTGGTCAGCGGGTTGATTAAATCGGTATTCAGAGCGAATGCGAGGCTATCTTGCCAGGAATGTTCTATTTTCAGGATAACGGTATCCGTTTCAGCGTTTGCAGGTGTTATTTTGTCTTTTTTACATCCGGTAGCTACGGATAGGAAAAGGGCTGTCAAACCCCATATAATGTTGTTTTTCATGGTGTTTCTCTAAAATAATATGGTTCCGGATGAGGTATCCCCTGGACGTAATATTGCGGAATTACGCCCGGCTTTATACAGCGGAAATTTGCCTGTTTTCACCTGCCTGAATCACCTGAAATGACCTCGTAAAGGCATATAAAAGCACCCGCAAACCGCCCGTGCCGGAACAGCATGTTCACTAACTAATAAATGAAATCAGCTCGGATTAAGCTGAAAGAAGATTGGAAGAAAAACAACTGGGCGGATGAAAAAATGCCCTTGCAAAAGAGTGGTCGTAATGAATGGCATATCCACCTCCCTGGTGAGCAGCTGGTTCTGAATTGCTGGTTTGAACCGGGTTCATCGTAAAATCTTCGAAGAAAAGCAGGAATTCAGTTGATTTAATGTTCTTCGGATTAAAAGGAGCTTTGGATTCCTGGTAATCCTGTTCGATCTGCTTCAACTGTTTGGAGAGGTAACACTGTCCGTTGCAATGCATCATCGGATTATCCTTATTGATACAGTACAACTCCGTGATTTGAATCTGGTTGATTTTCCAGTCGATGAAAACAACAGTCTTGATCGATGCCTGTACGAGGAACGAACAAATGATCAAGAAAAGTACTGTTTTTTTCACACCCCGAAATTAATCATTTTAGGTGTGAAACGTTTTCTTCTTTCGGAAGAAGGTAGCGATTTCGTTGACTGGAAACTGCTGTTTCAAGGCTTCTGGATATGTATGTTTTTCAAAAACAAGTATTTATACCTGGATGAAACAGGTGTTTTTATGGGGGGGGGTAACGATTGAAAGAATTAGTTTTACCATATCCTATTCAGAAACTATTCACATCATGAAAACGAAAACGCCCTTGACCCTCCTAACGGGAGTACACTTGTTATTTCAAAGGAAGTCAATTCGATCAGGTACTACAATATTCTCAAATGATAAACCTCGTTTTCCCGGCAACGGGATCACCTCAGCCGGTCGTATGGCCGCACATTACTATCAATAGTCTGGTCAAGGTATGATAGTTTCTAGTTCAACAAAAAACCGCCCGGAAACGGGCGGTTTTTCGCGTTTGGAGGGTTGGGTTTGTGTTTTGGATGTGTTGTATGAGGGATGGAACCAGATAAAAAGGATTGATGGGATTTCAAGAATAAACCAGCCGGTTCGTCATTTTGCGAATTGGCGAATTCGCCAATTTACATTTCAAAAAAGTGGAGTGAAATCTACCATTTTCATTATAAACTTCTCTAACTCCTCAATTCTAAGAATCCAACCATAAAACCGGTTCCTTATTTCTTCAGATACAACGTACCTGTTTTGATCACCTGTTTGCTCAATTTACTCTCTGCAGTCAATCGCTCCAATACTTTCTCGGCCTCTTTGGTCGACAGGGAATAAAGCACGGCGTATTCCTTCGCTGTAAGTGTCGGGTAATGCGAGAAAATGGCCAGCGGATCAGAAGTATCGATTGGTTTTTTCCTGGCGTCCGGTACAATTCTAAGAATCGCCTCTTCGAAAACATCGTAAGGCTTGAAACCATAAACCAGGAAACGCTGTTCATTGGAACCTGAAAAATACATCGAAGGAAAACCTCTTACGCCCAGTTGACGACCGTAAGCCAAATCCTCTTCAAACAACTTCTTCGCGTCGCCTTCGTAGTCCTTTTTCAGTTGCTCCACATCCAGCCCCACAGCTTTTGCCGCTGCACTGATGTGTTCCCACTTTGTGATGTTCTTCTTATCCAGGAAAACATATTCGCGCAGTTTTCGCATGAATGCAATGGCCTTTTCCTTGCTCTGCATTTGCGCAGCTTTTACGGCAATACTCGGAGGATAAGAGGACGGGAGCGGATCTTCGAGCCACACACTGCCGTCAATCGGCATTTCGTAATAAGCACTCACTTCTTCCCAGTGATGAGCCACGTCGGAAGGTTTACTGATCCCACCGCTGTTGTAAGACCAGTCGGGGAGCAAACCTCCCATGCGGTAATCGATTTCAACGTAGTCACCGTATTCGAGTTTCAGTTTTCTCAGCTGCGGTTCAATTCCCCAGCAGGAAGAACAAATCGGGTCGGTGTAGTACACAATTTGAACCGGTTTCTTTTGGTGTAGCTCGATAAATTGTGAACTACTGTCAGTTGCTCCGGAGTTTGGAATTTCGCAGGTTCCCGTCATAGGGTCGCATAAAAGCGGATTGGATGTATGTGTTGTTTCGTTCATTTTGCTCTTTGTTTGTGACTGGCAACTCAACGTGCCGGTCAGGATCCATAATATGAATAATATTCTCATTGGAATCGGTTAAAAGATTCTTTCTGCTGCCGAAATGCGCTTTCTTTTCCTGTTCTGAATCATAATCTTTAAATTTGTATGGTTACTGAATCTGTTTGTTGCGTACAAAGATCGTGACTGTTTATGATTCTGTCAATTAGTCAAAAAAAGATGACTACTAAAAAAGAAATGGAAGAGATCACCAATGGATGCCCGGCCGAGTGGCTTTTGAAAACCCTTTCGGGAAAGTGGAAGCCCCAGATTTTCCGCATTGCGCTTTCGGGCCCGATCCGCTTCAATACCTTGTTGCGTCAGATCGAAGGTTCGAACAAGCAGTCATTGGCTGTGGCCTTGAGAGAATTGGAAGAACAGGGTTTGTTGATTAAAACGACGATCAACCTGAAACCGCTCCACATCGAATACCATTTATCAGAAAGAGGACAGTCGCTGATTCCCGTTTTTCAGCAATTGGAGCAGTTGTCTTAAAGAACACGGATTTAAATGAAAATCAGGTTGAATTTAAACACAGAAGTTCTATCTTAGCTTACATTTACCACATTCATAAACTACACGCTCTATGACGAATTGTTTCCGGATTCTTTCGCTTTTATTGCTTCTATGTACTTCCTGTTCATCAGGGAATAAGCTCCATGTGGTATTGAATGATGGTTTTGGAGTAGATGAGGGGGATGAGGTGGAATTGAACAACGTCAAAATCGGGACGATCGATGCCATTCATTTTACCAAAGATTACAAAATCTGCCTGACGCTGACAATCGATGAATCAGTCAAAATTCCGGCAGACAGTAAATGTTTCTTCCTGATCAATGTACTGGAAATCGAACCCGGGAAATCACAACGCTTTCTGACCGAAAAAGACACACTTTTTGCCGTGCAGGAAAACAATTATCCCGTGAATGAACTGATTGATAAAGTGTCCGATTTTATCGATAGTTCGCGTCCGGTGCGAAACCAGGATACGATTATCGAACAACTCAATGAACTCAATACAGAAGTGCATAAGCTCAACGAAAAGATTCGTCCGAAAGGCAAGTAAAACGGGTGGTTTTTAAAATGTTCACCCGGGTAACTATACTCTAGTATACTAGCGAAAAATGCCGTTTTTGTAGGGAAAGCCGATTCAGAGTAGTAAGTTTGTCGCTTTATAAAAGAAATGAACTTTACAAAAGGATTATTATTGGGATTGACCAGCGGGATTTTATCCAGCGGCGTGTGTATTGCATACAATGAAATTTACAGCAAAGCATTCTATATTGATTTCAGCAACGTGCTGACCATTACCGGAATTGTGCTGTCGAGCATCCTGGGCTGCCTGTTGATGGCAATGGGGTATGTGATCATCTCCAAACTGAAAAAACCGGTATTCATTCCGTGGTTGAATGTACTTTACTGTATTTTGAGCTTTGTGAGTGTCATCGGTGTGTTGGGCTTCAAACTGCCTTTGGATGTAGAATTCCCTGAAATGTTCCCGGGACTGGCTATTCCAATGCACTTCTTCCCGACACTTTCCTTCTTAGCGTTGGTTCCGTTCTTTTGGAAATTGAAAACAAGTAATTAATTAACAAACAAGAGGAAGCACTGCTTCCGATAATTTAAAAACAAACATATATGAAACGTCCAGTAACAATTGTAGCAGCTGCTTTTGCAGGTTTAATGCTCTCTTTCACAGTTGCAACTTCTTCTATTTGGTCTTCAGACTCCGTACACTCCCGACTAGGTTTTACAGTAAAACACATGGGGCTTTCTGATCTGAACGGAAGCTTCAACAACTACGAAGTGAAAATCTCCGCAACAAAAGAAGATTTTTCTGATGCGAAAGTAGAAGTAACAGGAGATGTCAACAGCATCAACACAGGAAGCGAAATGCGTGATGGTCACTTGAAAAGTGCTGATTTCTTCGACGCAGAGAAATTCCCGAAATTCACTTACGTGAGCAAGTCTTTCACAAAATCTCCGAAAGTGAAAAACGAATACACAATCGTAGGTGATTTGACTTTGCACGGTGTAACAAAAGAAGTAACAATGACTGCTGTTTACAACGGAACAATCACTCACCCGATGAGTAAAAAAGAAGTAAGTGGTTTCAAAATGACCGGAAAATTCAACAGATTGGATTTCGGTGTTGGAGCTTCAACTCCTACAAACGCTGCTAGCGACGAGATCAAAGTAACTTGTGACTTAGAGTTGGTAAAAGAATAATACATGAAAAAAACAGCTTTTTTTATGTCGGTACTCCTCCTGATCGGGGGAGTATTTGCGTTCACACAGGTTGCGACCTGGAAAGTAGCGAAGGATTACAACATCGAGTTTTCAGCAAAAGGGGTAGACGGAGTCTTCAAAACCTTTTCGGCAACGATCAACTTTGATGAGGCAAAACTGGCAGCTTCCAAGTTTGTCATGACCATTGATGTGAATTCCATCAATACCGGAAATGGCTTGCAAAACAAACATGCCGTAGGTGACGAATGGTTCAACGCGGAGAAATATCCGAACATCAAATTCACCTCTTCTTCCTTCGAAAAAACGGCTTCAGGATATTCCGTAAAAGGAAAACTGCAGGTGAAAGATGTGACCAAAGATGTAACGATTCCATTCACATTCAGTAAATCCGGAAGCAAAGGAAAATTCGTTGCTTCATTCAGCATCGACCGTTCTGCCTACAACGTAGGAAAATCAGGAGGTGATGTAGGAAACAGCATTAAGATAACAGCGACTATCCCTGTTACCAAATAATAGCGTTTTTAGTACAAAAGGTGACTGAACACTGAGCGGAGTCGAAGTGTCAGTCACCTTTTTCATTTAAAGTTGTTTACAAGAATCCGCATTTGGCTCTTTGCGCCCTTTCATTCTTTGCGTTTAAGACAAAAGCATAAATTTAATGAACCGCAAAGGGGCAAAGAACGCAGAGATTGTATTGTAATACCTATTTTCTAAAGCCACTTTTTCCGCTTAAAAAAGAGCAGCGTAAAGGCCGAAGACGCCACCATCAGGATCACCGCTACCGGATAACCGTAATCCCAGTTCAATTCAGGCATGGCCCGGAAATTCATCCCGTAAATACTCGCAATCAGGGTGGGAGGCATGAAGACCACCGAAACGACCGTAAAGATTTTGATAATCTTGTTTTGCTCGATGTTTACCAAACCCATTAACGTGTCTTGTAAGTATTCCAGGCGTTCGAAACTGAACTGCGTGTGCTGCAAGAGCGACATCACGTCCTTCATAATCACCCGCAAGCGTTCGCTGGTATCGTGATCGATGAAAGGAGAGCGCATCAAAGCCGAAATCAGGCGCTGCTTATCGGTAATGCTCTCGCGGATCAGAATCGTGTTTTCCTGCAATTCCGCAATTTTACGGAGCGTTTTTTCTTCCGGATCCGACAAACTCTGCACTTTCCGGTTGATGACATTCGTAATGCGTGTCAAACTCTCAATGTAGTCTGCATCCAGGTCGATACGGGTTTCGAGTAGCAGTACCCAGATTTGCGAACCGGAACGAATGAAATCCTGGCGCGAAACCTTGATTTTTTTCACGACTTCGGCAAAAGACTGCAGTTCCACATTGCGAACCGTAAAAAGTGTATTGCCTTTCAGCAGAAACGAAACCTGGTGAATCCGGGGTTGTTCTTCATCCTTTAAAAATCCGCTGTTTGCCTTGATGGAAACGGCGTCCTCGGAGTAGCGCGAACTACTCTCAATCTCGACGGCTTCCTTGTAAGTTGGCAGTTTTACCTGGAAGAAATCAGAAACATGCTGTTTTTCTTCCTGACTGGCATGTAGCAGGTCGATCCACAAATACTTGCGGTTCGGATCGAGAGCTACTTTTTCAGGATATTTTTCCCAAACCAGTTCATTTTCGTGTGTATAAAATACGCGGATCATAAGCTTGGATTTTGAGTTGAAGACTAACGAACACAAAGATGTCTTTTTTCGCTTGAATTCAGGTCAAATGAACGTTATTTTTCCTTAACACAAAAAAGAGCAGTTCGTTGAAACCACTCTTGTATCATTTGAAGGATGAAAATACCCATCGGATTATTTCCCGGGATGGATCATCCAAACCGGTTTTTCGCGGTCAATTTCCTCCAGGCCTCTGAAAACCGTTCGTGGAGGCTGAACAGGAATATCGGTGTGGATCAGGGTATTGAATTCCATTTCACGCCATTTGAAATACCCGCTGTCAATGCCCGGATAAGTCTGAATCTGGTCGCTCTGATCTTCATTGAGTCCCTTTTGCAGGCGGTATTCGGCATCAGCGAGGTGAAACATGAATTCAGCACTGAAGGTAGCATCTTTGAATGCCTGGAACAGCAATTCGAGGTTTGGTTTAAAAGGTTGGCCGTAAAATTCGTCCACCAGGCAGCTTGGATAAATCAGGTTGAGATCCCGTGCGACCTTGATGCGGCTCTTGGAATCCAGTGCGTTTCGCAGCTGATCCAGCATTTTGAGTTTTACTCCTTCACGAATAGTTGCGTTGAATAGCTTACGATCCCAGTTTTTCACTTCCAGCCCGGCTTTGCGCCAGGTAAGCGGTGCACGCACCGGAATATGATGTTCCGCAGCAACACGGGCATAAGGTTTAAAGAGATTTGTATTGATGTATACCAGTCCGTGGTGATTGGAAATCGAATCGATTTTTTCGTCTCCGAGTAGCTCCTGCAAAATGTTGATTTGGGAACGGAGCTCTTTTTCCAGGTCATCGGGGTCAACCTGGTTGAAGCGGTAGTTTATGGCAGATTTGAAATCCTGTCTTTTCTTGTTCTTGCTGAGTTTGGTCAGGGAGTTTCCATAAAGCATCGTATCGATATCGTTGGAAAAACCGGCCGTAATGCAAAAATGCAAGCCGATGGAAAACTCGAAACCTTCTTTCCGTAAATCAAGCAGTTTCTGAATGCGTTCGGGCAGTTCTGTTTCGCCGTTCCGGTCAAAACGCACGGCAAAACACGCCACAGAGTTGATTTTACCCGCGCGGATTGCTTTGATGATGCCCTGGTCAATGTAGTCAATCGCTCCGTAGTCGTCAGCGGTGAGAATGTATTTGCTGGTTCTCATAATGAAATAGTGTTTATATGTTAAGTTAAAAAAGCAATTTAATTAAAAATAGCGTCCTGAAGTTCAGGTGATTGAATCTTGTTTCTTTGTGTGAATGAAATTCAATCTGTTCAACAATTTAAAGAGTTCAAATAAAACTCTTTGAACGATTCAATTGTATTTATATTTTATGTGAGTCAACATTCATCATCACCTCACATTTTTATGTCTTAACGGTTGGAAAGTGATTACATGCGATTCATTTTCAGTTGGTTGTTTCCGGAATGCTCCGTTTGATCACCGTACGGGGTTCGTCAAAAGACTGCTTCCGGTAAGGGAACACATCCGCGAGCTCACCGCTGAAGTAAAATTCGTAAGCTACCGAACCGAACGTATACTCCGTATTCTTAATCTTGTAGACAGAACCTCCAACCGCCGGATTGGGCTTTGGAGAAGAACGCTGGAACCCGAGATTGAACAGGGAAGCCAGGATTTCAGGACGGTCATCGATCGGGTAGCCGGCTTTTTCCCATTGGGATTTAATCTCCCGCAGGAACAAAGCAGTATAAAGATACGAATAATAATGGTTTTCCCACTGTACCAAACGCTGTAATCGAACATCCAATGTGTCATTTGCTTTAGTGGCATAATTGGCTGTTGAATCAAAATCCAGTAACCGTTCATATTTTTCGCCCGGGTAGAACGGACTGTCCTTTTCTCTCAGGTAACGTTCGATTGTAATGGCTGTTCCGTTCTTGATTCCCGTTACTCCGTAAGACAAGTGGTTTTCCAGGGCCAGAACCTTTAACGGACCGATGTAGCGCTTATAGGATTCCCTGCTGGAATTGAACAAACGAATCTGCTCCCCGACCAGGCAGGCCACGATTAGTCTTGGCTCCACTCCGGTAACGTGATACACCGAATCAATGTACTTTTTGTCCTTGGTAACAGCTTGTTTGAAATCCTGCCATTCGGCAATGTTCATCCATTCAAACACACTTAAACCGGTTGTTTTTTGCGGCGCTTTTTGTTGTTTGTGCTTCCATTTCGAAACGGCTTTGCGATAAGCCTTGTTCTTTTTCAGTAACTGAAGATCTACCGCATCGAGCATGCGTAAGGCCAGCTTTTCGTCCTTGTTTTCGTTGTAAACAGAGAGAATGTAATTGGCATTTTTCGGGTAAAATTCATTGACCAGCATAATCCGGTTCAGCACCTCGAAACGGTGTTTGACCATCGATACCGAATCGACCTTGAAAGATTGGTCATACTTGTCGTGCATTTCGGCAAAATAGCGGTTGTTTGCGTCAACAGATCCGCCTTCATTTGTCCAGTTGAACTTAACGGCAAAATAGGTTGCGGTGAGAATAAAACCATAGGCTGCAAAGCCGTAGAGGAGGATGGTGTAGGGTATTTTGAACCACTTTTTCCTTAAGAAGGAGAATTTCATTGACGTTTCATTTAAAACTGAGACAAAGCTATAAACTAATTATGAATCGGATTGTGTTTTTAATACATCCGGAATCGTTTTTCAAACATTGATTTTATCTGGTTGCTGCTCTGAACGAAGCAATCCGGATTTCCGTTGTCAGGTTGGAATGCGCATCAGCCAGTTTTTGAATCGGAACAAAACGACCGTGACCGGATTCCGCCGCCTGCTGCATCAAAACAGCATCTTTATCTCGTGCCTGAATCCCGACTACGGAGAAAATGACACCGTCTTTGGCATATTTCTGCACCGTTTTCTCGTAATCATCCGAATCTTTATTGAATGCTCCATCCGTGATAACGATTACCATGTTGGCTTTCTTCGGATCGTAGTTTTTCATCACTTCCTTGTACCCGAGCTTGATTCCTTTTCCTCCGGCTGTCATTCCGAGCGGTTTCAGGTTGGAAATGGATTTTTGTAGTTCCTCTTTGTGATCACCGGATGTGGGACTTTGAAATACTTCTGCTGTATTGGAATAGGTCACCAGACCCATTTTGTCCTGAGGCCGCAGTTTGGCTGCCAGCTGGTTCAGGGAGTATTTCATGAGTTCCATCTTTTCACCCATTTTCATGGAGCTGGAGATATCCAGTACAAAAACCACATTGACGTCTTTGAAGTAATCCGCGTCGAAATTTTCAGCAGGAATAGCAGCCAGTTCCGGGATTGTTTTAGCAACGACAGGGTCTACTTTTTCGGTAACCATCTGCTGATCGAGTTGTTTCTGAGCTTCCTGCTTCGGCAACTCTTCCGCAATGTCGATGATTTCCGGTTCCGGCTCGGGAACAGGAGGAGCGGCAAACTTCGGATCTTTTGAAAGCGGAATGGTGATTTCCGAGATTTCGGGACCAACATACACACCGGCTTCTTTGGTCAGATAGCCTTCCTTGCTCACGATGAAATAGAAAAATCCCGGAGGAAGTTTTTCCCGGAACAATCCGAGTCTTCCGGTAATCCACGTACCGCTCGGCTGACCGTTGTGAATGATGCTCACAACCGTTTTAGACAACCGTTCTTTGGTTTCCTTATCGATGGTGATGATTTCGAGTTCACTGGATTTGTTGCCGCGTACCGGTGCAGCGTTGAAATCCGGACATTGAGTCATGTAATTTTCACCGCCGGGTTCTTCGGTCAGTGTTCCTTTCAAATGATACACCACCGGAGCATTGGTCTGATCGCTTAAATGCAGTTTCACTACGTAGTTGAAAGCCCCCGCTTTTTTCGGGTTGACCTGTAAACGCAAATGAATGGACGAATCCGGTGCAATGAGGTCGGAAGTCAACCGGTAGGTCACTTCCGGACTGTGTTCGACCCGTAAAATATAGATTTTGCTTTGCTTTGGATTCCCGATCGTCAGATCAATGTAGCGCTTGGATGAAGCGTCGATTTTTCCGAAGTCAAATACATCGTCGGAAATGGTTTGCTGCGCGAATCCCGTGACCCAGCAGGTCAGTATACAAATAATGATGAACCCAACTCTCATAGTTAATCGACTTGCCCTAAATTACGCAAAAATGCCTTGCAAGAAGAATGCCTGTTTTTTTGTTTGGTTACAGGGACAAAAAAAATCCCTTCCGGTTTGGAAGGGATCTGATGCTTATTTCGACCACTCTTTCAACGAGTCGTTGAACATTTTGGTATAGTTGTCGTACTTCGTTTTTTCCGCTAAAGCCAATCCTTTTTTCGCAGATTCGATCGCTCCTTTTTTGTCGCCCAGTTCTGCCTGGATCAATGATTTGGTGCGTAGAATCCAGAATGCTTCCGGGTTCATGTCGGATGCTTTGGTAGCCCATTCCAATGCTTTTTTCAAATCCTTCTTGTTCTCCAGGTAGTAATTTGCAGCACCGAAATAATCGTTTGCAGAAGGCCCGGCCATCGTTTTGTTGATGTTTGCCATCACTTTTGCGTCTGTTGGGACACTGAACGGAAAAGCAACCGCCGTTTGATCCCATTTCAGGGTCAGGGTAGCACCATTTACAGATTCCAGTCCGTCGATGGAAATGGTGAAAGTTTCAACAGCCTCTTTCAACGCAGTTGGTTTGGCAGAAACTTTCAACGCCACTTTCTTGTCGTCCCATTTCTCCGGAGTTCCCCAGTTGTCCGTAGCCGTGTAGAAAATCAACTCCCAGGAATCTTTCCCCGGCTTGGTGTACAAGGCATACGTTCCCGGCTTCAAGCTGTCTTTTCCGAAGATCAGCGGATCGGAATTGGTAAAGGTCGTGTTTTCATTCGCCCCGGTTCTCCAAATCTCTCCGAAAGGAACGACGTCGCCAAAAATCGTACGTCCTTTTTTACTCGGACGGGAATAGTGAATGCTCACATCCGTCAAACCGATCGTTTGTTCCAGTTTACAGGCAGGACTCGGCTGCGGAGCTAATTGTGCGTTAGAAATAGCGCTGAATCCAAGCGCGAATATAACGGTCGTAAATACATGTTTCATAACAGTGAATTTGAATTATCAGACAAAAAAAATGTTGGGATTAACCCAACAATTTCTCTAGTGCGGAAGCCAGATTATCATCGGCGTTCCCGTATTTGTTTGTATAATCGTTGTGGGATCTTTTGATGACTTCGAAAGCTTCTTCTTTTCCGTAAACGTGTGTGATCTCTACGTTTTTAGCACCTCCATCCAAATCTTTGTAAGTCAGGAAGAAGTGGCGTACGCGGTCAATCACCATTTTCGGCATTTCGCTGATGTCTTCCACCGAACCGTAAGCCTGGTCGCCTTTCAAAACAGCGATGATCTTGTCATCTGCTTCACCACCGTCGATCATACGAAAACCTCCGATCACCTTTGCTTCACACAAGATATTTCCGTGGTTGAATGAACGCTCGGAAAGCACACAGATATCTAACGGATCGCCATCACCAACGATGTCTGTTCTTCCTGTTTTTTCATTGGAAAAAGCAGCAACTTCCGTATCACAGTATGTTTGCGGAACAAAACCATACAAACACGGCATGTGATTAGACAATTTCTGAGGTCTGTCTACCATCAGGTATCCGGAAGACTTATCAACTTCATATTTAATGGAATCCGCAGGGATGATCTCAATATAGGCATTCACGATTGCCGGTTGTTTTTCCCCCATTTCAATTCCATGCCAGGGATGCGACGTAAAACGTTTGCTCATCGCATCAATTAGTGCTTTAACTTCTGCTTTCATAGGGTGCAAATATACAATAAGAATGGTTTTAATTGCGGATAACGAAGCAGAAAAGTATTCGCGTTCGGGAAGAAAACCAATGGCTTAAATTACCTTTCAGAACTGCCCGTTTCGTTTTTGTTATCAGAAACGCGGATATCTCTCTGCGGGTATGGAATCCGGATTTGGTAATGCCGGAACAGGCGGTCGATCTCGAACCGAATCTCCGATTTGCAGATGCTGATGTCCCAGCTTTGGTCTGCCCAGAAAATCACTTCCATTTTCAGACCGTTTTCTCCGAAATCATTCAAACGCACACTCACACCGCTCGATTTGTTTACCAGCGGATGACTTAGGACGGCTTGCTTCAGCAGTTCGGTCACCAGTTGCGTATCGCTCCCGAAAGCAACCGTTACCGGGATGCGGAAACGGGAAAGCGTGCTGCCGTGACTCCAGTTTTCGATGTATTCCTGGGTCAGTTTGGCGTTCGGAACAATGAGGACGTTTCCGTCACGGGTTTCGATTTGGGTTGTACGGACATTGATCCGGATGATTTTGGCAACCATTGGTTCGGATGATTTTCCATCGTTGATTTCCACCACGTCCCCCACGCGGATGCTTCCTTCGAAAAGCAGGACAAGGCCGGAAAACATGTCTTTGAATACATCCTGGAGCCCAAGCCCGATTCCGACCAATAAAGCGGCAGAACCTCCCAGGAAGATCTTGGCATCCACATCCAGAGCAGCAAGAATGGAAACGAAAGCCATGATCGCAATGATGTATTTGGCAACCTGGATGTAAATGTATTCCGTCCCGATTTCCATTCGTTTGGCGCGTTGGAACCGGCGCTGGATAAACAGGCGCACGATGTTCAGAACAACCCGCGACAGGAAGATGATGAGAATTACTAATGCGACATTTCCGAAACTGATTTTGATTTTCGAGGTATCAATGAAGTTGTAATCCAGGAATTCCCCGAAGGTCACAGATTCGTTATTGATATTGAAACTCATGACGGAAATATATCCCGCCAGTGCAAAACCACTTTGGCTTAATAATCTGAACCAGGTTGCTTTTCTTCCTTCCAGGTGAATGTTGGCAGAAGTCAGGTAGCGTTTCACCGAACGGCGGAAGATTTTCCTCAGGACATAAGCTCCGAAAAAGGAGATGGCGATAATGAGGATGTTCCACATACAAACCGCATAGGGGCCTAACCAAAAGAGTGTCTCATTCATAGGCGTTTAATGCAGCGTTTGATTCAGTTTACCCATAATCGACATCTTCACGCGTTCCATCACAATTTGTTCGGAAAGCAAATCCTGGAGTTGTTCGCCGGAGAGATTTTCTCCCAATTCGTTGAGTTCTTTCCGGATTTCATCAATGCGCTGCATGACCCGCAACTTCTTGAATGCGTAAATACCACTCATCACGGTGGTCTTCAGTTTGTCAATCTCGCGGTTTGTGTCGACATTGTATTTGGAAAGCCACTTGGGGCTTAATTCATACTGCTCGGTTTCAATTTCCGTGATCCACTGCACAATTTCCGGGTTTTCGTGGCGAAGCCAGTAGGAAATTTTGTAAAGTGTTTTATCTGCTAAACCATTTACGATCTGCTGGTAGATTTCCTGGAACAGCGGATATTGAAAGGTGAGTTCATCTTTCGACAGTTCGTGATGAATGAGCTCTGCTGCACTGACTTCTACGGTGTGTGCCACTCCGTGTTCGTCGATATGGTCTGTAGTGATCGCAAAAATGCCGTATTTCACCAAAATGCGCATCAACTCATATTCCTCCCGCGCATACGGAGTTTTTATTTCCGTGGCGGTTGTAGCTTGTGGAGTAGGCGTGGTGAAGGTGTCGGTGATTTCCGGATTCTGAGCAATTATCGGCTCATCCAGTTCCTTTGCAATCTGGTTTTTGCGGAGTTTGTTCAACTCGCCGATCACAATGGTTTCGTCCATCCCGAACTGGCGCGCAATTTCCGTTGTAAACACCGAACGCGTAATCTGGTCCGGAATCAGGGAAATGGAATGAACCACATCGCGGATAATTTGTG
The DNA here is from genome assembly GCF_039596355.1 of Fluviicola sp. GTDB lineage: Bacteria > Bacteroidota > Bacteroidia > Flavobacteriales_D > Crocinitomicaceae > Fluviicola. Next base: position 207,435 of record NZ_JBCNJW010000002.1, on the reverse strand, counting down.
CTTTCTGGAGCGGATCGTTGTTTCCTTCCGCAAGCAGGAGCGAGGTTTTGAAGCTCACAAAGTCTTTCGTGTTGGCCTTGATGAAATCCATCAATTCGGTCGTGCTGACCTTTTTGGAATACGAATCCGGGTCGTCTCCATCGGGGAATAACACCACTTTGACGTTCATTCCTTCCTCCAGGATCAGGTCGATTCCGCGGAAAGAGGCTTTGATCCCGGCCGCGTCACCATCATAGAGAATGGTAATGTTCTGCGTATAGCGTTTGATCAGTTTGATCTGTTCCTTCGTCAACGATGTTCCGGAAGAAGCTACCGAATTGGCAACTCCGGCCTGGTGCATTGAAATAACGTCGGTATATCCTTCACAGAGAAAGCAATTGTCGTATTTGATGATATCGCCTTTTGCAAAGTACAAACCGTAAAGAATCTCACTTTTGTTGTAAATGATACTTTCCGGCGAGTTGAAATACTTGGCAATTTTCTTGTCCGTAATCAGCGTTCGACCACCAAATCCGAGTACCCGCCCGGAAATAGAGTGGATGGGAAACATCACACGTCCGCGGAAAAAGTCAAAACTGCGGTCTTCCTTCGTTTTGGTCAATCCGACGGATTCGAGGTATTCTTTTTTATATCCTTTTGCGAGCGCGGCTTTGGTAAATGCATCTCCCGAGTTCAAACAGTAACCGAGCTGGAATTTCTTGATAATATCCGCCCGGAATCCGCGTTCTTCGAAATAGGAGAGACCAATGTTCTGACCTTCGTTGGTTTCGTGCATGTTGTGCATGAAATGCTCTTTCGCAAATTCGTTGATGATGTACAAGCTTTCACGTTCCGAAATAGCCGCAATTTCTTCTGCCGACTGCGGTTCATCTTCCGGAACCTGAACTCCATATTTATCGGCCAGCCAGCGAAGGGCCTCCGGGTATGAGAAGTGTTCCTTTTCCATCAGGAAACTCACCACCGTTCCTCCTTTCCCGGAAGAAAAGCACTTAAAAATCTGTTTGGCGGGAGAAACCATGAATGATGGCGTTCGCTCATCGACAAACGGACTGAGTCCCTTGAGGTTGGAGCCGGATTTTTTCAGGTTCACAAATTCCCCGATAACTTCCTCAATCCGGGAAGCCTGCATGATTTCATCGATAATATGCGGGGGAATTCTGGACATGTTATTTACTGTACAATTTCTTTGTTTCCGTAATCTTTTTCGTTTTGAATGGTTCCATCTTCGTTATAGAATTTCCATACGCCTGCTTCTGTATCCATGTTAAATTCTCCGGTATAACGCATCGTCCCGTTCGGGTAACGTACAAAAATGAAACCGTGTTTCTTTCCGTTCACGTATTCGGTCATGGAAAGTTCATTCCCGCGCTCGTCGTAGAAAAACCAGCGCCCGTTACGTTGCTTATCTTTATCTTGTGGTCCGCGGAATTTAATCGCTTTTCTTCCCGGATAGTATTCGGTATAGATCCCGTTTTTGATCTCTACCAAATCCTCCGTTTTCTCTTTTTTAGGAGCTTTTTTCTCTTCTCCGCAACTGCTCACAGCGAGTGAAACCGCAGTAATGAAAATAAGACCGAATAATTGCTTCATGCTTGCTTTAATATAAATTCAAAGATACTTAATCCCGATAATTATCGGAGTGCAAAAACGCACATATCTTTTCAGAACGTAAATTTTCGGATACAAGTTGAATATAAATTGAAAATGGAGAATTCAAAATGGAGAAGATTGGTTGGATGCTGACTGAGCGGCTTGTGGTGAGTTTGCCGAACTAAGTCGAAGGCTGCATCCAATCAATCGGGCTGTCAATGCCTTCTCAATGATCCCTTTTCAATTTATTTGTCTCTGGTAACGGTGTACTCCACCAAGCCGATCAGTGCCCGTTTGGATTCGGAGTCCGGAATATCAGTCAGCAAATTCAACGCTTCTGCTTTCAATTCCAGCATGCGCTTGTGTGCATATTCGATTCCGCCGGCTTCAATGACCAAATGGATGGCGCGTTGTACGTATTTCTTCTCTTCGTTGTGGTTTTTCACAATGTTCATGAGTTCTTTCCGAACGGCAGGATCGCTGTGGCGAAGTGCATAAATGAGCGGAAGTGTCATTTTGCGTTCACGGATGTCATTTCCGGTTGGTTTCCCGATGTTTCCGGGAGTTCCATAGTCAAAAATATCGTCTTTTACCTGGAAAGCAAGCCCGACCAATTCACCGAAGAGACGCATGCGGTCTGCCATGTCTTCGCGGTCAACGGAAGCAGCGGCTGATTCACAAACGGTTGCAATCAAACTCGCTGTTTTCTGGCGGATGACATCAAAATAGACTTCTTCCGTAATATCCAGTTTGCGGGCTTTTTCGATCTGGAGCAATTCTCCTTCACTCATTTCGCGGACGGCACGCGCCACAATCTGAAGTGCACGGATATTGTCATTTTCCAGGGAATGGAGCAATACCCGCGACAGCATGTAGTCACCGACGAGTACAGCAATTTTGTTTTTCCACAAGGCATTCACGGAGAAAAATCCGCGGCGCTCATTGGCATCGTCTACCACATCGTCATGAACCAGCGTAGCTGTGTGCAGCAATTCGACCAGTGAAGCACTCTGATAAGTTTTCTCGTTGATCTCTCCAAGCATTTTAGCCGTGAGAAACAGGAACATCGGGCGCATCTGCTTGCCCTTTCTGCGAATGATGTAATGCGTGATTTTGTCCAGCAAAGGAACTTTTGACTTCATGCTCTCATGGAAACGAACTTCGAACAATTTCATTTCGGTCTCAATGGGTGCTAAAATCTCCTTCACTGTCATGAATACAAATGTACTTTAATTCAAAATTCAAAATTTAAAAATTGAAAATAAGTTGGGAGAAAGTTCTGTCAGGACTGGAAAAATTGAAATTTTAGAATGGAAAAGTTTGGGATGGATAATATCTGAGAATGAATAGCAAGTAACTTTGCAACAGCTGATCTTCGAAAAACAAACTTAGAATTCGTAACTCGTAATTCGTAATTCGTAATTCGTAATTCGTAATTCGTAATTAAAACGATTACCCCGCTTTCAAAACGCGTTTGTCGATCATCTTGTTTTTATTCGCTAACTGACCACAGGCAGCATCGATGTCTTTTCCGCGGCTTCTGCGCACGTTGACAATCAGGTTGCATTTTTCTTCCAGGAAACGGGCAAAATCATCTACTTTTTGGCGGTCCGCCTGCTGGTATTCGCCACCGTCGATCGGGTTGTATTCGATGATATTGATTTTACACGGAACGACTTTGGCAAAATCAGCCAGTTCCCGCGCATCTTCCAGTCCGTCGTTGAAATCTTTGAAAATGATGTATTCAAAGGTGACGCGTGACCCGGTTTTTTCGTGGAAATAAACCAATGCTTCGGAAAGTGCTTCCAGGTTATTGGTTTCGTTGATGTCCATGATTTTGGATCGTTTCACATCGTTTGCGGCGTGCAATGACAACGCGAGGTTGAACTTCACCTGATCGTCGCCCAGTTTTTTGATCATTTTGGCAATTCCGGCAGTGGAAACCGTGATGCGCTTCGGCGACATGCCCAATCCGTTTTCGTCAGTCAGGATTTCTGTGCTGCGGACTACGTTTTTGTAGTTGAGCAAAGGTTCCCCCATTCCCATATACACGATATTGGAAAGATTGGTATTGTATTTACTGCTTGCGAGGTTTTTCAGGTAAACCACCTGATCCACGATTTCGCCCGCACTCAGGTTGCGCATCATTTTCAGACGGCCCGTTGCACAAAACGCGCAGGACAAACTGCATCCCACCTGGGACGAAATACACGCTGTCATCCGGGAAGTGGTCGGGATTAAAACGCCTTCGATTACCTGTGTTTGTCCTTCGATTCCGAAAGCACATTTGATCGTTTTATCCGATGAAACCTGCTGATCTTCTACCGTGATGCCGTCAAAATAAAAGCTTTGCTGTAATTTCTCCTGCAAGCCCTTACCAATGTTTCCCATTGCTTCAAAAGAGTGTACCTGTTTCTTCCAAATCCAGTCATATACCTGTTTGGCACGAAATGCAGGTTCCCCCAAAGCAACCACTGCTGCTTTCAGTTCTTCCTGGTTTAAATTCCGGATATTGATCAATTTGGACGACATGTTTACACTAATAGGGCTACAAAGTTACGGCTCTTTTCCCGACAATTCAATAAATCAAAAGAACTTACAATTTTTTATAATCTTCGTAGAGCGTATTCAGGAAATAGGAACAGTTTAATTGTTCGCGTTTGAAGTCTTTCCCGGAGAAAGTACTGTCGATGAAAATCTTCTGCTCCATGTTATAGGTAAAGTTTCCTTTATCCGTTGCCCAGCCATACCCGCGAATAATGGCATGGAACGCAAACAAAGGAACTTTTGGATTCATCAAATCCTTGCTATACGGGTATCTTGCCGTGTTTCCTTTCATTTGGTAGAGTAGCGTTGCAGCAATATCTGCCTGCGATCCGATAACATCCATGCGTTTACCGCGATAGGATTTTTTGATCGGTTCTCCATAAAACAAGAGCGGAATGTGGTAGAACTTCCCTTTTCCCGGATCAGATATTCCCGGAGCAGGATGTCCATGATCGGCAACAAAGACAAAAAGGGTGTTTTTGTACCATGGATATTTTTTACAGTTCTGCATAAACTCACCCAGGCATTCATCCGAATACACCAAAGCATTCATGAAATCTGCTTCTTCACCGGTAAAATGTTTTCCTTTTCCTTTTGGCTGGTCATACGGAGCGTGCGTACTTCCCGTAAAGGCACATTGCAGGAACGGTTTTTTGTTGTTATTGATCTCCCGGATGAGGAATTTATACAAATCCCGGTCGTAGAAATTGAGTTTTCCGCGGGGTAAATCCGAAGGGAAATCCGCTTCGTCTTTCACCACGTCAAAACCGTGATCCATGAAATAACCACCGATGTTCCCATATTTCAGGTCGCCGCTGAAGATGTACGAACTATGATACCCCCAGGCTTCCATGTCTTCATTTAAACAGTGGAGTTTGCGGTACTTTTCAGGCTGCATGGTGATGGACACTTCCGGCAGGGTATAATGTCCGCTGAAAATACTGGAGTTCCCGATTTCAGAAGTAGTACTGGTGGCGTAAATGTTGGTGAATAAAACACCGTTTTTAGTCAGCTTATCAAAATTCGGAGTAGCGCCTTTGTTTACGCTCATGCTTCCGATTGCTTCGGCAGACCATCCTTCCAACACAATGAACACGACATTCGGCCGGTTATTTTCCAGGAAATAGTTGGAATGCTCTTTCGGATAGCTGTACCATTCTTCCACCGTTTTTCTTGCCAGTGCTTTGTCTACTTTCGGGATAAATGCATCGATTTCGGAGCGATTGTAAAGCAGGTAGCTCTTTCCGAAAAAATAAAGCGAATTGATCGAAATATCGTTGGCAATCGTTTTATTGGAATAGCTGGATGCGTTGATGTTCAACGGCACAGGCTGAAATCCGCCGCGGAGAAAAATAAAGAAAAGGAAACCAACAATGGCGTATGTTACCGGTAAAGCGCCCCATTCAAAGGCATGCCGGATAGTGACAAGCTCCGGGGTTCTTTTTCGGAAGAATAACCTCGAAAGCACAAGGTACGCTGCGAGCTGAATCAAAGCGTACAAAATGTACCAGAAAATCATCGAATAGTTTGCTGTCCGGGCTACCTCATCCGGGTGGGAAAGGTGCATGAATACGCGCGAAGTAAGTTTGTGGTTCCATTCTCCGTAAGCCACAATTTCGCCGGCCTGAACCAATACCAGGAACACAATCGATGCAACAAGCGAAATCCGGAAAAGGCGTTTCCACCAAACCCAGTTGCTGTAGTGTTGAATCAACCGGAATAAGAATGGGATCGCTGAAAGTCCGGCAGCTGTTGCCAGATCCAGACGGAAAGAATAAACGAAGCTCAACAGCCATTCACCCAGGCCTACATCCTTCAATTTTCCCCAGTGATGGATAGAGAAAAGAATCCGATGAATGTCAAAACAGACAATCCAGAAAATAAGAAGCTTAAAAACATCGCGAAAAGGACGAAGCATGCAATCAGATAATGAGAGTACAAATTTAGGGCTTATTTTTTACGCAGGTATTTTTCAAAGGCTTTTATTGTCGTTGTACTGCCCGATAACTTTTTTCCCGCGCTTCTGTTTCAGAAAATCGGTGTGTTCTTTGATGTTTTGTGGGTGATTCTCCCGCTAATACCGCTGATTTCGCAGATGAATAATCTCTTGAGTTATGCGTGCTACGTTTCTATGTGGTTCTTTTCACGCAGATCATACAGACTTCCACAGACGAGTTCTATCTGAACTATGTGCGCTATGTTGCTATGTGGTTTATTGTTTCCTGCAGATGAGTGATAAAGCTTTGTGCCCTCGCGCGTCTTTTTTACGGTAAAAATGACTTCTCACTGAGTATGCGCTCTCCCGAATACACCAAATTCCAGATTTTTTTCAGATTTTTAAAGGAACTTTGATCTATGAAAGTACTCATTGTAGAAGATGAACCGGAAATGCTCGAATCCATTGAGCGGGCGCTGAAACAGGAAAATGCCGTGGTAGAATCTGCGTCGAACCTGCAGGATGCGCTGGACAAAGCGTTGATTTATGAATACGATTGTATTCTGCTCGACGTGAATTTGCCGGATGGAAGTGGACTGGAATTACTCCAGGAACTCAAAAATCACAACAAGTCGGAAGGAGTACTGATTATTTCCGCACGGAATTCGCTGGATGATAAACTGGAAGGATTGAATCTCGGTGCAGATGATTATTTGACGAAACCCTTTCATTTTTCGGAGCTGATAGCACGAATCCGTTCCATTATCCGGCGTAAGAAGTTTGACGGGAATTCCTTGGTGGAAATCGGGAATATCCAGGTGGATGTGACCAACCAAACGGTTGTGATCTCCGGAAAACCGGTTACGTTGAACCGCAAAGAATTCGCTATTTTGATGTACCTCATTTCAAACAAAGGGCGTTTGGTGCATAAAACTGCATTGGCTGAACATGTCTGGGGAGATAACATTGACGAATCGGACAATTTTGAATTTATCTATTCGCAAATCAAGAACCTGCGGAAGAAAATGAACGACCTGGAATCAGGTATCGAAATACAATCCATTTACGGAGTCGGATATAAACTCATCGAATCGTGAAATTAATTCAGCGTACAGTCATCTTTATGTCGGCGGCACTGCTTATTGCGCTGTCGGTTTGGGCATTCATCTTTTATGTAAACATGATCGATGAGGTGCATGACAGCATTGATGACGGATTGGACAATTCCAAATTGCTGATCATTCACCAGGCGGAACTGGATTCTACGGTGCTTCATAAAAGTAATTTCGACGAAGGAAACTACTTTATCCGTGAAATTCCGGAACACCAGGCATTACGCCATTTTGATGACTATAAGGACACGCTGATGTACATGGAGAATGAAGACGATTTGGAACCTGTGCGCATGCTCACAACCGTCTTTGAAGGAGAAGAACATAAATTTTACCAGCTCAAAGTCATTTCTTCGATGGTGGAGGAAGACGACCTGATTGAAGATTTGTTTTATTCCTTGTTGTGGCTCTACATCACCTTGATTGTGACCATTTTGATCATCAATGTACTCGTTTTAAGAAGTATGTGGAAGCCTTTTTTCGGTTTTTTGAATCGATTAAGCCGCTTTAAATTGGGTAAAAATGAAGAAGTAGCTCCGCTTGAATCCAAAATCATGGAGTTCCAGCTACTCAATACCGTCATCATGGATGTATTGGACAATACGGTCCGGTCTTACCATAATCAAAAACAGCTGATTGAAAATGCATCCCATGAATTACAAACTCCGCTGGCTATTGCATTGAATAAACTGCAGTTACTGGCAGAAAACCCGGAATTGTCGGAAGAACTGGTAAAAGAGGTTTTTCAAACCATCGAAACACTGGAGCGATTGACCCGTCTGAACAAATCCCTGTTGCTTCTCTCTAAAATTGAGAACAAACAGTTTTTGAACGAGGAAAAAATCAACATGAACGAATTGATCTGGTCTGTTTTAAGCGATTTTGAAGACCAGATTGCACACAAAGAACTCGAATTGCATGTGGCGGAAGAAAACCGGCTGGAGGTAAAAATCAATGTCGAACTGGCACGCATTTTACTGACAAACCTGGTTAAGAATGCCATTCGTCATAATGTCAAAAACGGTGTGATAGAAGTCCGGATTGGCGCTAATTTCTTCGAGATAAGTAACTCCGGATCGGAAAAATCATTGGATCAGCAGGCCGTATTCACGCGTTTCTACAAAGAATCCAAAGACAAAGCCTCCACCGGATTGGGATTAGCCATCGTAAAATCCATCACCGATGTTTCCGGCTATCGAATTACCTATGCGTATTCGGCTTCCCAACACCATTTTAGGGTGTGGTTTTCGTAAAACTGGTGTTTTGTTGTTTTCTCCCGCGGATTTCACAGATTACACATATTGCGCAGATGAATTGTTCATGGAGTGAACCTTCGCACTGTTTGCATCTTTGCGTTTCAATCAGGTCTGGTGATCTATGTGCTCTATGATTCTATGTGGTTGAGGAAGTCATATAAATCCTCGTGCCCTTGCGCCTTTGTGGTAAAAAAGAACGTTATTTCCATGCTCTTCCCATTATTCCCAATTCTTTCCCGATTTGCCGGCTAAGTTTGTATCATCATTCAAACAAAAACAATATGAAAGGGTTAAAATTGATGCTGTTAGGTTTTTTGGGAACCGCATTTGTTTCGTGTGCAAGCACCGCCGTTGATCAACAGGAAATTCCATCGGTTGTGATCAATGCAGTTATGACGAAATACCCGGATGCAAAAGACCTCGATTGGGAAATCAAAGGCGATATCTACGAAGCTGAGTTCGATTTGGGAAAAGACGATTACGAAGTCTGGGTAAATAAACAAGGAACGATTCTGAAAGTGGAACAGGAAATTCAAATTACTGCAGTTCCGGCCGTAGTACTCAACAAAGTGAAAGCAGAGTCGAATAACGCCAAACTGGACGACGCTAAGCGCATTGAAATCGGTCAGAAAGTGTACTACGAAATTGAACTCGAGGGAACGTTCGGAGATCAGAAAGTGGTTTATTCGGCCAGCGGAGAAAAACAGGATCCGTCCGTACTGATGAACATTAACAAGTAACAAAAACACGCCGGGACTGAGCGGAGTCGAAGTCCCGGCATTTTTTTATCGCGATGAAACAAGGTATTCTCTTTTTGGTTTTGAGTTGTTCCCTGTCTGTTTTCGGGCAGTTGACTCCTCCTGGATTGGGTAGTAATTCGAAAATGAATCTCTGGTTCGCAGTTGGTTTGGATCAGCAGCTGGATTCAGCGGGAAGATTCCGTTCGATGACTTATATGGGAATCGCCGGACAAAGTACTGTCGATAACTCCAATGTCTTTGACCGGCTGGGAATCCTGGTGGTGAATGAGGAAGTAAAATTCGCGTTCAAACCCACCTGGAGCGTTTCTTTGGCTGCTAGTTACCGTCATCAGAATGAATACGAAAAAGTATCCCCTTATTTAGCCGCCGAAGACAAATTCAAACAGGAATTCCGGCTTTATTCCCGGATTACAAAAAGCTGGAAGAAAAAATGGATTCCTTCTGTTACATTCAGACAGGAATATCGGAGATTCTATAATCCCGAATTCAGAGAGTGGAAAGTGTCTACTGCATTTCGTTCCCGCTTGAAGTTTCAAAGTCAGTTTGCGCTTAGCCGCAATGAACGCCTGGAACTGATTGCCGGTTGTGAGTTCTTGTTTTCCACCGAATTTGAAGAAGAAACACAGCAGTGGGAACATTTTGAATACGGAGAAACCCGTCTTTCGGCAGTGTTTACCTATAAATCCAAAGATGAAAAATGGACTTATGGAATCGGGTATATGGACGATTTGCTGCACGTAGATGCAGGAGAAAAATCGGTCAATTACATCACCTTAAGTATCGTTGCCACCGATCTTTTTTGAAAGAAAGCAGTATAAGTATAAAGTGATAATTTTTCAAATGTATGAGAGTCTTCACATCGTTCAAAAAGAAGAAAGGTTCAAAAAAATTGTAAATTGATTATTTGAACTTTTGAACTTTTGAACTTTTGAACTTTTGAACTTTTGAACTTTTGAACTTTTTTATACTACTAAACCCCATTTGCCGATAAAAACTTCCAATCACCGGTATCTTCAGGCAACGCATAAGGTAAAACAATCAGTATTGCCACTTTTTCCGTTCCCTTTTTTCATGAACCACCCCAAAATCGGTTTTTCTGTCAGTTTCCCTGTCACCTTGTCGCTTTTCCCGTAATGGCAAGGTCCTTGACTAAGAGAAACAAAAAAATCAACAAAATGGCAGAAGAAGGAATTCAAAACGAAGAATTTAACCAGGATACTGACGCTCAAAACCAGGGAAACCAGAGTGAAGCAGTGAATGAGCAGCTGGAAAATGCTGACAATTCGTCAGAAACATCGGCTGCATCCTCAGCTGAAGATCAGGTTGCTGCCTTGAACGACAAATACTTACGTCTGTATTCGGAATTTGACAATTACCGTAAACGTACCAATAAAGAAAAGCTCGAATTAATCTCAACTGCAAGTGCAGGTGTTTTGAAAGATATGTTGTCCGTAATGGATGATTTCGAACGAGCGATTGCAAATAACGAGAATTCTGAAGACCTTTCAGCTGTAAAAGAAGGGTTCAAACTGATCCACCACAAATTGAGAACTAGTCTGGAAGCAAAAGGATTGAAACAGATGGAAGCAAAACATCAGGTTTTTGATGCGGATTTGCACGAAGCGATTGCAAACATTCCTGCACCGTCTGAAGATTTGAAAGGAAAGGTCATCGAAGATGTGGAAAAAGGATATTACCTGAATGATAAAGTGATCCGCTTTGCGAAAGTGGTAGTAGGAAATTAAGAAAAGGTGATTCACGAGAAGTGATTGAATATGGATAAAAGAGATTATTACGAAGTTCTTGGCATTTCAAAGGGTGCGTCGGAAGCAGATATTAAAAAGGCTTACCGTAAAATGGCTTTGAAATATCACCCTGACAAAAATCCGGGTGACGCTGAGGCGGAGGAAAAATTCAAGGAAGCGGCTGAAGCATACGAAGTACTTTCCGATGCGAACAAGAAAGCGCGATACGACCAGTATGGTCATGCCGGTTTGGGTGGAAATGCTGGTTTTGGTGGCGGAATGAACATGGACGATATCTTCTCTCAGTTCGGAGATATTTTCGGCGGTGCATTCGGCGGCGGAAGCTTTGGCGGGTCAAGAGGCGGTCAGCGGGTCGTTCGCGGAACGAACCTGCGCGTTAAAATGAAACTGACCCTGGAAGAAATTGCTGAAGGGGTAACCAAGAAGATCAAGGTTAACAAACTGGTAAATGCAGAAGGTGTTACCTATAAGACTTGTGCAACCTGTAACGGTTCGGGAAGAATTACGCGTGTAGCTCAAACTTTCCTCGGTGCGATGCAGACGCAGTCTACCTGTACAACTTGTCAGGGAGCAGGAAAAATGATTGATCAGAAACCGGCAGATGCAGACAATCAGGGATTGAAGCGCCAGGAGGAAGTGATCGAAATCGAAATTCCGGCAGGAGTAGAAGAAGGCATGCAGTTGAGTGTTTCCGGGAAAGGAAATGCAGGGCCGTTCAACGGAATCCCGGGAGATTTGATCGTGGTGATCGAAGAACAGCCGCATGAAGAATTGCGAAGAGACGGTGAAAACCTCCACTACGAAGCATTTGTGAATTTTGTGGATGCTGTGCTGGGTGAAACAATCGAAGTGCCGACCGTAACCGGAAAAGCAAAAATTAAAGTGGAACCGGGAACGCAGAGTGGAAAAATGCTGCGCCTGAAAGGAAAAGGACTTCCGGTTCTTCAAGGCTACGGACACGGAGATTTGTTCGTACATATCAATGTCTGGACACCGAAAAAGGTAAGTAAAGAGGAGAAGGAAATCCTGGAGAAATTGCGCTCCAGTGAGAACTTCAAGCCGAATCCGGGACAGAATGAGCGTGGATTCTTCCAACGTATGAAGGATATGTTTCAATAAGGAATAGAATTACAAGTGATAGAATAGAAAGAGCCGGACAGAATGTTGTCCGGTTTTTTTGTTTTGAGATGATCAGCATTGGGATGGAAACCCGGATAGACATCCCGCGGCGGCGGGACAAGTTATGTCTATTTTCCCAGTAATAGCAGGGGCTGTATGCAATATCGCGAACATGCATACACACGCCTTTCGATCTTTCAATATTCAATTGAACAAATGAGAATCTTCCGTTTCGGGAATGCGGGTAAAGCAGATAAAAGATGAATAGGCATCCATCTGTTTGCCAGTAGGAACGGGGCTTTCAGCACTTCGAAGAAACAAAACATACCTCCTCCCGTTCATTCCTTCTCAAAAACCATCCCGAACTAACCTGCAGAAAACGAGAATGTTCTTTTCAGGAGTCTGAATTTTATAAATTCTAAATAAGCATTCCTTGAAAAAAGAGGAATTCTTTTCACTAGCTTTACATAATGAGACGATTTACAAATCCACTCGAACCTGCTATTGGCATCCGGCATTATTTACTGGCCGTGATGGTTATTCTATTCGGGTTGGTGATTCTGAGTCCCTTCCTGGTCGGATTGATAAAGCAACATATCACACCGGCAGGTTCCGATATCGGAGAACTTCATAAATACGTGTCGAAGAATGTTTTCTTTCTGATCAACATGCTGCCGTTTTTGATTGGATTTCTCTCGATTGCTTTGTGTTCCCGTTTTCTCTTTCACAGGCCGCTGAGAACTTTTTTTACAGCCCGGAATTGCTTTGATTTCAAGCGGTTTTTCTTCTCATTCGGATTGTGGTCGGCGATCATGCTGGCATCTTTCTTCCTGACGTTTATTGATTTCAACCACCGCCTGGTTTGGAATTTCCAGAGTGAAAAGTTCGTTTACCTGGTGATGATCGCACTGCTGCTTGTCCCGATCCAAACGGGATTCGAGGAAACTTTCTTTCGTGGTTTTTTACTTCAACTTTTTGGAAAAATGACCCAGAAAGGTATCTACCTGGTCTTTATCACAGGCATTCTTTTCGGGGCGCTTCATCTGATGAATCCTGAAATAGAAGAGCTCGGTCTGTTCGCTGTGATTTATTACGTGATATCCGGACTATTTACCACATTAATTGCTATTTTGGACAACGGAATAGAGCTGTCGTGGGGATTTCACCTGGCCAATAACCTGTTTGGAATCATCATCGTAACCAATGAATGGCAGGTATTACAGACGGATGCCTTGTTTATGGATGTATCTCCTCCCACACTGGGATGGGATATGTATGTAACCATGTTCCTGCTTTATCCGTTAATGATTTTGGTATTTTCCCTGGTTTACCGGTGGAAGAACTGGAAAGAAGTACTTTTTAAGTCATAAAGCATTAGTTGTGGTCAAATGTTAGAAATTCACGAGCTTACAAAACGCTACCAGCGGAAAGCTGCGATAGATCAAATTTCCTTCAGCCTGAAAAAAGGCGAAATATTCGGCTTACTGGGGCCAAATGGAGCCGGTAAAACAACATTGATCCGGATCATCAATAAAATCATCGAACAAGATTCGGGAACCATCCGGTTCAATGGCGATTTATTGCAGCAAAAACATTTGGCGCATATCGGGTATCTGCCCGAAGAACGCGGTTTGTACAAACAAATGACGGTTGAAGCACATGCCCATTTTTTAGGAGCATTGCGTGGTATGAGCAGAAGTGAGATCAATGCCTCGTTGGATTATTGGTTGAATAAATTCAATTCCACAGACTGGAGAAAAAAACGCATCCAGGAATTGTCGAAAGGAATGGCGCAGAAAATTCAGTTCATTTATGCGATTTTGCATGAACCGGATTTACTGATCCTTGATGAACCGTTCTCCGGATTCGACCCGGTCAATGTGGAGTTGATCAAAGCCGAACTCCAGGAAATGAAACTGAAGGGGAAAACCATCCTCATCTCAACACACAACATGCGGAGCGTGGAAGAAATTTGTGACCGCGTAGTGCTGATCCACCAATCCAGGAAAGTATTGGAAGGCCGCGTAACCGAAATTCGCGAAAGCCAGAAAACGGGAGAATATGCCGTTCGGTTCAGAGGAAACATGATTGCATTTGTAAATGCCTTGTGGATCGGTTTTGAATTGGTCGATAAAGAAATCCTGGGCGATGACCGTTTCGTTGCCCGTGTGAAAATGAGAGGCGATAATTCCTTCGAAGATTTGCTGAAAACCCTGATCGGACAAGTGAAAATCGAAGCAGCATGGGAAGTGCTCCCATCCATGAATGAAGTGTTTATTGCAACCGTAACAACTGAAAACGATGAGAAATAGTTGGATTATAGCCATGCGTGAATTGAAGGAAAGACTGGTAAGCCGTTCGTTTATCCTGATGACGCTGCTGGGGCCTTTGGTCGTATTGACCTTTACCTATCTGATTTTCCAGTTCGGAGGAAAAGAGCAGCAGAAATGGCACGTACTGATCGTCGATCCGGCAAACATCATGGAGCAGAAAATCATGGCCGGAGAAGACCCGAATATTCAGTATTCGTTTGCGAATAATTACATTGAAATAGAGCAATTTGCCAAAGAAAAACGCTTTGGACCATACGATGCGATGGTGGAGGTGAATGAAAAAGTGCTCTCGAATAAAAGCTGCTTTTTATTCTACAGGGAAAAACCGTCCTTCACGATGTCGGTCAATATCCGCTACCAGGTAGAAAGACGCCTGGAAGAAGTGCTGGCAAAAGAATTTACCAAACTGTCCGTATCGGAATTCCGGAAAATCAAACAACCGCTGAACTTTGCTTTCCGGAATGTGTACGACCCGAAAAATGCGACGGGAGATTTGGCAGGCTGGGTAGGTTTGTTCTTCGGGGCAGTCATTTTCGTCTTCATTTTCTTGTTCGGAATGACCATCCTGAGATCTGTTTCCCGTGAAAAGACAAACCGCGTAGTTGAAATTCTGCTGGCAACGGCGAAACCAAGAGCCTTGATGCTGGGGAAAATCCTCGGAATCGGTTTAAGTGCATTTATCCAGGTATTCCTTTGGATTCTGATCATCGGCTTCGGTTTGTACCTGATGCGTGAAACGATTTTTGTGGATATTTACGATGCATCGAACCAGGTAGAAGGACAAGTAAGCGATTACAATCAATTTGTAGAATTGGTCTTCGACCGGGTGCAGTTTGGAGTGATGCTCTTCTATTTCTCCCTGTTCTTTGCAGCAGGTTATTTGTTTTACGGAGCATTTTTCGCGGCGCTGGGAGCTACTTCGGGTTCAGAGTCGGACGGACAGCAATTTCTCATTCCGTTGATCCTGATTTTGTGTTTTGCGCTCTATGCAGGGTATTATGCATTGGAAAATCCGGATAGTCCGTGGACGACTTTCCTCTTGTATTTCCCGTTTACCGCTCCGGTGGTTGCAATGGTCAAATTATCGATTGGGTTCACCAACGGCGATGCTTATCAATTATTCGTTTCGTTGTTCCTGTTGCTTGCCGGTGCGGTTTTGGTCATCCAGTTAGCTGCACGCCTGTTTAAAAACGGCTTGCTCCAGTTTGGGCACACTCTGCGTTTGAAAAACATTATTCTTTGGTTGAAAGTCAGGTAAGATGCGTATAGCAGTCATTGATTTAGGAACAAATACGTTCAATTTGCTGGTAGCAGACCTGGATTCCAACGGTTTTGAGATCGTCCATAATTCGAAGGAAGGAGTGGCGCTCGGAATGGGGGGAATCAACCAGGGAGTGATTTCCGAAGAAGCGAAAGAAAGGGCTTTTGCCGCTTTTGCAAAATTCCGCGAAATCTGTAATGCTTTGTCCGTTTCTGCCATTGTTGGAATTGGCACTTCGGCGGTACGTGATGCGCAGAATAACGGAGAATTCATTCGGGAAATCAAAGAACGATTCGATATCGACATTGAGATTGTAGACGGTTTGGAAGAAGCCAAATTGATCTACCATGGCGTTAGCTGGTCGTATGAATTCGACCAAACGTCTCTGATTATGGATATCGGTGGAGGAAGCACGGAATTTATCCGCATTGAAACCGGAAAGGAACTGGAATTTTACAGCGCCAATATCGGCGTTTCCAGGGCTGTTCAGTTATTCGAACTGAATGATCCGCTTTCGGCTGGTGATCAGCAAGAATTGGTTGAGTGGTTTGAGAAAAATTCGGAAGGAATCAACCATTTTGGCCCCTGTGAAGTATTGGTAGGAGCTTCAGGAAGTTTTGAAACCTTTTACGAAATGATTCACGAGCGGGAATTCCCCAAATCATTGGAAAATATCCGCATTTCGAGAGCAGAATTAACGAAAACCCTCGACTGGATTATCGGGTCGACTTTTGAAGCGCGTGAAAACCATCCGTTTATTATCCCGATCCGCCGGAAAATGGCCCCGATTGCAGCCTTGAAAACGAAGTGGATCATGGAAAAATTCGGCATCCGGGAAATCGTGATTTCTCCGTGTTCACTGAAAGAAGGAGTGCTCAGACGCTTTTTTAAGTGAGAATTGAAAAGATGCGAATTTTGGAATGCCTGTCTCAATACTTCCGCCTTGTCCGTTTGAGTATTCCTGACAGAAACGAAGTGAATCGTCAGGGATGTATCGAGAACACATGGCGGAAACGCTATAAGACATTTGGTGACCAGCTCTCATTCCGGTTTAAATCGTATCCATTTTCAATTCTCAATTAGATTCAAGACCGTTCGTCAATTCAGCATACGTAATTCATAATTAAATCCTTATTTTCGTTGACCAATAGTAATACATGGCAAAGATTTTAATCATTGATGATGAGCGGGCT
The DNA here is from genome assembly GCF_039596355.1 of Fluviicola sp. Classification (GTDB taxonomy): domain Bacteria; phylum Bacteroidota; class Bacteroidia; order Flavobacteriales_D; family Crocinitomicaceae; genus Fluviicola. The sequence continues at coordinate 190,561 of NZ_JBCNJW010000002.1, read as the reverse complement.
ATCCGCCGGGCTTTACGTGAAATTCTCGAATTTGAAGACTTCCAGGTAGATGAAGCGGAAAATGGAGTAGAAGGGCTTGAAAAAGCAAAAAACACCTTGTATGATATCATTTTCTGCGATATCAAGATGCCCCAGATGGATGGAATGGAAGTACTGGACGCACTGGTTTCCCAGAAAATCGATTCCCCTGTGATTATGATCTCCGGTCACGGAAATATTGAAACGGCAGTTGAAGCAATTAAGAAAGGAGCGTTTGACTTCATTGAGAAGCCGCTCGATCTGAACCGCATCCTGGTCACGATCCGAAATGCGAAAGACCGGGTGGTATTGGTGGAGGAAACCAAACAACTGAAGACGACCGTTCGCAAGTTCAAAGGTTCTTCAATCATCGGGGAAACGGAAGGAATCATCAAGATCAAGGAAATGATTGAGAAAGTGGCTCCATCGGATGCCCGCGTGCTGATTACCGGGGCAAACGGCTCCGGAAAAGAATTGGTAGCGCGTTCCCTGCACGATTTGTCGAACCGCAAAAAAATGCCTTTTGTAGAGGTGAATTGTGCGGCTATTCCGGGCGAATTGATCGAAAGTGAATTGTTCGGCCACGAAAAAGGAGCATTTACTTCAGCGGTAAAAGATAAGAAAGGCAAATTTGAACTGGCTTCGGGAGGAACCTTGTTCCTGGATGAAATCGGAGATATGAGCGCTTCTGCTCAGGCGAAAGTATTGAGAGCTTTGCAGGAGAATGTCATCCAGCGTGTAGGAAGCGAGCGCGATATTAAAATCGACGCCCGTGTGGTTGCTGCGACCAATAAAGATTTGCGTCATGAAATCGCGGAAGGACGTTTCCGGGAAGATTTATACCACCGTTTGGCGGTAATCCTGATTCATGTTCCTTCGTTGAACGAACGGAGAGAAGACATTCCGTTGCTGGCAGAACATTTCCTGGCATTGGTGTGCAACGAGCACGGTGTTCCGAAAAAGGAATTTACAGACGAAGCCTTACTGGAATTACAGCAAACAGATTGGACCGGGAATATCCGCGAGCTGCGTAATATCGTAGAACGACTGGTGATTCTCTGCGGAGCAAAAATTACCGGAGAAGATGTCCGGATGTTTGCCAATCCAAAAAAGTAAACAGCATAAAAAAACGGGAGCCTTTTGAGTTCCCGTTTTCATTTGTCAGAATACCTGATTATTTTTTCATTTCCTTCGCACCAACTTTCATCAGGGCGTAAGAGAATTCGCATCCTTTTTTCGCTTTCAATGCGTTCAGAATTTTTTCAATCACCACGTCCTGGTCTTCTGTAGTGTATACTTTGTCGTATTTTTTCTCCAGATCTTTGGAACACGCTTCCATATCTTTTCCAAGGTCGATCATTGCCTGAGCATCTGCCATACCTTTTTCCAAATCTTTCATCATGATTTCAGTCATAGCTGCCTGCATGTCAGTTCCGTCTTTCTCAGATTTGATGATTGCATTTTTCATTTCATCAGAAATACCTTTGGAAGATTTAGTCACGCAGTCACACATGTCTTGTGCCATTGCATCGTAATCTGCATCATTGGCCATGTTACAAGATGTAACCAGCACTGCGCTTGAAATAGACAGTAAAAGGATTAATTTTTTCATGTTTTTTTGTTTAAAACTAAGTAATTTAATTGAAAAGCGAGGAGAATTCAAAATGTGAATTGATAACCGGTGATCAATAATTGAGGACTGCCTATGAACAATTGATAATCGGAATTGGGGCTTCAGGATGTTTTTAGCTTCTCAATAAACCACCTCGGTCACTTCAATTCCGCCCCATTCCAGTACATCAAACCCGGAACGGTTCATTGTTTTCAATACCTGTTGTTTCAGGATGAGTGGTTTCGAGACGTTTATTGGCGACCATACCAGGTACACCCGGTTCAAGTGTGCAGGTTGGGGGTCGATCTTCAGTGTTGCGAATTGATTACAGGCATCCTGCAGGATGAATTGCATGCACACCTGTTCGTGTTGCGCCAGCTGTGGTCCCCAAAAGGTGATAAAATCCGTTTGTTCCCGTTCGTTGAATCCCAGCTCGGTAAGGTATCTCTCCAGGGAAGAGATCACAGAATCCCGTCTGACAAGAAAACCACCCATTTCAAAATCGAACCGATCAAAGCGTTGTTCCGCTTCCCAAAAGAGATAAGGATAGCTTTTTCTGTTTATGGTAACCGATCCGTCGGGATGTGAGATTCCTTTCCAGCCTTTGGAATAATCCGGGTAGCTGAACGTGAGCTCTCCCTGTGTTTTCAAGTTGATGGAAACTTCTAAATCTGATTCCGGGTAGAGGTAAATGACCGGCTTTTTGACAGGTCTGGGTTCGGTAATGTGCTGAAAATGCAGTGAAATAATGGTGATTTTCCCTGATTTGATTTCAATGCTGTCTGTTTCAATTTCCCGGAATCCGATGCTGTAGAACCGGAAAACCGCTTTCTGAGGAGTTGTGATTGTCAGGAATGTATTGGTGGAATCCATCCGGAAACTTTCCGCATGGTCGTTGATACTGAATCGAATTTCACCGTTCGGTTCGTAATCGTGATCAAACTCATAGGTGATCTTAATCCGCGCGATGCTGGGAGCAGCTTTCCGGTCGGTCACATAGCTCACCGTATAGTCCGGAACAGATTCGGCAAGTAATTGCGAACTCACACAAAGAAAAAAGATCAGTAAACGCATATGCTAAAGGGATGTTTGGATCTGCATTCCGCCCCATTCGACCAGGTAATTACCCGAACGATCAAGAGGCTTCAGCTGCGGTACATGAAGTTGCAGCGTTTGTTCAACCGGAAGATCCGATCCGCGAAAAACCAGGTAAATGCGGTTGATTTTGAATGCAGGTGACATTTCCAGTGAAGCAATGGGATGGATGTTTTCATCCTGGAGCCAGAGGATTTCAGCATAAGGCTGTTGCTGCATCCGCGGTCCCCAATAGGTAATAAAATCCGCTTTTTCTTTGGCATTGAAACCGATTCTGTCGAGCTGACTTTCGAGATAAGTAACGACCTGTGAACCTTCAATCACATCGGCATTGTACCAGTTTAAATGCAGTTTCTCCGAATTCAGAGCTGCATCCCAAAACAGGTAAGGATAAGTTGTTCCGTTCATCCGGATGGTTCCGTCTGGCGAACTGCTCCCTTTCCATCCTCCATTGTAAGCCGGGTAGGTGAATTGAATAGCCGCTTCGGTATTGACTTTCAACGAAAAGGGTACTTCGTGTTCGCTGTAGAGGTAAATAACGGGTTTTTCGACCATGATCTGGTTGTAGTTTCCGGTTGGCTCGAATTGAATTCCGATCTCCAGGTATTTTCCTCCTTCCAGCTCCCGTTCAAACTGAATACTCTGAAAACTGGCATTCAGGAAGAACTGAAATTGGTGTTTTCCTTTGCTGAGCATGTAACCGAAAGCCCTGTTTTTCGCTGTGATTGTATGCTTTTTGGTCTTTTTATCAATGCGTGCCTGTATAATTTCCGGATGTTGATCCAGCAATAACTGATTGTTGTAATCAAACACACGGATCACGAGTTTAACGCTGTCGGGATGAATGGATTTCGAAACGCTGTCTTTGATAACCCAAAAGGGAGGAAGCGATTCTCTCTCTCCCGAGATTCCGAAAAACGGCACACAGCAAATGAGCAATAAGGTCAATTTTTGAATCATAAGTCAGGAAATTTGATTTCGAAACCACCCCATTCAAGCAGGTTGAATCCGGTTCGGACGAAAGGAGTTTGTACTACAGGATTTAAATAGCTTCGGAACGATTCATCCCATTCCGAGAAAGCAAGATAGATGCGGTTGATTTGTTCCGGTTGCGGATCGCAATGCAGTGTTGCAAATTGATCGCAGGATTCCTGCAGGTAAAACTGGACGAAAACGGATTCGTACTGAATCATTTTTGGTCCCCAATAGGTAATAAAATCAGCTTTTTCATTGGAAGAAAGCCCCAAATCCGAAAGCTGTTTTTCGAGGAACGAAAGCACTTCTGTTTTTGCGACCTGGTAGCCGCTTGCTGTTTTTTGTAACTGGAACTGCTGTTTGGAATCCCAGAATAAGTAAGGATAACGTTTTCCGCTTATTTCGATTTGTCCGTTGGGATGAACTTTACCTTTCCATTCATTGGAGTAAGGAGGATACGTAAAAGAAAATGTTCCGTTTGGAATGACTTGCAGGCTGAAGTCTAGGAGTTGGGGACTCTGAAAATAGATAACCGGTTTGTCTACCTCCACCTGGATGTAATTGAGACTGAACCGGACGTATGCGTCCTGCGTCGTTTGACTCTGAATGTCGATACTATCCGAAATGATTTCACTGTAACCAGGTCCGCCCCAGAACTTAAAGCGTGTTTTGCCGCTTTTTATTTCCAGGGTTTGAGTCATACTGGAATCCAAAAACAAGGTGTCAGTTTTGTCGTTTACCGAATAATAGACCACGGTTTCAAATCCTGTTGGGATATTCCGGAAATTGGGAATCCTGAAGCGAAGCGTAACGAGTGCCGTTCCCACTTTCAAATCTTTGTTCGGCTGGCTGTTATACAAGTAAAATTCCGGGGCTTTTTTGAATTGAACAGCTGCATGTGCCGGGAAAATCGTTCCGAAAACCAGTAAAATCAGGATAATGAACCAACTCTTTTTCATGTTTCTATAGTACATATAACAAGCAATACAAATCAATTGTAAAAAGGTTCAATTTGCAGGATTGGTGTTATTTTTCCCGCAGATCCCGCTTATTGTGCAGGATATCGTAAATAACACTCCATCTAAATCCCATAGGATGTGCGCTGTTCACAGAAAGAAACTTTGCGTTCTTTGCACCTTTGCGTTTTATTTGAGTCCAGAGAGCAGCGTTCGTGTAGTGTTTCTCTCCTTAGTGGTTCGCAGATGATGATATAATTTGATTACCGGCTCTATGTGAACTATGTATTTATGTGGTTTATTCAACTCCAACAATCTATGCAAACGGAAAAGGCGATAATTTCTGACAAAATAGACTGTGGAAGATTAAAGTTCTTATTTTTGAGTCGAACAAATTTCAGGTATGAACTTAAAAGGATTCTTTCAAAAAAACTGGCCGTATTTAACCATCATTGCATTGATGCTGATCGTTTCGGCTATTTTCTTTAAGCCTCAGCTAGAGGGATATGGTGTGAAACAACACGATAACAAAGAGGCAATCGGAATGGCCAACGGTGTTAAAATGTACCGTGAATCTACTGGCGACGAGCCCAAATGGTCGAATACGACTTTTGGTGGAATGCCTGCAGAGCAGATCGGGTTGGAGAAACCGGGAAATTTGTTCAGTTCAATTTCCAGAGCTTATTTCAAAGTGCTGCCTCAGCCGATGGGCTTGATTTTCCTGCACATCCTGTCGTTCCTGATTTTTGCCCGTTTACTGCGGTTAAACCCGTGGATCGGACTATTGGGAGCAGTGATCTTCGGATTTGCCAGCTATGAGCTGATTGTAATCCAGGCCGGGCACGTCATTAAATCAGCGGCGGCAGCGTTTTTACCGGCATTGCTCGGAGCGTTTATCTATGCCTACAAAACCAACCGAATGTGGGGAATTGTATTGTCGGGGATTTTTATGGCACTGGAGCTGACGATGAATCACGTACAGATTACATACTACTTCCTGTTTGTCTTGTTCTTTGTGGGAATTTACTTCCTGGTTGAGGCAATCCGTGAAAAGAAATTGAAGGATTTTGCACTGACTTCCATTGGAATCATTGCAGCCTTTTTACTCGCTTTTGCAGTCAACAGTGAAAACATCGTACTGACAAATGATTATGCAAAATACAGTATTCGCGGTGCAAATGACGTAACAATCAACCCGGATGGAACCGTTGCAAAAAATCAATCCAGTGGTTTGGACAGAAGCTACATCACGCAGTGGTCTTATGGAGTAGGAGAGACATTTACCTTGATTTCTCCGTATGTGAAAGGAGGAGCTTCTGAGCCGATCGGGAATTCGCCGTTTGCAGAACAAGTTGAAAACAGCGATTTATCTCAAAATCAAATTAACGGGGCGCTAAACGGTTATTCGTATTGGGGAACCCAGCCGATTACTTCAGGACCGGTTTATATCGGTGTGGTTGCGATCCTGCTTGCCTTTTTAGGTTTGTTCTTCATGAAAAACAAGATCAAATGGCCGCTTTTTGTGGTGACGATCCTGGCAATCATGCTTTCCTGGGGTAAGAATTTCATGGGATTGACAGACTTTTTCATCGACCATGTTCCGGCATACAATAAGTTCCGGGCGGTAACCATGATTTTGGTCATCGTGGAACTCACAATTCCGGTAATGGCAGTATTGTTCCTCAACGAATTGATCAAAGAACGGGAACAAATCATTGCCCAGAAGAAAAAAATGATGATTGTTTTGGGGGCTTTTGTGGTCTTTTTAATTGCTGTAAAAGTCGTTGGTTTGGGGGATGGATATTCCAACCCGATGGAAGCGAAACAATACGCCGGATTGAATGAAGCATACCTGTCGCAGGTCATGCAGATGGATCCGAAAGTTGCCCTTGCAAACTACCAGCTGGATTTATCCAATCCACAACAGGTTCAACAATTCGTCAGCGCACAGGTCGATGGACAAATGGAATCCTACCAGGCTGTGAAAACGGCTCGAAAAGAGATTTTCAATTCCAGTATGACACGCTCGATTTTATTTGCGATCCTGGCAGGCGGATTGTTTGTGATTTTCCTGTATGTGAAATCAGATAAAACGGCAAACACGGTTTTGATCGCAGGATTGGTTGTGTTGACATTTGCCGACATGCTTCCGGTGGCTTACAATTACCTGGGAGGGGTCGAAGATGCAAACGGAAACGGATATAAGTATTGGGAAGATGCCAGTATTTCGGCTTACCCGATTGCGGCTACGAAAGGCGATGAAGAAATTCTGCAGTCCGAAGTGCGTCAAAACCCGGCACTGGCATCGAAAATTGCAAACGGAAAGGCAAAAGGAGAGGCGTTGGCAGACGACCTGGAATACGAAGGAGCTGCACGCATGAACGTAATCAATTCCTACCGTTTCTACGAATTAAATGCAGCTACCAATTACCGTGTGCTGGACTTCTCGGGAGCATTTTCAAGCAGCCGTGCGTCTTTCTATCATAAATCCATCGGAGGATACCACGGAGCGAAATTGAGAAACATCCAGAACCTGATCGACTTCCACTTATCCAGAACCAACAACCGTGTGCTGGATATGTTAAACGTGAAGTATTTCCTTCAAACCCAGCAAAACGGAATGGACACGGCGATCCTGAATCCTTCAGCGCTTGGAAATGCATGGCTGGTGAAAAGTGTGAAGGAATACGCTACACCGAATGACGAAATCAGAGCGTTAGGAAATAAATTCAAACTGGAAAACAAAGGCCCGGGAGTATTGCTTGTCAACAAACAACCGGTTAAAACCGCTGAGGTTTACGGTGGTGAAAAACTGCAGTACCTTGCTCCGGGACGTAAAGATTCGATCGCTGTGCAACTTGCCAGCGGACTTCCTAAAGGGCAGGAAGCGATGTTTGTTATGGATGTGAAAGGAAGTACGAACCTGGTTCCTTTGATTACCCTGCAGATGGATACTGCAAAATCATTCACTTCGCTGGTTTACCTGAAAGTGGAAGATTCGTTTGATCCGGCTAATGAAGCGGTGATGTTGAACTCGGTTGCAAAAGAACTCAGCAAGAAGAAATTCTCCGGAGAAGGATCGATCAAAGAAATTTCGTCAGCACCGAACAAACTGGTTTACCAGGCTGATTTGAAAGGAGACCAACTAGCTGTTTTCTCCGAGATTTACTACCCAATCGGGTGGAAAGCATTGGTTGACGGAAAAGAAACGCCGATTCTGAAAGTAAACTACCTGCTCCGCGGATTGGAATTGAAAGGCGGAAAACACAAAATCGAGTTTGTTTACGACTTGCCAAAATACCATACGCTTGGTATGGTGGCACGAATCAGCTCATTGATCCTGTTGCTCGGATTGGCATTCATGGTGTTCAAAGAATTTCGTAAGAGAAAAAATACACCGGTTGCAGAAACAAAATAGTTGATTGAATAAATCGCACGAATAGTGAAACAGCTGGCTTATGGCCGGCTGTTTTTATTTGTTTAAAACTCTTTCTATTCGTGTTAGCAAAGCCAAAACGGGAGTTGAGAGAGCATTTACGATGAACTCAGAGATGAAACTTCCCGAATATGATTCTGTCAGAGGAGTGTTTTTTGAAGGAAATGATCTGTACGAAAATGCGGGATTTAAAGAAAAGAATCACATACAGATCGCTATTCGTAACCAGGATTGCATTAAAGGCTTCTTTATACCAAGAGATTTGGATTGATTTGAAAGGGATATCACTTTGAAAAGTATTGATGCCACTTCAACGCTGCAAAACGTTTCATACGTGCCCACAAACTGCCTTTCCGGGTCGCAAAATAGGTTCTCAAAGCTTCGTAGGCCGGCCGGTTCTCTTCTAGTAAATCAGGGAACGCCGTAATTCGTTTCGGATAGATCGGAACTTCATAAATATCATTGATTCCCGAATGTACACCCGAGCCGTCGTGCCCGATATTCTGCACCAGCGATTGGGAAGGGTTAAATGTTAATCCGTCTTTGAGGAAAATAGATGCATACCAGCGGATTGCCCAGCTGTTGTTTTTCCCGGATTTGAATTCCTGCATCTGCTTCCAGTAGTTCATGGAGTTGTCGATGGCAAAGGCACTTTTCTTCTGTTCATCAAACTGTTCCAGGAGGATGTCGATATCGGGTTCGAAGTGTTTCCATGCTCTCTCCCAGGTAGCCCATCCCCAGCTGGTTGCAGCCCGGAAGAAAAACGTTTCGGGAAGATTGTTGGTCTGAATCGGGAACATGTATGAACCAATGTGCATCACTTTTTCAGTTTCGCGGTAATGATTCAACGCATCGTTGAAATAACGGAGTGTATGCGGAGAAGAAATCAGGTCGTCTTCATAAACAATGACCTGTCCGTATTCGCTGATCAATTGGGTAACACCGGAAATAATCGAATTTGCCAGCCCGGAATTCTCTGTTCGCTCAATAACTTCAACAGAAAGAAACCCCGTCGTATTTCGAATAATCTCCCGTACCTCAGTTACTTTTTCTTCGTCCTTCGGTGTTTTTGCCCCATCTGAAAAAATATACAATTTGCTTTGGGATGCCAGCTCATTTTGTTTCAGTGATTCCAGCGTTCGGCGCGTGTGTTCCGGACGATTGTAAACAAATAAGGCAATGGGAGCAAGATCGTACATGTGTTCAAACGAGTTTACCTGGAGGAATTAAAATATGTGCAGACTTTGGTCGGATTTCTCAGTTAAAACGGTATAGGCATTGGCAAATTGTTCTCGTTTCTTTTTTCCGAAGATATTTCCCAGCACTTTTTTTGTTTTATAAATCACATTGATCTTCGCGTTTTTAACAAACGATTTCCCTTTTTTCTGAATAACAAATTCACTGAATTTTGTGATTTCCGGATCGGTAAGAGAAAGTTTGTCGCCCAAGATCTTCAAGCCTTCACTTTGTAGTAAAAATCGCAACGAGGTTGGGGTATACATATTGATATGCCCGTAGCTCAGAAAGTGATTGATGCGTTTGTCTACACCATACCGGTAATCCTTCGGAACTTCGATGACAATGTATCTTGCTACCCGTTTCAATTCGCGGATTAGTATGCGTTCGTGCTCTACATGTTCCAATACGTGTGAAAGCACAATCAGATCAAAACTATTGTCTTCATACGGAATGCGGTAACCGTCAAAAACCTGCACTTCTTTTAAGCTGGAAAGATTTCTGCCCCGGATCTGATCCACACCGCTTTGTGCAATTTCCAGAGCGTATAGTTCAGGAGCAAAATTGGCCTGATCCAGGAAGTGCAGAATACTTCCGTCGCCGGCTCCTACCTCCAGAACCTTGCGTGGTTTGATGGATTGGCACACATCCAGGATGTTTTGTGCTTTGTATTTCGCCCCAAGCATCCGCCAATTGCTTTGATCGTTAGTATAAAACTGATCGTAAGCCGTTTTGACGCTTTCAGTTAAAAATTCAGACATTCTTTATTCGGGTTAAATAAGATTCTGTTCGATATCCAGCCAATGTTCCGCGAACATACAGGTTTTATGCTTTGATTCCGTCAATGATCAGGCTGGTGTAATTCAACTCACCATTCGCATTGCGCTGATCATGTTTTTCAGAACGACGGATAAATCCTTTTGCAGGATCCCATTCATTGTGATGAAATTCCTTGTTTTCGTCAAAGTATTCCAGTAATTCGATCTGAAACCCGGCTTGACTAAACGTATCGCTAAATGTTTTGTAGTTGTACAGTATCTTATGATCGTCAGCACCGGCTCCGTGCCCGCCAGGTCTCACATATTCGATGTATTCCGGTTTTTCATGAAATCCGTCCGGAACGGCAACCCTGATCCAGCCGCCTTTTTTGAGGAATTTAAAGCAAACTTGTGCCGCTTTTTTTCCTTCTTCGGGTGTCAAATGTTCCCAAACATGTTCAGCCAGAATACAGTCTACCTGACCTTCCTTGAAGTAATTGAACCACGTTTTTTCGTCCAGGAGGTTTAAAAAATGAGCTTCACTCGGGATCCAGCCTTCATCAAAAACACCGGAGCTTCCGACTACCAGTTTGATCGGTCCTTTTTCCGCATCGATCCGTTTTCTGAAAGCACGCTCTTCAGCGGCGTTTTTGTATAACTTTCTGTAGATTGATCCAAGCGTTTTTTTAATCATGACGTTATTCTGTTTCTGTTTGTTGATTTCCAAAGTTAAGTGAATAAACGAAATTATCCCACTGTGGCAAAAACATTTGGGGATTATCCGTGAGTGCAATTTGATCTCCATCGGCTCAATTCCCCGGAATCTGATTGATAAAATAGTGTTTGGATATTTCCCGGCAGATTTATCGGGTATAAAATTGTATCTTTGATAGCCAAAATAAAATGAATGAAAGTTGCACTGATTACGGGTATTACAGGTCAGGATGGATCTTATTTAGCGGAATTACTTCTTGAAAAAGGATATATCGTTCACGGAATTATTCGCAGAGCGAGTGTCTTCAACACCGAACGGATCGATCATCTGATCGGGAAGGAGCACTTTATTTTGCACCACGGAGACGTGACGGATAGTTCCAACATCAATAAACTGATGTCCACGATTCAGCCTGATGAGGTGTATAACCTGGCTGCTCAGAGTCACGTGCAGGTTTCTTTTGAAGTTCCGGAATATACCGCTCAGGTGGATGCGATGGGAACTTTGAGAATCCTGGATGCATTGCGGAATTACTGCCCGAATGCACGGTTTTACCAGGCTTCTACATCGGAATTGTACGGTAAGGTGCAGGAAATCCCTCAAACGGAAAACACGCCTTTCTACCCGAGAAGCCCGTATGGAGTGGCAAAGATTTATGGATTCTGGATCGTGAAAAACTTCCGTGAAGCTTACAACCTGTATGCCTGCAACGGAATTTTGTTCAACCATGAAAGCGAGCGGAGAGGAAAAACATTCGTTACGCGAAAAATCACCATTGGTCTTGCAGAAGTGGCACAGGGAATCCGCCAGACACTGGCTTTGGGAAATCTCGATTCCAAGCGTGACTGGGGGTATGCGAAAGAATACGTAGAAGCGATGTGGTTGATGCTGCAGCAGGATGAACCGGAAGATTTTGTGATTGCTACCGGAAAAACGGTTACCGTACGGGAATTTGTGGAAAAAGCCGCAAAATATGTCGGATTTGACATCGGTTGGGAAGGAAGCGGAGTAGATGAGATCGGAATTGACCGCAATACAGGGAAAAAAATCATCGAAATCAACCCGAAATACTTCCGTCCTACGGAGGTGGATTTGTTAATTGGTGATGCGACCAAAGCGAAAAACAAATTGCAGTGGGAAGCCAAAGTTGAATTGGACGAACTGGTTCAAATCATGATGGAACACGATATCGAAATGATCAAAAATACGAAGGCATTTGCAGATGAAAAAAGAAGATAAGGTATATGTTGCCGGCCATAACGGAATGGTTGGAAGCAGCATTGTCCGTAAACTGGAACGCGAAGGATTTACCAATATTATCACCCGGTCATCGAAAGAACTGAACCTGATCGATCAGGCGGCAGTTGCTGCGTTTTTCGAAGAAACCAAACCGGATTATGTGTTCCTGGCGGCAGCCAAAGTAGGAGGAATTCAGGCAAATAATAGGTACAAGGGAGATTTCCTGTACGATAACCTGATGATTCAGACCAATGTGATTCATGCGGCGCATGCACACCAGGTCAAGAAACTCCTGTTTCTCGGAAGTTCCTGCATTTACCCGAAGTTTGCACAACAACCGATCTCGGAAGATAGCTTGCTGACCGGAACTCTGGAACCGACCAATGAGCCTTATGCGATTGCGAAAATCGCAGGGATCAAATTGTGTGATGCATTCAGAGACCAGTACGGAGTGAATTTCATTTCGGCGATGCCTACAAACCTGTACGGTCCGAATGACAACTACGATTTGCAAAATTCGCACGTTTTGCCGGCAATGATCCGCAAATTCCACGAAGCGAAGCTTTCGGGCGGAAAAGAAGTGGTGATCTGGGGAACAGGCAAACCGATGCGTGAATTTCTCTATGTAGACGATTTGGCAGAAGCTTGTTATTTCCTGATGGAAAATTACAATGATCCCGGAGCGATTAACGTCGGTACGGGAAGCGATATTACCATCGAAGACCTGGCATACCTGGTCAAACGCATTGTTGGTTTCGAAGGAGAATTAGTGTTTGATACTTCCAAGCCCGACGGAACTCCGAAAAAGCAACTGGATGTGTCGAAGATCAACAAGTTGGGATGGAAAGCAAAAATTGACCTCGAAAAAGGAATTCAACTGGCTTACGAATCATTTTTGAATCAAGCGAAAAAGTAGACTGTTTTGAAGAAAATCACCATTGTTTCCAGGCATTATCCGCCCAATAAAAACATCAATGGATTTTTAGCCAACCAAATGGCTGAATACCTGATTCGCGATTCACATGCCGAGGTGACTATTTTTTGCATGGATATGGAAGCCGACGGAAATACCAGTTCCGTTGAACCCAATGGAAAGGTGGTGCGTATCCGGCAGCGATTCAATCCCGAAAAGAAAGTTGGAAAATTGCTCAACATGATTTATGATGGATACATGCTCATTAAAAGAAGCAAACAACATCCTTCAGATTTGATCATTGTGACTTCCAGTCCGCCATTGTTACCTTTCTGGGCTTCCAGGTTGCTGAAATCTGGTAAACGCAAATGGGCGTTTTGGTCGCTGGATTTATTCCCGGAAGGATTTGTTGCGGCGAAAACGATCGGTGAGAAGAATTTATTGTACCGCTTTCTGAAGAAAAGAACCTATAAGCATGCTCCCGATGTGCTGATTGCACTTGGAAACGAGCAGTCAAAATACATTCAGCGAAATTATCCGAATCCCGTTCCGGTGATCATTTTGCCGGCAGGAGTGACCCTGGACGAAACTACCGGTGAGCCGCAAGTGCACGAAAAACCGGAGTGGTACAACCCGGATGTCATTACATTGGGATATTTCGGAAACGTGGGACAGGCTCACAACCCGGAATTCATCAAACAAATGATTGCAAAGTCGGCGCAGGCGGGCTTTCAGTTTATTCTGTCCGTCTACGGAATTCATGCGGAAGAAATGAAAGCTTACGGAAAAATCTTCGACCATGTGATTGTGGTGGAAAATGGACTGGCACAGGAGCATTTGCAATACATCGATGTGCATTTGGTGACTTTGCGGTCTGAATGGACACATGCAGCGGTTCCGTCCAAAGCGGTAACGGCTATTTCTATCGGTCGCCCGATCGTGTTCTGCGGAAGCGAAGAAAGCGACAACTGGCAGATGTTTAAGGAAGCGGCCTGGTTTGTTCCGGAAACACAGGAAATGAATACAAAGATCGATGAGTTGCTTGCAGGGCTGAATCCTGCTGAAATCTTCCGGAAAGCATCGTTGACCGGAGAAATTGTGAGTTCCCTGAAGCAACAGGTGCTTGATGCGTATCACCAAATTGGAAAAGCGTGATATGAAAGTGCTGTTGATCAATACCTTTGAAACGCAGGGAGGTGCGGCAATTGCAGCCAAACGGCTTTTGACGGCGCTGAACAAGACCAATCAACTGGAGGCTGACTTGCTGGTCAATGAATCACAAACGAATAGTGTGCACGTACACGAAGTAGCCGATACGAACTGGAAAAAACGCATCCGGAAGTACCGTTTTATCCTGGAAAAGGTATTCTTCATGCGTTATGAAGTTTCTGAAAAAGAACGGTTTGCCTTTTCAACAGGTAAACTGGGAGTCTCCATTCAGAATCATCCGTTGGTAAAGGAAGCTGACATCCTGCATATTCATTGGACAAATCACAGCTTTTTGGCGCATAAACACATCGGGGAATTGATGAATATGGGCAAACCGGTGGTGGTTACGCTACACGACATGTGGTATTTCACCGGAGGCTGTCATTATTCGGGAGCATGCGAACGATTTATGCAGGAATGTGGAAACTGTAAGTTTTTGAAACATCCGCATGAGGGCGATTTGTCTTCCAAAGGCTGGAAAACGAAGCAAGCAATTTATTCCGATAAAATCACCTTTGTGGCTTGCAGTAACTGGTTGACTGATATAGCAAAAACGAGTAGTTTATTAAGTAATAACCGCGTTCTGGCGATTCCGAACCCGATTGATGTTTCGGTTTTCCGGAAAAAGGATCAAACGGAATCGCGGAAACAATTCGGATTGCCGGAAGACAAAACTTTGTTGTTGTACGTCGCTGCCAAAGTAGATGATGAACGAAAAGGGTATAAGTACTTGTCGGCAGCCTTGAAGGAATTATTTGAATCGGATTCGGAGATCAAAAAAGACCTGGAAATTGTGGTGATGGGAAATGTCAAAGACAAAAGTGAAATTGAGTTTTACTTCCCGACGCACTTCACCGGAAGTTTGAGTGACCCGGAAACCATTGTTTCATGCTATAGTGCGGCAGATTTGTTTGTAGCGCCTTCTTTGGAGGACAATTTACCGAACACACTGATAGAAAGCATGGCTTGCGGTACACCGGTGGTTGCTTTCAATACCGGAGGAATCCCGGATATCATTGATCACGGAGTAAACGGTTACCTGGCAGAGTACAAAAATGCACAGGATTTGATTCGTGGAATCGCGTGGACATTGCAACGACCTGAGCTTTCGGATGCGAGTATTGAAAAGGTTCAAACGGCATTTTCTGAGGCCGTGGTTTCTTCCCGTTTTATTGATTTGTATCGCTCGTTGGTGTCGAAACAAGCGTGTCCGGAGAGCTGTTAAAGCATACGCAACCCCTTTTTACTAACGGTTCAGACACAGTTTTATAAAATGGTGTAGAATCTCCATGGTAGTACGAAAAAAGCAGGAGCCGGAAGGTTAGATTTTCCCTTTCAACACAATCAGCGGAGACAGAAAACGGCTTTCAATCGGGATGATTTTAGTAAACCCTTTTCCGGCAACAAACAGCAATTTCATGAATACTTTCACCCATGCCGGCTGTGATTTGATATTTTCCAGCCAGATACTGAATTTTCCTTTGTAGTAAACCGAAACATCCTTCAATCGAAGTTCATTGGCAATGGTTCTCAATAACTCCAAATCCATGGAATCGATGTTGTGCGCATCGTAGTTTTCCTTGTCGAATTTGCGTTGCAGCCAGCCGTTGATTCCCTGGAAATTCGGGAGGATAATCAGCAATTCTCCTGTTTCATTCATGTAATCCAGGTGGCGCTTGATGATGGCTTTGGTGTCGAGGA
This sequence comes from Fluviicola sp., assembly GCF_039596355.1. Taxonomy (GTDB): domain Bacteria; phylum Bacteroidota; class Bacteroidia; order Flavobacteriales_D; family Crocinitomicaceae; genus Fluviicola. The sequence goes on along the minus strand of NZ_JBCNJW010000002.1, from coordinate 174,698 downwards.
AATGTTCAATCAAACCAACTGAAAAAACCAGGTCGTATTTGACAGTCACTTCGTGATCCAGTGTTAAATCATCCTCAATCAGGTGAACCGATCCTTTTTCGAGTCCGTTTACTTCCATCAAATCGTCTACAATCGACTGGTTGATGTAGTAATCGAGCAGGGTGGTGTCGAGTTGGTGCTTTTTTTGGATATAAACGGAGAATGTTCCCGGAAAACCACCGAGTTCAATAGAAGTGCGGATTTTGCTGTTGGAAATCACTTTGTCCAATTCCTGGTTGTGAAACCCGGTATCCGGAACTTTTGATACGATCGTGTCCCGTTTGTTGTTCCAATAATCTTCCCAGAATTTTCGTTCGGTCAGCAAATCTTTTTCTTCCATTTCTCGTATTCAAAATTTGATGGAACTGAAGTTTTTCAGCACCGGATTTCGGTTTCGAAGGTATTCAAAATTTTACCAATATCGGTGAATTCCGCTGAATTCTTCATCCGGTTTCTAATTTCGGTTAACTTTGCAGTTCGCACAATCAATTCATGGGATTAGTCCAAAAAGATGCTTTCAGAACAACAGTGATTTCCTACTTTGGAATCCTTTTAGGCTATTTAAACAAAGGTGTGCTGTTTCTGCTGATTTTGTCTACGGCTCAAATCGGGCTGGTGAACCTCATCGTTTCCATCGGAACCTTGTTTGCTCAATTAGCCAATTTTGGCACACTTTATACAACCTGGAAATTCTTCCCATTCGTCCGGAATGATGAAAAGAAACACCATGGTTTTCTTCCGTTCATGCTGTTGATAGTCGGTGCGGGAATTTTACTCTATTCGGTGGTTTATATTGTCTTCCGGGAACAAATTCAGCAGATTTACCTCGAGAAATCGCCGCTTTTCCTGGATTACTATTACTGGACTTTGCCCATTGGAATAGCTTATGTGGTCTTCATGGTGCTGGAGATTTACCTCCGGAGTCTGTACAAGAACATTATTGCCGTTTTTGCCTATGAAGTGGCATTAAGGGGCGCAACTACGGTAATCCTCGTCCTGAAATGGGTTGATTTGATCTCGTTTGAATGGTTTGTGGCACTGCACAGCCTGGTCTATATGATTCCGACGCTCATCCTGGTCATTTACCTGATCCGCCTGGGAGAATTCAATGTGCGTTTTTCCAATATCCGGATTGCAAAGAGGTTGCGACGAATCATCTTTTATTTTTCGACTTTTTCCTATTTCAATACGCTTGGAGCAACACTGGTCAATTCACTGGATGTATTGATGGTTGCACAGCTGATCGGATTGAGCGAAACAGGAGTGTTTACGACCGTTGTGTTTCTGACCAGTGTGTTGCAGGTTCCCTTTAAATCCATCGCCCGGGTAAGTACGCCATTGATCTCCGATTATTGGAAACACCGCGATATGGCAAAAATGCGAGACTTGTATCAAAAAGTGAGTTCCGTTTCCCTGGTTATCGGCTTGACCATGTTTATCCTGGTGTGGGTGAATATCGATTTCCTGTTTTCCTTCCTGAAACCCGAGTTTAGAGACGGAATCTGGGTCTTCTTTTTCATTATGATGGGACGTTTGGTGGATATGTACTTCGGGTTGAACGGCGCTATTTTTGTCACCTCTAAAAAATATAAATACGATCTTATATTCACTGTTTTCCTGATTATCGCCGTATTGGTGCTGAATATGGTCATGATTCCTGTTTGGGGGATTGTGGGAGCTGCGATTTCAACGAGTATCGCGCTGGTGGTTTACAATGTGGGAAGATTGATTTTTGTGTGGGTGGTTTATAAACTGCATCCCTTTCACCGCAACCAGTTCGTGATCATCGGGCTGTCGGTAATTACCTTGTTGGTCGGGCACTTTACACAAGGTCTTATAAACAACAAGTGGATTCAATTTTTGGTCGAATCCACTGTTGTGTCTGTTGTGTTTTTGGTTCCGATTTACGTTTTCTCTCTGGAAACCGAAACCATCAATTATATCAAAAAGGCTTTTGCCTTTATCAGGTCGAAAATCTCTTAAGCGATCGTTTTACGAACAGCTTCAATTGCCTGACTTAGTCCGGATGCGTTTTTACCTCCTGCTGTAGCGAAGAAAGCCTGTCCACCGCCACCGCCTTGAATCAGGGCTGCTGTGGATTTAACCAGGTTCCCTGCATTCCATCCTTTGGAAGAAACCAGACTCTCGCCAATCAGGATGCTCAAAGCACATTTGTCGTCTTCTTTTGAACCGATCACGGCTACCAGGTTTGGAACTTCACCCTTCAATTGGAAGAGGATATCTTTTACGGAAGCCGCATCCAGGTCGATAATCGCATCTACGTAAGAGAAATCCCCTTTAGACGTGATTTTCGTTTTCAAATCTGCTTTGACCAATTTAGCCTGTTCTTTCCTGAAGTTTTCAACTTGTTTTTGAAGCTGGTTATTTTTTGAAAGCAAATCTTCCACTGCTTTGGTCAGATCCTTCGGGTTTTTCAATAACTCATTGACCGACTTCAGTTTTTCTTCCTGGTCAGCATAGTATGTTTCAACCGCAGCATTCGTAATCGCTTCAATACGTCGAACACCTGCTGCGACCGCAGATTCAGACTGAATTTTAAACAAACCGATTTGCCCGGTGTTTTTCACGTGAGTTCCTCCGCACAATTCCACGGAATCACCGAATTTGATCACACGCACCGTGTCGCCGTATTTTTCACCGAACAAAGCCATCGCACCCATTTCAGTTGCTACTTCGATCGGAACATTGCGTCTTTCGTCCAGGTCGATATTGGCACGGATAGCCTCACTCACCAATGCTTCGATTTTCGCCAGTTCTTCGTCCGTTACTTTGGAGAAGTGCGAGAAGTCAAAGCGCAGATAGTTCGGATTCACCAGGGAACCTTTCTGCTCCACGTGTGTTCCGAGAACAGTTCTCAAAGCGTGGTGAAGCAAGTGCGTTGCCGAGTGGTTGTAAGCCGATAATCTGCGTTTCTCTGCGTTGATTTCCGCTGTGAATGGGTTTGAAGGGTTTGCCGGAAGTGTTTCGGAAAGATGCACAATCAGGTTGTTCTCTTTCTTTGTATCGAAAATCACCACGGATTCCGAGTCGTTGTAGATTCTTCCGGTGTCACCAACTTGTCCACCACCTTCCGGGTAGAAAGGTGTTTTGGTGAAAACCAATTGGTAGAATGTTTTTTGTTTCTGCGTTACTTTTCGGTATTTAACGATTTCAACCGCTGTTTCCAGGTAATCGTAGCCTACGAATTCTTCCACGGAATCTTCGCGCAGCTGCACCCAGTCGTCTGTTTCGATTGCCGTTGCAACTCTTGAACGATCCTTTTGTTTGTTCAATTCTTCGTTGAATCCGGCTTCATCTACGGAGAGGTTGTTCTCACGAGCAATCAGGCTGGTCAAATCGAATGGGAACCCATAAGTATCATACAATTCGAATACCGCAACACCATTCAGGATGCTTGTACCTGATGCTTTTGCCGTTTCAATCAATCCTTCGATGCGCTTAATTCCCTGTTCCAGTGTACGGAAGAAAGAAAGTTCTTCTTCGCGGATCACTTTTTCGACCAGTTCGCGTTGCTTGATCAGTTCTGTAAACGGATCTCCCATCACTTCCGAAAGAACAACCGATAACCCGGAAAGGAAGGGTTCTTTCAGTCCCAATGTTTGGTAACCGTAGCGAACCGCACGTCTCAAAATGCGTCGGATTACATAACCAGCTCCCGTATTGGAAGGCAGCTGTCCGTCAGCAATGGAAAAAGCAATGGCACGCACGTGGTCAGCGATCACACGCAATGCGATATCTGTCGTTTCGTCAGTTCCATATTTTTTACCGGAAACCTGCTCCATGTGGCGGATCAGGGTCTGGAATAAATCGATGTCGTAGTTGGAAGTTTTCCCCTGAAGTGTCATAGCAAGGCGTTCCAATCCCATTCCGGTATCTACGTGTGTAGCAGGAAGTGACTCCAAACTGCCGTCAGCCTTGCGGTTGAATTGCATGAAGACGTTGTTCCAGATCTCAATCACCTGCGGGTGATCCTCGTTGACCCATTTTTTTCCGTCTCCTTTCGCTCTTTCAGCTTCCGGACGGTTATCTACGTGGATTTCGGTACAAGGCCCGCAAGGTCCTGTGTCACCCATTTCCCAGAAATTGTCTTTTTTGGAAGCCAGAATGATACGATCTTCCGCAATGAAACGCTTCCAGATATCATAGGATTCCTGGTCTTTCGGAACGCCATCCTTTTCATCACCTTCAAAAACGGTTACATACAGGCGGTCTTTCGGAATGCCGTAAACCTCCGTCAGTAATTCCCAGGCCCAGGTAATCGCTTCTTCCTTGAAATAGTCGCCGAACGACCAGTTTCCAAGCATTTCGAACATGGTGTGGTGGTAGGTATCCACACCCACTTCTTCCAGGTCATTATGTTTTCCTGAAACCCGTAAGCATTTTTGAGAATTGGCGACACGACGGTGTTTCGGAACCGCGTTTCCAAGGAAATAATCCTTAAATTGGTTCATTCCGGCATTGGTAAACATCAACGTCGGGTCATTTTTAACAACCATCGGTGCAGAAGGAACAATCTGGTGTCCTTTCGATGCAAAAAACTCAAAAAAGTGCTTGCGAATTTCGTGTACTGTCATTGTAGTTAACTTGCGAACTTTTGTTCAAAAATTTATTGTTGGCAAATTTAGTGTAATTACTGAATTTTATTCGTTTAGAGACGGGATTTCCTGTAATTTTTCTTACTCCGGTTTCGAAAGGATCGGTTTTATAAATGCGGTGAATAAAACGATGAAACCGGTTCCGATGAGTAAAATCCACAAAGGGTCGCAGATCACATAAAACAAAGACGTATGAATCCGGTATGTTTCATAGCAGCGGGTGGCTTTTTCCGTCAATAACAGATCGAAGAAGATCGCAGCAACAAACGGAATGATCGGTGCAGCCACAAAACAGAGGTACATGGTGATGTTTAAGACAGCTTTGCCCACCTTTTTAGACCGGTAAAAGATGAAAAACAGCGAATAGAGAATGAATGCAAAGACAAGCATTTGAGAAAAGACACGGAAATTGATATCTACTCCATATTCAGTGCGTCTATAGACTGCAAAAAAGAAGAAAAATACATTTAGGATGACGAGTGCTCCTCCTATTGGAACAGCAATTAACATGTGAATGATATTTCCGATGGAAAGCAATAGAAAGATAAAAGCCAGGGCCACAGCTCCGAATAGTGAGCTCATGATGAGCGGCCAGGAGTAACTGTAAGCATAAACTTCTGCGGCATTTTCATACAATTCACTGACTTCGGTGTTAGCCACAAAATACATGGGAGTGTGATAGTAATTCTGATCCTGACTGGCACGGAATTTTTCGTATTCCGTAATCCCATTGTAATTATTTTGAATGGAAGAGATGAAATCGGGGTCTTCAGAAGATCCCGAAACAGGATTCTTCACGATGAAGCGATCCGCATGATTCAAAACATAACTCCAGATCGAATCGGTGTTCAGTGAATGGCGAACCTCGTGTTTGGATAAAAAACGGGCATACCGATCCAATACCTGTTTTCCCTTGTCATAAGTGTTTTCAGAGTTAAACAGATCGACAACTTCCCGGTTGAATTCGCGTGACGGGTGAACTTCGGAATAATCGTAATAACGGTACGAATGACGATAGCCGTAAAAGGAGAAATAGTAGGAGTTAAAAATAGAAATGGGTTGTTTATCCAGTTTGTTTGGTTGTATGAGTTGATTTTTGCAAAGTCTCAGATCGAATGGTTTATAGGGAACCAGATCAGCATATTTTTTCCATCCGGTCACGTAATCGTAATTGTGACGATTACAGGGATTGCCTTCAACGATGTTTTTGTACGTGACGAACTGAATCAACTGCCTGTTGACTGTGTCCGTATAGCGGAGGTTCTCTCCCGGGTGATAATCTGTGAGGAACGGACTGCTGAGCTTTCCTCCGGTTTCCATCATACTTGAATCGATGATTTTTATGCTGTTACTCCACGATTCACTGTTTTTGTCGTAACTGATGATTTGAACTTCCGGGTGGGCCATGTTCAGGTAGGAACGGTAACTTGGAGATTCCATTCCAAGCAGAACCTGCGAGAGATTGATCGTTGAAATCATGGCCTTCAGTTCTTCTTGTGGAGCCAGTTCGCGTACTTTGTGATTCACTCCCCATTGAAAGCTGAATAACGGCCAGGAAAAACTCCAGAAAATGATGACAAACAACCCGAACAAACGCGTGAGGTAGAATCGCTGAAGCGGGTAAAAATGCCGGATGGCACTTTTCCGGAAAAAACTCAGCGACCAGACAATGATTCCGATCAACCACAGGATGACCAAAAAGAGCATGGCATTGGAATGTTCGATAAAGCGGCTGACACTGAAATTATTGATCAGGTAATTGGTTGTGTAGGTAACACCCCAGATGTAAAAAAACAAGCTGGTGATTACACTGAAAAAAAGCACATAAACGATTTTAGTGTGCCAGATCAGCGGGAAACGTTCAAGTAGAAACCTATCGAGTTGCTTTATTTTTTTCATGCGGTTAATGTTGGATAAATAAGCGTCTGGTTGATTTGGAAATATCTCGGATATACGTCATTTGAACCTGGTGGTTGATGAGCGTTTGCATGATGTCATTCATGTGTTGTTCCGCACTGAAATGTAACAGGAAAACTCCGCCGTTGTACGATGCTTTTGTGGGCTGGTGAACCGAAAGAATTTGGAGAAGTACTTCCTTGGTGATTTGTGCGTCCAACTCAAGGATGGTTTCGGGGGTGGTATTTTCATTCACATCCGCTTGTCCAGAGTGATCCGAATAAACCGGTTTCCCCTGTTTGAGGAAAATAACCTTGTCTGCCACTTTTTCAACTTCGAAAAGCTGCTGGGAACTCAAAATAATCCCGAGCGGATTGGATAAGCTTTTCCCCATGTTCTTCAAGTCTTCCAAAATGAGCTGTTGTGCCAGAACATCCAGGTTTGCCAAAGGTTCATCGAGTAATAATAACTTCGGTTTACGCAGAAAGGTTCGTGCAAGTTCAAAACGCATTTTGTAACCGGAAGACAATTCGCTCCAGCGGTGGTGCCGGAATTTCCAGAGCCCGAAACGGATGATGTACATCAATACGATCAACTCGTTTTCTTCTCCGAAGGTTCCGTACTGGCTTGCGGCAAACTTGAGGTTGCTTTTCAGGCTTCCGTGCCATTTCGGCGTACGTTGCGGAATGTAGGCAAGATGCGTTTTGAGTTCATAGGAATTCAGCTTTTGAAGTTCATTCGTGTACTGAATTGTTCCCGAATCGTAAGACAAATCCTGGGCTAGTGTGCGCAACAGCGAGGTTTTTCCGTTTCCGTTCTCACCAACAAGTCCCCAGATTTCACCAGCTTTTAGATCCAGGGAAATCGGCCCGATGCTGAATTTGCTGCGGGGATATTCTTTCACAAGCGTGTCAACGGCCAGTAACGTCGGAATTTCGTTAAACAGAACCGTTTCATTGGTTAATGAATCGGTCAGTTGGAGCAACTTTTCCGTGTAGGCCTCGTTGTCATTTTCATGCGCTTCGTGCCATTCAACCAGGTCGATTACGGCCCGGTAATGGTTGGTGTTCTGGGTATCCAGCACACAATCAACCAGGCAGCGAAACCCCAGGTCAATATCTCCGTGAATCAAATGTTCACGGGTTTGATTCAATTTGGTGGTAAATAAATTCATCTGTTTATTTTGCTCTGAACATCATTCGTAGTGCGGCGAATATACAGATAATCACAACAGTTACGAAAAAGACATCCGGGAAATTACCGAAAATCTCCTGCATGACCGGATGACCGTCTTTGGAAATCACCGTTTGAACGTTAAATACTTTCAGCAAGGTTGCTGAAATCAGCAAGATTCCTAGTAGCATGATCGAACCAAAACGGTAGATATGCCATCTGAGCTGATTATTCCCGATGGAATTGCCGTCTTCACCGATCTTGATGTTGTGTTTGAGTCCGTCCTGTTTGAATCCGGTTACGATGGATCGGATATCTTTCGGGAGGGTTTCAATCAGGTAGAGGTAGTCCTCCGCAGAACTCACCACTTTGGATTTGATGTTTTTCCACCCGAAACGTTCCTTGATTTTCTCTTTGGCGTATGGTTTCACCATTTCGATCAGATCGAGTTTCACCTGTAGCGATTCGGCTACTTTCTGAATGGTTACGAGCGTTTTCAGGAGCATGTATAAACTACTTGGAATAGAGATACCATACTTCATCAGCAATTTGAATGTGTCGGTAAACAAGCCGGAGATGTCCACGTCGTCGTAATCGAAATAGGTGTATTTCTGGGTCAGTTCCCGGATTTCGAACTCCAGGCTTTCCATATCGCGCAAACTGTCTACTTCTGTCAGTTTGAGGAGCGCTTTGGCAATTTTATGCGGATTCCCGTCCGAAAAGCCGATCAGGAAGTCGATTAATCCGTCAATTTGTTTGGGTTTTAAACTCGCACACATCCCGAAGTCGATCAATACGAGCTGGTTGTCATTGCGGATGAAAATGTTTCCGGAGTGTGGATCGGCATGGAAAAAACCATGTCTTAAGATCATGCTCAAAATGATGTTGACCCCGTTTTCGGCAATAATTTTTGCGTCATATCCTTTGGTGATGAGGTTTGCCAGGTTATCCGGAGCTTCTCCTTCGATGTACTCCATGATCAGGAGTTTGGAGGTCGAATATTTACTGAATACTTTCGGAATATATACCCGATCGTCGCCCTTAAACATATTTGTGAAGCGCATCATGTTCGACATTTCGTTCATGAAATCCAGCTCTTTGAGCATGATATCCCCGAAATCCTCGATGAAGCGGATCAGGTTGAAGTTGCTGATCTCCGGGTACTGAGCCTGGATTTTCCGGGCGAAAATCTGCAGGAGTTTAATGTCCAGACGGATTTTGTTCCGGATATTGGGGCGTTGTACTTTCAAAACCACTTCTTCGCCCGTGATGAGCTTAGCACGATAAACCTGTGCAATGGATGCCGATGCGATGTGGTGTGGAGTAAATTCCGCAAAAACAGAATCCATATCCGCTCCGATTTCGTTTTCGATGATCTGGATTGCGATATCGTCCGGCATGGGTCGGGCAGAAGATTGCAATTTTTTCAACTCGGAACGAAGTCCTTCCGAAGCAATATCAGGCCTGTCGGCTACAATCTGTCCGAATTTGATGAACGTAGGGCCTAAGTCCTCAATAATCAGTCGGAGTCTTTCCGAACGCGTTTTCCGGTTCTTTCCTCTCGGGTCGAAGATTACCCGCAATGGGCCGGTTGTGAGCCAGTTAGCCAGGTAATGCCCTATGATAATCCGGATAATGGAAAGCAGACGGAAAAAATTCTTGAGATTGGAGCTGAATCGAAATATCCACATATTGCAAGGTTCTTTAACTCAAATGTAGTCGAAAGTTTACGAAACTGAAATAAGGTAGTTAAAATCGGAACAAATATTTTGAATTTAGCATTCATTCACATTTTTTCTATCTTTAGCGACTTGAAAACGATTTACTAACGGTTACATCATAACGGTAAACAGAAATTAACTATTAAAACTTATGTCCAATATTTTTAAAAAGAAATCCATTCCGCTTTTGCTGAAAGAGGCAGCAGCAAATGAAGGGGGATTGAAAAAAACGCTCGGAGCATGGTCATTGATTGCCCTTGGAATCGGTGCAATTATCGGAGCGGGTCTATTTGTAAGAACAGCGGCAGCGGCAGGTGAAGCAGCCGGGTCAGGGGTGACTTTGTCTTTTGCTTTGGCAGCTGTTGGTTGTGCTTTCGCAGGATTGTGTTATGCAGAATTTGCATCAACGATTCCGATCGCTGGAAGCGCTTACACGTATTCCTATGCAACACTCGGAGAAATCGTAGCCTGGATCATCGGATGGGCTTTATTGATGGAGTATGCATTGGGGGCGGCTACCGTTTCAATCGCCTGGAGTGAATATCTGAATAACCTGCTCGGCGGGGCCATACCCTATGAATGGTGTCACTCTCCGTTTGAACATGTGAATAAACTAGCTGGTGCAGAATATATTACACAGCTTCCGAAAGAATTAATCGAAACAGCTAAAAACGGAGTAGTGATCCTTTCCGACAGCGAATTGGGAAGATTGAGCGCAGAATTAAAAGCGCAGGTACAAACAACTTCCGGCTACCTGAATGCTCCGGCACTGGCGATTTTGCTGGCTGTAACTCTGTTATTGATCAAAGGAACGCAGGAATCTGCATTTATCAACGGATTGATGGTATTCCTGAAAGTGGCGATCGTATTGGTATTTATCGCGATCGGATGGAAATTTATCAACCCGGCAAATCATACGCCTTACCTGATTCCGGAAGGAGTTGAAAACCACGAAGGAATTTTCCGCCACGGTTGGGGTGGAGTAGTTGGAGGTGCAGCGATTGTATTCTTTGCATTCATCGGATTTGATGCCGTATCAACTGCAGCGCAGGAAGCTAAAAACCCGAAAAGAGACATGCCGATCGGAATTTTGGGATCGCTGGTAATCTGTACAATTCTGTACATTTTGTTTGCACACGTATTGACGGGAGTTGCTCCATGGCAGGAATATGAAAAAGCAGGAAAAGAAGCATCTGTAGCTTATGCGGTAAATACGTATATGCACGGCTATGGCTGGCTGGCAACCGGAATTACGATTGCGATTCTTGCCGGATTCTCTTCCGTGATCCTGGTGATGCTGATGGGACAATCCCGCGTGTTCTACTCCATGTCAAAAGACGGATTGATCCCGAAAGTATTCTCCGATCTGCACCCGAAATTCCGTACCCCTTACAAATCAAACCTGATTTTGTTTGTACTTGTGGGAGCTTTTGCCGCATTTGTGCCGGGAAGCGTTGCAGGAGATTTGACCTCGTTCGGAACCTTGTTTGCATTCGTAATCGTATGTGCCGGAATCATTGTGATGCGCAAAAAATTCCCGGATTTGGAAAGACCGTTCAGAACGCCGCTGGTTCCATTGGTTCCTATTTTGGGAATCATTGTTTGTGCCTTCATGATCGTAGCATTGGATCTGACAACTTTAACGGTTGCAGGATTGTGGATGATTGTGGGCTTTTTGATCTATTTCACTTACGGAAGACGAAATAGTAAAATCGGTGAACAACAAGAATCCTCTGAAGAATAAGATTTGAAAAATTAGTTGAAGTCTCGCTGTTTACGGCGGGACTTTTTTATGACTGCTTATGGAAGAAAACTCAAAAAAATCCCTGGGATTGATGGACGCGACCTTTTTGGTTGCGGGAAGTATGATCGGTTCCGGAATATTCATCGTTTCTTCGGAAATGGCTCGGGATCTCGGAAGTTCCGGCTGGTTGTTGTTTACCTGGCTGATGACGGGAGTGATTACGCTGTTCGGAGCACTGAGCTATGGTGAATTGGCGGCGATGTTCCCGAAAGCAGGCGGACAATTCGTTTACATCCGCGAAGCCTGGGGGAAATTACCTTCCTTTTTGTACGGATGGACCACTTTTACGGTGATTCAAACAGGGGTAATTGCAGCAGTTGGAGTGGCATTCGGGAAGTTTGCCGGTGTCTTTTTTCCGGTTCTGGTCGATGAAACGTTGCTGGAATTCGGCGCTATGAAGATCAATGGGGCGAATTTTGTCGGTGTGGGAACGATCCTGATTCTGACCTTTCTGAATGTACGCGGAATCAACTATGGAAAGATTATCCAGGCCATTTTTACCAGTTCGAAACTCATTGCGCTGGCTGTTTTGATTGTAGCGGGAATCATCCTGGGAATCTCTTCCGGCTTTTTCGATGAAAATTTTCAGTACATGTGGGAAGCGACTTCGACTAAAAAACAAGCTGACGGAAGCTGGCTCACAACTGATTTGACGACGGTAGGTTTGGTCATCGTACTTTCCACCACCATCATTAACTCGCTTTTTTCTTCCGATGCGTGGAATAATGTGACCTTTATTGCCGGAGATATCCGTAATCCGGAGCGAAACCTACCCCGATCTTTGTTTTTGGGAACCTTCATCGTGACCATCCTGTATATCCTGGCAAATGTTGCTTACCTTGGATTATTGCCGCTTCAGGGAACTCCTTTTGAAGGTGATTTTGTGTATTCGAAAGAAAGTGTGCTCTCCACCGGAATTCAATTTGCAAGTTCGGACCGCGTGGGTACTTCTGCCGCATTCATGCTTTTTGGTCAAACTGCCAATTACCTGATGGCGATCCTGATCATGATTTCGACATTCGGTTGTAATAACGGCTTGATCATGGCGGGGTCACGTTTGTTCTATGCGATGTCGAAAGACGGATTGTTCTTCCGGAAAGCAAGTACCATTAACCGTTTTGGCGTTCCTGCCTGGGCGATGTGGATTCAGAACTTATGGGCGATTGTATTGTGTTGTTCCGGTTCCTATGGCATTTTGATCAAGTTCGCGACTTTCGGATCGATGGTTTTCTATATTGTGACAATTCTCGGGTTGTTCAAACTGAGAAGAACCATGCCAGATGCTCCACGACCATATAAAGCATTCGGTTACCCGGTGGTGCCGTTTTTGTACCTGGTTTTTGCCGTGGTGATCTGCGTTTCGTTGACAGTGTTTACGTTTTGGGACACTTTCGGAAGCATTGTATTGATCCTGACAGGAATTCCTGTTTATTACCTGGTTTTCAATAAAAAAGATCAGGAATCGACCTTGGATCAAGGGCTTTTTTAACCGGATATTTGCTCAAAATGGCGCTGTAACCCGCATGGTTACTTCGATTCGTAATATTGCGAAATCGCAAAATGGCGATTTCCAAAATCGATCTGTCTTTCGATTGGGGATTCTGAAAGTGACAAAATGACATAATCGGTGCAGCCTGTTTGTCAACTTCGTCAGTAAAATGAACACGCTAAACTTCAAATTCTGCCATTTTTGACAGAAAACAGTGTCGTCAAACTGCTGGCACAACCTTTGACTAAAAGAAGGAAATTTCAGATCAAAAACGAAAAGTAAATAAAAATGGGAAAAATAATTGGAATCGATTTAGGAACAACAAACTCTTGTGTTTCTGTAATGGAAGGAAATGAGCCAGTTGTAATCGCAAATTCTGAAGGTAAACGAACTACTCCATCTGTGGTAGCGTTTGTAGAGGGTGGCGAGATCAAAGTAGGAGATCCTGCTAAACGTCAAGCTATCACGAACCCAACTAAAACTATCTATTCAATCAAACGTTTTATGGGTTCATCATTCGATGACACACAGAAAGAAGCAGCTCGCGTACCTTACAATGTTGTAAAGGGCGATAACAATACACCTCGTGTGGATATAGACGGACGTTTGTACACGGCACAGGAAATTTCAGCAATGATTCTTCAGAAAATGAAGAAAACGGCTGAAGATTATTTAGGTCAGACAGTTACTGAAGCGGTTGTAACCGTTCCGGCATACTTCAACGACTCGCAGCGTCAGGCTACAAAAGAAGCCGGAGAGATTGCAGGTTTGACAATCAAACGAATCATCAACGAGCCTACAGCAGCAGCATTGGCTTATGGTTTGGATAAAAAAGGAGTCGACCAGAAAATCGTAGTATTCGACTTCGGTGGTGGTACGCATGACGTTTCTGTCCTTGAATTGGGAGACGGAGTATTTGAAGTATTGGCAACAGACGGAGATACGCACTTAGGAGGTGACGATGTGGATGAGGCAATCATCACGTGGTTGGCTGAAGAGTTCAAAGCAGAAGAAGGACTTGATTTGCGTCAGGATCCAATGGCTTTGCAACGTTTGAAAGAAGCAGCTGAGAAAGCAAAAATCGAGTTGTCTTCTACAACTTCTACAGAGATCAACCTGCCATACATCATGCCGGTGAACGGAATTCCGAAACACTTGGTGAGAACCTTGCAGCGTTCAAAATTCGAGCAATTGATTGCTTCAATTGTTGAAAGAACAATCGCTCCTTGTCGTTCTGCTCTTCAAAATGCAGGATTGTCTACAAGCGATATCGATGAAGTGATCCTGGTAGGTGGTTCTACACGTATTCCGGTGATCCAGGATGCTGTTCAGCGTTTCTTCGGAAAAGCTCCTTCAAAAGGTGTAAACCCGGATGAAGTAGTAGCAGTTGGTGCTGCAATCCAGGGAGGTGTATTGACAGGTGAAGTAAAAGATGTCTTGTTGTTGGATGTTATTCCATTGTCTTTGGGAATCGAAACAATGGGTGGGGTATTCACGAAATTAATCGAAGCGAATACCACTATTCCAACCAAGAAATCCGAAACATTCTCTACGGCAGCAGATAACCAGCCGGCAGTAGATATCCACGTATTGCAAGGTGAGCGTCCAATGGCGAACGACAACAAAACATTGGGTCGTTTCTCATTGACAGACATTCCACCAGCTCGTCGTGGTGAACCGCAAATCGAAGTAACATTCGACGTGGATGCAAACGGAATCATGCACATTTCTGCAAAAGACAAAGGAACAGGGAAAGAGCAGTCTATCAAGATTGAAGGATCGTCCGGTTTGTCTGACGAAGAAATCAAACGTATGAAAGCAGAAGCAGAAGCAAACGCAGATGCAGACAAAAAACGTAAAGAGGAAGTAGAAACGTTGAACAAAGCGGATTCATTGATCTTCCAAACTGAGCGTCAGTTGAAAGAATACGGTGATAAAATTCCTGCAGATAAGAAACAACCGATCGAAGATGCTTTGACAGCGTTGAAAACGGAATTCGAAGCAAAAAACATGGCAAACCTGGAGCCGGCAATGGAGCGTTTGAACAACGCATTCCAGGCTGCTTCACAAGAGATGTATAATGCTGCAAATGCAGGTGGCGGTGCAGGAGCTGAAGGTGGAAACGCCGGAGGAAATGCAAGCGACGAAGTAACGGATGTAGACTTCGAAGAAGTAAACGATAAGAAGTAACAAAGTTACTGATTGGAGAAACGTTAGTGCCGACCTGTAACAAAAGTTACTTTCCTAAAGGAATAAAGAATAAGAAAGCCCCGTTGAGCAATCAACGGGGCTTTTTTTGTTTTCTTAAGTTCTAAAGTTTGAGGGTTGGCGGTTAACATTTTTAGGAGTGCTTTTCCGCTTTCCTTTTCGATAGACTGTCTCCATTCAAATTGGTTGCCTTGTCCGGAGTAAATTCTTTGAATTAAAATTTCAGATTCGCGAGTTTCTCCTGGTTTTTCAGAAGGGCTTCCTTGTATTCTTTTTTCAGGGAATTGACCAATTCGGTTACAGATTCAACGTTGTCAATTCCAGTAGTGCCTTGTCCGGCTGACCAGATATCTTTCCATGCCTTGCTATGTTCCGCTGACAATTTGGAAAAGTCTTCTTCTTTTTTCTGCGAAATGTCAATGCCTGATTTCTCAATGCTGGGAATCAGGAAGTTGGCGTTTACTCCCGAAATACCATCGGTATAGATGATATCGTCGATGTGGGAAGCAACCAGCATGTTTTTGTAATCTGCTTGTGCCATGCTTTCCTCCGTAGCAATGAATCGCGTTCCCATGTAAGCAAAATCAGCGCCCATGTTTTCTGCCGCAAGAATATCTTTTCCTTTGGTAATGGCTCCTGCTAAAATCAATGTCCCGGAATAGAACGAGCGGATTTCTTCGACCAGCGCAAACGGGTTGGCTGTTCCGGCATGTCCTCCGGCACCGTTTGCAACAGCAATAATTCCATCCACACCGGATTCGATAGCTTTTTCAGCGTGTCGTTTTTTAATCACATCGTGGAAAACCAAACCTCCGTATGCATGTACGGCATCGACCACTTCTTTCACTGCTCCGAGTGAGGTAATCACTAACGGAACTTTGTACTTGACACACAACTCCAGGTCGGGCATCAATCTCGGGTTGGTTTTGTTTACAATCAGGTTGACACCGAAAGGAGCAGGTTTGATGTTTGTTTCTGCTTCGAACGCTTTGAGTTCGCTGGTGATTTCTATCAGGATTTGTTCGAAATCGGCCGCTGTTCTTCCGTTGAGAGAAGGCACTGTTCCGACAATTCCGTTTTTACAGCACGCGATGGCTAATTTGCTTCCGGAAACCAAAAACATCGGAGATGCAATGACCGGTAGTGTGACACTGTTTTTAAATGCTTCAATATTCATAGTTCTTTGATTTTTCAACGGTCTTTTCAAAGCGGAAATTACGGATAAAATTGGGATTGTGTGTCCGGTTTTGGAGGTTAATTAAATGATTTTGGGAGAGGGGTGACGTCATTTCCCAATATTGGGACGACCAGGAAAAGAACTGTGATTTTTTCTTCGAAAAAGAGATCTCGTTTTTGACGTAATTCCGCAATATTACGTCGGGTAGAAACCATTTTTTTGAAACTGAAGGTTGGGCGTAATATTGCGGAATTACGCCCGATCTATAAAAGTCTAAACCGCCGACTGATACCGCAAAAAACCATTCTCAATTTCCAGCGGTGCATCGAAATTCGTCTCATACAAACCTCCGGTCCCAAGTCCCTGCGGCAAAGATGGATTGAATGTTGCGGTAAACTGAGCGATTGCATTCAGCCCGATATTACTTTCCAGGGCGGAAGTGATCCACCACGGAATCTTCCGTTCATCAGCCAGTTCGATCCATTCTTTTGACCCGCTAAAACCTCCGTGCAGACTTGGTTTCAGAATAATGTATTGCGGTCGGATAGTATCGAGCAGTTCGATTTTCTCATTCCGGAGATTCACCCCGATCAATTCTTCATCCAAAGCAATCGGGAGTGGCGTTTTTGCACACAAATCTGACATTTCCTTTCGAAATCCCGCTTTGATCGGTTGTTCGATACTGTGGATCTCCAGTTTGGAGAGTTCTTCCAATTTGCGGAGCGCTTCATCGGGATGAAAGGCACCATTTGCGTCTACCCGGAGTGTTATTTTCGACGCATCGAAGCGTGAGCGGATTCCTTCGAGTAATTTCAACTCTTGCTGGAAATTAATTGCCCCTACCTTCAGTTTGATGCAGGAAAATCCGGCTGCTAATTTCTCTTCGATTTGATCCTGCATAAACGATTCATCGCCCATCCAGATCAATCCGTTAATAGGAATCCGGAATCCGTGTTCCTTCTTCCCGGAGTCGAAGTAAATCCCTTTCCCCCCGTTTTGCAGATCGAAAAAAGCACTTTCCAGGCCACATAAAATAGAAGGAAAATCAAGGAGTAATACCTTGTCTTCGATAAAACGGAGCGGATTTTGACAAACCAGCTTCAGTTGTGCTTCGTACTGCTCATCCGAAAGATAATCGGGCGATAAACCCGGAATGACAGAGCATTCTCCCAACCCGATGATTCCCTCAGTATTTGTAAGGGTTAGTTTCCAGCCCTTTTTCTGTGTCAAAACACCACGACTTGTACCGCTCGGACGTTTGAAGTTCAGAACAAAAGCCTCGTATGAAGCAGATAACTGCTGGTTTTTCAGAGAATCCATTGATTAACAGAAACGCTGATCACATACAATACACTGATGAAAAAAGTTCCCAGAGCTACTGTTTTCAACTGAGAATCCAATTCTTTCGGAACGCTGTTCTTTGCTACGAAAACGAGGTGTTTCGCAAAGAGAATTGCCGGAATCAGGGAAATGAATCCCAACCAGTTTTTGCTCAACACCAGGAATAAAATCCAGCTGGCAAAAGCCGTTGAAACCAGGAAGAAATGATAGCGTTTGGCATTTTTAGCTCCCAGTTTTACAACCAATGTGCGTTTCCCTACCTTTTCGTCGTTTTCGCGGTCGCGCATGTTGTTCAGATTCAGAACGGCTGTACTCAGAAAACCGATTGTTACCGCCGGAAGAATCAATTCCCAGGAAAGTGTGTCGGAGAACAACGGATAAACGCCCATGACGCTCACCAGACCAAAGAAGATGAATACAAAGACATCACCAAGACCGTTGTAACCGTATGCTTTTTTACCGATCGTGTAAGTAATGGCTGCTAAAACAGAAGCAATCGCCAGTCCGATGTAGATGTAAATGCTCGCCGGAGAAAGGTGTTTGGTTCCGAAATAAATCAGGAATCCAGCACTGACAAAAGAAATTGCAGCAGTGAAAACAACGGCGTTTTTCATGGCAGATTTCGAAATCGCTCCCGACTGAACAGCCCGCATAGGTCCGATTCGACCGGAGTTATCCGCTCCTTTCAATGAGTCTCCCAAATCATTTGCCAGGTTCGACAAAATCTGGAACAGCAGGGTCGTTGAAAGAGCTAATGAAAAAATGATCGGATTCCAGTATCCCTGATAAACTGCAACAAAGGATCCAACCAATATTCCTGAAACGGATAGGGGAAGTGTTCTTAAACGAAGCGCACTTATCCAGTCTGATGAATTTGCCATATACAAATTTCGGTATTTTAATTTTTCAAAGGGTCGATTATAATCGGAAAGTTTAGGATTTCATAAAAAAATGGTTTCTTTGCCTGAAATAAACTGAACATATGAAAAAGCTTTTAGGAGTTATTATGCTTTCAGCAGTTTCTTTATCAACCTATTCACAGGAAGAATCCGGTTATAGAAAATTTGCAGTCAAATTCTCGCCTACACAATTAGCAGCAGGCGAATTCAACTTTAGTTACGAACAACGTTTGGCAAGACTTGTCAGCATGGAATTGGAATTGGGGCCGACCATCTCCCAGTTCGGATTGAACTTCGGAAATCAAAAATTATGGCAGGGAGATCTCGGATTGTGGGATTTCAACGCGATCGACTACGACGCGGCTGCGGCAGTTGGTTTCCATGTTTCATTGGCTCCGCGTTTTTACCCGGCATCCGATGATTCTCAAATGAAGGGACTTTACCTGTCTCCGGTGTTTAAATTCAGACAGTACAACTACACCAATAAAGATGAATCCTATTATATGCTTGATAATGCACGGTCAAGTATCAATCAATTTATTTTCCGCTTCAATATGGGCTTGCAATTCTGGCCGGGAGACGGAAACTTCTGCCTGGATATGTATTTCGGGGTAGGTTTGGGTACGTTTAACATTACTGGACAGAGCGTCGGAACATATGAAAATCCTCCGGGATCCGGGAATGTTTCTCCAAGATGGGAGACTTACAGAGATAACGGAATCCGTATCAATGCCATCACAGGAATTAAGTTAGGTTTCGGAAAGTAATCGAATCAGAAAGAAGATTAAGCCCCGGCATTTCGACTTCGCTCAATGACCGGGGCTTTTTGTATTCAGTAGGTTATCAGCAGGAGTATTGACTCCTGACGCTATAAATCTTACCTTCCGGCTAAAAGAAAATATATGCGTGCATAATTAATTTTTGTATATTTGGTTGCAATCAATTGAAGATGGAAAAATTAGCCCTCTGCGAACTATTGAATATCGAGCATCCGATTATTATGGCTCCCATGTTTTTGGTTTCGAATGAAGCGATGATTCTCGCTGGTACAGACCACGGTATCGCAGCCTCAATTCCAGCCTTAAACTACCGTTCTCCGGAATTATTGAAAGAAGGCTTGAAACGGATGAAAGCCCGGGCAGAAGGCCCGATCGGGATTAACCTGATTGTGAATGCATCCAATATCTACATGGAAGAACAACTGAAAATCTGTGTGGAAGCAGGAGTGGATTTTTTCATTACTTCACTGGGATCTCCCAAAAAAGTCATTGATGCGGCACGGGGAAGAGGAATCAAAGTATTCTGTGATGTAACAGATTTGGAGTACGCGAAAAAAGTAGAGCAATTGGGTGCCGATGCGGTGATTGCGGTCAACAACCGTGCGGGTGGACATGCCGGGAAAATAGACCCGAAAGCATTGATCCGAAGTATGAAAGAGGCATTGTCAATTCCGGTTATTTCGGCTGGAGGAGTAGGAACCAAAGCTGAAATGGACGAATTGGTTGAGGCAGGAGCGGATGGTTTTTCCATCGGTTCGGTTTTTATTGCATCGACTGAAGCGGGCGTTTCGGAAGAATATAAGCAAGCCTGCGTGGAATACGGGGCAAAAGATATCGTTATGACATCCAAATTGTCAGGAACTCCCTGTACGGTGATCAATACTCCGTATGTGCAGGAAATCGGAACGGAACAATCCGGGTTGGAACGTTTTCTGAACCGGAATAAACGCCTGAAAAAATGGGCAAAAGCAATGACATTTTATCGCGGAATGAAATCGCTGGAAAAAGCGGCATTCAGCGCAACATATAAAACCGTTTGGTGTGCCGGGCCAAGCATCGAACACGTGAAAGCCATTCGTCCGGTGAAAGAAATCATTGAAACCCTGGTAAAATGAGTGCATCCAATTTAAAAAAATACAGCATGATGCTGCGTCTGATGGGAATCGTCAAAATTCCGATGATCGGTTATGTGAAACCACGCCTGATCCGGATAACGGATCACGATGTCCTGGTTCGGATCAAACTGAGACGACGTACGAAAAACCATCTGAAAAGCATGTATTTCGGAGCTTTGGCAGTTGGAGCGGATGTAACGGCAGGATTACCGGCATTTTACTTCTGCGATGAACTGAATGTGCGTCCTTCCTTTGCATTTAAAGGAATGAAAGCCGAATTCATCAAACGGGCAGAAACAGATGTGGAATTCAGCTGTACTGAAGGACAAATCATCCGTGAACAGGTTTTGAAAGCTATCCAGACAAACGAACGTCAGAATCATTGGGTGAAAGTCACTGCAAAAGACCTGAACGGAGACATTGTAGCCTTGTTCGAGATGGAAATTTCGGTCAAAATCAAGTAAATTGAAAATGTATCATTAAGCATTGAAAAGGTAAAAGTGAAAATAGAGACCAGACCCTCAGTGTCATGAGCTTGTCTCTTCATGTTCGTGACAATTTCGAAATTGTTCATCGAACCATTTCACTTTTAAATTTTACCTTTTCCATTATCCAATCAATATTGGGTTAGCCGAAGCATCATTTTAAATTTCGCATCTTGAATTTAAAATTATCTTTGCCCAAAAAAGCAAACATGAATCGCATTACCTCAGAAGCTTGTAAGCAACTGATTCAAAATAATGAGGCAGAACTGATTGATATTCGTGAGCCGTGGGAAGTGGAAATCTGCTCCATAGGCGGAACCCGAATTCCGATGCACCGCGTTCCGGAACTGGCTGAAACGTTGGATAAATCGAAACAGTATATTATTTTGTGCAAAACAGGCCGTAGAGCAGAATCCGTAGCAAACTTATTGGAGTGCAGATACGCTTTTCAGCATATTGCGATCCTGGAAGGAGGAATCACCGGCTGGTACGAGACCTTTGAACCTCATTATGAAATGTATTAATCAACAGGTATGATAGAACTATTCA
Organism: Fluviicola sp.; assembly: GCF_039596355.1. Classification (GTDB taxonomy): domain Bacteria; phylum Bacteroidota; class Bacteroidia; order Flavobacteriales_D; family Crocinitomicaceae; genus Fluviicola. The sequence goes on along the minus strand of NZ_JBCNJW010000002.1, from coordinate 153,407 downwards.
AACACCTGATCCATCTGGACTTCGAATGGATTGTGGAAACTTATGGAACTGCAGTTTATGTGGTCCTTTTCCTGGTAATCTTCATCGAAACCGGGTTGATCGTAATGCCATTTCTTCCGGGAGACTCCTTGCTTTTCACAGCGGGAATTTTTGCAGCTTCCGGTCAGTTAAACCTGTTTTACTTGCTGGCTTTGCTTTCTGTTGCGGCAATCCTGGGTGACAATGTCAATTACTGGGTAGGCAGAAGAGTAGGATTGAGTGTCTTTAACTGGAAAATCCGGGGAAAACAACTGGTGAAACCGAAATACCTGGAGCAAACTGAAGCATTTTTTGAAAAACGCGGGGTATTTGCCATCATCATGGCGCGTTTCGTCCCGATCGTGAGAACATTCACGCCGTTTGCGGCAGGAGTTGGAAAGATGAACTACCGCAAATTCCTGATTTTTGATATTATGGGTGGTGTACTTTGGATTACGAGTATGACGATTGCCGGATATTTTCTTGGAAACATTCCGTGGATCAGAGAAAACAATGAAAAAGTGGTATTACTCATCGTTTTCATCTCTGTTTTGCCGATGTTGATCAGTATCCTGAGATCCAAATTAGCGAAAAAGAATGCCTGAATTCGGATTAATCGGTCAAACGCTGGGACATTCGTTCTCCAAAAGCTACTTTGAGGAAAAGTTTGCCCGTGAAGGGTTAAATAATGTCTTTAAGAATTTTGAATTACCCGAAATAGCTGCTATTGAGCAGGTTTTTAGTAATCCAGACCTAAAAGGATTGTCGGTAACAATTCCCTATAAAGAAGCCGTAATTCCTTTCCTCGATGCACTTTCGGAAGAAGCTGCTGAGATTGGAGCGGTGAACTGCATTTCTTTTCAAAACGGTCAGAAAACGGGACACAATACAGATGCTTTTGGATTCCACCAGATGATCAAACCCTTCCTCACGAATGAGCACGAACGTGCGCTCATTTTGGGTACGGGTGGGGCTTCCAAAGCAGTTGCGTACGTCTTGAAAAAGATCGGGTTGGATGTAATCTGGATTTCACGAAACCCGCAGGGAACGAAAGAATTTTCCTACGAAGCAATCAATGAACACATGCTCAGAGCCTGTAAAGTGGTAGTGAACTGTACTCCCGTAGGAACGTTTCCGGATATTGATTCCAGTGTGCCCTTTCCCTTTGAACACCTGACTGAAAGTCATTTGTGTATCGATTTGATTTACAACCCGGAAGAGACCCGGTTTTTGAGAGAATCCAAAGTTCACGGTGCGACTATTTTGAACGGACTTTCCATGTTGAAAGAACAGGCCAATAAAGCCTGGGAGATTTGGAATAAGTAAGCTGAGTCAAAAACGGTGAATCTGATCGGGTCTTAAACGGAAGATAGATACCCGGGTAGTGGTTCGCAATATGGCGATATGGGAATATCGGAATTTGTGAGTGTAAACCTACCGAATTTTCACATGATCAAGGATCTCATGAGTTGCTTTTTCTTCGTAAATTTGCTTTATGCATTCGCTCAAATCATTGATCAGAGAAGGGGAACATCAACAACAGGATTTCAAATTCCGGATTGACGATTCCAAGAAAATTGCCCGTACTTTAGCTGCTTTTGCTAATACCGACGGCGGAAGACTGCTGATCGGTGTAAAGGATAACGGCAAAATTACCGGTGTTGATCCTACGGAAGAAATCCACATGATTGAAGCTGCTGCAGATATGTACTGCAAACCAAAACTGGAATTCAAGTCGCAAATCTGGCAGGAGGACATGAAGCTGGTGCTGGAAATAACAATTGAAAAAAATGTCAACCGCCCGGTTATGGCTCCCGATGAAGAAGGAAAATGGAAAGCATATGTCCGCAGAAAAGACCATACGCTTTTGGCCAACAAAATTTTGCTGAATGTGTGGAAAATCGAGCGTTTTGACCAGAAACGACCGGAGAAAATCGGGGAGGAAGAAACCAATCTGCTGGGAATTATTGCTCAAAATCCGTTGATTACCCTGAGTAAAATTTACAGGCTTTCGGGATTGGAAAAATCACATATTGACCGGTTGCTTCCCTTGTTTATCTGTTGGGATCTCATTTCGATGGAGATGAATGAGAACGGTACTTTTTACAAAGTAAAGGAGGAGTGATTGAGGGGATGTGAATGAATGGAGGCAGGTCTGAAACCCAGTGAGAGCAGACTTTTCACACATCCTGATAACTATCGGGATTATAAATTTGTAAAATTATAAATTCCGGGTTCTGTTTTTTGGTTCCGAAACCACTTATTTCAGTGATAATCAACCGCTTTTTCGGAATTTCAAAATATTGTCATATATTCGCGCCAAATTTGAAGATTGAATAAGGCACTGTACATTTCAAGTCTGTTTTTTAGCTTACTATTTATAGGTGTCGTTTTTTATTATATTGAACTTGTCTTTATGGCAAGACTCTATGATTTGAAAACATATGGGGAATATGCGGGCGTATCAAACAGTCCTGCGGAAGATCTGACTATTCAGGCTACAGAAATCAGCTTATTTTTCTTTTCATTTTTTCTGATGACTTTTTTGCTTGGATTGATTCGGGTCAAACGAGTTACAAATAAAGTTTTATCAATTATAGGCCTGTCATTATCTGCAGTGTTTTTACTCTGGGATTTGGCAATGCTGAGCTCTCCGTCACACTTGAGCTTTGATGAAGCAGGTATCGGATTTTTGTTGTTTTCACCTGTGATAACGGCCTTTTCCATTGTCGGAATTGTACAGTCAAACAGGTATAAAAAGCAGGGAATACGATATAAACAACCAATGGAATCAGATTTGTTAGATTCCTAAAAAAATATAATTTTAATCGATACGTTTAATGTATTATTATATTAGGCGTAGAAAAATGCAAACAAATGGGTAGACCTCCAACAAAACCAGCAAGATTGCGAGATGGTTTTTACATTGAAGTAAGAAATTCAGGATCACAAGGTATACGAATCAGAAGAGATACTAGAGAGCAAATGCTTCTTGCAGCTGAGGATTATTCACGTACCAAAGACGTAGTGATTCTGGGCGAAATGAAAGATGACAAGTGGATTGATCAATAAAAATCATTCATCGCAGAATGTGATAAAGCAGCTTTTCCGGATGAAAAGCTGCTTTTTTATTTTGATCTGTTCTTGTCATGTCGTCTTTTTCTGATCGGAATGAAATGCGGATCAGGAAAGTATCGAGTCGCGACAACTTAATGAATCACCACCAGTTTTACAGGAGATTTCAATTCAGCACCACCATTGTAGCGCACGTAGTAAACGCCTGAAGACAAAGCATCAGTTCTCACTTCTACTTTAGAACCTTCTGCCTTTTGAGTGGCAACCACGTCACCGTTCAGGTTTACGATCTCAATTTGTCCTCCCTGGATATGCTGATCAAAAACAATGTTCACATGCGAACTCGCCGGATTCGGAACCAGGTGGAACAACGTTTTCTCGTTCTCAGTCAAACCGGTATAATCAATGTTATACAACACTTCGAAATCATCAAAGTAGAAACCGTCAGCGCGTGTGCCGCCGTCGGATTTCAGGATGAAACGAACCAAAATGCTGTCGCCGATGTAATCACTCAGGTTGATTTCTTCCAACACCCAGTTGGATTCTGTTCCTTCGTAGACCGGCTGTCCGTTGGGTTGAACCGATCCGTTTGCGCTGTTACCCGGCACGGTATAATTTCCGCATTGCCCGATCCATGTTGCGCCCTGATCTGTGGAAACCTGGAACTGACAGTAATCGTAATCCGCTTCGATGTCCCATTTCGCATAGAACTTGATCATGGCTGCGGTTACATGCGTCAGATCGATCGTGTTGTTGAACTGGTACGTTTTTGTTGTGTTATTTGCGTAATCTCCGCTTGGGGAATCTGTGAAAGAACTGCTTGGTGAAACATAGGTTGAAGTGGTTGTTGCCCAGCCTCCTGTCCAGTTCACGGCGCTGTTTGCTTCGTCTACAAATTGGGAAGTCACACTTCCGAATGTTTTCACAATCGTATCGTGTTTCGTCCAGCCCGGATATTCTGTATTCAGAACGTATTTGATTACATCTCCGAACTGAATGCCTGGGTTCAGCACATAAGAAATTCCACTGTTTTCCGTCCCCATGATCGCCAGGTTGTGTGTAACACCTGATCCAACGGATTGAATTCCGGTGATCGGCGTAATGCTTACAGCTACAGGGCCGTTTTCCAATCCCAAACGATATGCACTGTGGTTGAAGTTTCCGGTCGTTGCGGCAATCATTCCCGGATCAAGGTCTTTGACTTCCAGGTAGCGGTGTGTTAAATGCGATAAAACCAAGTTCGGGAACACCATGTCCTGGCAGATCCCGGTAATTTCGTTGCTTGCCGGCCAGAAACCGCCGCTGGTATTACTCACTTCCGGAGTCATGGCGAAGATTTTTGGTTTAACTACCGTATCAACCTTGTACATGTAATCGTCCGAATCACCGGATGCCGGATAAAGCGCAGACGATTTCAAATTTGCGTATCCGTTATACTGAACCATGTGGTGCGTGAAAGCCTGGAAATAATTGTGATCCACAGCGTATTCCGCTACAGTTGTACCGATCGGGTGGAGAATGTCGTTTGCGTAGGTGTGGGAGTTGAATGCATACTGGAAATCGCGGTTTTCGCAGAACCATTTCATGGCCTGTGTTTCCGGCTCGGAAAAAGCGGCAGTTCCGCAGTATGTTTCATTACTTTGAGTCGATGTGGTACCGGTTGTTCCCCAGCCATATGAGTAATTTCGATTCAAATCCACACCGTAGCTTCCGCCGCTGTTGTGTCTGCGGTTTTTACGCCACAAACCACCACCATTCGGATCAGTTGTTTCGTTGTAGATATATCCATCGGGGTTGATCATCGGTACGAAATACATTTCGGTATTGTCAACCAGGAATTTGATCTCGTCGCTGGAACCGTAGTTTTCCAGCAAATACCACATGTAAAAGATCACTTCCGACAAGGAGTTCGGTTCACGGGCATGATGTACGGCTGTGTAAAGTACTTCCGGTTCTGCTTCATCCGTATTCGGGTTGTCACTTAAACGTACCCAGTAAATAGGCCGGCCCTCAATACTGGTAAAACTCCCGATCGGACTTTTTGCTGTGATGAGGTTCGGGTACTGAGCTGCCATCGCATCAATTTCATCGATAAATTCCTGGTAGGTGTAAAATCCTCCCATGGAACCGAGGTTGAAGTTGCTGGGTACAACCGGAGTAAAGCCGGAAGTGCCACTGGTTTGTGAACAATTGAGGTTCTTTTCCGGCACGGTCTGACCTTTGCCTGCTGCGCCGCTGTTTTGATTGACATAATAGGCTTTGACATCTGCAATGAGAATGTCCACCTGGAAACCGGCATCACGCATGCGTTGAATTTCTTCTGCCGAAAAGTCGGAGATGAAGAACGTTTCGCGTTTGACTGTTCCGTGATCAATAGCGATTCCGAGTTCTGCCAGCGTTTGGAGACCTCTTGAATCCGCCATGACTTTGGCTCTCGAATAATCCTGGGAAAATCCCCAGCACGAAAGGAGGAGGGAGAAAATGAGGAGAGTTTTTTTCATGAGTAACTAGTTTGCCATAAAAATAACGAATCTTAATCATTCTGTAAAATAAGTGAGAAAAAACTATAAACACTTGATGCGGTGGACGATTGAGCTAAGTGATAAAGTGTCAAATTGTTATGCGCGATCTGTTTATCGGTTGATCATAAACTTACCAGAGACTCTTTCATTTTATAGCGCAGGTCGGAGGAACAGCACTTTTTCCAATGAAAAAATGGCTAAGTTTAAACAGCTACAGTCACTGAATATTTAAACATGCTTGTAAATGTTTGATAGTCCGTTTGAGAAGAAAATAACTGAAGACTTTCGTGCAAATGATCGAGGTGGAAGTTTTAGCTTTTAAATAGAAGTGAACCGATGCGGATGGAGCAAGCCTGAACTTCATTAATAATTCAGGTATTTTATATCAAACACTATTCACATGAAAAGAAGAACCATTTCTTTTACGGCAATTGCTGTAATATTAGTTACGTCTTTTGCGGCGTGCAGTAAATTTAAAAACGAAGATTCCCTTCAATCAGAAATCAAAGATTCAAAATCAGCAACGAAAACTTTTTCGTGTGCGCCTACTTCGGGGACTTTACCGGTTGCAATCACTCCGGCAAATGAAGATGCTGTTATCGATGCTTTTGCGGCACTTCATAACGATTATCTGAATTATTATTTTACGTCGTTAAGCAGTCAGGCATTGCCGTTTCCAAGTAATGAATACGATGAACATTTCAGAAATACAGCTATTACTTATTTTGGAGAACATTCAGTTGTCGTAGATAATGAGTACTATGATTGTATTCAATCTTCCAACCCTGATACGGATCTTGCCGAATTTCGTTCATCATTTAGTGCTGAAGGACTGGTAATTTACGATCAACTTTGCAATTTGGCTGATCATTATGAGGTTGAAAATCACGATGATTTTGTTGTAAATCTGAATGATCTTTATGCAAATTGTAATTCGGTTGCCGGAACAGAACGGGTGACGCTGAAATTTGCGATTAAAATTGCGATCAATTCTTTTACCTATTGGAAAGAGAATGTAGAAGAATGGGTTTCCTATTATGAAAATAATTATACGAATAGTGTTGGAGTTGTTCATGAAAAACAAATGACAGATAAAAACAAGCAGATGCTAGTCAAGGCTGGAAAAGCGGATCTTAAGGGCGCGATCAGAGGTGCAACCGGTGGAGGACTTGGTGGAGGACCTGCAGGTGCAGTTGCCGGAGGATTGGTTGGTGCCGGAGTTTATTCTGCTGCCTCTATTGTATGGAGTGCAATCTTCGGGTAGTCCGTTTTTGGAGTCATAAATCAATAGAACTTCGGTTCAGAGCGGGGAGTTTTCCCCGCTTTTTTGTTTTGGAATATCTCGTGCTGAAGTCTATTGGAAAACGATGAGTATTATCAGATGTCTTGTCTCGATACTTCCGCCTTGTCAGTTTGAGTGTTCCTGACAGAAACGAAGTGAATCGTCAGGAATGTATCGAAAACTCGACAAGACATCAGGCTTAAAAACGAAATAGTTTGATGTTAGGAATTCGTAATTCGTAATTCGTAATTATTTCCACCTCACCGTTTCAATCAAATGAATCAAATCCACTTTCAGGTAATTCAATGAAGGACGCAATGAATCATAATTCGGTCTGCAGTTCATTAATACTTCGCCACGCAGGAAATGAGAAGTGGAATCTGTCAGGTAGAACTGGAAATTGGTCGCTACATCGCCTTCAAATTCGAAAAAGGTTCCGTAAACTTTCTTCTCCGGGAAAATGAACTTCTGGTCGTAAATTTTGGTCGCTTTGATCTGGTGTTCGTCTACTTTGTCGTTCGACAGGTTGATGTACCGGATCAGCGTATCCCGGTTTGGAATCGGGTAATAATTCAGATAAAGTACTCCGTTCAGCGGCCCGAGGTTAATTTCCTTGTGATTCGTCAATTCGCCTTTATAAGTCAGCGGTTTGGCAATATACGCTTTCGAAAGCTCAAACGAATAGGTCGTTGCATCATCAATTTTCTGATACGTATGCTTCGGAAAATCCGTGCGGAGATACGTCGGAGGTTTCGGGATCAATATTTCATCACCGCCGCATCCTGTAAAAAGAAAGCTTAAAACCACTGCTGCACTAATTATCCTCGTCATTTTCCTGAATTGTTTTAATCATTTTTATGCGCCGTTTGTCGGAACTCTCGACGACCAGTTTGATGTTTCCACAGCGAATGTATTCGTTATTTCGCAAAATACGGCCTGCCTGCTCAATAATAAATCCGCCGATCGTGTCGGATTCTCCCTTGATTTGCTCGAAATCCTTTCCGTCGATCTCCAGGACTTTGTAGAAATCAACCAGGGCGGTTCTTCCTTCAAACAGGTAGGTTCCATCGTCAATTTTTGTGTAAATGAGATCATCATCGTCAAATTCGTCCGTGATATCCCCTACAATTTCTTCCAAAACATCTTCCAGAGTCACCAGTCCGTTTGCACCACCGTATTCGTCGACTACGATCGCCATGTGCATTTTCATATCCTGGAATTCCTTCAGCAGGTCGTCTATTTTCTTGTTTTCAGGAATGAAATAGGCTTTCCGCAACAATGTTTTCCAGTCAAACGATTCCGTATTGATGAACGGTAGTAAATCCTTGATATACAAAATACCGATCACATTGTCGAACGACGTTTCATGCACCGGAATCCGCGAATAACCGGCATCCAGAATCACATCCAGTACTTCCTGAAAAGTAGATTCACTGGAAATGGTTACAATATCCAGCCTCGATTTCATGATTTGACGCACGTCGGTGTTCCCGAATTTGATAATTCCTTCCAGGATGCGGTGTTCGTCATCGTTATCCGAATCTTCTTTGGTAAGAGCCAGGGCATGCTCCAGGTCGTCTGCAGAAAGATTGATTCCGCGTTTTTTCGCCCGGCGGTTGATGAGGTTGGTACCGTTTACCAGCAGCCAACGCAGCCAGGAAAACGGAGGTAAAATATTGATAAACGCAAGAATCCCCGACATGAAACGCGCAGTGGAGATCACATTCCGGGAAGCGTAGAGTTTCGGCGCAACTTCACCGAACAGGAGAATAAATGTTGTAATTCCGACTACTTCAATTAAAAAACGAAGCGTATTCGGTTGATCTGATTGTGGGAAAAGCTGGTCGAGAACACCTGTTGAGAGAATGATGATGCAGACGTTGAAGAAGTTGTTCGTGATCAGAATAGTTGCAAGCAGGTCTTTCGGTTTGGAAATGAGCTTTAAAATAGCTTTGGAAGTACGGGATTGTTCGTCCTCGAGGTTTTTCTTTTCGGATGGCCCCAGGGCAAAAAATGCTACTTCCGATGCCGATACCAATGCGGAACAGGCAATGAGAAAGAGAATAGTGATTAAAGAAACAATGTTGTCAGAAAAATGAAAGCCGGCATGCATACTGGCGGGAATCACATCTGAACTTAACTCGGGTATACTATCCATGGCTAAAACGGTAAATCGTCATTGGGATCCATGTCCAGGTTCATCGGACTGGGGTTTTGAGGTTCCTCCGTCGGATAAGGAGGTGTATTGGTGTTCATGGGGCCTCCCGGTTCATTTCGGGGAGTCAGAATCGTCAATTCATCAGCAACAACTTCCGTTGTATAGCGCGTTGCTCCGCTTTGATCCGTCCAGGAACGTGTTTTCAATTTTCCTTCCACGTAGATTTTCTGACCTTTCCGCACATATTTTTCAACCACTTCAGCTAATCCTCTCCAAACCACGATATTATGCCAATCGGTATTGTCTCTGCGCTCACCGGTTGTTCTATCCGTATAGGTTTCCGAAGTTGCAATCGGGAAACTGGCAACAACTGCACCGTTTTCCAAACGTCTCACCTCCGGGTCTCTTCCTAAATTTCCGATTAAAATAACCTTGTTTACACTTCCTGACATAATTTCGAATCTTTGTAGATATAAAGTTAAGAATTTCGATTTAGGAATTACGAATGAATTAATTTTTTCCTGTTGGGTTCGAGAGCCAAGACATAAAGAGTCAGGATTTAAAGACACAAGATCCATTCAATGTTAAAATCTCCGGACTTTGTCTTGACTCTTGACTCTGGGCTCCTCATAGTCCCGACTCCGGCGTTCTCGCCTCAATCCGTAATTAGTGTTCTAAATATTTCTCCATTAAACGATGAATCGGATAATCCGGTAAATCCTTCTTGTCGATGAATTTAAAATCGAAGCCTTCAATTTCAGCATCTGTACTCTTATAGAAATAAGCATAAATGTGCTGATGGCTCAGAATATGCTTTGTTTGATAACATAAATCGGCTGAATCTTTAAAAGCTTCCGGAACCGATTCGCTTTCACTTTCGATCAATGGAAATTCGTAGAGTTTTTCCCATACATCTTTTCCCGTGCGTTGATCCAGGGCAATCTGCTGATCTTTTTCGAGGTGTAAATAATGAAAATACCGCTTCCGTACTTTGGTCTTTCCTTTCTTATAGGGTCTTTTCCTGATTAATTCCAGATTAAAAGCACTCGCGCAGCTTGTTGAAAGAACGCAGCTTGCGCAATCCGGGTTGTTGGGAACGCACTGCATAGCCCCGAATTCCATAATCGCCTGGTTGAATAGTGCCGGATCGGATGCGGGAATGAGTGAATCTGCCAGTTCCTGGAACAATTTTTTGCCGGGGCCTGAATCAATCGCTTCATCCATTCCATAGTACCTGCTCAAAACGCGGTATACGTTTCCATCCACTACTGCATGAGGCAGATCAAACGCGAAAGAAGAAATGGCAGCCGCAGTATATGGCCCGATTCCTTTCAGCTGGATAATTTCAGGATAGGTTTGCGGAAATTCGCCTCCGTATTCATCCCGAACCTGCTGCGCAGTTTTGTGCAGGTTTCTCGCCCGGGAGTAATAACCCAAACCTTGCCAAAGTTTCAAAACAGATGCCTCATCCGCATTCGCAAGGTCATTCAAAACGGGGTAATTTTCGATAAATTTCAGGTAATAATTTAGTCCCTGATCGACTCTCGTTTGTTGCAAAATCACCTCCGACAACCAGATAAAATAGGGGTTTTTGGTGTTTCTCCAAGGGAGTTCACGTGCATTTAGTCTGTACCAATCGCTTATTAGTAGAACAAAATCAGCCATTTAGGGAAAAAATTGAACATTTTTAAAAATAAAGCAAAAATAAACGCTTTTGCTGACTACTTTTGCACCTGGAAATCACATTGTTGAAAAAACTTTAATTTATAATAAGATGACAAAGGCAGATATCGTTGCTGAGATTGCAGAGGAAACAGGATTGGAAAGAAATGAAGCTCAGAAAGCTGTTGAAGCATTTATGACTTCTATTAAGACTTCTTTGACTAAAGGTCAGAACGTGTATTTAAGAGGTTTTGGTAGCTTCATTGTGAAAGAAAGAGCAGAGAAGACGGGGCGCAATATTTCAAAAAACACAACGATTATTATCCCAGCTCACAATATTCCTTCATTCAAACCGGCAAAAACATTTGTTGAGGAGGTGAAGAATAAAGTGATTGTGAAATAATTCCATCTTTTTTACAACAACTACTTTGTAGGAAAACTTATTTTAATATCTTTGCACTCCTGTTTCACGCAGGAGTGCTTTTTTTAAAGCTATTGAGATTGAAATAATTGAATTAATAACCATAAAATAATATTGCTATGCCAAGCGGTAAAAAAAGAAAAAGACATAAAATGGCGACGCACAAGCGTAAGAAAAGACTAAGAAAAAATCGTCATAAAAAGAAGAAATAAGAACTTCTTACAGATAATTGGAAGAGCTTAGTAAGTGCTTTTACTTACTAAGTTTTTCTGTTTTAGTTACTTTCTAATTATACGTTCGTGAGTTTAGAACTAGTTGTAGACGCCCGTGAAGGTGGTGTATGGCTTGCTCTCTTGCGCGATGGGAAATTGATTGAACTGCACCAGGAACAGGGAAGTACTGACTTTGCCGTAGGTGATATTTACCTTGGAAAAGTGCGTAAAGTAGTTCCCAGTCTGAATGCTGCGTTTGTGGATGTAGGTTACGAGAAGGACGCATTTTTGCACTATCTGGATCTGGGCCCGCAATTTCAATCGTTGAATAAATTCACCAAAGACACCCTGCAAGGGAAGCAGAATGTCGCTGATTTATTGTATTTTAAATCAGAGAAAGACATTCCGAAAGACGGAAAGATTACTGAGATAGTATCAACTACATCACCGATATTGGTTCAGGTTGCCAAAGAACCGATTTCAAGCAAAGGTCCACGCTTAAGTGCGGAATTGACACTGGCAGGCCGTTATTTGGTCCTGGTGCCGTTCTCGGAAAAGGTTTCGATCTCCCAGAAAATTAAAAGTCAGGAAGAACGGGATCGTTTACGAAGCCTGATGGATGATATCAAACCGAAGAACTTCGGAGTGATTATCCGTACGGTTGCTGAGAACAAGAAAGTGGAAGCGATCGATCAGGATTTGAGAAACCTGATGGAGAAGTGGAAGACCATGCATACGAATCTGAAGCAGGCAACGCCACCCCGCCGCGTTTTGGGAGAAATCGATAAGACTTCCTCCATTTTGCGCGATCTGTTGAATGCAGACTTTTCAAATATCCATGTGAGTGACGAAAGACTGATGTCCGAATTGAAAGAGTACATCAGCGGAATTGCTCCGGGAAGAGAAAAAATTCTGAAACTGTATGACGGAAAACTCAATATTTTTGAGCGTTTCGGCATAAATAAGCAAATCAAGACGATGTTCGGGAAGAAAGTGCCGCTTCCTTCCGGAGGATATCTGATCATTGAGCATACGGAAGCCATGCACGTGATCGACGTGAACAGTGGAAACCGCAAAGGTGCAGATGGACAAGAGTCTAACGCACTGGCTACGAATATCGAAGCTGCGGAAGAAATTGCGCGTTTGTTGCAGTTGCGTGATATGGGAGGAATCGTTTGTATCGATTTCATTGATATGCACGATAAGGAAAACAACAAAGAGTTGTTCGAAAAGCTGAAGGAATTTATGCGCTCCGACCGGGCGAAACACAATATCCTTCCGCCGTCCAAATTCGGAGTTGTTGAAATTACCCGTCAGCGCGTACGCCCTGAAACAGATATCAATACTTCTGAAACCTGTCCGACTTGTAACGGGACAGGAGAAGTACAGGCATCGATCCTGTTTGCGGAAGAAATCGAAACAAACCTGAATTTCCTGCTTACTGATAAGAAGGAAAAGAAACTTTCTTTGCAGGTTCACCCCTACCTGGAAGCTTATTTCAAAAAAGGATTGATTTCCAAACAATGGAAGTGGTTCTTTAAATACAAAAAATGGATAGATGTCCGTGGAGTGACAGCCTACCATCTGTTGGAATACAATTTCCTGGATAAAGATAATAACGAAATTGCTCTCTGATATGGGGAGCAATTTTTCTTTTCTGGAAGCTAAACACAAGATCGAAGCATATTGTGCTTACCAGGATCGCTCGCATTTCGAAGTAAAAAACAAGTTGTTTTCCTGGGGACAAAGTCCGGATCAGGTGGATCAGCTGATGGCTTACCTGATTGAAAACAAATTCCTCGACGAAGGACGCTTTGCCGAATCTTACGTTTCAGGAAAACTCCGTATAAAACATTGGGGACGCATCAAAATCAGGCAGGGACTGCGTCTGAAGCAGATTCCCGAAAAGATTGTCCAGCTTGCTTTCAAGACCATCGATCCGGATGAATACTTCACTATCCTGAAACACGAAATCGCCAAAAAGCAAAAAGACCTGGCTTCGGAAAAAGATCCCTGGAAGAAAAAAGCCAAAGTGCTTCGTTATGTGCAGTCGAAAGGTTTCGAAAACGACTTGATCTTTGAGGCATTGGCGGAAGTGGAAGAAGAGTGAATCTCGTTTTGAAAGAGCCATTGACCCGCGTCTCCCCTTGAGGGGAGATTGAGAGGGGTGGTTTCTTTTGAAAATCTGTTTTGCCACTTCCCTTAATCCATCCTCCAGGAGGGAGAACGTAAGATCGGCTTCAATTTTAAGATCTGAATCAGTTGCTTAAATAGAAACCTGGTAATACGCGATACCATTTTCGTGATGGTTTGCCCGAATCACCAGCGTACGGTTATCTGACCAGCGAATCTCAGTGATTTCGAATGCTTCGGACTCTAAATCTCCCAGGTAAAGAAAATGTGCTTGTCCCTTTTCTTTTTGATCGACTTTTAAGACTGTTAAATAAGAAGTTTGGTGATGATATCCCGCGTTTTCATAGTATGCCAGGAGCTTTCCGTCTGGTGATTCTGCGGGGCCAGTCGGTGGGCCATCTGAGTATCCTGAAATAATTCGGTGTGCTACCGTGTCGGCTTTATTGATCAGAATTAAATCGCCGAAGTAAAGTCCACCGTCGCCGATACTGTTTTCCGTTAAGACATAAGTTTGGCTTTCAGGAAGAAATCCATGATAGTAAAATCCCTGCTTCGAATCAGGTTTGAATGTGAGTTTCCCTGCTTGCAATGCCAGTTGCTTGATGTGATTATTTTTCGTGTCATAGCATTTATATTTCCTATATGGGCAAGCTTTAGCACTCAAAAAAAGCAGTGAATCACACGGCTTGGCACTCAATGATAAATAATCGGATTTCGGTACCTCCTTTAAGTCTTCAATCACGGTTAGTTTTTTCAGATCAAATTGTTTTCCAGCCGTTTCATCCGGACGAGTTTCTGCTGTTTTTCCGGAGTGTGAATCCTGTTTAGGAGAATTGCTACAGGATGCCAGGCAGAGCAGGGATAACAACAATAGGTTTGATTTCATATGCAGTATCAGTATATTTTCGGTTGATGATTTGATCAATAAAACAAATGTATAAAACCCCTGAAAACAAAAGAACCTTTCCGTTGAGAAAGGTTCTAAGATAAGGTTTGTCCGTTCGAATGTCCGCTTTTGTTCTCGATACATTTTTCTCATGTCAATTCGAGTTCCTGACGGTAGTCAGGAGTATCGAGAATAAGTGAGAAAAATTACTCGAACAGACAAGCGCGAGCAAACAGCTAATTCTATTTAAAAGTCGATTTCTTAAACAAGCCCAGTATTTTTTGTTTGTCAGCATCGTTGTTATAAGCGATAGTAACAGTCATGAACTTATTTTTCACGATCGAAGTCAGCAAGAGCTGATTCGCAAAGTTTTTATTGTCGCGGTCATAAAGCGCAATCTGGTAGGTGTCGAATGTGACACCACTCACTTTCAATGTTCCGTTGATCGAATCCAATGTGGTTCTCTGATCCAAATAATTGTTGTAGATCGTGGTGTGGATGCCGGAAATAATGCGTTTGTATTGTGCTTCGTCTCCTGAGAAATCTTCCCACGTCGATTGGAAGTTATTGTCAAAATTCTTTTGAAAAGCCAGCGTCCGCTTGATTCCGGATGAATTGGAAGAAGAATCGCCTGAAATTTCTTTGCTGCGTTGATCCAGTGATTCCAAACTCGATTTGGAAGTGATAATCCAGTTGTCCGGAAATTCCATCGTCCACCCCAAAGCCTGGCTGGTAAACGTATTTCCGCTGAAAGTACCTTCGTCAACTTCTTTGGAATAATCTTTTTTGGTACCTCCTCCGCATGCGGTCAGGATCAGGAATACAAGTGCTGAAACGGGGATGAATAGCTGCTTTGTTTTCATATGATTGGCTTTAAATTGTGTTTATGCGAATCGATTTCTCCGGATTGGTTCCTTAAAAACGTACCGCTTTGATCAAAGATAATGAATATTCAATGCCTGTTTGCCGAATACCCTGAAATGTACCGAATATGGTGTGAAGTGCAAAGATGGTTGACTAGACTCGTTAATTACGAATTACGAATGAATTTATTTTTTAATTAGGAATTAGGAATTAGGAATTAGGAATTAGGAATTAGGAATTAGGAATTAGGAATTAGGAATTAGGAATTAGGAATTAGCTAAATTATACCAGAAACAAGATAAATTCGTTTGAAGAAGCGGAATTTGACTATTTTTATCACCTGAAATAAAACCCACGTGACGCGATCTGTTGTAATTATACCGACTTATAACGAAAAGGAGAATGTTGAGCGTATGGCTCAGGCAGTGATGAACTTGCCGGTTTCGATAGACATTCTTTTTGTCGATGACAATTCTCCCGATGGTACTGCATCAATCATTCGCGATTTGATGGGACAGTTCCCCAACCGCATTTTTCTTGAAGAAAGACAAGGTAAAATGGGACTTGGAACAGCCTATATTCACGGTTTTAAGTGGTCTCTCAATCACCATTACGATTACATATTCGAGATGGATTGCGACTTTTCGCACAATCCGCTGGATTTGCCGCGACTGCTGGCAGCATGCACCGAACGCGGAGCAGATCTGAGTATCGGTTCGCGCTACACGAAAGGAGGGAAGGTGCAAAACTGGCCTCTGGGACGCATCCTGATGTCTTATTTTGCTTCTGTGTATGTCCGGATGATCCTGTTTATCGGGATTGCTGATACCACAGCCGGATTCATGTGCTACTCCAGCAAAGTGTTGCGGGCAATCGATTTGGATAATATTCACTTCAAAGGATATGCGTTCCAGATCGAAATGAAATACGCTGCAAAGCGAAAAGGGTTTAAAATCATCGAAGTTCCGATCACCTTTATTGACAGACAATTCGGAGAATCCAAAATGTCGTCGAGTATTTTCAAAGAAGCTTTCTTTGGAGTTTGGAAAATGAGAAATTTGAAGGTCTGATGGCTAAGATTTTATTAAAAGGCGCAACACTTGTAAACGAAGGAAAAGAGTTTGCTGCCGACGTGTTGATCGAAGGGAAACGCATTTTGAAAATCGCTCCGGTTATTGCCGCTGAAGGTGCTGTAACGGAAATCAATTGTGAAGGACTGCACCTGCTTCCCGGATGCATTGACGACCAGGTTCATTTCAGAGAACCAGGATTAACGCACAAAGCAACCATTCAATCCGAGTCGAGAGCCGCAGTTGCCGGGGGAATCACTTCGTTTATGGAAATGCCGAATACCGTTCCGAATACGCTCACGCAAGAGCTGCTCGAAGCGAAGTATCAGCGCGCATCCGAAGTTTCTCCTGCAAACTATTCCTTTTTCATGGGAGCTTCGAACGACAATTACGATGAGGTGATGCGTACCGACATTCAGAACGTCTGCGGAGTGAAAATCTTCATGGGATCTTCTACCGGGAACATGTTGGTCGATAATACCAACACGCTCGAACATTTGTTCGCAAACGTTCCGATGCTCATCGCAACGCATTGTGAAGACGAAGCAACCATCCGCCGCAACCTGGAAATTTTCAAGGAAAAATACGGAGAAGAAATCCCGATGTCGGCACACCCGCTGATCCGAAGCGAAGAAGCGTGCTACCTGTCTTCATCCAAAGCAGTTGAACTTGCAAAAAAGAACAATACGCGTTTACACATTCTGCATATTTCAACCGGCATCGAAACGGATCTGTTCCGAAACGATATTCCGCTGGAGCAAAAACGAATCACAGCAGAAGCGTGCGTTCACCACTTGTGGTTTTCGGATGAAGATTACAATGAAAAGGGTGCCTGGATCAAGTGGAACCCGGCGGTGAAAACGGCAAACGACCGTGACCAGATATGGAAAGCGCTCCTGGACAACCGTATTGATGTGGTTGCAACGGATCATGCACCTCATACCATCGAAGAAAAACAACAAAAATACTTACACGCTCCGTCGGGTGGACCATTGGTGCAGCATGCATTACTGGCTATGCTGGATGCTTCTGCAAACGGAAGAATTCCACTGGTGCGTGTTGCTGAGAAAATGGCTCACGCAGTTGCAACCTGTTTCCAGATCAAAGACCGTGGGTATCTTCGTGAAGGTTACTTTGCGGATTTAGTATTGGTAGATCTGAAAAAGAAAACAACCGTGACGAAAGATTCGTTGTTGTACCAATGTGGCTGGTCTCCGTTTGAAGGAACTACATTTTCTGCATCTGTGGAGAAAACCTTCGTGAACGGGGAGATCGTGTACGAAAACGGAAAACTGACCGGAATTCAAAGCGGAGAGCGTTTAACATTCGTTCGATGAGAATCCTGGCCTTCATAGCGTTTGCACTGGTATGGGGGATTCAGTCCTGTAATGGTGAGTTGAAGGCTCCTGAAAAGCCGGATCAGTTGATCCCGGAAGAAAAAATGATTGACCTGATGACCAATATGCTCATCCTGGAAGGGCATATTCAGAATACGTATTCTTCGGTGAACCGTTATTACAAAGTCATGACTGCTTCCGGGCGGGATTATCTGAAATCACAAGGTGTTACGCAAAAGCAATACGAAGATTCCTTTCGTTATTACAACAGCATGCAGCAGGATTATATCAAAATGCTGGATAAAGTCATGGAGCGCCTGCAGAAGGAATCCATTGAATTACAGAAAAATCCCGCGGTTAACGACAGCTTGAATTGATCGTAGTCATGAGTTTTCGGAACTCAGTGCGGTAAATCGATTCGTTGAACCACTGCTTTTGATTCTGAACGATGCAGTTCCACCAGCCGTAACGGAGTACTTCGATTCGAGCCCATAGTTCCTTGTCCGGGCTGTTCCAGTTCTTTTCAAAAGATTGAATAATCGGATTCGGATCCAAAGCTTCGGCAACTTCCTTCTCGTGGATTTCTTTCCAAAGCTCCAGGAGTGTTTTTCCACCCTTTTCGAGTGCAGTGATGTAACGGGAACAGTCCTTGCTGTATGGTGTGCCTTTCAATGCTTTCGGGTTGGTTAATGCGATCACGGCCTTTTCCCTCAACAGACACTGCTCCTTCAGATTTTCGTCGCGTGCCTTTTTGATTTTCGACCAGTATTCTCCTTTCGGATATTCCATTTGATCGAGTTCTTTCAGGAAATTCCCGCATTCGAACCGGATGTTTTTCACGCTCAGATACGCGGTGTCTTTCGGTTGATAAGCCAGGAAAGGCTGACTCAGTTCCGAAGCCTGAACCAGGGTGTAATGCGCATTCTGAACCTGCTGGTAGTTTGCTTTCGAACTATCGATCGTGGCGGTAAACAGGCAGGAACCTTCATACCATTCAAAAATTTCAACTTCCTGTGCTTTTGTTGTCAGGGAAGCAGTAAAAAGAAGGGCAAGCGCAAGGACGAATTGTTTCATCTGATTTTTCTTTCCGGGTTTTGATTCAGGAAACTGGACCAGCTGCTTCCTTTTGTTTTGTTGTTTTCACCGATTCCTTTGGAAAAATGGTGGCAGACAGCTGCAGCCAATCCGTCGGTTGCATCCAGGTATTTCGGCATTTCCTCGAAACGCAGTAAGGTTTGCAGCATCGCCGCAACCTGTTCTTTGGAAGCGTTTCCGTTTCCGGTAATGGCTTGTTTGATGCGTTTTGGAGTGTATTCTTCGTAGGGAATATTGCGTCGGAGTGAAGCGGCAATAGCAACGCCTTGTGCACGTCCGAGTTTGAGCATGGATTGTACGTTCTTGCCGAAAAACGGGGCTTCGATGGCCATTTCGTCGGGCATGTATTCTTCCATGAGTCCGTCGATCCGGTCAAAAATGCGTTTCAGCTTATCCGGTTGATTGTCCAACTTGCTTAATTGTATAATTCCAAAGTTGAGCATCTCAATTTTCGTGCCCTTAATATGAATTAAACCATATCCTAACACCGTTGTTCCGGGGTCAATCCCTAAAATTATTTTATCTTCGGCCATGCAAATGAAAGAGGAGCTTAAAACTACTAAAAAACGGGCTGGAATCATGACATTCATCAAATTATTGGTGTTTGTGGCCGTTCTTGGGAGTTTGTATGTCCAGTTGGCCCGCGTGGATTGGGAACATGCAACCGGACTTGAAATCAAACACTGGTGGGCGCTGGTTCTGGCTTTTCTTTTGCTTGTTCCCAACCTCTGGATGGAATTCCTCAAATGGAAACAGATTACCAAACCGCTGAACGTGGAACTCAAGCTGGTCAAAAATGCATTCTGGGCCGGAGTTGCTTCGGGGTTCATGTCGCCAAACGGTTGGGGAAATTTCCTGGGGCGTTTGATCTTCTTCCGCAAACGGGAAACCATCTATATCATTTTCACCACGGCACTGGCAAACCTGAGTCAATTGATTCCAACCTTACTTTTCGGGTTGTTTGCGGTATTGTTTACGTATGGAAATTCCAATTCCCTGTGGATTGCGGCTTCTTCCGGGGCATTGATCATCCTGGCAGGTTATTTCTACGGTGATTACCTGCTTCCGAAAAAACGAAGCTCAGTGACCTTTATCCGCAGACTGCAAAGCATCCGCGGGAGATACCAAAGCCTGAAATGGCCTTTCCTGGCCTTATCGTCGATTCGTTTTGTGGTTTTCAGCCTTCAGTATGTATTGTTGTTTGTGGCTTTTGGTTACGAAGACTTCCTGTTTTTGCTGATCCACATCTGGTTGATTTACCTGTTTACGTCTTTTGTGCCGTCTTTGTGGTCTGGAAAAGTACTGATCCGTGAAACGGCAGCTTTGTTCGTTTTCACGGGAACAGCTGTTTCAGCTCCGGATGTCATCGTTTCAAGCATTATTATTTACCTGATAAACATTGCGCTGCCTGCTTTTATGAGTAGTTTCATCTGGCTGCCCAAACGAAAAAAATAAACTATGTGGTTGATTGGTTCCTGGCTGCTGATTTATGTGCTTTCGATCCTCACGTTGCTGTTTGGAGTGAATCGTTTGAGAATCAGTCGAGCGTCAAAAAAAATGATGGCGATCGATGAAATTACGGTCGTGATTCCTTTTCGAAATGAAGCACACAACCTGAAAGCGTTTATGGAATGCATTTATGCCCAGCGTTATCAGCCGGCGCAATGGATTTTTGTCAACGACCATTCCTCCGATGCATACATCGACTTGTTTAAAGAAATGGATGACTTTCCGATCCGCCTCATTCACCTGCCGGAAGAACAACGCGGAAAAAAACGCGCAATCCGTTTCGGAATGGATCATGTGCGGACAGAATACTGCCTCACAATGGATGCCGACGTGGAGTTCGGGAAAGAGTACATGAAATCGATGCTGCTGCTGCCGGAAGCGGAATTGCTTATTCTCCCGGTTGAAATGACCGGAAGTAAGTGGTGGCAGTCGTTTTTTACCATCGAATACCTTTTCACCAACTTGCTGAACAAAGGAATTGCAGGATGGGCACGCCCCGTGAACTGCAGCGGAGCAAATTTGCTGATTCACGTTTCGAGTTTTGACCAGGCAGACGATATTGAAGACCACGACCATATTTTGAGCGGAGACGATATCTATACGCTTCGTGCGTTTCGCGCTTCCGGAAAACGAATTGAAATCGTGGAAAACGAAGCCTTGAAGGTGGAAACCGAAACTCCCGGAACACTTTCCGAAGTGATGGAACAGCGTGTGCGCTGGTTGGGAAAAACCAGCCATGTGGCAGACCAGCTGAATAATTTCCTGGGTATCTGGGCTGTCGGACTGCACCTGTATTACTTCCTGCTCCAGATCATTACGTTTTTTGCCGGGGTCTACTGGCTGACATTTTTACTGGTTGCCTTCAAATTCGGAATGGATTTCATGCTGGTCAAAATGGACAAAAAGCAGCCGCAACGCTTTGACTTGCTGGGACTCGCTTTGTTCGAGCTGTTCTACCCGGTGTATTTATTTGCGCTTCTGGCTTACACGATGGTTTCCCAGCCGGAGTGGAAAGGAAGGTGAGTTTTAGCTCTTTTTAATAAATTGCTGGGGTATTTCTGTGTAATTTTAAAAAAAACGTTTGCTCCTGAAAAGTAGGTGATTTAAAGTTTTCATAGCTGTGAACAGAGTTTGTTTGAAAAAAGTTCATACTTCGACAAGCGCAATATGCTTAGTTCAAAAGTTCAAAAGTTCAAAAGTTCAAAAGTTCAAAATTGATTTTAAACTCATTGAATCCTTTTAACCTTTTGAACAGCCAGGTATGTTCTGGTCCGGTTGAAAATGGATTGCCTCGTTTTTAGGAGAATACTTAAAGAATAGTCAAATTTGGAGTCTTCTAAGCGATTTACTCAAACGGCCCGTGGAAAGCTGATTTTAGCCTTTGCTTTGGTGTTGTGCGTTTCTCTTCTCACCTGGATTGTAAACCGTAGTGCGTTTGACCGGATCAATAACGTCGTGGAAGACCTTGCGCGACCAAACCAACGCCTGGAAGCACTGAGCGAACTGCAATTGGAATTCACCCGGCTGAATGATTTTTACCGTGTAGAAGCCCTGCAAAACCGCTCCCGCACATCGGATAATTTCAATTCACGTATTGGAGAGATTTCAACAAAACTGAACCAACTGAAGGATTCGTTTGATACGGATCCCGAGCAGGTAGACCGGTTGGTGCAAATGGATTCCATTTTCGATCAGCGGAATAAACTCTTTGAGAAATACCTGAAAATCCGGTATAATTATTTGTATAACGGTCGGGTAGACCGCCAGTTTGAGGAATTGGCCGACAAGATCGACGAGGAAAACCTGAAGATTGATACCAATGTGGTGACAACTGAAAGACAGACCAAGACAACCACTTACTACAACCCTGTCCCGAAAGACGAAGAAAAACCGGAGAAAAAACGCCTGTTTCGTAAAAAGAAGCCGGCAGGACAGGAATTGAAGCCATACGTAGTCGTGGAAGAAAAAACGAAGGTATTGGTAGATACATTGGCTGTTTCGCAAAAAAAAGACAGTATTTTGGAGAATATCAGGCTTTCCCTGGACCAGGTGGAATCTGAACGGAATACCGGCCGTCGGTTCTTGCAAAAACAAGAGCTGATCCTCATCAAAAGCAATGAAATTCTGTTCAATCGCTTGCTGGAATTGGTCGACGAAGTCAAACAGGAAGAGCGGATTAATGCGGAAGTCAATTCGGGGATTTCCATCCAGATTGCCCGCGAAACGATTTCTTTTACCAAAGGACTGACCCTGATTTTTGTTCTGGTGGCTTTTGTCCTGATCGTGTTCATCATCGGGGATATTTCAAAATTCAACCGCTACCGGAAACAGTTGGAAGCATCACGTGCTGAAGCCGAATTTCACAGCCAGGCCAAACAGCGCTTTTTGTCAAATATGAGTCATGAAATCCGTTCGCCGCTCCAAACAATCGTCGGGTATTCTGAATTGATGCAGGATGAGAAAGTGTATGATCCGGCAAAAGTCGAAGTGATTGCCAATGCTTCGGAGCACTTGCTGCAGGTGGTGAATGAAATCCTGGATTACTCGCGGATTACATCGTCGAATTTTGCGATTGAGAAGAAAGCTTTCGATTTGGATGAGGTAATCCGGGAAGTGGTCGACCTGTTAGCGTTTCAGTGTCGTCATAAAGGCATTCAATGGAAATTCCGTTCCGAACTGCCAGAAGGGAATGCTGTGATCGTTTCGGATCCGTTCCGCCTGAAACAAATCCTGATCAATGTATTGAATAATGCGGTGAAATTCACGCAGGAAGGAGTGGTTTCCTTTTCGGTGAATGTGAAAGAACACGCCAATAAACTGGATGTAGATTTCGTGGTGTCAGATACCGGAATCGGGATGAGTACCGCAGATTTGAAGGTTGTTTTCCAGCAATTTGAACAGGCAAAAAATGCACCTGTGCAATCCGGAACCGGTTTGGGACTGAGTATTGTGAAAGAATTGGTAGACGCATTGAACGGGAAAATCCAGGTGAAAAGCGAATTGGGCGAAGGAAGCGAATTTGTAATTCGTTTTTGTTTCGAAAAAGCCAAACAGGAGCAGGGAGCAGTAGATGCCGCATTTGACGGAGATATTGAGGTCGACGGTGTCATCTGGACTGTGGATGACGATCCGGTGATCCTGAAGCTCTGCGAACATTTGCTGAGCCGGAAAAACCTCGAATACCGCTGTTTCAATAATCCGAAAGACTTGCTGAAAGCTCCGTGGGATGAGCGCGTCAAATTGATCTTTGCCGATGTACGGATGCCGGAAATCAGTGGCATTGATCTGTGCCGGGAATTGCGCAGACGCGGCTACCGCGATGTGAAAATTGTAGCGCTTACGGCCCAGGTATTACCCGACGAAAAAGAATTGTTCCTGAAAAGCGGTTTCGATGAAATTGTATTGAAACCATTTAAGAGCCATGAATTCTATGAACCGATCCTGGAAATTGCGGTGAAGAAACCGTTGTTTGATTTTGCGTCATTGCGGGTAATGATTCCGGATGAAGCCGATTTCCAGGAGATCAAAGAACAGTTCAGAACCGATTCGGAAGCAGATTTGAAACTTATTGAAGAAGCCCTCAACGGAAAAAATCACCCGCAATTGCTTCTGTTGGTTCACCGCCTGGCAGGAAGATTCGGCCAGATGGGAGCAAAGGAGCTTGCTCAGAAACTGAGAGAACTGGAACAGAAACTCAAATCAGGAGATTCGAACGTTGATTTGCAGGAAATCCGGAATATCCTTCCTGCGTTGGAACAAGCAATCGATTCGATTGGTTAATACCGTTTCGTCACTTCTCGATACGCCTCGCAGTCGAAGTGACAGTAACATCATTTTTCTCACTTATTCTCGATACTCCCGACGAATAGCTACGCTTCTGTCGGGAACTCGAATTGACATGAGAAAAACAAAGAAAATCAATCCAGTTGGTACTTTTCCATTTTACTGTAAAGTGTCTTCCGGTCAATGTTGAGCAGCTTCGCTGCCTTGGATTTGTTGTACCGCGTTTGAATCAGCGCATTTTGAATCATTTCCCGTTCGTTTGTTTCCTGGATTTGTTTCAGGTCGTTCGGATTTGATTTCTGAGCGCGCATAATCAATTCTTCCGGCAGGGAATCCATTTCAATTTTAGAGCCTTTGCTAAGCAACACCAATCGTTTGATTACATTTCCCAGTTCACGCAGGTTTCCGGGCCAGTCGTATTGTCTGAAAACCTGAATCACGTCATCCGGAACGCTTTGTACGTTGCGGTCGAGTTCCTCGTTGGAACGTTCAATGAAATAACGGATAAACAATTCAAGATCCGCCCCGCGTTCGCGCAAAGCAGGCATTTGAATTTTGAATTCGTTGATCCGGTGGTAAATATCTTCGCGGAAATTTCCTGCATCCATTTCCTGTGCCAGGTTTTCATTGGTTGCAGTAATCAGCCGGATATCAATCGGAATGCTTTTCCCGCTTCCGACGGGTTCAATGGTACGTTCCTGTAAGGTTCGGAGCAGTTTGATCTGAACGTCATAGCTCAGGTTCCCGATCTCGTCGAGGAAAAGTGTACCGCCATTGGCTTTTTCCATCACCCCGACTTTGTCTTGCAATGCACCTGTAAAAGCGCCCTTACTGTGTCCGAACAATTCGCTTGCAGCCAGTTCTTTCGACAAAACACCGCAATCGACTGCCACAAAAGGTCCGCCGGAACGCTTACTCTGGTTGTGGATGGATCGCGCCACGTGTTCTTTTCCCGTACCGCTTTCCCCGATAATCATCACGGATAAATCGGTAGGAGCAACCAGGTCAATGTGTTCGTATAATTTCTGAGAAACGGCACTTTCGCCCTTGATGAACGAGTTACTGCTGTTGGATTCGTTCTTTTTGGAAGATTTGCCGGCTTTTGCTGGCGTACCTTCTTCCGTTTCGGATGTTTTTTGAAGTGCTGCCTGAACCACCAGGAGCAATTCATCCGGGTTAATCGGCTTGATGATGTATTCAAAAGCACCGGATTGAATAGATTTGACTGCAGTTCGCACATCGTCAAAACTCGTAATGATGACGGTAGGAAGTGCCGGAAAACTGCTGCCCATTTTGGCGATTAGCTCCAGCCCGATTCCATCGGGAAGACGGTAATCCAGGAGCAGGAGATCGAAGGCGCTGTTTTGCAATAATTTCTCGCCTGCCTGTAAGCTGGATGCCGTTGTTAACTCATATCCCTTTTTCTGGAGAAATGTAGTCACGATTTTTGAAAAAGTCGGATCGTCTTCAATTAGCAAGATCTTATTCAATGGACACGTTTTGATATTCCTAATAAAAATAAGAAAGGTCTGCCAAAAGCGAGACCTTTCTTAAGATAAATTAAGGAATTCGGACTATTTGATAACAGTTCCATCCTCGTTAAATTTCACGACTGTTGCTTCAGCCTGAGCGTTTGTCAGTTCTACTTCGTAGTAAGGCTTTTCAGCTTTCACGATGTATGCAGTTTTCGGAGCCCATCCCTGGAAAGCATCCGCTTTCAATGCAGTCTGAACTGCAGCCGGAAGCTCTTCCACTTTGATTTGTACTTTATCAGGATTGCTTACAGCTACTGCTGTTTGAGTTGTTTCCTGCGTTTTTGTATCTGCTTGTGCGTTTGCAAAAAGAGTTGTTGTAACTGCTACTGCTGCGATCATAAACTTTTTCATGGTCTTTAATTTTTAAGATTTATGCAGAGAGCAATAGAAATATGATGCCAGTGAGGAAAGTGAGAAGTGAAAAGTAAGGATTTTAAGGGTTAATTAATTGATTATTAATCAAATAATTATTGGTGGTTGTCGAAAATGGAGAACTGAGAAAACAAGCCAAAAACAAAAAACGTGTGGGATAAATCCACAAATTGAGTAAGAGAACTACAATTTGGCAGGAAAATCACTGCTTGCTTCCAGGTTTAATAAACGACTGATTTTCTGTTTGATGGGGAACAAGGAAAGGTAATAGAGCAATGCTGCCATAGAAAGGTAAATGAAGTAGGTGTTGCTCGTGAGCAGGTAAACCACATTGGAAAAGAGAATGGCTGCGTCGAGCAAGCCGAGTTGCAGAATCTTGAAACCGGTATAAGACCGGAGTTTTGCGGCATCGCTTGATGCATGAATAGATTGCGCAATGGCTTTTTTGGAAAGAAAAATTCCGGCGGAAATGGCTGTAACCAAAACAATGGGAACGATTAACTGGAACAATTCGTTCATTTCGGGGTCCCTGACGGAATCCGGATCAACCAAAAGCAGGATCAATACCAATGAGAAACTGATGAGCCCGAAGAGCAGTCCGAGGTAAATAACGAGTAGTTTGGTGTATTCCTTTTCGAAATGTGTTTTGGATGATTCGTTCATGTGGCGAAGGTATTAAAAAAAATCCCCTGGTGGTTGACCAGAGGATTTTGAAATTAAAACGGTAAATCGTCGTCGTCACTCGGAGCCGTAGAAGCACTTGGTGTAGCGATCGGATCGAGGTTCATGGCACTTGGTCCTCCAGCCGGAATTCCTCCGCCCATAGAAGGTGCAGCTCCTACGCGTTCGATTCTCCATGCCTCCAGTGTGTTGAAGTATCTCACTTCTCCCTGCGGACTTGTCCACTCACGACCTCTTAAGTTAAAAGATACTTCGATCTGGTCCTGTAAACCGAATCCATCCACCAGGCTGCATTTGTCCTGTGTCAATTGGAACAGGATATCCTGTGGATACATACTTGAGTTATCAGTTAAAACAAATTCTCTTTTTGAGAATTTCTCAGATACTTGAACGGTATCATTTTTCACCTTTAAGATTCCGGATATTTTAAACATATTTCTACGGGTTATTTACAAAATTTTCAATCGTTAAAAGAAAGCAGGGTCATCCATGCTCCTTCAATATCTTGTTGCTGAATCAATTCTTTTGCACGCTCGTGCAGAGCCAGTTCCAGCTTTGCAGGCTCATCTTCTAAAGTTAAGAATAAATCACTTAATTCCAATAGTTTATACTCGTTCACATCCGTTTCATTCGGGAGTTCCGTAATGCCGGCAAGTTGTGCCAGGTCGTTTCCGCTTAGAATGGTGCTTTGGCGAATGTCTTCAGGAAGCTGGTCGAAACCAATCCCGATTGTAGTGATCGGTTTGGTGATTTCAAACATGGAAGCTTCGTTGGCATGACAATACCAGTTACCGCCCATGCGAGCCACCAGGTTGATCTTTTTCTGATCAATCGTGCCGTCTTCAGCAAGGATTTCTTCGTGGATGTGGATTTTTGTTACTTCACAGATCACCAGGTTTCCGGCTCCTCCCTGATCTCCCAGTTCTTTCACTTCGAGTACTTTGCATTCGAACTGAACAGGAGCTTCGAGTACGCGCATCGGTTTCACGGTGTCAGAAGCAACCGGAGTGAGGCCCGATTTCACGAATTCGTCTACATCCGGAGCGAACGGAGAACTGCTCAGGCTCATCTGGTGCAGAATGTCGTAGTTCACAATGTTGATAACTACTTCCGGGATTTTCTTGATGTTGTTATACGTGTCCTTGGTGGTATTGGTTCTTCCGTTTCGCGCCGGGGAAAAGATCAGGACGGGCGGAGCAGCCGAGAAAACATTGAAAAAGCTGAACGGAGACAAGTTGTTTCCCCCGTTTTCATCAATCGTTGAAGCAAAAGCGATCGGTCTTGGGCCAATTGCTCCCAGCAAATATCCATGCAATTTCGGAATCGGAAGTTCCTTCGGATCGAGCGTTAACATCTGTTGAATTTTTTACAAAAGTACCAAATTCAGGCAGGCATTTTGCTGTCGGCCGATAGAATTAATTAACAAAATGGAACCGCTTTCCGTCCATCGAAAAGAAGAAACAAGGTCGCTCACGAGGTTTTGATCCTGGAAACAGACGACAAATCGAGTTCTTTGATGGCCGTTTCTCTCATTTCGACTTTCCGGACTTTTCCGGTAATGGTCATCGGGAACTCATCCACGAATTTCCAATATTTTGGAACCTTGTAGTGCGCAATGTTGTTCCTGCAAAATTCGACCAGTTCCTGCTGGTTGATTTTCGCACCGTCTTTCAAACGAACCCAGGCCATGACTTCTTCTCCGAATTTTTCGCTCGGAACGCCAATGATTTGGACATCTGCCACGGCTGGATGGGTATAGATAAAATCTTCAATTTCTTTTGGTGAAATATTCTCTCCGCCACGAATAATCAGGTCTTTGATCCGGCCGGTAATGTTGATGTATCCTTCGTTATCCATGGTTGCCAAATCGCCGGTGTGCATCCAGCGTTGCTGATCCAGAACCGTATTTGTTGCTTCCGGGTTATTCCAGTATTTGAGCATGACCGAATATCCCCGTACACATAGTTCCCCGCTGACACCGCGTTGCACGATATTCCCCGTTTCCGGATCAATGACTTTTAACTCCAGGTGATCATGAACTGTTCCAACGGTGCTGACTTGTTTCTCAATCGGAGTTCCGATAATGGTTTGAACCGATACGGGAGAAGTTTCTGTCATGCCGTAACAGATGGAGACTTCGGTCATGTGCATGTTGGATTGCACCTGCTTCATAATTTCAATGGGGCAGGGAGAACCCGCCATCACGCCCGTGCGCAGCGATTTCAGATTGAAACGATGGAATTCCGGATGAGTCAATTCGGCGATAAACATGGTGGGAACGCCATAGAGTGAAGTACACGATTCACTTTCCACTGCCTGCAGTGTTTTCACCGGATCAAAGCTTTCCGAAGGAATCACCATGCATGCTCCGTGTGAGGTACAGCACAAATTCCCGATCACCATCCCGAAGCAGTGATAAAAAGGAACCGGAATGCAGACACGGTCTTTTTCAGAATAATTCAAGCGTTTACCAATGAAATACGCATTGTTTAACAGGTTGTGGTGAGACAGCGTTACCCCTTTGGGGAAGCCGGTTGTTCCGGAAGTATATTGAATATTGATGGGATCATCGAACTGTAGATTGTTTTCAATGGTTCCTAATACGGAATCACTTGTTGCTTTTGATTTTTTCAAAAAGGTATTCCAGTCTTTGTCAAAGAAAACGGTTTCTTTCAGAGTCGGGCAATCTGCTTTTACTTCAGCTACCATTGCTTCGTAGTTACTGGTTTTGAACGTCAGGGCAGAGAACAGGTAACTGATTTCGGCCTGGTTTAAAACAAAACTCAGTTCGTGTGACCGGTATGCGGGATTAATATTGACCAAAATAGCGCCGATTCGTGCTGTTGCGTACTGAATCAAGATCCACTCGGAGCGGTTGGGACTCCAGATTCCTACGCGGTCTCCTTTTTCAACTCCAAGGGCAAGCAGCGCCTTTGCCACCTGGGTGGTTTGTGCATAGAATTGACTGTATGTGACCCTGTAATCCTGCTCAACACAGATTAAGGCTTCCGATTGTGGAAACAGGGCAACCGTTTTGGCCAAATTCTGACCGATTGTTTCACCCAATAACGGGAATGAGGATTGCCCGCTGACATAAGATATTTCGTTCAACTTCATACTCTTTTTTGATTGATGATTTCGTCATCCTCAAGCCGGGGTTTACTTGAAACTGTCTGTTGCTAATGTAGGAAAAATCTCATGCCGCGGTGTGTTTATTTTACAGATGAACGGAATAATTAACAAAAATTTGAAAAGCGGGAAAAGCGATCAGCGAACGACTTTTTTTGTGATTTTTCCGCCAGCTCCCGCTATGTGGATCAGGTACATTCCGGATGGATATGCACTTAGATCGACAGATGTTGTCTCTGCCAGATCTGCTTCTTTCAAAACCTGACCCGATAGATCGACAACGGAATAATGCAGTTCTTTTCCGGAGTTTTTTACTTCCAGTAAAGCCTGCTGGTTTACCGGGTTGTAAAACACACTCACGAAGTTGCTGAGATCCTGTTCGCCCAAACTGGCTGTAATTCCTCCTTCTTCAATAAACGCTCCCGAGTCGAAAATACGGTCGCCGGCATCTGCAATGGCGATGACGATGTGGTACGTTTGATTGGGAACAACTGCTGATTTTGCCGTCAGGGGAACCGTTAGCCCGTCGTATCCGGGGTAGGTGTTACTGGAATTGTAAGGTGCTTCATTTCCGTTTCCGTTATAGACGAAATATGCCGGATTTACAGGTTGAGAAGGTCCGATACCGCTTCCTGTTCCGCCCGGATTTCCGTTATTGATGTTGTTGACGCTGATTGGAGTTCCGTCTGAGAGACGTGCAATATTCTGAACTCCGCTGATACCCGGGCCGGAAATATAGATGGCAAAGGCATCACAAAAGCTGGAACCTACGTATTCCGGGTATTCTTCCGACGCAAAAATATACCTGATTCTCAACGTGTCTCCGCTTGGAACGGCATCAAATTCGATGACGGATGCATCAAAGGTTGTCGCTCCGGTCAATGGTTGCAAAGGGCTGTACCCGGGATATCCGTTGTCCTGGTAGCTTTCGGGCGAGGTATTCGGTCCCTGGGAAATGAAATTCGCACCGGTGGTGAGTAATAAACCTGAAGTGAAGGGCATATTCTGAACGTTGGCGGAAAAATAACAGATTGCCCCGTTGTAGCCGGAGAAACTGACATTCGAAATCGACACGTTGGCACTCGACAAAGCGGTAGGAACAAAGTCATTTGGGTTGGTTCCGCCGATCGTAATCTGGGATAATGAAACCAGTGAAGAACTCAGTGTGAGAAGCGTGATTAAGTATTTCATGAAAAGATGATTTCCATAAAACTAGTGCATTTTGATTAAAAATACAATTTAATCTTTCGGGCCTTTCTTCTGCAAAAGGATGTATAAATTGGTATTCAGTTCAAACGAATGACCACGTCCGGTGGAAAACGAACTCCATTTTGCGGAGCAGGAAAGTGGTTCTTTTCCGTTCATAATCGGCATGTCGAAATCCTTCACGCAGTTGATCCAGCGGAATTTCACCTTGTTCTTTTTATAAATCAGCTGCAATGTCGGCGGTTTTTTAGAACGCAGGTACTGATCGAAAATTTTCGAAAGATCCATTCCCAGTTCAGTCGACATAAACTGCTCGATTTGTTGTGTGGTAACGGTTTGATGGTAAAACACGGCATTCATTTTTCGCAGCATCATGCGGAAAAGCGAATCGTTGGCGTAGATGGTACGAATCGTGTGGAGCATGTTTGCTCCTTTGTAGTACATATCGCCGCTTCCTTCCTGTTGCACGCCGTATGGCCCGATGATCGGTTTGTCATTGTGGATGTTTTTGCGAAGTCCACGGCAATAGGCATTTCCGGCTTCTGTTCCGAACCAGTAATCGGTAAAAAGTGTTTCGCTGTAGCAGGTAAATCCTTCATGAATCCACATGTCTGCGATGTCTTTCGAAGTGATGTTATTCCCATACCATTCATGCCCGCTTTCGTGAATAATAATGAAATCCCATTTCAAGCCTTCTCCGGTTCCGCTCAGATCGCGCCCCATGTAGCCTTTGAGGTAATTGTTTCCGTAGGCAACGGCGCTTTGGTGTTCCATCCCGAGATGAGGTGCTTCGACCAGTTTGTAACCGTCTTCATAAAAAGGGTACGGCCCGAACCAGTATTCCAGAGCTTCCAGCGTTTTGGGAGCATCTATGAAGTGTTTTTTTGCTTTTTCCTCGTTGCCGCGAAGTACCCAGTAATCGACCTCCAGGTTTCCTTTTTCGCCCGCGTAATGATCATGAATGTTTACATAATCTCCGATATAGGGAATCATGCAGTAATTGTTGATCGGATTTTTGACATTCCAGGAAAATGTAGCCAGGTTGTTTTTGCCGACTTCTTTTCCAAGGAACAATCCGTTGCTCACACAAACCAGGTCTTCCGGACAGGTGTAATGCATCGTTACGCCTTTATCCGGCTCGTCGTATTGCGAATCTTTGCATGGAAACCAAACGCTGGCTCCCAATCCCTGGCAGGCAACGGTTACCCACGGTTTTCCATTTTTGTCTTTAGTCCAGATAAGTCCGCCATCCCAGGGAGCATTTTTAGCAATGCGCGGTTTCCCGTGGAAATAAACGGTGAGTTCATTATTGTTCACAGGATCGTAACCCGCATCTTCGTATAAGATGATGTATGCATTTCCGTCGCGGGTAATCCGGTTCCCCGGAATTTTATAGTTCCCGAGAAAAACGCTGTCAATGACCATTGGTTCCTGTAAATCGATCTGTAATTTCCGAAACGCATACACTCCGGTTACGCCAGGGGTCGTATAGATCATCACGTTCTTTCCTTTGATTTCCTGCTTTTCGATGTCGAAGGAAACACTCAGGTCGTAATGCTGCAAATCCCACCAGTCGCGCGTATTTCCGTAGCCTCCGCGCAGCGAATCGGCATGCGAAAATTGCCCGTAAGAGGAAAAGGCCAAAGCAGCGAGTAAAATGACAAGCAGTGATCTCATGAAAGAAGTTTTTTCGAAGGTAGCGATTCCTTGTGACTAATTCGATTTGTTCTTTTTTTCAGTCAGCCGGAAGCGTACAATGTCTTCGATCAGCTGGAGGGGAAGTGCTTCGTTGAGCGGGAATTGCACGGAGCCTTTTCCCTGTTTGTATTGCGACAATTCCTGTGCGAAAGCCTGGTGTCCGGTTGGAGTGGCGTAAAACCCGATGTGGGATTTGTAGCCCGCAAAGTAAACCAGCGGTTTTCCCTGAACCTTGTATGCCGGCATGCCGTAAGAGATCGATTCGACTGCTTCAGGAGCCGTTTTCAGGATGAGTTCCCGC
Organism: Fluviicola sp.; assembly: GCF_039596355.1. Lineage (GTDB taxonomy): Bacteria > Bacteroidota > Bacteroidia > Flavobacteriales_D > Crocinitomicaceae > Fluviicola. The sequence continues at coordinate 120,458 of NZ_JBCNJW010000002.1, read as the reverse complement.
ATGACCGTTAATTTCTCCTGCGTTTCCGGATCAAACTCCCGGATGTATTCGTCTACGTTGGTGAATGTTTTCATTGTTTTAAGACTAATGGACTTAAAGACATAAGAGTCAAGACTTGATTTACATCTGTCTAATATCTTGACTCTCGGGTCTTATGTCTGACAATGATAAATATAAACGAATCTCACTACTTCTGCCTTGTTCTCAATACATTTTTCTCGTGTCCATTCGAGTTCCCGACAGACGCGTAGCTGATGTTGGGAGTATCGAGAATAAGTGAGAAAAATGACTCGAACTGACAAGGTTCAATACCTTGACTTATTTCTTTTTCCGGATGTATTTGGTCAAACGGCTGTTGGTTGGGTATTTCCTGTTTTTGGTGAGGTTGTTTACTATCAATGCAACGATCAGCAGGATCAGTACACCTGTGAGCACCGGAGACAACACGTAGAAAAATCCGAGGGCTTTGATTTTCGGGGTTGCGGTTACGGCAATCAATGCGGTGGCTCCACCCGGTGGATGCAGCGTTTTGGTGATCTGCATGACAACAATGGACAGGCTTACCGCCAGCGGGGCTGAAATCCAGAGTTGTTCGGGAAACAGTTTGAAGATGCACACGCCGATAAAAGCGGAAATAACGTGCCCGAAAACCAGGTTTCTCGGTTGTGCCAGCGGACTTTGAATTGCTCCGTAGATCAATACGCTGCTGGCTCCGAAAGACCCGATCAGGAAGATATTGTCCAGTTTGTCCAGTGAAAAGGACTGAATCCAGGCAATTATACCGATTCCGAAGAACGACCCGACAAAAGTCCAGAAGTGTTCCCTGAAATCAACGAGGGTTTCTTTGTATAGAACGTATTTTGCTTTCCGTAGTGATTTATTCCCTTTCTTTTTGCTCATATCCGGATGCAAAAATAGCAACTATTCAGGGTTTCACCGCAGAACAGTTTGCTTCGTGTGTAACCGGGAAATTGCAGGAATTCGCTATAAAACACTGTTTGTGGGCTTCCCGGTGCAGTTCGTTTGCTTCGTCGATCCGGGAAGCGTCTGTGATGATCACTTCCGGATGTAATACCACCGATGTGAAATGCCCGCCGTTCGGATCTTCTGTCATCGTGCCGGCAGGATTGTCTTTGTAATCGCTTACGACAATTCCAGCATCGGCACACAAATGCAGATACCAAAGCATGTGACAGCTTGAAAGCGAAATCAAGAAGAGATCTTCCGGGTTGTATTTGGAAGCATCACCTCTGAAGGCGGTGTCCGCAGAACCCTTCAGATCGGGTTTCCCGTCGATTTGAACGGTGTAATTCCGATCGTATGACGTATATCCGGTTGTCCCTTCGCCTCTGTTTCCCGTCCAGGTAACCAATGCTTTGTAATGGTGTTTTCTGCTCATGTTATGAATGCTTTTTCAAAACAAGTGTTGAGTAATGACGTTCTACGGACTCTCCGCTTTTGGCAATCACCGTTTCGGTTTGTTCGTCCTGGTGTTCCAGATGGAACGGTGTTCCGGAAACAATTTCCAGTACTTCGTCCGGGTTGTAGAGTGTGAATCCAAATGCAGTGAACGGAAGCATTTCCATAAAACTGCGGTGTGCGAAAGTGAGTGCCAATGTTCCGTCCGATTTTAAAACACGCGCCAATTCTGCGAAAACCGATTTCGGGTCCTCCCAGAAATAAAGTGTGTTTACCGTAAAAATTTTATCGATCGAATGATCTTCGAAAGGAAGTGTTTTTCCGTCATACAATACAAACTGTGCTTTCCCTGTTTCTACGGCATAGCGGTTGATCTGTTTTGCTTCATCGCGCATCAGTGAGGAGATTTCCAGACCGATGTACTGAATTCCGTTGGATTGCGCTAGCAGAAAATCCAGGTGCCCGGCATTTCCATGACCCAGTTCGAGTACGCGGTCGTCCGGACACAATTTCAGGTTTGCAATGGCATTTCGGGTCATTCCTATGTTGGTCTCATTCATCATCTGCGCTACTTCCGAGCCTTTATCTCCCGAAGGATGACTCAGCTGTGTAGCGAGTGCTTCGAGCTGTTCTTTTTCCATGATTTCTTTTTTTACTAAGTTACGAAACGAATGATCAATTACGAATTACGAATTACGAATTACAATGCCGAATTTTTGAGAAGGGAGAAGTTAAAAGGGAAAGTTCTTTTCAATCGTACATTCTCAATTTTAACCTTGATTTATGCTGACCGTCGTCGAAGCATGAATGAATCACTGGTCTTCCTGCGGGCTGAACGTGATTTCGAAGATGGTTTCCGGGTAGGTGTGGAGTTCCATCGTCCCTTCGAGCTGGTCTGTCAGTGATTCGATGAGGTCGAGTCCGAAAGAGCCTTGTCTGGACGGAGCTTTCCAGGTTCCGCTGTCTTTGTAGATCAGTTTACATTTTTTGCCCTGGAAGTGCATGAACGAAATGGAAATGAGGCAGTTGTCGTAATCGTCGAATGCGTATTTCAATGAGTTTGAAATCAATTCGTTCAGGATCAATGCAATCGGCACGATGGATCGCAAACCAATGGATTCGATATCGCACTCGATTTTCAGGCTGACCGGGTAACCGGATTGATAGGAAGAAACCAAATCGGAGGACAGATCGTGCAAATATTCGCGCAGGTGAAGCGTCGAGAGGTGGTCGCTCTGATACATTTTCTCGTGAATCATCGACATGGCAATGACGCGGTGCGTAGCATCCTTGAATTTGGCAATGGCTTCCGGGTTTTCCAATTCCCGCGATTGCAGGCGCAGCAAGCTGGTAATGATCTGCAGGTTGTTTTTGACCCGGTGATGGATTTCTTTCAGCATGACGGTTTTTTCCTCGTTCTGCTTGGAAATAATGTTGTATTGAACCCGGAGTACATCCTGTGCTTCACTCAGTTTTTTCTTCGCCACTTCGTTGGTTCGGATGTTTTCCCAGCCCAGGTAACCGATAATGGCAAAACAAAGGGATGAATTCACGACCGTACTCATAATCTGTTCGTTATTGATTGCCGTTAAATGCTGCATGTGGCTGGCAAAGAAGAACAGGTAGTAACACGCCATACAAATGGCATGGAAGATAGAAAAGACCAATCCCCAGCGAGGCCCTAAAACCAGGAATACGAACAAAATATTGATCGTGATCCAGAAACTGTCTACGAAATGTGGCTGGTTGTGGATGAAAAAAAGCGTTGTTGTGCAGCACAAGGCTCCGATGATGTTGAAAACGATGGTGGGAACGAGGTAGCTTTTTGATTTGCGGATGTATAAAGTAGTTGCGACAACTGCAAAAAATGCCACAGAGGTAATCAGGGCTACGGTGATGTCAAAATAACTGAAAAGAACGATGGTCAGTACGCCGATGGTCAGGGAAAGAAACAGCGACATGCGGTATGCCAGGACATACTTTGTTTCGAGTTCATAATCACCGGTTCCGATGGATGGGGGCGTTGTAATATTAGTTAGTAGTGTCGACATTCCACTATTTTATGCCGTGAATATACTGATTCTTTATCAGCCCGGACCTTTCGTAACAGCGAATTTTCAGTTTTATAAACGAAAGTTAACGGAAAAAGAAATCCCTGGCTTGTATGAACAGAACCAGGGACTTACTTTTCGTGTCGTAATCTTTCGACTATTTTTTTCTGTCTACTTCAACAGCAGCTAATTCATCCGCTTTGTAAGCACCTGAATCCAGCTTCTCTTTCAATTTCTTGAATGTTTCAATCGTGTAGTTTACATCTTCCAATGTATGAGCCGCAGTTGGGATAATACGCAACATGATCACGTCTTTAGGAACAACCGGGTAAATAACGATTGAACAGAAGATGTTGTAATTCTCGCGCAGGTCGAATGTCAAATTCGTTGCTTCTGCCAGGTTTCCTTTCATGAAAACCGGAGTTACAGGCGAGTTGCTTGCTCCGATATCGAAACCGGCATTTTTGAATCCGGATTGAAGTGCATCTGCGATTTCCCACAGTTTGTCTTTCAATTCAGGACGTGTACGTAATAACTCCAAACGCTTGCGTGCTCCGATCGTAATCGTGATAGGCAGTGCCTTTGCAAACATTTGGGAACGCATGTTGTAACGGAAGAATTCGATGATGGATTCTTTCGCACAGATAAATCCTCCGATGGAAGACATGGATTTTGCGAATGTTCCGAACAATACGTCGATTTCGTTTTGAACTCCCTGAGCTTCTCCGGCTCCTTGTCCGGTTTTACCCAATGTTCCGAATCCGTGAGCGTCATCTACGAACAAGCGGAAGTTGTATTTTCCGGATTTACGGAATTCAACGATTTCTTTCAGTTTCCCCTGGTCACCAGCCATTCCGAAAACTCCTTCCGTGATAACCAGAATACCACCACCTGTCTGCTCAGACAAACGGGTAGCATTTTTCATCTGCTTATCAAAGCTTTCCATATCGTTGTGCTGGAATACGAAACGCTTTCCTGTGTGCAGGCGCATTCCGTCCAAAATACAAGCATGTGCTTCCGAATCGTAAACGATGATGTCATTGCGGTCTACCAAACAATCGATTGCAGAAACCATTCCCTGATATCCGAAGTTTAAAAGGATACAATCCTCCATTCCCATGAATTCAGCCAACTCGTTTTCCAGTTTTTCGTGTTCGCTCGTTTGCCCGGTCATCATACGCGCCCCCATCGGGTAAGCCAAACCGTACTGTTCAGCAGCTTTGCGGTCTGCCTCACGAACTTCAGGGTGATTTGCCAATCCCAGGTAATTGTTCAGGGACCAAACCAAACACTCTTTTCCACGGAAAATCATTTTGTTGCCTAATTCACCTTCTAACTTCGGGAAGGTAAAATAACCATGTACTCCTTTTGAGTATTGACCAATCGGTCCACGGTTACGTTCAATTTTATCAAAAATATCTGCCATACTTGTTCATTTTCCATTAACCTGCCATAGGGCGAAGCTAACAGTTTAGGGTGCAAATTTAGCAGTAATAAGGCTCATATTACCAATTTGTGACGAAAAATTAATTAACCAAGAAATGAACAGTTTGCCAAATGCGGTTGATAAAAACAAACGGGGAAGACCGTTTGATCCTCCCCGTTGATAAAATACTGAGGACTAAAACTTAGTCGGAGAATTTTACGACAAACTCCACACGGCGGTTTTCTGCACGCCCTTCCTTGGTATCGTTACTTGCTTTTGGCTTGGTTTCACCGAATCCATAAGCGCTGAGCCTGTCTGCTGCAATGCCCTTTTTCTCCAGGTATGCTTTCACTGCTTCTGCACGTTTTTGAGAAAGCGCCATGTTTTTGGCATCGTCGCCCTGGCTGTCTGTGTGTCCGTTGATATCCAGTTTATAGGATGGGTTCTCGTTCATGATTTTAACCACGTTGTCGAGAATTCCGTAGGATGTTTTCTTAATAACGTCTTTTCCGGTTTCAAACTGGATGCCTTTCAGTGCCCGTTCAAAGACTTTGAGGGTTTCAGCCTTGATTTCCGGACAACCGTTGTTTGCTGCTACACCTGCGATTTTCGGACACTTGTCTTCATTATCCGGAATGCCGTCATTATCCGTGTCCGGACAACCGTTGAATTTCGCCAGTCCTTTTACTTTCGGACAGGCATCATCCGCATCGGTAATTCCATCGCCGTCTGCATCCGGACAACCTTTCATGGAAGCCAAACCCTTGACATCCGGGCAGGCATCATCTGCATCCGGAATACCATCACCATCTGCATCCGGACATCCTTTTGCACTGGCTACACCGGCTACTTTCGGACAAGCATCTTCTGCATCGGTGATTCCGTCTCCATCTGTATCGGGGCATCCTTTCATGGAGGCAATACCGGCTACATCCGGACAGTTATCCTGGTAATCCGGAATTCCGTCTTTGTCTTTGTCCAATGGACATCCCATCAAGTCTACTTTGACTTCCAATGGAGTATTCGGACATTTATCCCGGCGATCTCCCACTCCGTCACCATCCGTATCTTTTGTCTTCCCGACAGTAAAAAGTACACCGATGGTATGAATCATAAACTGATCGTTGTATTTTCCGCTGGAATGATGATCCCGGTAATCCCGGCTGGTATAGGCGTAATTCAGGTTGTAATTGAATCCGAATTTCTCATTTACCATGATGTTGAAACCCAGCCCGGCATTCCCGGTCCAGTCTGTTCCTGCAATATTGAGGTTGTCTTTGTCTTTCAGGTAGTGCGCAAACCCTGTTCCAATAAAAATATAAGGCTGAAAAACAGATTCTTCTTTCAGCCACTTTCCATTATTGAATTTGAACTTCAGATTCAGGTTTCCCTGTCCCATATCAGAACGGTATCCCATGTTATTCGGTAAGTGAAACCCGAGTTTTCCAACTGTGAAATCGAGCCCCAGGTTAAACCACGGATTCAGGTAGTAATTTCCCGACAGGCCGAGTTGCCCCCTGTAGGCTTTGTTCATATTGAACCATTGCTGATTCAGTTCACCATGGTAATCGGAGAGCCCTCCGTTTATTCCGATGGCGAATTTTCTGTCAGCGCTCTGTCCGAACACGGTCCCAAGCGCTAAACACATAGCGAAAGTGAATAATGGTTTTTTCATAACTAAAAAAATAAGTATGATTTCAACTAAATGTAGCTGAAAGATTTACTAAAAACAAACTTTTTGTTAAAATATACTTATTAATTGCGTTATACAGTTATGAATTATACAGTTGTTTTTGATTTACAAGGTGTTAAACCTGTGAAGTGATGACCTGACATTCCGGGAAAAGGAACGTGAAATCAGCTGACCGGCTGCCTGAATTTCACACAGGAAGTACTTTCAGTGAGCCGCTCTGCATTTTAATACGATACCGAATCAGAAGATTTCATCTGCATCTACCAGGTAGCGTTCCTTAATAATATTACAGTGGTGGATTCCGTGTCCCAGGATCATCCAGCCCAGGTTTCGTGCGGTATTCGGACTGTTGTTTGCCATTCCTGCTTCGTCGAGCATCGCTGGGGTCATTCCTTTGAACAACGAGATGGTTGCTTTCCGCACATCGAAAAATTCGTCCTTCAGATCACTTAATGTGCGCTGCTCGGTATTATTGTGCTGAGCATACCAACCTTCGTCGAAGCCTTCAACCGGTGTTTTGTCTTTGCGGGAAAAGCGCAGTGCACGGTATTGAAACACCCGTTCGGTTTCGATAACGTGGAGAATCACACCTTTCAATGTCCATTTATCATCCGCATACTGAAAGTCGGCTTTGTTTTCGGGAAGTCCTTCGATAAAAGCGGTTGTCTGTTTCAAATCCTGTTCCAAAGCAAGCATCAGATCGTCTTGTCCGATGGTTCGGTCGAAATAATATTTTGCATATGCCGGGGCTGTTTCCGGGTTAGGCCTTCCGATAAAACTCATGTTGGGGCTGTTTTACTTCAAAGTTAAACAATATTCTTTAGTCCTGTAACAGAATATCAGGCGGGATCGGTTTTGTTTGCAGCGCCCAAAAAGTGAATGCTGTCGAAAATAATTCAACGCGTTGAAAAGTTCAAATAAAAGCTTTGATCGATTGAGTTCCTATATTAAATTATTGTTGAGGAACGGTGTTTTAGATAAAGCCATTAATTTTGCAGAAAAAATCACATGAATCGTACCGCCTGTATTTTCTTATTGATCATTTCCCATTTTTCGTTCGGACAAATCATCCGTCCGCGCATTGAGCAAGCACAAACACTCGACGAATCGCTGAATCATGCGTTGATGGGAGTTGCGAATAAGCGCTTGCTGAGTTTTTCAGAGAAAAAGGATCAGATGAACATCGATGTGTACGATACCGATTCCCTGAATTTGCTTTACCACGAACAGATTCAGCTCTATGGAAATGATAAATACGATCTGGAGGTTCAGGGAGTGTACCGGGTAAAAGATGGTTTCAAGCTGGTTGCTTCCGGTTTTTCGAACCAGACGGATCAATTCGGACTGTTTGTTTATTCGATCCAGGAAGATGGAAAACTGGGGAAGAACTTCCAGAAGATTTTGTTTGCCAACAGGCCGGGAAGTGTATACGCTGTTCGTCAGAGTATTAAAACCAATTCCGATCAGTCGTTGCTGCTGGTTCACCTGGGGTTTGTAGACTCGTATCACGATTTGGTTGACCACCAGCTGTTTGTTTTCGACTCGAACCTGAAGACTTTGTTTAACCTGAGCAATGATGGGGTTCCGGCTTCGACAGTGAAAGAGAAGTATGCATTGGTTTACTGCATCGGTGCGAATCACCTGTATGAATTCAGGCAGGAAGTAACCTATAATAAGTCGCTCAAAAAGTACCAGGCTGTTTTGGGATTCAAAAAATATGACTTTAAAGGAGCGGAAACGGTTTACACGCAATCGATCAAACTGGGGGACGGTTTTCAGCTTTCGGACATGTTGTTGAAAGAATCCGGGGGCAGTCTTCAATTGTTCGCTTCCTTTATCGCAAGTGCGAAAAAGACGATTACCGGGATCAGGGGAATCTATGTGGCGAAATTCAACCCGGATCTGACCATACAATATGCCAAAGCGCAGAATCTCTCACAGGCTACGCGTGCAAAAAGTTTGAGAGGGTATGAGAATACGGAAATGCTGGATGTTCCGTTGCTTTATTCGTTAAACCACTGCATGACGGATAGCCTGGGGAATTCGTATTTGTTGTACGAACGTACTTCGGAGAACAATTCTTACGGAATCCGCGAGTTTTATTTCGGGTCGGTTATTGCCGTGAAGATCAATGAAGCGGGAATCATGGAGTGGGATACTTTCATTGCAAAATCCCAGTTTTTCACGGAAAATGCGCTTCCCATTCCGCTGATTGTGCCGAATGTGGGGTTTGCCGTTTTGTTCTCCATCCGTTTTTCCAAAGACAGCCGCCAGTATCTATCTTTTAAACCGATGATGAAGAATAATGAGCTGTACCTGATTTACAACGATAATCCTGAAAACGATGGCAAAACCGCAGGGCAGGAGCGTAAAAATATGACCAACATCAACCAGAGCGTTCCGTTTGTGATCCGTCTTTCAGCTAATGGAAAGGTCGAATACCAGATGCTGAAAGACCTGAAAATCGGATCTGAAAACCAGCGGATCGTTTATTCCGTTTTGGACGGCACCACTTTATTTACTCTTCGCGACTCGAAGAAACAGGAAGTGTTGCAGCGGATTGTGTTTGAATAAGTATTACAATCCTTTATCCAACAGGTAAACGAAAGCCGCCATACTTGCGCAGCCCAGTTCCAGTTCCCGTTTGTTGACACTTTCAAAGACATCGCTTGGCGCGTGGTGGAAGTCGAAATAACGTTGTGAATCCGGTACAAAACCGAAAAGCGGAATGCCTTTGTAGGCTTCTTTCAATGGACTGATGTCCACGCCTCCGTATCCTTTTTCGAAGTGGTATAAACCGTAAGGCAATAACAAAGATCTGAAGGACTGGATCAGCTTCAGGTAATTGTCCGGGCCGTCGCATTCGAAACCGTGCGGAGTGAATCCACCACGGTCGCTTTCAATCGCCGCAACCTGTTTCTCGTTGTTGTCTTTTGCCCATTTGGCGTAGCCCTGACCGCCTTTGTTCCCGTTTTCCTCGTTCATAAAGAAAACCACGCGAATGGTGTGAACAGGTTGAATTTTCAGTTGCTTCAGAATGCGGATTGCCTCCAGGCAGTGAACGATTCCCGCTCCGTCGTCGTGTGCGCCCTCACCGGTATCCCAGGAGTCAAGATGTCCGCCGATGGTGATAATCTCACCACTTTTGGAGCTTCCTTTCAGTTCGCCTACAACGTTGAATGACTGTACATCCGGGTAATCGCGGCAATCCATTTCGAAGATCAATTGCGTCTTGCCCTTTTGGATCGCTTCAGCCAGTAGATTAGACGATTTGGTAGACAAAGCTCCTGCCGGAATTTTAGCAATGCCTGTTTCGTAGTACATCGATCCGGTATGCGGATGCTGATCTTCGGGCATCGCCAATGAACGAATCACCACTCCGACAGCTCCGAGTTTAGCCGCTTCAACAGCACCTTGTCCGCGAATGGCATAGCATCCTCCGTATGCGGTGAACGTCACAATGTCTGCCGGGTTCATGGGTTGATTCAGGAATACAATTTTCCCCTGTACCTGCGCTTTGCTTGCTTTTTTGAGTTCGTCGAGGTGATTGAACTGGATCACTTCCGCTTTCAATAAGCCATTCGTTCCGATAGAACCACCCAGTGCCAGGATATCGAGTTGAACCACCTGGTTACTTGCAGTCTGGAACCAGGCAACTTCTTTGGTGCCGCGTTCCCAATGCGGAACGGTTACCGGTTGCAGCGTGACTTTATCGAAACCATATTCTTCCATTTTGCGTTTTCCCCATTCAACGGCCATTTGAGCCTGGGCAGAACCGGTAATCCGCGCGCCGATGTCTTTGCAGAGTGAACGCAGGTCTTCATGGGATTTCCCGCGAAGCAAGGCTTCATTAAAAAACTGACGGATTTGTACGGAATCGGATTGCTGGCCGAATAAGAGTGCCGAAGAGAAAAGGGAACAGCTGATAAATAGGGTACGAAAGAATGTCATGGGGCATTTTAATTTGATCCGCCACGAAAATAATAAATCGATCATATAATTACGAATTCTTGAGAGTTACGAATGCCTAATTACGAATTACGAATACTTGTTTTTTGTCACTTCGGGACCGGAGGTGTATCAGGAACGGACTTGAAACAAGCATGAAGAAATAATTCGTCATTCATTAGGGAGTCTGAACCTTTTCAATTTTCACTTTTACATTTTCAATTTAAAAGTATCTTTGCACAAAATTTTTTTATGGCCTTGAAATGCGGAATCGTTGGTCTGCCGAATGTGGGTAAGTCAACTTTGTTTAATTGTTTATCTAATGCAAAGGCGCAGTCTGCGAACTTTCCCTTCTGTACGATCGAACCGAACGTAGGAACGATTTCCGTTCCGGATCCGCGTCTGGAGAAGCTGGAATCCATGGTAAACCCGGAGCGCGTAGTTCCTACAACAATGGAAATTGTGGATATTGCAGGGTTGGTGAAAGGCGCTTCGAAAGGGGAAGGATTAGGAAACCAATTCCTGGCAAATATCCGCGAAACAGATGCGATTCTGCACGTACTGCGATGTTTTGAAGATGGAAACATCATTCACGTAGACGGACGTGTAGACCCGGTAAGTGATAAAGAAATCATCGATATCGAATTGCAGTTGAAGGATTTGGAATCCATTGAAAAACGCATTCAGTCATTGGCTCGTAACCTGAAATCCGGAGACAAGGAAGTGGTGAAAGAGAATGAACTGGCATTGGCAATCAAAGCAACTCTGGAGCAGGGGAAATCCGTTCGTTCCATGACTTTTGATGAAAAGGAAAGAGAGATCGTTCAAAAGTTCCAGTTGATTACATCCAAGCCGGTAATGTATGTGTGTAACGTAGAAGAATCTGCGGTAAAAACAGGAAACGCACACGTGGAAGCGGTTCGTGAAGCAGTGAAAGACGAAAAAGCACAAATCCTGGTAGTTGGAGCGAAGATCGAAGCAGATATTTCCGAATTGGAAACTTATGAAGAGCGCCAGATGTTCCTGGAAGAACTCGGGTTGGAAGAACCGGGAGTGAACCGCTTGATTCGTTCGGCTTATGCCTTGTTGAATCTGCAGACTTATTTTACAGCCGGTGTGAAAGAAGTGCGTGCCTGGACGATTCCGGTAGGTGCAACTGCTCCGCAGGCGGCAGGGGTGATCCACACAGACTTTGAAAAAGGATTTATCCGTGCAGAGGTGATGAAATATGAAGATTACACGACTTTGGGTTCTGAAGCAGCAGTGAAAGAAGCCGGGAAATTTAAAGTAGAAGGAAAAGAATACATCGTACAGGACGGAGACATTATGCATTTCAGATTTAATGTATAAGTAGTTTATAAATTATATTCGTGAACCCTGAACAGCTTGGTTGTTCAGGGTTTTTTCGTAAAATTCGTGGGATGTATTTCCGGTTGTACACAAATCCCTATTTTAGAAGCAAATTTGAATCACAGATCGTAAAAGGATGAGCCAAAGCAGTCGCGGAAAAGAACCTTCGGATGATAAGTTGTTTGGCTCGGATTCCGTGCGTCAGAAGCTGAAAGATGCTGTGGCAGATCTTGGTCATTTGATGGGACGGGGTTATGCTCAGAAATCGGCGCTGGCGTTGATCGGTAATCGATACAAGCTGAATGTCAGGCAACAAAAAGCGGTACAGGGAATGGCAGCTTCATCCGAACAAATATTGAAACGGCAGGAAAGAAGTCTGTCTTTCGAAGTGTTGGAAAACCAGGAAGTTGTCATGGATGGATTCAACGTATTGATCTTGTTGGAAAGTTTCCTTTCCGGTGCTTATTTGTTTAAAGGTGCGGATGGATTTTACCGTGATCTTTCCAGTGTGCACGGATCGTATAAAAAAGTGAGTCAGACTGCCAGAGCAATAGAACTGATAGGAGAATTCTACGAAAAAGCGAAGATCAAAAAGATTCATTGGTATTTTGATAAACCGGTTTCCAATAGCGGAAAACTGAAAAAAATCATCGAAGACATAGCTACGGAAAAAGGATATGATTGGCAGGTTAAGTTAACTTTTCAGACAGATGCGGACATTGTGAATGAAAACAAGATTTCAGTTAGTTCAGATGCGTGGATTCTGGATCACAGCGACCGAAATTTCAATTTCCTGAATGATGTTATCAACAACCAATCCGCATCGAATATCATTGATTTAGATTTTTAAAGAAAATGGAATACGAAAATAATTCCCCATTTACCCGGGAAGAATGGGAAAACTGCATCAAAGTATTGTCGGTGTTGAAGGATGATCCGTTTAACAATCCGGATAACCGCTTGCTGGCAACGCTGATTACCAAAATTCATAAGCAGGTAAAAAAGACCAAACGTAGTGAAAACCTGGCCGATAGAAGGGAGAAAGACCTGGGAGTTATCCGGAATACGGTTGTGAACCAACAGGCGCTTGCTTCGACGAGTTTGTTCTGGGATTCGGATTTCCGGGAAGAACAACCTTTTTCAAAACTGGAAATCGCACGAAGTTGCTATTGCTGTAATCAACCGTTTGATCTGGCTCATTTTTTCTATGCGCGTTTATGTCCGGATTGTGCGGTAGAAAATTATAAGATGCGTTTTGAAAATACGGATCTTACGGGAAGAAAGGTGATTCTTACCGGTGGACGTGTAAAAGTGGGATACGCTACTGCTTTGCGATTCCTTAGAAATAACGCAGAAGTAATTGTCACGACCCGGTTTCCCGCACTTTCTATGACGCAATTTCAGCAGGAATCGGATTATGAAGCATGGAAAGACCGCCTCACTGTTTACGGGTTGGATTTAAGGAATCTGCATGCAATCCAGGAGTTTATTGCTTATTATGCTTCCCGGTTTGATACGTTGGATATCCTGATCAATAATGCTGCTCAAACCATTCATTACCCAACGGATTATTACGGTCCGGTTATTTCGGGTGAAGCCAAAGCAAAGCAACAACTGGGATCAATAAAAAATCTCATTGAAAACCAAACGCCGATCTCCAATGAGCTGAAAGCTTTGGAGTATACTTCGTTCAAACAAGAGTCGATTCCATTAAACCGTTTTGGACAGCCTGTAGACATGCGGGAGAAAAATAGCTGGAATTCGTTGTTGGAAGAAATTTCCACCCAGGAATTACTGGAAGTGAACCTGATTAATCAAATAGCACCTTATTTGCTGATCAAAGAGTTAAAACCGTTCTTCCTGCGCTCCACATTTGAAGAAAAATTCATTGTAAATGTGACTTCTTCGGAAGGTCTGTTTAGTTATTCGAATAAAACGAAATACCATCCGCATACCAATATGACGAAAGCGGCTTTAAACATGCTTACACGTACCAGCGCCCAGGAATTTTCGGAAGACAAGATTTACATGTCGTGTGTGGATGTGGGCTGGATTTCTACCGGTGCTATTGAAAGTTTGCGGAAAAAACAATTCGAAAAAGGTGCTATTCCACCTCTTGATTCCGTAGATGGGGCCAGCAGGATTTTTCACCCGATTTGCCAAGGAATTGAAAAAACGTATTTTTACGGAGTATTGCTAAAAGATTACAAGGTTTCCGAATGGTAATCTCCGGAAATAAAGAAATGACCGAGGTATTGGTACAGCTGGAAGAACGCCTGCTCACCAAGCAGGAAACGCAAGTTCGAATCTTGCATACCCTGGTCTGCATGGGAGCGGTAGTTTAGTGGAAAAACAGGGGAACGCAAATCCCCGGACACAGGTTCGAATCCTGTCCGCCTCACAAAAAGAAAAAGCGAATTACGGTAGTAGTTCGCTTTTTCTTTTTCCCTCAATACTCACTCTCACACTCGCTCTGTTTTCAGAGCTTTTTCTTTCAGTGTGAGTGTGAGGACTGAGTGCGGGATCCGTGTTCGAAGTTGCGATTTCGTCTCTTCCCTGCGAGGGAGGACTAAGGTCTGACGACTCTGACGAGTGCCAGACTCCGTCAGAGAGGGTGACGAAGCAAAATCTTCCGCAAACCATTGGTTTTAGTGTGTTTTCTTGTCGAATCAAAGTTGTTCGAATCCCATTGGGTTCACAAAAAAAAGCGAAATACACCTGAATTTCACTTTTTTACTCCGATTTTGCTATCGGGACACAACCCCCACACAAATTAAACCTGTAGAAAGTTAAAGCATTGTAAACCAAATAGGTTGAAAAATAAAGTGAAACGGATATAAATCGGTCCTGTTTTATCTCTTGATAATGTGCTGAAGCCCCTTGTTGAAAGGCTAATTTTACGCCCAAGTTTAATAAGAGTTTATGAAATCAATAGCACTAACATGCCTTTTTGCAGTCTTTTTGACGGCTGTCGGGGCACAATCATTAAGTCCCGTATCACTGGAACAATTGGTGAATACGGATATTCCGACCGATCAATACAACAGCCAGGTTGCCGCAGATCCGAACGGCGGATACGTGATTGTCTGGACAACTGCTCAAAGTTCCGGAACCGTCATCGCCAGAAGGTACGACAGTTTCCATAATCCAATTACGGCCGAATTAACCATCAATACGGATAATTCCAGGTCGATCAATATTGAATATTGGAAAAACGGCAAATACATCATTTCATTTATCGAAACATCAGGAACTACGCTGAAATTTGTGGTTTTGGATGAGTTGAATGCGGTTAGTGCAGAAACAACGGTACTAGGATCGCTTTCGAAATATGACTTGGCTCCCAAAGGGGATTCGCTGGCATTTTTATATACTAAAACTTCGAACAATCAGGTGTATTTGCGTGGATACAATCTATCCACCAATGCCTGGATCAATACAGAGGTTTTAGTTTCTGAAATTACCGGATCTTCAGCTTCTTATGATGAGCCGAATATCGTTTATCATCCAAACGGGCGAATGACCGCAATCTACCACTTGTACATTAATACGTCCGGTTGTTGTACGTTTGACCGCCGGATCATGAGAAAAACATTCAATGCGTCTTATCTTGCTGAAATTCCGGAATATGCCCTTTGGAGTTCCAATTCGGATCTCAATGTCGGAAGCGATTTGGATGCCAGCGGGAATGCCAATGGAGAAGTCATTGTAACCACTGCACACGGTGCAACCACTTCGCAGCGATACCTGCGCTTGTGGATTTTAGGAAGTACAGGTTCGGCAATTGTCAATAACGCGGTATTACTTCCTGTAGTAACCACCAACGATTGGTACGATAATATTGAAGGACATTTGTATGATAATGGAGATTTTTTAATTTCCAAGTCCATTCGAACAGGAGGTTATACGAATCCGAATGACAGTGAAGCATACGTTATTTATGGAACAAATTACAATGCGAGCAACAGCGGACTTTTACGCATGAACAGTACGCTGGCAGGTTACCAGATGTATACGAGTGTAGCGAAACTGCCGAATGGCGGGTTTATCGGTTGTTGGTGCGGTAACGGATTTCAGGGGGATGCTCAGGGAGTTTATGCCCGGGCATACAATGCGGTTTCTTTCCCGGGAGTTGTTTTCAGCAATGCCGGAGCATATACGGTAACGGAAGCCGGAACAACGGCAACTGTAGGAATTGCTTTGGGAACACAGCCAACAGGAAACGTAACGGTAAATCTTTCTTCCTCCGATTTAACGGAAGGAACACTGAGTACTGCTCAAATGACGTTTACGCCTTCCAACTGGAATGTGGTTCAAAATGTCGTGGTAACAGGAGTAGACGATACAGCCGATGACGGAGATATCAGTTTTAACCTTGTAGCTTCAACCAGTACCAGTGCAGATGCAACGTATGCCGGTTTGGCGAATAAGAACCAGGCAATGGTAAACCTGGACAATGATGCAACGATGACCATGCCTTCTGCTCAAAGTTTTTGTAAATCAACCGGAATGAGCGGAGTCAATGCAATTATAACCAATGTGGGATTGCCTATTAGTTCAGTCACAGGAACGAGCAGTAACCAGGGCGTGATTGATAACAGTGATATCACCATCAATAACCAGGGAAGTGGTACGTATGCAATTACGATTACCAATTTGAGTAACAACTCTCCGGGAACGGCTCAGATTACATTGACGGCGACAGACGGTCAGTTTAATTATACGGGAACATTTCAGGTGACTACCACCGGAGTGGCAATTGTGACTTCTGCGACTTCAAACAGCATCTGTCAGGGAGAATCAGTGACACTTTCTGCAACAGGCGGACAAACTATTTCCTGGAGTAACGGAGTTGTGAATAACGTGGCCTTTACCCCCACAACGACAACCACTTATACCGTTACAGCTGATAATGGTTCGGGATGTACCGGAACAGCGACCCAAACCATCACTGTACATACAGTTCCGGCAACGCCAACTGTCAATGCAAATGGTCCATTGTCTTTCTGTGTAAGCGGATCCGTTACGCTGAGTTCTTCATCAGCAAGCGGAAATACCTGGTCCACCGGAGAAACAACCCAAAGTATTGTGGTGTCAAATGCCGGAACATATACTGTTTCTGTATCAAACGGAACATGTGTTGCCACCTCTGCGCCTGTCGTAGTAACGATAAACAGTAATCCAACAGCACCGGTGATCACATCCAACGGATCAACAACATTTTGCTCGGGAGGATTCGTTACATTGAGTTCTTCATCGGCAACCGGGAATACCTGGTCTACCGGGGAAACGACCCAAAGTATCGTTGTTTCAAATGCCGGAACGTATACTGTTTCAGCATCAAACGGAACGTGTGCTGCAACTTCTGCACCTGTGGCGGTGACCGTAAACAGCAATCAGACAACGCCGGTTATTACGGCAGGCGGCCCAACTACTTTCTGTGATGGCGGGTCAGTGACCTTAACCTCTTCCCAATCAACCGGAAACTCCTGGTCAACGGGCGTGACTTCGCAGACGATTCAGGTAACAACCACAAACACGTATCTTTTGACCACAACTGACGCGAACGGATGTGTATCTCCTGCGGCGAGCATCCTTGTAACCGTACAAGCTTTGCCAACTATTTCTGCCGGACCGGATCAGACGATTTGTAAGGGAGATCTGGTAACCTTGCTGGGAACCGGTGGAACAACTTATTCCTGGACCGGTGGTGTTACGAACGGAACGCCTTTTTCATTGAACAATCAAGCTACTTATGAAGTGACCGGAACAGCAAGCAACGGATGTACGAATACCGATCAGGTAACCATTTTTGTAAATAATCTTCCAAACGTAAGTGCGGGACAAGACCTGGTAGTGTGTAACGGTGCATCGGTTACGTTGAATGGTTCGGGAGCTGCAACATACTACTGGAATAATGGAATTACAAACGGTGTTTCCTTTATCCCGACTCCCGGAACGACCACTTATACCGTAACGGGAACAAATGCCAATGGTTGTGAGGCAGAAGATCAGGTAACGGTAACAGTGAATTTACTGCCTGCAGTTACGATTTCTGCGATTCCTGTTTTCTGTGTTTCTGACGGAGCTTCTATCCTGGATCAGGGAGCGCCGGCTGGCGGAAGTTATTCCGGAGACGGGATTAGCGGTACGGTTTTCAGTCCTTCACTGGCCGGGGCAGGAATTCACCAGATTACCTATACGTATACGGATCAGAACAACTGTCAGAATACGGCTTCTACAAGTATCCTTGTTGATCAGTGTCTGGGAATCGATGAATGGCAACAAAACCAATTATCCGTGTATCCGAATCCGACAGCAGGATCTGCAACGATTGAATTTCCCGGATCGTTCAGCTACGTTGTTCTGGATGCTCAGGGAAGACAAATCCTGGATGGAATCGGTACGGATGTAACGAAACTGGATTTAACCGTATTCAGTAATGGGATTTACCAGGTAATGATTCGTACTGCGGAAACACAAATTGCGGTACAGGTAGTCAAAAACTAGGATTTTTCAAGAATAATCTACAGGGCATCGGTTTTACCGGTGCCTTTTTTGTTTGGAGGAGTTTCGGTCAGTGATCCGAAAACCAGGGCACAAAAAAAGGTTCCCAAACTGAGAACCTTTTTTAATAAATCGGAGTTTAATATTCATCTTCATTAAACAAGAAGTCGTCTTTAGACGGATAATCTGGCCAAATTTCTTCGATGCTTTCATATACATCACCTTCATCTTCCAAATCCTGAAGGTTTTCAACTACTTCCAGAGGAGCTCCCGCACGAATAGCGTAATCAATCAATTCGTCTTTTGTTGCAGGCCACGGAGCGTCTTCTAAGTAGGATGCGAGTTCTAATGTCCAGTACATGTCTTAGTGATATTGTTGTTTATTTGCGCAAAAATAATCTTATTCTAAAAAAAACCAAGTGTTTTGCGAACGAATCCAAAAAAACTTTGGCAAGCATTTTAAAATCAGTTCGTTCGCGGCTTCCACGGTGTTTCCACAGCATTTAATTCGTGAGCCAGCTTGCGTGAGAGGACAAAAAGATAGTCACTCAGGCGGTTCATGTAGGCGCTGATCAGCGGATTTACGGGCTCGGATTCACTGAGTTGTGAAACCAGTCGTTCGGCTCTGCGGCAGATACAACGGGCAATGTGGCATTGTGAAACAATCACGTTTCCGCCCGGAAGTACAAAGAATTTCATCGGTGGAATGTCCGCATCCATGGCATCAATGTGGTTTTCCAGGAAGGTAATGTCGCTTTCATACAATTCCGGCAAGGTCATTTTGGATTTCACCGGATCAGCTGCGAGGTGGGAACCGATGGTGAAAAGACGATCCTGGATTTCTATCAGCACAACCGATTTGGCTTCTTCCTGGATGAGGTCGCGCAGCAAACCGATGTAGCTGTTCAGTTCGTCTACCGTTCCGTAACTTTCAATCCGGATGTGGTGTTTCGGCAGGCGGGTTCCCCCGATCAACCCGGTTGTTCCTTTATCTCCTTTTTTGGTATACACTTTCATGATTTAAATGTAATTAATTTCCCGCTGTGTCGGCTAAAGATGAACAAATGAGTGAAGGAAATTTCTTACATTTGAGAGAGCGAAAACGAAACTATGAAATTCATTGCAACTACGGAGGTGGTGTGATGCCTGTTTTTGGTCTTCGTGCTCTTACAGAATAACAGAGGGAATTACCGGATTAAAAAACACCAAATAAGAGTCGTATGAAGAAACAATTGTTAGTAGCAGCATGTACCGCGATCCTGGTTGCCTGCGGAACCGCAAAGAATAGTTCTGCAAAAGTAGAATCAATGCCTTCCCAGGCGGATGTTGACCGTGTACAGAGTAAATTTCCCGGGTATACTTTAACAGATCTGAATGACGGTAAAAAGTTGTTCGAAGCGAATTGTGCTTTGTGCCACGGATTGAAAAAACCTGCTTCAAGAACGGAAGAGGAATGGAAAACGATTGTTCCGCGTATGGTTAAAAAAGCAAACGGAAAGAATGGAAATGCATTGGATGCTTCCGGAGAAGAGAAAATCCTGCGTTATGTGATTACGATGGGGTCTGTGCCACATTAGAAAAAAACAACGTTGAAAATTGAACACAGCCGGTTGCTGAGCGAAGTCGAAGCCAGGCTGTGTT
The DNA here is from genome assembly GCF_039596355.1 of Fluviicola sp. Lineage (GTDB taxonomy): Bacteria > Bacteroidota > Bacteroidia > Flavobacteriales_D > Crocinitomicaceae > Fluviicola. The sequence continues at coordinate 100,423 of NZ_JBCNJW010000002.1, read as the reverse complement.
TGTTATTTTATCGGTGGTTTTAACTTCGCCTGTTCTTGCAAATCGTAATCAAAACAACCTGTTCTTAAAGATTTTAGGACGGAGAATGAAATGTTCCTTGGTTTGTTCTTCTCTGCGCCACAACAAGCCCATACGCCCCAGGTCGATGGAAACATGAAAGCGTTCGTCCGAAACCAGTTGCTGCCACAAATCCCACATGTCGTCGCTCCAGCGGATATCGTCGAGAATAAAGATTGTCTGACTGTGCGAATGATTGAACAATTTGTCGAGATACAGCAACGTTGCTTGTTTGGAATGGTTTCCGTCCAGGAAGATGAGGTCGTATTTCCCGATAGCAGGAAGTTCCACAAATTCTTCAAACGGACTGCAGATGGTCGTGATTCCGGATAAATCCCAGTAATCAAATTGTTGAAGTGCCCTGGAAAGAATCGCGTCGCAGCCTTCCACGGTAATCAGGTGCGATTCCGGGTTTCCGGCTTTGAGATGAATGCTTCCCGTGCCGATAGATGTTCCGAGTTCCAGCATGAGCGCCGGTTTGTAATGCCGGGCAATTTTCCACAGAATTTCTCCGTAAAGTCCCTTACTGCTCGCATTTTTAGCCAGTTGAGCAACGGAACGGGTATGACTCATTTGTTTGGAACCGGCTCCTAAATCCGTGATTTTGAAAGTTTTCCGGTTCTTTTTGAGGATTTGCATCCACTTTTTTCGCGCAGTGAGAAAATTTTTGTCCACTTTTGTCGTTAGACAATTGTCCACAAAATCAAAAACAAAGGGAGAGTGAATGCCATGTCTGCCTTTTGATTTGCGTAAAAACCCGAAAATCGATTTGGAGTTTTGCATGGCACAAAGAAACAAAAAAACGCTACAGAAAGCATGCTTATGCTAAAAACTAAGTTAGACATACAACTTGAACGCCTGCGTGCACCACAACCGGCATTGAACCTGGTTTCCGCGTGTAAAATCAACGAAGGAATTATTGCTTTGAGTGAAGATAAGATTGATGAACTGGCGCAGTCGCTTTATCAGTCTGATAAAAAGATCACTTTCTTTATACCTGCATCGGGGTCTGGTTCCCGGATGTTTCATTTTCTCTTTGAATTCCTGGATAATCCGAATGAAAGCAACAGCGGGTATGTAGAACGTTTTTTGACACACATTGAAGATTTTGCCTTTTTCTACCAGTTTCCGGCTTCGATTCAGAAAGCATTACGGAACAGGAATATGGACCTGGATGCGCTTGTATCGTTTATTTTGAACAACAAAGGTTATGGTTTGGCGCATTTGCCGAAAGGATTGATTCCGTTTCACAAAAACGGCCCGTTCTTGTTGTGCCCGATCCAGGAACATGTGGTTCAGGGACAATTGCTGAATCAGAATACCTGTTCGTTTCATTTCACGATCCAGCCGAAATTCCAGGAATACATTCAACGTCAGCTGGAGTTTCTGGAAGGGATGACTTCCCGTAAGTTTGAAGTTGATTTTTCGGTTCAGAACCCTGATACGAATGCGGTTGCTTTCGATGATCATTTACAGCCAATCTTGTCGCCGGATGGTGATTTACTGACTCGTCCGGCAGGACACGGCGCTTTGCTGGAAAACTTCGGTCAGGTTGATGCGGATATGGTGTTTATAAAGAATATCGACAACATTCAGCATTACAATCATTCCGAAACGGCGATTCGTACGCAGCGTATGCTGGGCGGATTGTTCCTGGAGATTCAGAACGAAGTGAACAGCCTGTTGACGGATTTCTCCGAAGAAGCCTGGAAGGTATTCAATCAAAAATACCAGGTGTTTCATGAGTCTGTAAACGAACTGTCGAAAGACGAAAAGATAGCGTTACTGAACCGGCCGCTTCGAATCTGTGGAATGGTACGCAACGAAGGACAACCGGGAGGAGGACCTTTCTGGGTTGAAAACAACGGCGAGATTACGAAGCAGATTGTCGAAAAAGCGCAGATCAACCCGAAAAACGATCAGCTCCGTGTCATGGTGCAGAGTTCTCACTTCAACCCGGTTATGATGGTCTGTCAGGGCAAAAACAGCGATGGTTCGAAAATCAATGTGGATGCTTTCAAAGACGACAATGCATACTTTAAAGTGACAAAATCCAACAAAGGGCAGACCATTCATTTCGTAGAACTTCCCGGTTTGTGGAACGGTTCAATGGCAAAGTGGAACACGGTGTTTGTTGAAATTCCAAGTGAAACTTTCAGCCCGGTGAAATCCATCCTGGATTTATTGGACAAGGCACATCAACCGGGGTAAATTCAAAAATTTCAAATTCAAAATTCAAAATGGAGGTGGTGGTACTTTTGAATTTTGCATTATTCATTTTTGAATTAATAAAGCTTCTGTCGTTTCAATAAATACTTCACCAGAACGTCCTGGATCGGATTCTGGATATCTATGGCATAAAAATCGACGTTGTACTGTGTACATTTCAGATTGACTTCATTGAAATAACGATTGATCTCAGTCGTATATTTTTCCTTGATTTCTGCCGGTTGCAGTTTCATTTTTTCACCGGTTTCCATATCGATCAGGTTGATCGGATTGTGGCCCATTTCAAAATCAATTTCAGTCGATTTATCCATGACGTGAAACAAAATAACCTCGTGTTTGTTGTGCTTCATGTGCTGAATGCTCTGCATGAATTCATCCAGGCGCGAAGGATCGTCGAGCAAATCGGTGAAAATAACGATCAGGCTTCTTTTGTGGCATAATTCCGCCACGTCGTGCAGGCAGGAGATTGTTTCCGTGAGCCTGGAATCTACCGGCTGGTATTCGTGGAGCTGTTTCTCCATTTCGTGGAGTAAAAAGCGGTGGTGTGCCCCCGAAGATTTAGCCGGAGTATGCAGGAATAGCTGATTGTGAAACAGTGATAATCCAACCGCGTCACGCTGTCTTTTCAATAATTCCGACAAGGAAGCCGCCGCTAAAACCGAAAATTCGAGCTTCGAGAGATCGTTTTTACCACTGTAATACATCGAAGAGGACACATCGATCACCATTTGGCAACGCAGGTTTGTTTCTTCCTCATATTTCTTGGTAAACATCTTTTCGGAGCGTCCGTAGAGTTTCCAGTCGATATGCCGGGTTGATTCTCCCGGGTTGTATAAACGGTGTTCGGCAAATTCGACCGAAAATCCGTGGAAAGGACTTTTGTGCATTCCGGTGATGAATCCTTCGACCACTTGTTTGGCAAGCAATTCCAGGTTCCCGAACTGGGCCAGCTGATCTTTTTGAATGGTAGACAACATGATTCGAAAATACGTATAAATGTGTCAGGTTTCGGAAGTTTTGCGAATTTTAGGAAAGTATTTCCGTTTGAACATCTTCCGAAACGACTATTGCTTGTTTTTCGTTGGCTTTGTTTCGGAAAATGGTTCCCAAAATCACCCCGAATACCACCAGGCAGACACCTGAAATAGAAGCGATTTCCAGTCTTTCATCAAAAATAAACCAGCCCGAGAGCAGCGCATAAATTGCACCGATGTATTGAAATGGAGCGATGACAGCGGTGTTGGCCGACATGAATGCCCAGGTCATCAGTACCTGCGCAATCTGGGTAAACACTCCGATCGTCAGCAAAATCAACCATTCGATTCCCTGCGGAACTGTGAAGTCAAACAAACACCAGAGTCCTGTTATGGGAAGGGCAAGCATCGGAAAATACACCACGATGTTGATCGGTTCTTCGGTTTCTTTCAGTTTGGAAATGGCATTGTAGGCAACACCCGATAAAACAGCTGATACGACTCCCAGCAGCATCCAGATGACGTCCGTTCCGTGGCCTGAAAAACCTCCTGCCATGCCGTTCATCCCGATGAAAGCCACACCAATAAAGGCGATGAGGCTGCTCAGGTATTGAATTCTCGACACGGATTCCCCGAACAAACGCGAAGCGATCAGCACGGTGAAAATAGGAGAGAGGTATTGCAGTGTAGAAGCGATAGCCAGCGGAAGTTTATGCAGGGTGAAGAAAAAAAGTGTGAGAGCGACCATGCCGGCGGTTCCCCTCAGGAAAAGCCATCTGCGGTTGTTTCCCAAAAGCGAAAGCCCGCGGTATTTGATGATTGCCGCACTGATGGAAAAAGAAACTACACTCCGGAAAAATACCAGTTCATGTGCCGGGTATTTTTGCAGGTTCGGAATAATCGGGTTGGATGGATTTCCGAGCATCTTGACAAAGAAATTCACAACGAAAAAGGAGATTCCGGAAAGGATGATGTATAGAATGCCTCTGACCATGAAGTAAAGTTACGATCTATCTATCATTCGATCATACATCATCCAAATAGTTTTCGTAGATTTAGGTAATAATTAAGGCATCATGAAAAAGCTTTTAACAGGGTTCTTTATTGTGTTGTTTGTTTTGGGGTCTCAAGCCCAAATCGGGAACGATAAATGGAATATTACCGGGGAAATCACACTTCCAATGGGAATGGGGAACAAAATGTTTAAAAACTACCTCAACGGACTGGTGAACGTGCATCCGAAGATTCAGTACAAGCCTTTCAAACACTGGTACGTTGCTTTCGGGCCGCGATACATGTACTACAAAGTCAATGAATACCGGATTCCGTTTGAGCCGGGTGTCAGCAACGATTCCGTTTACAATCATAAAAAAGTCGTTTCCATGTCAGGAGGAATGCATGTTCTCGGCGGAGATATCGAATTGGGCTGGACGAATTGGGTTGGCCCGCGTCTCGGATTGGAATGCGGCGTGCGTTTCGGTGTGGCTCAACAGTGGTTTGTCACTTCCGGAACCCGTAAATACGGTTCGCAGAGTGTAACAGCGGCATACATCGAACCTGCTATTTCACTGGTGCTTGCCGCGGATGAAGCTGTAGCTTACCGCTGGATTGTAGGATATAATTTCTCCGGGTATAACTTCCAGGGCTACCGCATCGGATCAACTTCTTCCGGCGGTTATACGGCCAAAGATTTGCGTGGTCCTACACAATCACTCCTGGTTGGTTTTGCCATGACCTACTACTTTAAAAACAAGCGTTCGGATGTCTTTATCGACACTCCGGGAGAGTAATCCCTTGATTTTACATTCGTATTCTGATTGAATGGAAGGTTTCTTTTCCAACGTTCAACTTCAATAGTGCTTTATTGAAAAAGTTCAAAAGTTAAACCGGTTCAAGGGATTCGTTAAACCTTTGAATTAACAAACCAGTACTTCCTTTCTTTTACTGGTTTAGGTGTTTTTTCATCACTTCTGTATTTGTCCGCTGATTGTTTGGTTCAAACAGGCGTTTGAATCAGTTTATTCAGTCATTTCCACCATTGACGGTGCTGTGGTTACCGTTCACCGATTTTCCATAGTTGGTCTTGATTTTCATAGTCAAATTTGTTGTGTTTAAAAATGTATTTAAGCGCTATAGCTTGTTGTTAGCGAATGTGTTTACGTATTTTAACAATTAAACAAATTGATTTTAAACAGGTGTTTAAAATTTGTGTTTAAATTTGCGGCGATTTTGAACTTATGAGTAAAGAACTATCAACTGAAGAAAAAATCCGGGAAGCAGCAAAACGCGTGTTTGTTGAGAAAGGATTTGACGGCTGTTCTTCTCGGGAAATTGCCAAAGAAGCAGGGATGAATGTGGCCCTGGTAAACTATTATTTCTGCTCCAAGAAACAGCTTTTTAAACTGGTGTTTGAAACGGTCATGGAAGATTTCATGATGTCGACGCTGGAAGTCTTCAAAAAAGACCTGAGCCTGGAAAGCAAACTGCGCATCTTTATTGAACGGGAATACGAGTTTCTGACTTCGCATCCGGATATTCCGCGCTTTATCATTTCAGAACTTGCACGAGGAGATAAATTTGAGTTTGATCCGCGTTCGATCCTGGAGAAGATTGAAGCAACGGGGGTGTTTGAAGAACTCGGTAAAGCACAGGAAGAAGGGATTATCCGTAAAATGGATTTGACCAACCTGATGATCCTGATCTCTGCAAACTGTCAATATCCGTTTGTGGGAAAACCGCTGATGAAACACTTGAACAGACTCGATGATGATCAATACTCCGAGTTGATCACGCTTCAAAAACAATATGTAACGGAAATGCTAATCGGATACCTGTTTATCCAAAAAAATAAATAATAAACACTTCATTTAAACAAAGATTTAAGATGAGAAAAGTTTTTTTAGGTGTACTCTTGGTTTTAGGAGTTGGAAGTGGCGCTTCAGCTCAGGTACTAGACCTTGAAACCTGCTTGAGAATGGCGGACACGGCGAATTTATCCATTGTTAACTCCCGGTTGGACGTAGCAGCGAATAAAAGTCAGATTTCGTCTTATTTGGCTGCCCGCTTGCCGAAAGTCACATTTGCAGGCGACTACAAGTACAATGCGATCATCCCCGGACAGCTGGTTCCAGCTCAGTTTTTCGGTGGAGCACCGGGGACCTATGCGAAAGTTGCTTTCGGGGTTCCGTATAATTTATCCAACACGATTCAGTTACAGCAAACGTTGTACAATCCACAGGTAAACTACGGGATCAACACCCTGAAAATCCAACAGCAGCTGATCGAAATCCAGCAGAGAGTGACGGAGCGCGACAGCAAAACGGAAGTGGCAAACGTGTTTTTCAACCTGCAGGCAATCAACAAGCAGATTGCGTTTGTAGATTCCAACCTGGTAAACATCGAAAAGCTGATCCACAATATGGAAGCGATGGAAAAACAACAGATGGTGATCAAAACGGAAGTGGATAAACTGCGCATTAACCGCCTGAATTCGGTGAACCAGAAACAAACACTGATGGCGAATAAAGACCAGTTGGAAATGATGCTGAAAATCCTGATCGGGATTCCTGAAGAGCAGAAAATTGAATTGGCTTCGGATGACCTGGTAGAGAAATCAATCCTGGTAGACGGAGCAACCATCAATTACCCGGAACTGGAGTTGATTAGTGCACAGATTAAAATGAACGAAGAAGAGCGGAAAGGAACCAACATGTCTTACCTTCCGACGCTTTCATTTGTTGCGGCTTACAATTACACCTATAACATGAAGCCTTCCGATAATGTCCGCACCGGGATTGAATCTGCCTTTTTAGGGTTGAGCCTGAACTGGACGTTGTTTGACGGATTGGAAAAACACCACAAGCAAAAGGTAACCAGCATCAACCACACGAAGCTGGAAAACCAGGAGGAACTAACCAGACAGCAATTGCACATGCAGACCGAAAATGCGAAGAAGCAAATCGAAATCCAGGTGAACTCACTGGGAATTGCCCAGGAACAGCTGAAACTGGCTCAAAGCGTTTACAGGCAAACGGAATTGCAGTACAATGAAGGAACTGTTGATTCAAATGATTTGGTGAATTCAAGTAATAGCTTGCAGCAAGCCCAAACCAATGTGGTACTGGCATATGTGAATTTGCGCCAGGCAGAATTGGAGTATTTAAAAAACATAGGAGGAATTAAATAATAAAACAGATTAACCGTAAAAAAGATGAAAAGAGTTATTACAATCGTTATAGTTGCTGTAGTTCTTGTCGGACTGGTAGTTGTAAAATTAATGTCGAACAAGAAGGAGGTACAGGCAAAAATCTTTATCAATGACCCGGAAGCAGCTGTATTGGTAAAAACAGCAAATCCTCAAACGCACCAGTTTGCGAGTTCTTTCTCGTACCTGGGAACCTTTGAGCCGTCCAGACAAAACGTCGTAGGTTCGGATGCAAACGGGAAAATCATCAGCATCAAATTTGAAGAAGGCGACCAGGTGAGACAAGGTCAGCTGCTGGCAAAAGTGGACGATGAAATGCTGCAATTGCAATTGGACAATGCAGAAGTTGGTTTGGAAGGAAACAAAAACGACGACAGCCGTTACTCGAACCTGGCGAAAGAAAACGCCGTTTCAGGAGTACAGGTAGAGAAATCCAAACTGAGCGTTCGTTCCGGAGAAATTCAGAAAAAACAGATTCAGAAACAAATTCGCAGTACATCCATTACAGCTCCGTATGCAGGAGTAATCACGCGCAAAATGATCGATTTGGGATCATTCGTAGGAAATGGAACGCAGCTGTTCGAAATCACGGATATTTCCAGCCTGAAACTGACTGTAAACGTTCCGGAGCGCGATGTATTGAAGTTTCATTTGGGGGAGCAGGTAACGGTACGTGTAGATATTTACGGAGACCGCGATTTCAAAGGAAAAATCACCAATATCAGTGTGGTTGCAGACAAAGCACACAACTTCAAGGTACAGGTAGAAGTTCCGAACCCGAAACGTGAACTGATGGCGGGAATGTATGGTTCCGTACGAATCGGAAACAATACCAGCAAAACAGCATTAGCTGTTCCGCGTTTGGCATTGGTGGGATCGTCTAAAAATCCTCAGGTATATGTGGTACGCGGAAAGAAAGCGTATCTGACAAACTTTACTGCAGGAACATCCGACGGAGATTACATTGAAGTAGTAGACGGAATTAAAAAAGGAGACGTGATCGTTGTGAAAGGACAAGTGAACCTCCAGGATAAAACAAATGTTAAAACCAACTAAACGGATTTAAGGTCATGACATTAACAGAGTTAGCCATTAAACGGCCATCCTTCATTATTGTAATCTTTACAATTTTGATCGGAGGTGGTCTCTTGAGTTACAATCAGCTAAGCTATGAGCTTCTACCTGATTTTTCTCCACCGATCCTGACAGTTACTACGATGTACCCGGGAGCTTCTCCTGCGACAGTAGAAACGCAAGTTGCCAAAAAGCTCGAAGATGCCTTGAGCGGACTCGAGAATATTTCGGAAGTAACGACTTTTTCCATGGACAATGCGTCTGTGGTAATGCTTGAATTCAAAGCTTCGACGAATATCGACATGGCTTTGGAGGATGCCCAGCGGAAAGTAAACAATATTCTGAATGATCTTCCGGATGGAGCGAAAACTCCGGTTCTGGCAAAGATTGACCCGAATGCCTCTCCGGTACTTCAGGTGAGTGCAGTAGCGCACAACATGGGAGACCGCGAGTTCATGGAGTTGATGGATAAACAGTTACTTCCGCAGATCAAGCAGACAAAAGGTGTTGCTGAAGTACAGGTGATCGGAGGTGAAAAACGTGCCTTCAGAGTAGATGTAGACAAAGACAAGCTGAAAATGTACGGATTGTCCCTGGCGCAGGTAAACCAGATTGTAGCCTCTGCAAACGTGGAGTTTCCTACCGGAAAATTGAAAAACGAAACGGAACAGATGACAGTGCGTCTGGCTGGAAAATTCCAGACGGTAGAAGACCTTAGAAACCTGATCATTTTTACTGACGGAACTTCATCCGTTCGTTTGGGAGATGTCGCAGACGTATCTGACGGTTCGGAAGATGTCGTAACCGTGAGCCGTTTCAACGGAGTCAACGGGATCGGTCTTCGAATCAAGAAGCAAAGTGATGCGAATGCTGTGGATATGGCAAATCTGACCAAGAAGAAATTCAAGGAAATTGAAGAGAAATACCAGAAAGAAGGAATCAAATTTACGGTTGCGACTGATACATCCCTTCCTACGATCGAATCGGTGGATGCGGTATTGCACGATTTGGAGCTGGCGGTAATCCTGGTAGCAGCGGTAATGTTGCTCTTCCTGCACAGTTTGCGTAATGCAATGATCGTATTGATTGCGATCCCGGCTTCTTTGATCTCGACGTTCATTGCAATGTACATGTTCGGCTATACACTGAACCTGATGACACTGTTGGCGATGTCCCTGGTAATCGGTATTCTCGTCGATGACTCCATCGTGGTACTGGAAAACATTTACCGCCACTTGCAAATGGGGAAAGGCCGAAGAAAAGCTGCTTTGGACGGTCGTACGGAAATCGGATTCACAGCCCTTGCGATTACATTGGTAGACGTCGTGGTGTTCTCTCCGGTAGTCTTTATCGAAGGAACGATTTCAGACATCTTGCGCCAGTTCTCCATTGTGGTGGTTGTTTCGACGTTGATGTCCCTGTTTGTTTGTTTCACACTCACTCCGTGGCTGGCTTCACGTTTGGCAAAAGAAACCAAACTCAACCCGAAAAACCCGTTCCAGCTTTTCCTGATCTGGTTTGAAAACACGATTAAATCCTTTACTGAAGGATACGTGAAACTGGTTGGCTGGTCGTTGAGACACAAGCTGATCATGGGGCTTGGAATCCTGGTGTTGTTCTTTGCTAGTATGGCGACCATGGGCTTGGGGATTGTCGGACAGGAATTCGTAGCACAGGGAGATCAGGGGAAATTCATGATCAAACTGAAATACGATAAGAGTACAACATTCGAAGAAAATAATACGACGACGCTGGAAATCGAACAGATGATCCTGGCGCAGAAAGACGTAGTAGACATTGTTTTCTCCAACGTCGGTGGACCTTCTTCCGGAATGGGAGCTGCGGCTTTCGGACAGGAAAACAGATCTGAGATCACGGTTAAAATGAAGAAGGATATGCAGAAGAAATATCCGACTTTGAAGTACATGAACGAAATCCGGAAGAAAATCCAGGATAAATACCCGGGAATCGAAGTGAAAGCGTTGAACATGGGAATGGTGGATTCGGAAGAAGCACCGATCGAGATTTTCCTTTCTTCCGATGATCCGGAATTATTGATGGCAGAAGCGCGCCGTATGAAAAACCACATCCTGACGATTCCGGGAGCAAAAGACCCGACGATCTCAACAGATGAGTTTTCTCCGGAAGTGCGTATCGAATTGAACCGTGAAAAAATGGGCCAATTGGGATTGCCGATTGCCAGTGTCGGAATGCAGCTGCAAAACGGTTTGACCGGAAATGACGATGCGCGTTTTGATGTAAAAGGTGATGAGTACGATATCCGTATCATGCTGGATAAATACGACCGAAGCAACGTGGATAACATCAACGAAATGACTTTTGTGACCAATGATGGAAAACAGGTTCGTTTGAGCGAATTTGCAGATGTTTCCATTGAAAATGGCTATGGTCAGCTGGAACGAAAAAACCGTATTTCAAATACGACGCTGAGATCCTATGTGTTGGGAACAGCTTCCGGAACGGTTGCGGATTCAATTTCCAAATACCTCGAGAAAAAGCCGCTGGATAAGAATGTGCGTATGCTGTGGGGTGGTGAAGTAAAACGTCAGAAAGAATCCATGGGTGCATTGGGTACGGCAATGGGAATCGGTTTGATTCTCGTTTACCTGATCATGGTGGCGTTGTATGACAACTTCATTTATCCGTTCGTTGTATTGTTCTCCATCCTGGTGTCATTGATCGGGGCCATTCTGGCACTGAATTTAACACAGTCGAATATGGGAATCTTTACCATGCTCGGGATGTTGATGCTCCTCGGACTCGTGGCCAAGAATGCGATCCTGATCGTGGATTTCACCAATCACTTGAAAACGGAAGGTCGTTCGACCTACAATGCGCTCCTGGAAGCGGTTCGTGAACGGATGCGTCCGATTTTGATGACTACGATTGCGATGGTTATCGGGATGATTCCGATTGCAACTGCAACAGGTTCAGGAGCTGAATGGAAAAACGGACTTGCGTGGATTTTGATCGGGGGCTTGACAAGTTCAATGTTCTTGACTATTATTGTAGTACCAATGATGTATTACATCGTGGACAGATTACAAGCGAAATTCACCAAAAAGAAAATAAACCTCGAAGGGGAAGACGAAGCTACCGTACACGGAGTGATCTAATATTAACTGAAACAAGAAAATCCGGCAGACTATCACTGCCGGATTTTTTTTGCGTCAGACATTGACGATTTATATGTACATTCGACTGTAAGTCCGATTGAAATGAAAAGATTGTCCGCTATTTTGCCTTTTTTACTGCTCATTTTTTCTATTGAAAGCAAAGCCCAGGAGTCCGGAATGAAAAAGCCGAAGGTCGTTTCTTTCGACCTGGAGAAATTGAAGCAGCTGGATTTTGGTTCCGGCGCATTGGATCCTGATAAGCTGCTTTTCCGTTTTTTTCCTGCACCGATGGATGAAGACGATCCCGAATTGGTGGAATGGAGAACGGCTGCTTACTGGACATGTCCGACGTGTACAAAACAAGTGTACAGGACTTACGGCGATGAGCCGGAAGAAGAGACACTTCCCTATGACCGCAATTACACGGTGGCAAACGGAGTGTATGAGTATCAGTTAGAAAGCGGTGTTTCCCGGGCGGTCGTTTGTTTCTCAACATCGCATGTGAATGACGGAACCGGACGATTTTCACGCGGTTTACTTAGTGTGGCGCTTTTTGAAAAACAGCAGGATCATTGGAAACTGATCCATTTCAACCCATTTGTGAATTTCCAGGGAAGCTTCACGATGGCTTCGGCAGTTGATGGAGTATATCTGTCAAAACACAAGAAAATTTACTTCCTGATCCATGGCGGACAGGCAAACGGTGTTTCTACGGAAGACTATTGGCCTTTGTACCAGGGATTATATGTACTTGATCCGGAGACACTGAAGGAAATTGTTCACCTGCCGAGTGCCAGTTGCCAGGAAAACGGAGAGGCTCTGGGAACCGTTTGGGAAAGTGAACTAATCGATATTCAAAGCAGCAAGACAGAAACCGTGTTTTTCGTGAATTCAAAAGGCTTGATCGTGAAAGACTATATCTGGGAATTTCCCGCTGCGTTTGAGTATGTACGTGAAGTAGATTTTGCGCTGCTCCCGGCTCGTTTCCGTTTTGAGGCGGCTCAGATGATCGCGAGTTCGGCAAACGGACTGGAAGTGAAACAAACCAATATTGTTATTCATTATAAAGATGAAAAAGGAATGGATCAGCAGAAAATAGTTCCCGCTCAAACGAAAAAAGTACGATGAGGTTTTTAACAGTGGGCGCGTGCTTATTCCTGATTTTTGGTCTGAAAGCCCAGAAAGACATGATTTCCATCGAAGAGTTTTCGATAAACGACCAGGTGTTTACCGGTTCAATCGGTGGAAAATACCCGATTACGATGTACCTGAAGTTCGAAGAATATTCCCCGGAAAACTGGCTGAGTTATTCCGTTTCGGGATGGTACTATTACGACCATGTCAAAAAGAAAATTCCGTTGGTTGGCGTATGTTCCGGCCGTTTGGTACTCTATTCGTTTACCGATGCAGCACGTGCAGATAGCGTGAAACAGATGCTTTCTTCCGTTTCCAATCCCTGGGAAGCAACGGATGACCTGATGAACCGTTCTGGTTTTGTGGAGAAATTCGATGTGGATTATGCAGATTACAGGTACAAAGGAACCTGGAATAGTGAACAGAAACAATTGGAAGTGGCATTCAATGTGAGTCAGATTGATCTGGATCGCAAGCTTGAGTTTCTGGTATTGCCGCTTGAAAACGGAGAACAGAAGCGGATTGACCTGAGTTTGTTTGGAGGTGTTCCCTACGGTTTTTCGATTTTCAGTTCGAAATACGACGCTTCGGGCTCGAAAGTATTACTGAAATACGAGATTAGTTCAACTTCCAATCCCAACGGAATGTGCGGTGCAGGAATGGAGATCGGGTTCATTCTCCTGCATTTTGACCCGAAGGGAACGATATTGGATTACCGGCTTGAAACGGTGGAAAGCTGTCTCGGTAATCTCTGGTCGGAAAGTTCGGATGCCCCGGGTTCGAATGGTAAAAAAATCGTTTACAAAGTCACGGATTCAGAAGAGAAAGTACGGATGGTGACGGTAGACGGAATCAATTTTTCACTGCTTGCAAAATAGAAGATGAGTCGGGAAAGAAAACGTTTTTTAGTGGTTGTGAGCGGTATTTTACTACTTGCGTTGGCTGGAATGGCTTCGCTGGCTTCCCGTTCCGAAAAAACAACCGGACCGTCGAAAAAGAAAGAAGCTGTTAAGCGCAAAGAAATAACGGTCGAGAAGTTTGAAATTTATGACAGCATCCGCGGAAGAAGAATCCCGTATGCCTTGTTTCGTCCCAAAAGAGCGCCGGGAGATTCGGATTCCATCCGCCTGGTGATTTTTAGTCACGGCTACGGGGCCAATTATCCACGGAATTACCTGAATTATTCCTACCTCACGAAACGTTTGGCGCGTGAAGGATTCTGGACCTTGAGCATCCAGCATGAATTGGAAGGGGATTCGCTCATTCCGCAAACGGGAATTATCCAGGTGGTTCGCATGCCTTTCTGGAAACGGGGAGAAGAGAATATTTTGTTTGTACTGAATCATTTCAGGGAAACTAATCCGGAGTTAGTCATTCAATCACTCGACCTGATCGGGCATTCGAACGGCGGCGATATGAGTGTGCTCACAGCACGGGATTACCCTGGATTGATCCGGAAAGTGATTACGTTGGATAACCTGCGCATGCCGTTTCCACTGTGTGCCAATCCGCAGTTTTCCAGTTTGCGTTCTACCGATAAAACAGCAGATGCGGGTGTGCTTCCGGTTGCTGCATCATGTGATAGCCTGGGAATCCGGATTATCCAATTGAAAAGCATTACGCATAACCAGATGAATGACGAAGGAACGCGCAAACAGAAGAAGCAGATCAATACGTATATTCAGAAGATTCTGGAGGATCGGATTTGAGCTGAATCCCTTGCTGCTATTGGGCAAATAGATGGATGTCTATTCGTCTTTTCAGCGGCTGAAAACCCTTGAGTTACCTTTTCAGGGATAAGTGTACACTTATCCACCATTTACCTCGGTAAGTATTCTCTGAATCAATAAATGCTTAATCTCTCAGCAAATAATTGTAACGCTGAACTGCATTTTCCAAGCCAATATACAGCGCATCCGAAATCAGTGCATGACCAATGGAAACCTCTGCCAATTGCGGAATGTTTTCCTTGAAGTAACGCAGGTTTTCCTGGTTCAGGTCGTGTCCGGCATTGACTTCGAGCCCAAGTTCTGAAGCGCGTTTTGCTGCCAAAATAAATGGTTCGATCGCCTTTTCTTTGTTTTCTGAAAACAACTCGGCATAAGGACCGGTATATAATTCGATGCGGTCGGTTCCGGTTCCAACTGCGTGTTCGATATTGTTCAAATTCGTATCTACGAAAATAGACGTTCTCACTCCCCAGGATTTAATCCGGCGGATAATGTCCTGAAGTACGGCCTGATGTTCCTCCGTATTCCATCCTGCATTGCTCGTCAGAACGTGAGGAGGATCGGGAACCAGGGTAGCTTGTGCCGGTCGGATAGCCTCAATCATCTGCATGAAACGCTCGTCCGGGTAACCTTCAATATTGAATTCCGTTGTGACTACTTTCGATAAGTCTACCACATCCTTCCCTGTGATATGTCGTTCGTCCGGTCTGGGGTGAACCGTAATCCCTGCAGCGCCGAAACGCTCACAGTTGATAGCTGCCTCTACCACACTTGGAATATTTCCTCCGCGTGCATTTCGAATAGTAGCAATCTTGTTAATGTTCACACTTAACCTGGTCATAACAATCTCCTTTTTTTCATTTGAGTCACGAATATAGGGAGGATTTACCTGATGAACATGTTAAAGTTTATGAAACTATTTAACGTTTCTTTCGGTTTTGTTTACCTGTAAAATCGTATCATTGACCTATGAAAGTGGTGCGTTTTGCTCTTTTTGGTATCCTAACTGCTTTGATAAGTGGTTGTTTTGTTTTTGCTCCTTCGCCGGAGAAAACAAACCGCAAGTCGCTGAAAAAAGCGCCTTATGATGCGGTTATTGTTCCGGGAGTTCCTTTTGACGGGACGCATTGGAGCGAAACCATGAAAATGCGGGTGCAGTGGGCAAATTATCTGTATAAAAGAGGGATTACCAAAAACATCATTTATTCCGGATCGGCAGTGTATACCAAATACGAAGAAGCAAAAATCATGGCGCTTTACGGCGAAGCATTGGGTATTCCCAAAGAACATATTTTTGTGGAACCCCGGGCAGAGCACAGCACAGAAAACGTGTACTACGGTTATCGCCTGGCGAAACAGCAGGGGTTCCAGAAAATTGCGCTGGCAACAGATCGTTTCCAATCAAACGGTATGCGGTCATTTATCCGGAAATTCGATCTTCCTGTTGGCTTGCTCCCGATTATCAGCGATACGCTTCTGAAGCAAGATCTCACCGAACCGAAAATTGATCCTGCTCCGGCAATCCGGCAGGGGTTTGTTTCCATTGTAGATCGCTTGTCCAAATGGCAGCGTCTGCGGGGAACATTCGGGCAGTACATCCGCTGGAAAGAAGAAGATCTGAAGACCAAACACCTGCGCAAAAAATATGGTAACCGGATAGAATCGTAAGAATGAATCAGATGAATGCAATTGAATGGGCAGCCTTGTTCGGACTGGAAACCATGACTGTTCCGGCGAAAACGCAATTGGTGAAGGAAGGATCGGTTGCACGAAAAGTGTACATCATCCGGGAAGGAGCGTTGCGCATCTGGCTCAGTAAAGACGGGGCGGAAATCACCAGCCAGTTCTTTTTTGAAGGAAAACTGGTGGCTTCACTGGAAAGCTTCCTGAGCGGACAACCCAGCGAATTCTGCCTGGAAACGATTGAAGCCTGCGATTTGTATGTGCTGGATAAGATGACGTTCGACGAACTGATGCGGGGCGATTCGGAGTTCCGGGATTGGTTTCAGCAGTACATTCTCGACCGGTTTTTGTATTATTCGAAACACGTGTTGTCTTTTTTACGCGATAAACCGGAAGAACGCTATCTGCATTTGCTTCAGAATAACCCCGAATTATTGAAGCGTGTCCCGCAACAGTACCTGGCAACGTATATCGGGATTACACCGGTTTCCCTGAGCCGCATCCGGAATAAGGTGGCGAAAAAGAAGGAATAAAAAGAGTTTGAATTCCTGATGGGGAAAGGGCTGTACCTAATATCGCGAACATGCTGCCAAAACCGCCAAATGACTAGTTCATAAAAGATTGAATCATCACCGGCGCTCTCATCCTGCTAAAATCATAGCTATCCGTCCTGTGAAATTTGCGCGATCAGCGGGAGATTTTTCTTTTACTTTACAATTGTTAAGAGAGAAGTGCTGTTTGAGTGGGAACTTTGCAGAAAAAACAACATGAAAGCAGCAGTGATTCAACAATTGGGAACAGTTCCCGTTTATTCGGAGCATCCGGATCCGTCACCTTCCGGAGATCAATTAATCATTCACGTAAAAGCGTCAGCGGTTAAAAATCTCGACAAACTGCGCGCAAGCGGAAAGCATTATGCCAGTTATACTGAACTTCCTGCAGTCGTGGGGATTGACGGAGTAGGTGAGCTGGAAGACGGAACGCTGGTTTATGCGCAGGGAATTTCCGGAATGCTGGCAGAGAAAGCCCTGGTGAGAAAAGGACAATTTGTGCGTTTGCCTGAAGGGTTGGATCTTGTTCAGGCTGCGGCGTTACCAAATGCAGTGATCGGAGCGGCAATGGCGCTGCGTTACCGTGCTCAGACAAAACCCGGAGATGTGGTGCTGATAAACGGAGCAACGGGAGTGACCGGGCAACTGGCAGTGCAGCTGGCAAAACACGACGGAGCATCCAAAGTGATCGCAACAGGTCGGAATGAAGCCGTTTTGAATGAATTGAAAGCACTTGGAGCCGATGAAATCCTGCTACTTTCCAATTCCGATGAAGAAATCAAAGAACAGATCAAACGCATTCACCGCGAAACACCGATTCATTGTGTTATCGATTACCTGTGGGGGAAACCGGTCGAATTGATTATCGCGGCATTACAAGGAGGCGGTGTCAACACCTTTACTTCCCGGGTAAAGATCGTAACGGTCGGCAGCATGGCGGGAGAAAGCATTGCACTTCATTCCGGAAGTCTGCGCAGTTCGGCGATCGAAATCCTGGGATCCGGGTTGGGAAGCCTTTCAAAAGAAGACCTGGCTGATTTCTTCACAACCGTACTTCCGGAAGTGTTCAACCTGGCCCGAAACGGGAAACTCCAATTGCAGACACACGTGGTACCGCTTTCAGAAATCGAAACTGCATGGAATATGGAGCTGAACGGAGGTACAAGACTGGTTGTTTCGATAGATTAAATTTTCACAAAGTTTTCGCTTATTAGCTAGGTTTTTACTACTTTGGCGCATATTATCATGACAGCAAAAGAAGTAATTACAGACGAGATTCCCCCGTTAATGCATACAGATTCAGGGGAGAAAGCATTGATTTGGATGGAAGAATTCAAAGTCTCCCATCTGCCGGTTTTAAAAAACGGAAATTTTGTAGGATTAATCTCCGAAAGCGATATTCTGGATAAGAAAGATCTGGAGCAGACTCTGGATGTTCTTTTCGATCATCTTCCACGTCCTTACGTGTTTGAGCACGCACATATTTACGAAGTACTGGCAAAAATGGCGGAGCACCGCATTTCAGTTTTGCCGGTACTCGATATCAATGAAAATTACCTGGGATGTACCAGTGTGCACCAGTTGATGACATTGATTGCAAATACAACAAGCATCAAGGAAGTAGGAGGAATTGTCGTATTGGAAATGAACAGCGTGGACTACTCGCTGGCTCAGATTGCACAGATTGTGGAAAGTGAAAACGCAAAAATCCTTTCTTCATTCATCATGTCATCTTCCGATACCACGAAGCTGGAGGTGACCCTGAAAATTTCAGAAGTGGATTTATCGCGTATTATGCGTTCCTTCGAGCGCTACGATATGGTCGTAAAAGCAAGCTTCCAGCGTTCTACGGATCAGGACGATATGCAATTCAGGTACGATGCACTCATGAACTATCTAAATATCTGATATGCGGGTCGCAGTCTACTCCAAAAAGATTACCAAGGCAAACATTCCGCTCTTCAAGCGATTTGCGGAAACCATCGAACGCTTCGGCTGGGAACTGGTACTGGAAAAAGAGCTGAAACAACAGTTGGTCAAAAAAGGCTGCATTTGTACTGAGGCAGATATTTTTACGCGCCACGAAGATTTCCATCACGGAATCGACCTGGCATTCAGTATCGGTGGCGACGGAACCTTCCTGAAAACGGTTTCCTACATCCGCAATTCCGGGGTTCCTATTTTGGGAATCAATACCGGAAGACTTGGATTCCTGGCAAATATCAGCGACGAATTGTTTGAAGATGCACTGGAATTGGTGCGTCAGAAACGATACGACTACCAGAAACGCTCCCTGCTCAGAGTTGAGACAGAACGTGGTCTGTATGGGGCCGACAATGTGGCGATGAATGAAGTAACCTTACTGAAAAAAGATACTTCATCCATGATCACCGTCAATACCTATCTGGACGACAAATACCTCAATTCGTATTGGGCAGACGGTTTGATCGTCTCGACGCCGACAGGTTCCACGGCTTACAACCTGAGTTGTGGCGGGCCGATCGTAACACCGGGTTGCCAGGTACATATCATCACGCCGATTGCTCCGCATAACCTGACGGTCAGACCGGTGGTTGTGCCTGATAACATGCCGATTAAACTCAGTGTGGAAGGAAGAGAACGCAATTATCTGATCTCGTTGGATGGAAACGCCAAAAGTATTCGCCAGAATGAAGAAGTTTTGATCAGAAAGGCAGAATATATGATTAATGTGATTAAATTAGAGGACACGAATTTCCTGGATACGATCCGAAACAAAATGTCGTGGGGGAAAGACCAGAGAAACTAACGTTTTAAGAATGAAATCAAAAAGAACATCACTTGCGGATATTGCCGAAAGTTTAAATGTTTCAAAATCTACCGTATCATTTGTATTGAATGGAAAAGGAAAACAATTCAATATCAGTGAAACGACTCAAAAGTTGATTCTTGAAAAAGCAAAGGAACTGAACTACGTTCCGAATTATTTTGCGAAAGGGTTACGGGAAGGTAAAACACAGACCATCGGTTTGGTTTTGGCAGATATCTCCAATCCGTTCTATTCCGAATTGAGTAAAGCTATCCAGGAATCGCTCTATGAAAAAGGCTATAGCTTGTTCATTGTGTCAACGAATGACGATGTAACGATGGAGCTGAAACTGATTCGCGATTTGATTCTTCGTTCTGTAGACGCCTTAATCATTGCTCCATGCAACGGAATTCCAGCTCTGAAACCTGTTTTGGACGAAACACCGATCCCGGTAGTTTGGGTAGACCGAATCGGGGATGAATTTGCCGATTTTGTGGGAGTGGACAATTACCTGGAAGCATCCATGCTGATCAAGCGCTTTTCCCAATTGCCGAAGAAAGTCGGAATCCTGCACCCGAAACGCTCCGATGTGATGACCATTCAATTGCGCATTGACGGAACTAAGTCTGCATGTGAAAAGAATGGAATTCCATATCAATTGGCCGGTTTGACAGAGAATGCAGAAGAAAGCGTGGAATTGGTGAAACAATTGGTTGACAGCGGAGTGGATTCACTCGTTGCCCTGAATAACAAAGTGGCACTTCATGCAATCAATGCACTGAACCTGCTCAAAGTAGATATTCCGGGTAAGGTGCGTATTATCTCATTCGATGATTCGGAAGCCTTCTCTTATTTTGCTCCTCCGGTAACCGCTTTGCGCCAGCCTGTTGGAGATATCGGAAAAGAAACGGTAGAACGTTTGATGGACCGCCTGAAAGAATCTACAGAAAACCGCAAGCACCTGATGATGGAATGTTCGTTTATCGAACGCGGATCGCATTAAGACGAATTGATTCTTTTATTTTCCCGCAGACTTCGGCGTGAGCTCAGTCGAACGAGATCGCAGAAGAACACAAATAAATTGTTATTGTATTCCAGATCATGATATAACAACTTTATCAGGTTATACTTTTTCGTATGTAGTTTTAAGCAATAATCCTTTGTGTCCTTGCGCCTTGTTTCACGCAGATTGTATCGGTTTCCGCAGATGAATACGATGTATTTTAATTTGTAAATCTATTTGTGCTATGTGACCTATGTGGTTTGATTCTATATTAAGCCATCATACGGAAAAGGTTAAAGACAAAAAAAGCCGTAGACAAACTCCACGACTTCGTATCGGTAATAGATGTGTTAGAATTTCTTCTTAAACAAATATATTCAAGGTTGTAACCACTTCCAAATTAATTTACTAGTTCGTACGAATTATTCGGCAAGCGTTAAATTAATTACTATGAATGCTTAGAAATAACCGTATGAATGAAATATTAAGAATGGATTAATACCCGGTGTGTTTCGAAAACAGTACCTTGTTTGTTCCACGCTTTCAGAAGATATACCCCTTGTGACAGATTTGTAATTAATTGATTTTCTGCTGATTCATTATTGTTTAAAACTTCGGTAACCGGTTTTCCGTTTAGGTCAAAAAGCTGGTATTGTACGAGATTATCTGAAAAATGAATGGAAACAGTAGTCTTGTCCGTATAGACTCCAGTGATGAGTTTTCCGGAGTCAACGGAGCAACGAAAAGCGGAAATCAAATCACTGTCATCACGTTTACCGTCCTGGTCAACAGAAGTAATGCGATAGTATACCTGTTTATCCCAGGAATGCTGATCAATGAAATGGTATTCAAGGGGAGTTTCCGAATTACCGCTCGCCTGAACCCACTTGAGAGGAAAGAACAGTTGACCGTCAAAAGTATACTCCAATTCATAATGATCTAAGCGTGTTTCGGTTTCCGATCTCCAGAACAGGTGATTGTTTTCTCCGTCGCAGCTGGTTTTAAAAATGCTGAGTTCTACCGGGAGCACTACCGTGGAAGGGCAGAAGTATTGCTGGTTGTTTAATCCACCGGTTGCGGCGGTAGCCCCCCAGTAAACCGTGTTATCTCCACCAAATACCGTATTTATAAAATCACCGTTGCAGGTCAGGCGCAGGTTTCCGTCCATATATATTTTGAGGTTATGAGTAGCAGGATCCCAGGAAATCATGATGTTGTGAACGACCCCGTCATCCAGGTTGGCTGAATTGGCAAAAGCGGGAGTTGGACCACAATAGGGCGCGGCAGGTCCCAGTAGATTTCCATCTGTTTCAATGGCAATGTGATCTGCTGCAATGTCAAATACGTGCGCCGGATTGTCGTTGTCGTAGGTGTCAAATTCCACGACCAGCGAATTGGGAATGTTTCCTGCACCCAATTGTCCTCCTGCGGTTCCGCAGGCACTGGGATTTGGCTGGAAAGTAAAAGTCGTTCCATCTGCACCATTGATGTTGTTTCCGAAATAATAATTCAAAGA
Source organism: Fluviicola sp. (assembly GCF_039596355.1). GTDB lineage: Bacteria > Bacteroidota > Bacteroidia > Flavobacteriales_D > Crocinitomicaceae > Fluviicola. The sequence goes on along the minus strand of NZ_JBCNJW010000002.1, from coordinate 78,343 downwards.
AAGATTGAACGTCTGGTTGAAATCAATGACGGTATTATTCCAGGCACAACCGGTTTGATTATTGGTTGCAGGAGTTAATTGGATACAGCTTTGCCCGCCGATTGTTTGATAACTCGCATTTCCGTTCAGGCAGTAGTTTCCGGTATTAGCGACCATTTTATATGCCATTGTCACAGTGGATGCCAAATCATGAACGCAATTGTACTTGGAAATAAGAATGCGCACTGTTCCCGTAAAGTTTGCCGTCCAGAGGATGGATGCGTTCGTTGAACAAACATCATCCGAATAAACAATTTGTGTCGCTCCGGAAGCATCCAGGAGTGTCAACTGCGTATCGATTCCCGAGGAAGCTCCACCGGCACAAAACGTAAATTCATATTGGTTGCATTGAACCACGTTAACGGTATAATACCTCCCGTTCTGGGTCGATATGGTTTGGTAGGAAGCAGTTGGGGTCAGGATTCCGGATGCAGTTCCACCGGTACACGCAAGAGCGGAAATAACTGCCATTGTGCTGAAAGCGAGCAGCAAGATAGATTTCTTCATAGTCTAAGTTTGCGCAAATATGCTAAAACGTTGTAGCATTTTGCAAATTTATTAATGGAAATTTTACTAAAATTTTAGCTTTCAGTAACTTTTGTTGAGTAAACGGTGAAAAAAAAGGCACCTGTCTTTAGACAGATGCCTGATCAATGGTTTATGTTGAACGTTTTGTGGGCTTAAAAACTTGGACTGCTAATCGTTTTAAAGGAGCGGGTAACAACCTTGGCATCTTTCGGATATTTCACCGAATAGCCCAATTCTAGTTTCACAGTTTCTCCCGGTTGGATTACCACCTGGTAGGAAACTTCTCCCGTTACATCATTCTTTTTCCCTGTTCCGATTGTTTCCACACTTACGGTGATTTCACTGGTGCGTGATAACGGAATTTGGTCGAATACATCGATTTTTACCGGAACAGAGCGGTTGTTGCGCAATTGAATTTCATAGAAATATGTATCCTTTTTCGTGCTTCCGTATACTTTCTTCGTACTCATTTCCGATTTCAGTTTCCGCAATACCTGGATTTTGGAATCACGCCCAAAAGACAGGTGCAGGGTATCGTCCACATTGTTCGTATTGATTTCGCTTACTCCGACATAATTTCCGGCAAAATACACATTCGTTGGCCCCGGAATCAAATCCAGATCCTGCCACCCGACGATGTTTGCGAGTAGGAATGAACCCTGATCCAGTTTCGGAACAGAAACATGCGTAAAGGTTGCGGGCATATTGATTTCGCGGATTTCCACGATATACGGTTTGGAATCGGAAGGGCAGGAGAACGGGTGCGCAATCGCGAATTCGGCATTCAGATCCGAGATTTCGATTTGTTTCATAGCTACCGTATTGACTTTTTTACCCGATTTTTCAAATTTCCCTCCGGCGGATTCGAAATCGGCATTGACCTTTTGGTCCAGGACATAGTTGTCATAGGCCCGTTGATTTGCCATGTTGATTTCATTGACCACCTCGCTTCGGTAATTGATATTTTGCTGAATCGGCTGGTAATATCCTTTCTTGTTTAGTTCAGCTTGTTCACCATATCGGAGGTAAAACGGGTTCAAAACGGGAGAAGCGGCGCTCAGCATCGGGTCAGAAGTACTCAACGTCAGGTTGACATTTTTCCATTCGTTTCCTGTGTTGTTGTAAACCTGCGCTTTGTATTTCAGGTTAATCGGCTGATTGAGATCTGTTGCAGACAAATCGTAAGTCGCTGCCCAGCCGCAATCCGAAACGAGGTATTTCAGGACTCCCGCAATTTCAGTCGGACTGTCCGTGTCAATCAGTACAATCACCTGGTTGCTCCGCTGATTTTCAACGTAATTCAGTTCCGTTAGTTGGAAACGGGTGTCGTTAATTCTCGAAGAAAGAATGTCCTGTTCTTTCTTAATTTTCGTAACAGCCTTATTGATTTCAAACGTGCGGGTGCGGTAGTATTCCCCCGCCGCTTTGATCTGTTCGATCGTAATCGAGTTGTTTCCTTTCAAATCCTTGTTGGTGTTCAGAATCCCGATCTCAGCCTGGTAGGCATTCATTAAATCTGTGTTCAGCTGAAAACGGTCTTTCAATTGTTCCAGGGAGTCCGAAAGAATCTTGATCCGCGGATTCCACTGTTCAGCTGCCAGGAAGTCCATCTCGGTAGAAACCGAAACGAGCCGGAAATTACCTGAACCGGTGAATTGAATGGTTCGGGGATCGGCAAAAGCAGAAATCCCGGAAAAGATCACCTTGTTTCGTCCTTTGACGAGTTTTACAGGAGTTTCGTGCGTCATTTCGCCGGCTGTCAGGAAGAGTTTTACTCGTTTGACGTCCGTTTTCAATACCTGTTCGTGGATGTTTTGAGAAAAACCTGCTATGGGCAACAGCAGAAAAAGTAGGTTAGCAACTTGTTTTTTCATAAAAACGATTTTAAGGGTATACAATGAAGTGGCTTTTTCGTTTAAAAAAAGAATTGTTTTATTTTTAACATTTTGTGTTAAAACAAAAACATTGTTAAATAAATATTTATCTCTAATTTTGTATTTCGAAAATAGAAATAAAATGAATACGACATTGTTAGAATCAGTTGCCCAACAGTTTGGCACACCGGTTTATGTTTATGACGAGAATAAAATCATTTCTCAGTATAACCGTTTGAAAAATGCTTTTGGTCCGCAGGAAGTGAAGCTTCACTACGCGATGAAAGCATTGAGTAACATCAATGTCCTGAAAACGCTCAAAAAGGAGGGAGCAGGTTTGGACGCGGTCTCCATCGAAGAAGTACAGCTTGGATTACGAGCAGGATTCCACCCGGAAGAGATCATGTATACACCCAACGGAGTTGCTTTTTCAGAGATTGAAGAAGCGGTTTCCCTCGGAGTGATGATAAACATCGACAACCTGAGCGTGCTGGAGCTTTTCGGTTCTGTTTTTGGCTCGGATGTCCCGGTGTGTATCCGCATCAATCCGCATATCCTTGCGGGCGGACATGCCAATATTTCGGTCGGACACATCGACTCCAAGTTCGGAATTTCAATCCACCAGCTGCGCCACATCCAGCGCATCGTGGAACATTACAAATTGCACATTATTGGCTTGCACATGCATACGGGAAGTGACATCGTGGATGCGGATGTGTTCCTGCAGGGAGCTGAACTGTTGTACCAGGCGGCAAGTTATTTTCCCGAACTGGAATTCATGGATTTCGGTTCCGGTTTCAAAGTAGCATACAAAGAAGGCGATTTTGTGACGCCGATTGAAGAAATCGGGAAGAAGATCGGGGAGTCATTCCAGGCCTTCTGTAAAGAATACGGCCGGGAACTGGAATTGTGGTTTGAACCCGGAAAATTCCTGGTGAGTGAAAGCGGTGTACTATTGGTTTCCGTCAATGTGGTGAAACAAACTACTTCGACCGTTTTCCTCGGAGTAAACAGTGGACAAAATCACCTGATCCGCCCGATGTTCTACAATGCCTATCACCGGATTGAGAATATTTCCAACCCGAACGGACAGCAGAAACTCTATTCTGTAGTGGGATACATCTGTGAAACAGATACCTTTGGCTACGACCGCCCGATTGCCGAAGCAAAAGTCGGCGATGTATTGGGGATTTACAATGCAGGAGCCTATGGTTTCAGCATGAGCAATCAGTACAATTCCCGTTTAAGACCGGCGGAAGTATATATCCGTGATGGCAAGCCGATGCTGATCCGCAAACGGGAAACCCTCGACGATGTGATCCGTAATGAAGTAGAATTGTCTGAAAGCCCGGTATTGGTGCGTTCCGCTGAATAATTCGTTTCGCGCGAATTTCCTTTACGGTCTTAGCATCTTTGCGTTTCATTTAAAGAGTGTTTTAGTTTAAACGCGAAGGTGCAAAGGACGCCGGGTTTTAATGAATCACTAGCGGGTGAATTAACCTCAAAGTGGCTTACGAAATCTTCCGTGCAAGAATAATCAGATCAGTGTCGGATTCTGTTTCCGAGAGTACATAGGGTTGACGGTGAACAGCAAGAATTTCAAAGCCAAGTTCCTCAAGCGTGTTTTCGAGGAAAAGACTTTCATAAAAATACATCATCAGCTGCTCGCCGGAGCTGGAAGTCCGCATGCGGGATTTTTCATAGGAATCTTCCATGGTGCTGAGATACAGAAAACCGTCCGGGTTCAAAATCTGGTGTGCTTTTCGCAAAAACAAACGTACCTGATCCCAGGAGAAATAAGGAAAGAGGAAACCGGCAACCAACGCATCAAACGATTGATTCAGAGTATCTGATTTCAAGGCATCGTGAACGAAGAACCGCCCGCTGGGATTATTCTTACTGGCGAGGCTGACCATATTCGGAGCCAGGTCAATTCCGGTCAGTTGCAGTTCTTTTCCTGAATTTAATAAGTAATGGCTGATATTTCCCGGGCCGCAGGCTGCATCCAAAACCGTTGCGCCAGGTCGTATATGGGCAAGAAATTCATCCAGGTAAGCCTTGTAGGCATCCACTGAAAAGAACTTTTGCTGATATACCTCTGCCAGTTTATTGAAAAGCGCTACAGCTTTTTGGTTTTCAGTGTTTTCCATTGAATGGTTTTATAATTGATAGATCAATGCAGGAGCCTTTGTTTTTTATTAAACATCCCGTCGTTATTCAGTTAAATCTATTATTTTCTTTGAAAATAGCAACTTCTTTGTTTTAAATTCGTTAGACTAATAGAATTTGTAAAATAATTCATTACACTATGAGATTACTACTACTAGCGTCAATAGCTTCGGCTATCGGTGCGGCTACTACTTACGCACATGCAGCAGCTGTGCATCGCACACCTGTGTATCGGATTGGGATGTCTGATACATTGTCTCCGGACTCACTCCAACTACTTTACAGGCAAATTGACCAGCTTTCGGTATTTGATCTGAAGAAAGTACGGGAATCGTATATCTATCGGAACAGGACTCAGCCTTCCGATCAGAACAAACGGATCTTATTGTATGTCGAAGAACGAATAAAGGGTGCGCAATGAAAAAGCTGATCTATTTCTTTGTGTTCATTCTGATCAGTTTATCGGGATACACACAACCACCTTGTGGCTCCAATCCGCCGGCCGGGAATACCTGTGCCACAGCTACTCCGATTTGTGAATTGAACGGATATTGCGGGAATACGTCCTCGAGTTACACACCGGATGCCTGGGGTTCTACGGGATCACTATTCGGATGTGGATTCCTGGGATTGAGTTCCTGCCCGGGAACCGGATTATTGGCACAATTCTGCGGATCGGTTGAAAATGATTCATATTTGACTTTTGTTGCATCATCTTCAACGATTTCGTTTAATGTTTGGGTGTATAATTCGACGTACGGCGACGGAATTCAGATCATGATTTTCTCCGCCAGCAGTTGCTCCGGGAACGTGACGTCATACTATTGCAATCAATTGGCACCTTCGTCAAGCGCACAAACGGTTTCAGCTTCCGGGTTGACTCCGGGAAACACCTATTACATTATGATTGACGGATTTGCCGGGGACGTGTGTAGTTACACTTTTGCGGCCAATACGGGGGTTTCGATTCCGGTAGATGTGACGCCTGTTACAACGTCAGTCTGTGCGGGGCAATCCGTGACTTTAACAGCAACCGGAGGAAACGGGACTTATACCTGGAATGCTTCACCAAATCTCAGCGGAACGACCGGAGCAACAGTCACAGCGACCCCTCCGTCCACTCCGGGAACGTATACTTACACGGTGAATTCTTCCGGAGGAAACTCCCTTTGTCCGTCTTCGACGGCTGCTACCGCCACGATCACGGTCACGCCTTGCGGCGGATGTACGGTTACAGCCGGGAACAGCGGGGACGTGTGCGAAGGAACGCCAACTTTTAACCTCACGGCTACCAATGTGGCGGGAGCAACCTTCAATTGGGTAGGGCCCAACGGCTTTTCTTCCAACGTTCAAAACCCGACATCCGTTCCGGTTCCGGCAACGGCGGGTTCGTATACCTACACTGTTACGGCAACCGTTGGTGGTGTTCCGTGTACTTCGACAACTACACTGGTGGTGAACCCAACACCGACGATTACTGCTTCTGTTACCAGTTTGTGTGTAGGAGCAACGACCACTTTAACCGGATCGGGGACAGCGCATGCATCTACACCTTGGGCATCTTCCAATACTGCTGTTGCGACCGTTTCTTCTACCGGAACTGTTACGGCAGTAGCACCCGGAACAACCACGATTACTTATATGAACTCGGGATCTTGTACGCAAACGCAGGCAATTACCGTAGTGGCAAACCCGACTGCAAGTATTTCCGGAACGGCAACGATTTGTCCGGGAACGAGTACCTCGCTTTCGTTTACCGGAACACCGAACGCAACGGTGACTTATCAGGCCGGAGGAACCAATCAGACTATTTTATTGGATGCTGCCGGAAATGCGACGCTTGCTGTTTCACCGGCAAGCACAACGGCTTATTCATTGGTGAGCGTACAGATTAACCCGCCGGGCGGATGCAGCACGACTGTTTCCGGAACGGCAACGGTGACCGTTTCTGCTGTTCCTGCTGCTGATGCGGTTTCTTCGATCAATGTTTGTACCGGGGATAATGTGCTTGTTCCTGCCTTTACTTCAACACCAACCGGGGCTTCATTTGCCTGGACGAACAGCAATCCATCAATCGGACTGGCGGCAAGTGGCACGGGATCCATTGCTTCTTTTACAGGATTGAACACCGGAACAAGTCCGGACAGTGGAACGATTACGGTTACTCCAACGATGAACGGCTGTGTGGGATCGGATATGACGTTTACGATTACCATTACGCCGCCACCTGTTGCAAATGCAGGAACTGATGTGTCGTTGTGCCAGGGAGTATCAGGCGGAAACCAGATCGGACTGCCTCCAATTTCAGGGAACGCGTATTCCTGGTCTCCGGCGGGCGGATTGAGTGACGCAACAATTGCAAATCCGACCGTCAGTACGGCGGTTCCGGGAACAACGACTTATACCGTAACGGTAAGTAATGCCGCAGGATGCACGAGCACAGATGCCGTAACAGTAACCATTTTCGCATTACCGGTTGTGTCTTTCTCCAGTGATATCACGGCGGGATGTAACCCGCAATCGATCATTTTCACGAATAACAATGCCAATTCGGTGAATTGCGTTTGGAATTTCCAGGGATTCGGAACACAAAACGGATGCGGGCCGGTTACACAATTGTATAATGCCGCCGGAGTATTCGATGTGGGACTGACGATTACCGACGCAAACGGTTGTACCAATTCTGCTGTAAATACGGGAATGATTTCCATTTATCCGCAGCCGGATGCATCGTTCAGTGCAAATCCTACGCAAACGAGTATTGTGGATCCACATATTGTGTTCACCAATACGTCATCGTCTGCAACTACTTATGCCTGGAGTTTTGGTGACGGAACGACTTCTTCTCTGATGAATCCGTCACATACATTCCCGGAGACTCCGGGTTCGTACCAGGTGATGCTGTATGCATCTTCCGGCCCGTGTATCGACTCGGCGTGGACGACGATTGAAATCCTGGATGAGTTGTTTTATTTCATCCCGAACACATTTACTCCGGATGGTGATGCGTATAACAATGTCTTTTTGCCAATCTTCAACGATAGTTTCGATAAACAATCCTATACGATGCTGATCTTTAACCGCTGGGGCGAAATCCTCTTTGAATCACATGATTTGGCTGTGGGATGGGATGGAACCTACATGGGAGAACTATGTAAGGAAGGGCAGTATACCTACAAAATTGTGATCAAACATCGCAACAAGGATAAACGAATTGAAGTGATTGGGCACGTGAATCTCTTCAAATAGTGGTATCGACTCCGCTCAGTCTGCTATTTGAAGGTTTTATTGCAGGCTGAACGGAGTCGATGCCTGCAGCAAAAGAAAAAGGTCTGATCAATTCAATCGATCAGACCTTTTGGGTTAGTAAGCTACCACACTTACGTCATTTAGTGATTCTTACCCGGCTTATTTTGTTTTCGGGGCAAGTTTTTTCGTTTCTCTCAGGTGCAACGCTTTGTGATAAATAATCGGGAAGACCAGTAGCGTGAAGATGGTTGCTGTAACCAATCCTCCGATGATCACGATGGCCAGTGGTTTCTGACTTTCGGAACCGATTCCGCTGCTCAATGCGGCAGGAAGCAACCCGATAGCAGCCATCAGTGCGGTCATCATCACCGGACGTGTTCTGACTTTCACGGCATTGATAATGGCCTCGGTCAGATTATCGGTCGACTTGGCCTGCTTGTGAAATTCAGAGATCAGGATTACCCCGTTCTGGACACAAATTCCGAAGAGCGCAATGAAACCTACCCCGGCTGAGATTCCGAAGTTCATCCCGGTAATGTGCAACGCCAGGATTCCCCCGATGAGTGCAAACGGAACGTTGATCAATACATACGCGGCATCTTTTGCGTTGTTGAACATAATAAACAGGAGAATGAAAATCATAACCAAACTAATTGGTACTACCTGTGATAAACGCTTACTGGCACGTACCTGATTTTCAAATTCTCCTGTCCAACCTAATTTATATCCTGCAGGAAGTTTAATATGCGCATTGACATTGTGTTGTGCTTCGGCGATGGTACTTCCCAAATCGCGCTCACGGACAGAGAATTTCACCCCGATGAAACGCTTGGTATTGTCGCGGTAAATGAATGCCGGACCTGTAATTTGCCGAACGATTGCGACTTCTTTCAACGGAATGCGGTTTCCTGTAATTGTCGGAATCATCAGCATCAGGATGTCTTCTTCGTTTTTTCGGAAGTCCTTGTCGTAGCGGATGCGGATATCGAATTTCTTTTCGCCTTCGTATTTCTGCGTGGCTGTTTTTCCTCCGATTGCCATTTCAATTACCGCCTGGGCTTCTGATTTGGTGACACCGTAGATGGCCATTTTTTCTTCGTCCAGGACCACGCTCATTTCGGGCTGACCTACGTTCCGCAGAATACCTACGTCTTTGATTCCCGGAACGTCTTTGATCTGTGCGATCACCTGGTTTGCATATTCATCCAGTTTGTCGAGATCGTCTCCGTAAATCTTAATCGCATTGGAAGCTTTGATTCCCGCTGCGGCTTCTGCCACGTTATCGATAATCGGCTGGGAATAGTTGAACGTAATTCCCTGGTATTTGCTCAGGCTTTTGTCCATTTCATCCACAATTCCGTCAAGCGTGATTTTGCGCTTCCATTCTTCTTTCGGGTAAAGGTCTACCTGGAACTGAACGAAGTAGAACCCGTTCGGATCGGTTCCGTCGTTGCTTCGTCCGGTTTGAGACAATACGGCTTTCACTTCAGGGAACTTTTTCAGTTTGTCCCGCAGTTCATTCGTTAGTTTCACACTTTCGGTCAACGAGGTACTCATCGGTAATTCGGCAGTAACCCACAAGGCTCCTTCATTCAGCGGCGGAAGGAATTCTGTTCCCAGCCAGCGGGTCGAAACCATCGTTACTGCAAAACAGGAAATCGCGATCAGCAAAGTCAGTTTTTTGCGTTTGAAGGTCCACCGGAAACCGTTTCCGATGATGCGGCTCACAAAGCGTGTTACAAAATTGTCTTTCTCACGCACATTTTTGCGGAGCAGGATGGAGCTCATAACCGGAACGAGCGTCAGGGTAAAGATCAATGCTCCCAACAAGGCAAATCCAAGTGTCCAGGCAAGGGGGGAGAACATTTTTCCTTCTACTTTTTCGAAGGAGAAAATCGGGAGCAATGCAGAGATAATAATCAGTTTGGAGAAGAAAATGGCTTTTCCCATTTGGATTCCCGTGTTCCGGATCAATCCCAGTTTCGCCAGTTTGTTGAAGCGTTCCATCCCGATTTGATGCGCTTTGTGGTCGAGTGCGACGAAAATTCCCTCGACCATGACGACGGCTCCATCGATGATGATCCCGAAGTCGATTGCACCCAATGAAATCAGGTTGGCGCTCATCCCTTTCAATTTGAGCATGAAGAACGCAAATAACAGAGACAATGGAATAACGACTGCTACAACGACCGTTGTGCGCCAGTCCGCCATGAAGAGGAACACGACTACCGTTACCAATACGATTCCTTCCACCAGGTTGTGCATGACCGTTTCGGTACAGTAGGTCATCAGGTTGTCGCGGTCATAGAATGTTTCCATTTTGACATCCGCAGGAAGGGTAGAGGTGTTCAGTTCTTCGATTTTCTCTTTGACACGAGCCAACACCTCACTCGGGTTTTCACCTTTTCGCATCACGACGATTCCTTCTACGACGTCGTCACTTTTTCCAAGACCAACCTGTCCTACACGCGGAGCGCTGGATTCTTGGACCGTAGCCACGTTTTTCACCAGGAGCGGGTTGCCGTTGAAGATGTCGACAATTGTGTTTTCGATATCGGTTTTGTTGTCCAAAAGCCCGATTCCACGAACTACATATGCCTGTCCGTTTTTCTCGATGACGTCTCCACCGACGTTCAGGTTCGAACGACTCACCGCGTCATACAACTCCAGGGGCGTGAGGTCGTATTGCTGCAGTTTCACCGGGTCAACGGAGATTTCGTATATTTTTTCCTGTCCACCGAATGCCACAACATCTGCAACTCCGGCCACACTGCGCAATTCGCGGTCAATAGTCCAGTTTTGAATGGTTAACAAATCGCGTGAATCCCGGTCTTTACTGGTGAGAATGTAGCGGAATATTTCTCCTGTGGGGCCGTAAGGTGGCTGTACATCGGCATCCACACCGTCTGGGAGCTGGACGTTTTTGAGCAGGTTATTGACCTGTTGCCGGGCGAAGAAATCGTCTACGTCGTCTTCAAAAATGACTTTGATAACGGAGAGTCCGAACATGGTCACACTGCGCACATTGGTTTTCTTCTGCACACTGTTCATGGCAATTTCGATCGGAGTGGTCACAAAACGTTCCACCTCTTCCGCGCTTCGTCCGTTCCATTCGGAAACGATGATAATCTGTGTGTTGGTAACATCCGGGAAGGCCTCGATTGGAATCCGGATGTAGCTGATTACTCCTGCAATGACGAGCAATCCGACCCAAAAAAACGTGAAAAACCTGTTTTTGAGGGAAAATGAAAGAATACTTTTAATGAAATTGTTCATGTTTCCCGTTTTAATCGTTTAATGCGTCATAAATCAGCAGACCGTTTTTTGAAATGATTTTCTCTCCTGGTTTCAATCCGTTTTTGATGTAGGAAATGTCTCCCAGCTGTCGGTACACTTCCACTTCGCGTGTTTCGATATCGTGGCGGTTTTTGAAGACCATGATCCAGTATTTGCTTTTATCGAAAATGATAGAAGAAGAAGGAACGGTAACCATCTGCTGGTTTTCGGAGTAGTGTACGTCTACCGTACAGTTCATTTCCGGCTTCAGTTTGAAATCTTCGTTCGGAATAGAAATCCGGATTTTCATGGATTTCGTTTGTGCGTCGATTACGTTGTAAATTTTCTGGATTTTGGCGTAGTACGGACGATCCGGGAATGCAAGGGTTTGAACCGTTACGTCGTATCCTTCCTTGATTTTGCTGATGTCGATTTCATTTACGTTTGCAACCGCCCAGATTTCCTTGGTTTCAGCAATCGTGAACAAGGCTTCTGCATCTGTTGAACGCAATTGCTCATTCTGGAAAAGCGTTTTGGTGATCACGAAACCGCTCATCGGAGCTACAATGTTGTATACCGAACCCGATTTCAGGTTGTAGATCGAATAGATTTCGTTAATGCGCTTCAGTTCGGCTTTCGCCATTTCCAGTTCTTTTGCCGCAATGGTCACATCTCTTTCAGAGTTGAGTTTTCCACTAAACAAGTCTTTGGCAACCTGCAGGTTTTTCTCTGCGGTCGCTACGCCGTTGATCGCATCCAGGCGGTCTTTTTGAAACCCTGCGATCTCCACACTCTGGATGCTCGCCATGATTTGTCCCTGCTTCACGTAATCTCCCAATCCAACATGGATGGAGGTCACAACCCCGCTGAGAATCGGGTAGATTTGAGCCATTTTATTGTTGTCTGCTTCGATTTTCCCGAAGAGGCGGATGCTGTTTTTTACATCCTGGTTCTCTGCTGTGTAGAACTCACATTTTTTGAGCATGGCATCGCTCATAGAGAATGTCTCGATGTTTTCTTCCTGTTCTTTGCCGCCACATGCGCTCAAAATCATGACGCAAAGTGCCAGTCCGGCCTGAATACCCGTTTTATATCGCATTGTTTTCATCTTAATAAATATCTTTTCCGGTTAATAGATTGATTTGCTCGGCGGAGATGACCAATTGTGTTTTGATCCGTACCAATTCTGCCAGTACGTCGTTGTATGATTCGAAGAAGTCAATGAACTCAATGATCGACACGTTTCGTTTTTGAAAGTTGATGCTCATTCCTTCGACCGTTTTTTCGAAATCGTCGTTATACAACTGGCGTGATTTGTTGTATTCCGAAACCGTTTGAACATAGTAGGCGTAACTGTTATTGATCCGGCTCACAATTTCGTTTTCTTTAGCCTGGAGGTTGTATTGCGCTTCCTGCAGTCGGTATTGCGATGTTTTGATATTTCCGCGGTTCCGATCCCAAAGCGGCAGTGGAATTGCTATTCCGGCATTGACCTGGTTGTTGAAAGCACCACCTCGTTGGTCGTATGATGCAAACAGGTTGATATCCGGCACTGCGACCCGTTTCTGATAGCTCAGGTACTGTTCTGCCAGCACTTTATTTTGTTTCATTAAGAGCAATTCCGGCAAGTTTTGCTGCGCTGCGTTTTGCAGATCGCTTACAGAGGAAGGAGTGAGGTAGCGGTTCAGGTTTGCATCTGTTGAATCAGGCAAAATGAAGCTGCTCATCTGAAGCAGAATCTGCAAATCGGTCTGCGTTTGAATGTACTCTTTGAATAATTCCGCGCGGTCGTTGTTCAGCTGGATGTATGCCCCTCTCAAACGCACCACTTCTTTCAGCGCGATGTTTCCTTTATCTGCCTGCACCTGGTAAGATTTCAGCAGGGTATCGAGCAGATTCAGCTGCTTTGCATACTTTTTCAACAAGAAATCCTGCTGTCCGATCGTGTACAAGTCACTGTGAAGGCGAAATTTGAGTTCGCGTACCAATTGCTGAAATTCTAACTCGGCAATTCCGGAGTTGGTTTTCGCAATTTCGATTTCAGCACGTCTTTTTCCTCCCAGGATGATCAGCTGTTCCAGTTGAAAGGACTTTTGACCGGTATTCCCGACATGGAATGCCTTGTTGTTGTCCGGATCATAGGCATTCAAATCTGCCGTGAAAATGGGATTCGGATAAACTTTCGCCTGAAGAATCTGTGCCCGCTCCGCTTCGATGTTCATGGAAGCCGCCAGGAGGTAATAGTTCTTTGCTAAAAAAATACTGTCAGCTTTCCGCAAACTGAGGTGCAGTGTATCTTGTGCAAACAGTCTGGCTGAGACCAGAAGTATCAGGAATAGTGATGATCCTACTTTTTGCATGTGTTTGGATTTAAAGTACAAATTAACTTTTTAGCACCTTAAAAACAACTTAAAATGGGTAAAAATTACCTTAAGGAAGGGTGATGCGGAAGCGGTTGGTGTTCCTGGAAACGGTCTCGTAATCGATTGATCCTCCGTGCATCGTAATGATTTTATTGACGAAGACCAGTCCTAATCCAAAACCTTTTTTTCCGGTACTGTTCTTTCCGCGGAAGAAATGTTTGAAGAGGTAATTGACTTCCTGTTTGGTCAATACTTTGCCTTTGTTTTCGAAACTGATTTCGAGTTGTTCCCCGCAGTTGATTCGTATTGCTGCCTGACCATCGGAGCTGTAGTGAATGCAGTTTTCCATCAAATTGGAGAGCGCGGCTTTGATCAGACGGGAATTCCCCGTGATCTCCAGGTGGTTTTCATCAACCGGTTCTTCGTAGTCTACTGAAAATACAAAATCGGGAGCAACGTTTTTTAAACTGTCCGAAATATCAAAGATCAGTTCATCGATGCGGAAGCGCTCGGTAAAGGAATCGCGCGATGTTTCCGTTTTGGCAATTTCCAGCAGCGAATTGATGATTTCACTCAAACTGCGGGTATCTTCTTTCTGGTTTTGGATTAAGCGTTTGATTTCCTCCGGATCGGTTTCCTTTTCGATGCGTTCAAAATTTGAAACCAGGATGGCAATCGGGGTTTTTAACTCGTGTGAAATGTGGTGGATGGCGTGTTTTTGAAACGCAAAGGCGTCATTCATCTTGAGCATCAATTCGTTGAAAACGTTTGCAAGCACTGCAATTTCATCGTGTGTATCTACAAAAGGAATCGGTGCGGGTTTGGCATCAAAGTCATATGTCCCGATCCGGGCGGTGATTTCTTCCAGCGGTGTGGTGATTTTACGCGAAATGTAGAAGCAGACCAATACAATGATGATCGTGATTCCGACAAAGGTCAGCAGCAGTACGTATTTCAAAAAGCGGAGTTTCGAGTAGCCGAAATCGTCGTATGCCTTGCTGATTCCGTAGTAGACTTTTCCTTTTCGCTGGATGTAGATTCCTACCACGTCGTAGAGTCCGTCTTTGGTTTCGATCCACTTGTTTTTGGGATTCAGGTGAATGAGGATGTTTTTTGACACCGGAACCGGGATGTCTACGATGTTGGAGTAGATCAGGTGCTTATTTTTGTTGAAGATCAACAGTTTTTCGTTGTACAACTTGTTGATGTTGATCTGATCCATCGCGTGGATGATATCTTCATCGGTTTCTTTGATGTCCGACAAGAACTCCAGGGTGGACGAAATTTTTTCTTTCTGGCGCATCTGGAAACTTTCTTCGCGCTGTTCCGAAAAAATCAGGTACACGGCAATGAAAGCCACAGCGGTAATCGCCGGGATAATGAGCGAAAAATAAAGCAATATTTTTTTGCGAATACTCATTCGGAGTCAAAATAGTAACCGTAACCGATTTTTGTTTTGATGCTTTGTTTGCCAAAAGGTTTATCGACTTTCCCTCTCAAAAAATTGATGTATACTTCAATGGTATTGGTGTTGGCATCGACAATATTCCCCCAGATTTCTTTCACCAGGTCTTGTTTGGAAACCAGTTCTCCCTTGCATTCAACCAGCTTTACCAAAATTTGGAATTCGCGTGGAGTCAGTGCAATTTCTGTTCCCTGCCGGCTTACTTTTTTTGTTGCACGGTTGATCACAATATCGTCTGCGACCAGTGACGTATTTTCTTCCGAACCTCTTCCGATACTCTCACTGCGCTTGATCAGTGATTGAATACGGAGTAGAAGTTCCCGCATGTAGAACGGTTTGGTGAGGTAATCATCGGCCCCGGAATCGTAGCCGTGAACCTTGTCTTCCAATTCGTCGAATGCGGTGAGCATAATGACCGGGGTGTGTTTGTTGAAACTCCGGAACCCGGTGCAGACTTCATACCCGTTTTTCCCGGGAAGATTCACGTCCAGGATCACGCAGTCGAATTTCTTTTTCCGCAGCAGCTTTTCTGCAATAATCCCGTCATAGGCAAATTCGACCTGCATGTGTTCTTCCAGCAGTGCATCGCTGATGTTACGGCTGAGAATGGCGTCGTCTTCGATTAATAAAATGCTTTTCACAGGAATTTGAATTATCGGAATTGAAATGTTGGTTCTGCCAAAATAAGGATTTTGCCTTGAATTACGAATTACGAATTTTTTGATTCGTAATTTGGCATTAGGAATTCGCAATTAAATCTGTGGTGATTTTCGCAGAAAGCAGGCACAAGGGAATTCCTCCTCCGGGATGAACACTGCCACCGGCGAAGTACAATCCGTTGATTTTACTAAAGTTGGGATGTCGGAAAAAAGCGGCCATCCGGTCGTTGGAACTTGCGCCGTAAAGTGCTCCCGCAAAGCTGTTTGTTCGTTCCGCAATGCGTACCGGATCAAGAAAGTCTTCAGTTTCGATGAGGGATTCTATATCTGTTTGCAAGATGCGGTTGATTTTCCGGATGCATTGTTCGCGAACCTGTAAACGCAGTGCTTCCCAGTCTTGCCCCTGATCGCTTGGAACATTGACCATGATAAACCAGTTTTCGTGTCCTTCGGGTGCGTCTTGGGGAACAACTTTCGATGAAACGTGGATGTAAATCGTCGGATCTGCATATACGGACTGCGTTTCGAAAATGGCTTTGAATTCTTCCGGATAATTTTCGCTGAAGAGAATATTGTGGACGTCCAGCTGCGGAAATACCTGTTTGATTCCCCAGTAAAAGATCAGGGCAGAGCTGCTGGGCTCCTGGTTCATGGTCTTTTGCGGTGCTTTTTGTGCCGGAATCAATTGGCGGTAGCTTTGCTTGACATCGCAGTTGCTGATTACCACATCGGCCGGATAGAATTCCTTTTCGGTTGTAACTCCTTTCACTTTCTTCCGGTCGGTTTCAATGGCAGTAACGCGTTCATTGAGATGAAATGCGACACCACAGTCCGTTGCTAGTTTTACGCAGGCAGTCAAAATTTGATGCATCCCTTCTTTGGGGAAAAACGATCCGATTCCGAATTCGAGGTGGGGAATGCTGTTGAGCACTCCCGGAGCGTGGTATGGATTTGAACCGTTGTAAGTTGCAAAGCGGTCGAAAAGCTGGATCAGTTTCGGGTGATTCAGTCGTTTGTGATTGACCGCGTGCATGCTGTCGAATAAATTCAGTTTCCGCATGGACGAAACTGTTTTCAGAATGTCGCGTGAAAGGTAGGTACTGAATTTGTGCAGCGATTTTTCGAGGAAAGAATGCCGGGTGTTTTCAAAAAGATATGCGCTGTGTTCCAGGTACTCTTGTAGCGGTTGTGAATCTACATCCAGTTTCTCGCGCACTTCCCGGAAGAGCTTTTCCCGGTCGGCATAGGTGTGAAGAACCGTTCCGTCTTCGTAGAAGTAATGACACAGGGTTTCGAGTTTTTGATAATCGAAATAAGCTCTGGGGTCTTTCCCGTGCAACTCAAACAATTCGTCGACCAGGTGGGGAAGTGTGAAGAGGGAAGGTCCGGCATCAAAGCGGTAGTTTCCGAGTTGAATGGACGTAAGTTTTCCGCCTGCATACGCATTGGATTCGATCACCGAAACGGAATATCCTTTTTTTGCCAGGCGGACTGCACTTGCAATTCCTGCAATTCCCGCACCGATGACGACTGCTTTCTTTCCCATGATTTAAAAGTAGTCATTTCCTCATTTCTTAACCGAAGTCAACGAAAAATGACAGGACCCTGATTTAGTTTTGTGTCATGAAAACGAATAAAATGAAAGCAGTACAATGCACAAAGTATGGTGCGCCGGAGGTGTTGAAGTTGATCGAAATGGAGATTCCCGTTCCGAAAGAGGATGAACTATTGGTACGAATCCATGCAACGGCGGTGAATTCGGGAGATGTCCGGATCCGGAAAGCAGATCCCTGGGCAGTTCGGCTGTTTTTCGGATTCAAACGACCAAAACAAGCTGTTTTAGGGGGTGTTTTTTCCGGAGAAGTAATGGCAGTAGGGACATCGGTGAAAAACTACCGGGTTGGGGATTGTGTTTTCGGAACAACCGGTATGACTTTCGGAACATACGCAGAATACCGGTCGGTGAAAGAAACGGCGGCCATTGCCCTGAAACCCGAATCATTGAGTCATACTGAAGCGGCAATTATTCCTTTCGGCGCACTGACGGCACTTCACTTTATCCGGAAAGCAAAGGTGGGTTCGGGACAAAAAGTATTGATCTACGGAGCCTCGGGAGCAGTTGGTTCGGCTGCAGTGCAATTGGTAAAATACTACGGAGCGGAGGTTACGGCGGTTTGCAGTGGTCGAAACCGGGAGTTGATGCACCGGATCGGGGCAGATCAGGTGTTGAATTACCAGTCTGAAGAATTGGCGCTGAACCGGGAGAAATACGACGTCGTTTATGAAACTGTCAATAAGTGGTCATATGCTGAAAGCCTGAAACACGTCCGGAAAGGAGGGACGCTTATTTTGGGAGCGGCAGATTTTTCTAAAATGATTCTTGCCGGGGTTTCCAATTTGTCCGGGAAGAAGGTATTGACCGGTGTGTCGAAGGAATCAGCGCTTGAAATGAAGTGGATGAAAGAATTGATTGATGAGGGCCAATTTACTCCTGTTTTGGATCGGGTGTTTTCATTGGATGAAATTGTAGAAGCACACCAGTATGTCGACGCAGGCCATAAGCGCGGAAATGTAGCCGTTCAGGTCATTCGTTAAGTTCACTTTTGTGCAAGTCTTTTCCGGATCCGGCTGAGTGATTCGGGTTTCACCCCGATATAGCTTGCGATCATGTATTGCGGAATGCGTTGGATTAATTCCGGCCGGGTTTGAATCAGTTTCAGGTAGCGTTCCTCCGGTGAATCGGTGAAATACGACCCTGAAAGTTCCTGCTGCTCTGCAAAGACTTTTTCCATGACTTTGCGCGAAATGGTTTCCAGTTTCGGGAACTGTTTGTAAAGCGCTTCTTCTTTTTCGCGGTTTCCAACAACCAGGATACTATCTTCACAGCATTCCAGGAAATGTTTGGATGGCTGGTTATTTGTCATACTGTTGACGGAAATCACCCATTGCTCCTCCGAGAAAAAGTTATTGGTTTTTTCTTCGCCTTCAATCAGAAAGTATTGTCTGACACAACCTTCCAGTACAAAATAGGCTTCCATCGAGATTTCTCCTTCTTTCAGTAAAATTGATCCTTTCGGGTAATTTTTGATGGTCAGTGTGGCAACAATCCCATCAATTTCCTCCTGCGAGAGCGGAAGAATCTTCGAAAAATAGGTAAGGAGTTTTTGTTCCATCGGCATATTTACTGTTCTTCGAGCTGCAGGTATTTGTTGGAAGCAAAAGTGATGTAGTAAATTGCCGCCAGGGTTCCGAGCGGATTGTGTTTTGCAAAACTGGACATCGTGAGTCGCTTGGTTTCATTTTCCCCGATATTAAAGGAAATCGGTTTACTGGTACACCAGTCAATTTTCACCTGCACCTGGTTGTCTCCTTCCGGAATGTCGAAGATTTTCGTTTCTCCGTTAGAGATCACGCCGATTACTTCTCCGTTGACCAGTACGTTGATGTCTCTAACCCGGTTTGCATATTCGCTTACGCGGAACAGTTCTAAATTCGCCATTGAAAAGAGTTTTTGATAAGCTCCGGATAAAGGTATTATTTTATCTTTCTCTTCCCATGAAATGATTCCTTTTCTGATTATTTCAGGCGCATTCCAATCCCAATCCCGATATTCCATTTCCCGTTTGCTGTTGCAGTTTTAGCATTGTAGTAAAACGGAACCTGGAGAGCGAATTTTTTATAACAATAGGTGAGTCCAGCACCCAAATTCGGGGTAATCGGTGCGTTTTTATAAGTTCCATGGTCTTCTTTGTATCGGAGGGAAGGAAGCATCCCCAGGATGATTTTTGAACTTTTCAGAGTGAAACTGATATTTGGTCCGGTGAAATTGAGGAATGCACCATGGTCGACATAGCCGAGGATAAACGTTCCGTCGAATGGGCGAAATGCCACTTTCGGGGTTGCCGGCTTGATCGTTTCAGAAGCAGGTGTTTCCTGTGCCTGAACGGGAGTGAATGACTGGATTAGTGCTAGTGCGAGAAATGCACTTTTCACCGCTGAAAGGAGTGATTGTTTCATCTTTTTAGCGGCAAAGTGAAGGGTTTTGAGGTGATTTTGGAAGTGAGGTGCGGATGAATGTACCGAGGGAGTAAAAAAATGTAATCAACCGGAGGTAAGGGAATCTTAAAATCGCTTTGAAATTTACTTACCAGGGTAAATGGTGGATAAGTGTACACTTATCCACCATTTATAAAAACCAGCGAATTTTCTCCCAATCGTCGGACATTTGCTCGTTCTTTGACCAGAAATACATACTCCCGATATAGTACCCGGTTATCAACCCGCTGCGTTCAATCAAACTCACATGGTGATTAATCGTTTTCTTATGCAGGGGAATAAACTGTTCCAGAACCGGAACATTCATCATCAAATGATTCTCCAGGTAACGCAGAATCTCAATACGTGCAGGAGAGGAAATCACTAACCCAAGTTCCGCATCCCGATACCGCTGATCGGTAAAAATGGCTTTCTTTTTTGCTCCCATAAAAATGACTTTCTATTTAAGTTAAGTAAAAAGATCAGTTCTAACAAGAGCAAAAAGATTGTTTTTCAGGTTTTTATAACAAAACGGAGGATTTCCAAACTACCGGAATAAAAAAGGAGGCCCTTTTAAGAGCCTCCCTTCTTCACAAGTATGCGTAGTTGTTTTGGATTATTGCTGTTTCACGATTCGCTTCAACGCTTTTCCGGATTCCGTTTCAATTGAAAGGAAGTAAACTCCGTTACCGTAGGAAGAGAAATCGATCTGCTGACCGTTTGAAATACGTTTCACATCCAGTGTTTTACCCTGAGCATCTGTAATAGTCAGAAGTGCATCAGCAAAAGTCATGGAAATCGTTACATAATTCGTTGTTGGGTTCGGGAATACCTGAATAGCCTGAGCATCCAGTTCTTCCAAACCTACGTTGTTGATCGTAACACAGCTGGAAGTAGCACTACAACCTGCCGCATTGCTAATCACCACCGCATACGAACCGTTACTTGTCGGAGTGAAGTTCTGACTGGTAGCACCTGTAACCGGCACGTTTCCGTTACAGTTCAGCCACTGGTAAGTTGTACCGCTTGATGCTGTGAATGAACCATTCCCGTTGTTTGTAACCGTTGCGTTCGGAGCCGGTAAAATAGTCAGATCCAGAACGAAGATGGAATCACAACCGTTGCCGTCAACCAAGGTATCCGAATAAATTCCGGAAGCAGTATAAGTCATACCGTTTTGTGCCCAGGTATAGCTTGCACAATTCGTTACGGATTCTGTCTGTGAAGAACCACCGATTGTCAGGTTCAAGGTGATAATGGAATCACAACCTGCTGCATTCGGGATAGTATCTGTATAAGTTCCGGAAGTCGTATAAGTCATTCCATTTTGAGCCCATGTGTATGAACCACATGCAAATTCATTCGAAGATGAGTTGGAAGCAGTTAAGATAGTCAAATCCAGGGTCACAATAGAATCACATCCTGCTGAGCTTGGAATTGTATCAACATACGAACCGGAAGCGGTGTAAGTGACCCCGTTTTGAGCCCATGTGTACGAATAGCAATTGCTTTCTGTTACCGTGTTAGTAACCGGAGCAATGACAGTCAACGTCAATGTTACCGTAGAGTCACATCCGTTTGCTGCAGTTCTTACCTGTGTATAAGTACCGGATGTATTGTAAGTCTGAGTACCCCATGTGTAAGAGTTACAAGCTGTTTGGCTGAAACTTCCTGTGATCGGAGCAGATTCCGTAATGGTAAACGATTTTGTTGCCTGACAGTTGTTCGCGTCAGTCACTGTTACAGTATATGTTCCTGCTTCCAATCCTGAAGCTGTAGCAGCTGTACCGCCTGAAGGAGTCCATGAGTAAGTGTAACCCGGAGTTCCGCCTGTCGGAGAAACGGTTGCAGAACCTGTAGAACCACCGTTACAAAGAACATCTGTTTGTGAACCGGACGATACATCCAGTACGGTCGGTTGTACAATGGTGAAGGATTTTGTTGCCTGACAGTTATTCGCGTCAGTCACTGTTACAGTGTATGTTCCTGCAGCCAGTCCTGTTGCTGTAGCAGCTGTACCGCCAGAAGGAATCCATGCGTAAGTATAACCTGGAGTTCCACCTGTAGGAGAAACGGTTGCTGTACCATTTGATCCGCCGTTACAAGAAACATCTGTATGTGTTCCGGCAGATGTATTCAAAGCAGTTGGCTCATTAATAGTGAATGTTTTTGTACCCTGACAGTTGTTCGCGTCCGTTACCGTTACGGTGTATGTTCCTGCTGCCAGTCCTGTAGCCGTAGCTGCAGTTCCACCTGAAGGAGCCCATGAATAGGTGTAAGAAGGAGTTCCACCGGTAGGAGAAACAGTAGCTGTACCGTTCAACCCACTGTTACAAGACACATCTGTTTTACTTCCTGCAGTGGTGTTCAAAGCAGTTGGTTGTGTAATCGTAAACGATTTTGTGCTCTGGCAAGAGTTTGCATCTGTTACAGTCACGGTGTATGTTCCAGCCGCTAATCCTGTTGCAGTTGCAGCAGTACCACCTGATGGAGCCCAGGAGTAGGTATACGAAGGAGTTCCACCCGTCGGAGAAACGGTAGCTGTACCGTTCGAACCACCGTTACAAGATACATCCGTTTTGCTTCCTGCAGTGGTATTTAACGCAGTTGGCTGTGTAATCGTGAAGGATTTTGTACCCTGACAGTTATTCGCATCTGTTACCGTTACGGTGTATGTTCCTGCTGCCAGTCCCGTAGCCGTAGCTGCAGTCCCACCGGAAGGCGCCCATGAATAAGTATAACCTGGCGTTCCGCCTGTAGGAGAAACGGTAGCCGTACCGTTCGACCCACCATTACAAGACACATCCGTTTTGCTTCCTGCAGTGGTGTTCAGCGCGGTAGGTTGTGTAATCGTAAAGGATTTTGTACCCTGACAGTTATTCGCATCTGTTACCGTTACGGTGTATGTTCCTGCAGCCAGTCCTGTAGCCGTAGCTGCAGTACCACCTGATGGAGCCCATGAGTAGGTATAAGAAGGAGTTCCACCTGTAGGAGAAACCGTTGCTGTACCATTTGTTCCACCGTTACAGGAAACGTCTGTTTTGCTTCCTGCGGTGGTATTCAACGCAGTTGGCTGTGTAATGGTAAATGATTTTGTAGCCTGACACGCGTTCGCATCGGTCACCGTTACGGTGTATGTTCCAACCGCTAATCCTGTTGCAGTTGCAGCAGTACCACCTGATGGAGCCCATGAGTAGGTATAAGAAGGAGTTCCACCTGTAGGAGAAACCGTTGCCGTACCATTTGTACCACCGTTACAAGATACATCTGTTTTGCTTCCTGCAGTGGTATTCAACGCGGTTGGCTGTGTAATGGTAAATGATTTCGTAGCCTGACACGCATTTGCATCGGTCACCGTCACGGTGTATGTTCCAGCCGCTAATCCTGTAGCCGTAGCCGCAGTACCACCTGATGGAGCCCATGAGTAGGTATAAGAAGGAGTTCCACCTGTAGGAGAAACCGTTGCCGTACCATTTGTTCCACCGTTACAGGAAACGTCTGTTTTGCTTCCTGCGGTGGTATTCAACGCAGTAGGCTGTGTAATGGTGAAGGATTTCGTCCCCTGACAGAAGTTTGCATCCGTTACTGTTACAGTATAGGTTCCAGCGGCCAATCCCGTTGCAGTTGCAGCCGTTCCACCTGAAGGCGCCCATGAGTAGGTATAAGAAGGAGTTCCACCTGTAGGAGAAACCGTTGCCGTACCATTTGTTCCACCGTTACAGGAAACGTCTGTTTTGCTTCCTGCGGTGGTATTCAACGCAGTTGGCTGTGTAATGGTGAAGGATTTTGTACCCTGACAAGAATTTGCATCGGTTACCGTTACGGTGTATGTTCCGGGAGCTAATCCTGTAGCCGTAGCCGCAGTACCACCTGATGGCGCCCAGGAGTAAGTATAAGAAGGAGTTCCACCTGTAGGAGAAACGGTTGCAGTACCGTTCGAACCTCCGTTACAGGAAACATCTGTTTTGCTTCCTGCTGTGGTATTCAGCGCGGTAGGTTGTGTAATCGTAAAGGATTTCGTCCCCTGACACGCGTTTGCATCGGTTACCGTTACGGTGTATGTTCCGGGAGCTAATCCTGTAGCCGTAGCCGCAGTACCACCTGATGGTGCCCAGGAGTAAGTATAAGAAGGAGTTCCACCTGTAGGAGAAACGGTAGCTGTACCGTTCGAACCACCGTTACAGGAAACGTCTGTTTTGCTTCCTGCAGTGGTATTCAATGCCGTAGGTTGTGTAATCGTGAAGGATTTTGTACCCTGACAGTTATTTGCATCGGTCACCGTTACGGTGTAAGTTCCTGCAGCCAGTCCTGTTGCTGTAGCCGCAGTACCACCTGAAGGCGCCCATGAATAAGTATAACCTGGCGTTCCGCCTGTAGGAGAAACGGTTGCAGTTCCGTTTGAACCACCGTTACAAGATACATCCGTTTTTGAACCTGAGACAGTATTCAATGCAGTTGGCTGAGTAATGGTATACGATCTGGTAGCCTGACAGTTATTTGCATCGGTTACTGTTACGGTGTAAGCTCCGGCAACCAGTCCTGTTGCAGTTGCCGCCGTACCGCCTGAAGGAGACCAGGAGTAGGTATATCCCGGAGTTCCACCTGTAGGCGCAACGGTTGCTGTACCATTTGAACCTCCGTTACAGCTCACATTCGTTTTACCTCCGCCAACACCAGCATTCAATGCACTACTTGGCTGAGTAATCGTAAAGTTTTTGGTAATCTGACATGAAATAGCATCGGTAATGGTAACTGTATAACTTCCTGCAGCCAGTCCGGTTGCAATGGAAGCAGTACCTCCTGAAGGAGACCAGCTATACGTATAAGATCCGATTCCCCCGTTTGGAGATACAGCTGCCGAACCGGTTGAGTTTCCGAAACATAAGACATCATTTTTGGCTGTTGAAGAAGTGATATTCGAAATATTCAGTGTTCCTGCACTGGTATTGGTAAAACAGCTGGCAACTGCATTGATAGCAGTACAACGATAGGTATACCCGTTCATTGCACCGGTTGCACCGGTAATGCTTAATGTCGTGGTTGTTGCATTGGAATAAACACCGCCGTTTGTAATGTCTACGAAGCCGGATCCGGTATTGACCTGCCACTGGTAAGCTGTAGCTCCGGTAGCAGATGCCGTAAAGGTAGTGTTTCCGTTCACACAGATGGATCTGTTCGGTGGATTTGCCGTGACAACAGGAGCAGTACAGGAAGGAGTTTCAAACAAGCGGAAATTGTCTAACGCAAGTGATCCCGGGTTCCCGTTGTTGACATAGATATCAAAGCGCAAATCCAGGGTAGTTCCCGTTCCGGTAATTGTTCCGGAGACTTCCGCAAGAGTCGAGCTTAACAGCGGACTGTCTCCGATTCTGTCACCGTCATTGTCAACCGCCATCGTACCACCTGATGCAGTAGCGTTGTTTGGATAAATTCCAACGATTTTAGTCCATGTACCTCCATCGATACGGTACTCAACAGCCATGGAGTCCATGGTGAAACTGTTGGTAGCATTCGCGAAATAAATTCCCTGGAAAACAGCTCCGCTATTAGCTCCGAAAAGCCCTTTAAAAGATAAACCGCTTTTTCCGGCAATATTGATCCCTGACCAGGTAATTGACTGACCGGCACTGATGCTATTGTTAACACACGTTGACCCTCTGTCAATATCCATTGCGGACCAGAATTTAGAACCCTGGAATCCGGAATAACTACTTGTTGGAACAATGTCTGTTCCATCTGTCCGTTTAAAATACGCAGTAGCTGGACTGTTGCAGCTGAATTCTGCGATGGAAAGTGTCCGGCTGCCTGATGAGGGAGCTCCGGCATCTTCGAAATTGTCTGACCAAAACTGTGTCTGGGCGGAGCTGTTGAAGCCGACCAGAAGCAGTACGGTGAGCATGGTAAGTAATTTTTTTGTTTTCATATAACTGTTTTTTTTTGGATTAGAGGTGATTATGGTTTGAGTTTTTAGTATGAATTATGAATTGAATAGCAAGCCGAGAACGGGTTTTTTCGCAGCGAATCGCTCCGCCGTTTGAATCCCAAAATCTCCTGCCAGGATTTGAACATGGATAATTTGACCATCCAGACAAGAAACAGCGATTTCTCCGTCCGGAGTCACATTCAATACCTTTCCGGGAATGTCAGTATGCTGATTTTCGGATAACGAAGCGGATAAGATTTTGATGTTCCTTCCTTGTAACAGGGTATCAGCTCCCTGATTCCAGGGGTTACAAGCATTGATCAACGAAATGATTTCATCTGCAGGCATGCGTTTCCACTGAATGAAGGTGTCGGCTACTTCCGGCTTTTCAAAGTAACGAGCCTGATTTTCATCTTGTGCTGTCCGGGGGATTTGAGAACCGAATTGAAGCATGTGTGCCATATTTAATGCCACCATGGCTGTTCGTTCACTCAATTTGATAGCCAGCTCACCGTATGTTTCATTCGGTGAAATAGCTAGTTTCTCTTTCAGAATAACGGCTCCTTCGTCAAATTCCGGGTTCATAAAATGAACACTGATTGCCGTTTCTTTCTCCTGGTAACGCAATACCTCAAAAAGAGGCATCGGTCCGCGGTATTCAGGAAGTGGCCCCGGATGAAAATTGATAAAGCGCTCTTCCCCGAAGGACAAAACGTCTTCCGAAAGAAGAAACGGGAAGGAAATGCTGAAGATGTAATCCGGTTGCAATTCTTCGATCCAATCTTTCAAATCCGAAAGACTTTCTTTGTCCGGAAAGGATTTATAGGTCAATCCGTTTGTAACACGTTCCTGCTCCAGAACGGCTAGTACCTCTTTCTCACCTTTCCCGATTCCAACACCACACAGGAATTTTTCAAGCCCCAGGGTTTGCAGGGTTGGAAAAGCGAATTGACCGCCACATAGAACCAATATGCGTTTTTGTTCCATTAAATGCAGGTATAACTGTTATACCACCCCGAAATAGCATTTTCGGTTGAGATGGTAATGAATTGTTCAAAATCAGACCGGGAATTTTCAACGCTTTTTTCGATCAGCAGCGAGCAGGTTCCGTTTTCATCTTTTTGAATACTTGTTTCGTACAATGGAGCAAGGGTATGTCTGGTAGGAGCGTGGAAGCTTACGGTTCCTCTCGGACCGTCAAACGAAAACGCGTTCAGGGTATTGGAAACCAGTTCGACTTTATTCTTATTCTCCAGCATCAGGTCGCTTGCACGAGCCGCCAGGATTGCACCTTCCCATCCGATTAATGAGAACAGATTCGGAGTGCGCCCTGCAGAGTCGATTGCATCCATGAAAATCGTGTTTTCCGGGTTGTTCAATTGTGATGACCAGGCTGCGATCCCTTTGATTTGTCCGCCAGGATGAACGGCATTGCTGAGCATGGTTTCTTCGTGGGCGAATGGAGGAAGGTAGACCGGGAGGTGATTTTCACCAAATAGGTCTTTCAATCCTTCAAAATACCACTGGACATAGTCGCCGCTGAAAATACTCAGCAAAACTCCTTTCGGGTATTTCTCAACATGCTCCTTCAGCGGAAGCATCGAGAAATCGTCTTTGTTGTAACCGGTGGCATGGTTGAACGCGATGCTTCCGCCGGCCGCCGCAAAGCCGCTGCATAATCCCCAGGTTTGAAGATAGCCGCCATCATAATATCCGGTTACCATTCCTCCCTGGGAAAATCCATCGTTGGCAGCACGTTTGGCAGCTAACCATGAACCGAAGGAGTTATGTAACGAATGGTAAATGATATTGGGAGTTTCAGGCCATTCGTGCGGCACGTTTGCCCCGGCATCCAATACGATCAACAACCGGTTGGAAGCCTGAAACAGAGGTTTCAGAACCTGGGCCATCCGGTGTCCGATATAAGCCAGAACAACCGTTGCATTTTCATGCATGATTAATTCTTCCGCTGCTTTGTAGCAAAGTTGTTTATCGGTTCCGAAACCGATATTCTCTGTCACCAACCGGATCGTATCACGTTCCATATGACGAAGGGATGAGCGCACACCCTCAAAAATGTCAAAGCTCAAGCCTGTATAATAGGTTGAGCGTGGTAAAAGTAGACCAATTGTTTGCATCATATAATCAAAAGGGGAGTGCGTTTTGCGCACTCCCGTATTAGTTTAATTCCGGCTTGGGAAGATTCCTTCCACTGCAATTGAAAAGTTCAGACACAGGAATGGATTCAAAATATTGAATGGCATACCGCTTCCGGCTGCATCCGTAGTTCCTGAAACCTGTGTTCCCCCGGTATATAAATTCGGAGTCGCTGTATCTGCATAAGCAGCAGCAACAGTTGTTGCAGGAAATGTTCCATCTGCCGATTGCTCGGTAGCAGTTGTATTGTTGGCTTTGATCTGTACATGCATATTTACAAGCGTGTGAATATGCTGTGGCAGATTATCCGTTTTTAATGACATGTTTGTATTTCCCGAAGCTTCTCCGATCGTATAGTTCGGTAAGCCGCCTCCCTGACCCTGACCTACAGGCATGCGTCCCTGAAGATCAGGAAGTGCAAAAGTCGTTTGACCATTACCGCCATAAGTTGTTCCGATTAATGAGAACAAAGCCGTGTATGCAGCAATAGACAGGATCTGTCCCTGACAGGTCATGTATCCCAAAGGAGGAAAGTTAAAGCCCAAAAGTTTTACTTCTCCGATAAATGGTTCTGTAGACATACTAAATGGTGTTAGAGTAAGTAAAATAATTAATTACGGCTTGGGAAAATTCCGTAGAGCGCGATAGAGTAGTTCATACACAGATAAGGGTTCAGAATACTGAACGGTTGCCCGCCTCCGGTGATATCTGTCGTTCCGGATACCACTGTTCCTCCTGTGTAAACGTTGGCAGTAGGTGTATCAGCATAAGCAGCAGCTACTGTTGTTGCAGGAAATGTGCCATCTGATGATTGCTCTGTTGCAGTTGCAGAGGATGCTTTTACCTGAACTCTGACGCTATTCAACGTGTGAACGTGAGGAGGAATGTTACTTGTCAAAAGCGTTGTGGAAGTTGTACCTGCTACCTCTCCCATGGAGTAATAAGGCAAACCTGGTCCCTGACCTTGTCCGATTGGCACACGTCCCTGAAGATCAGGAAGTGCAAAAGTAGTTGTTCCGTTTCCACCGTAAGTAGTCCCCAAAAGAGAAAACAAAGCTGTGTTTTGAGCAATAGACAAAATTTGTCCCTGGCATGTTGCATAACCTTTTGGTGCAAAATTGAATCCGAAAAGTTTTACTTCGCCGATGAATGGTTCCGTAGACATAGTTATTATTTGTTTAAGAGTTACTTTTTACAAATGATAACTATTATCCAAAACAGCTGCCTGGCGTTGCATATGAGAGGAATAATGGTGTTATCATCAGTGAACGTTTATTTATCAAGGTTGAGACAAATATAAATGATAAATCACAAGAAAAACGAATAAACGGAATTTCAAGGGGAAACCCCTGTTATCCGTTCGTGGAGCAGAGCGTGTCCGGCAGGGAGAAATGGCGTAGGAATGTATTTGAATGGTAAGGGGTTGATTGATAGTTTTTTTGCTTGTTTTTTGGGGATGACTGCTTCAAATCTTGAAGGTGGATGGTTTTTTATCGAAACAACTGCCTCATTTTGGGGATGGGAATGACGAAATCACCTGAATTTTAAGAGAAAATAGCATATTTTATTGCAGAGTAAGAAAATGTTTGAGCGATCTTGTGAGATTATGTCGTACCTTTGCACCAATAGTTATTTAAATACAAGTTAATGAACAAAGGAACAGTTAAGTTCTTCAATGAAACTAAAGGATTTGGTTTTATTAAGGAAGAGAACTCCGAGAAAGACCATTTTGTACACGTTTCAGGATTAGTAGATGAAATTCGTGAAGGGGATTTGGTAGAGTTTGAATTAGAAGAAGGAAGAAGAGGAGTGAACGCAGTAAATGTGCGCATTATTCAATAATAAGCCTTTATAAATGACTAAAAAGAGTTTACCGTTTTTTTAGTGGTAAACTCTTTTTTGTTTTTGTAAGAGTAGTAAATTTTAAACAATTAAATGGCAAGATCACAAGAGACTTTTAGCAAAAAAGAAATTCAAAACAAGAAAGAAAAAAAGCGTAAAGACAAAGAAAAGAAAATGTTGGAGCGCAAAGAAAATGGGAAAGCCAGTTTCGAAGACATGATCGTTTATATCGATGAGAACGGAAATCAGACAACAACTCCGCCGGATCATTCAAAGCGATTGGAATTTAATGCCGAAGACATCGTAATCGGTGTTCCGAAGAGAGAAGACCTGGAGCCGGAAGACAAAGTTCGTAAAGGGGTGGTTACCTTCTTTAATGAGTCGAAAGGATACGGTTTTATCAAGGACAGTACTTCCGGAGACAGCGTATTCGTACACGTAAACCAGATGAGCGAAACGATTGTAGAAGGAAACAGAGTGAGTTTCGAAGTTGAAAAGGGGCAGCGCGGACCAACTGCTGTTCGTGTGAAAAAGGATTAATTCCTGTTGAATCGGAATCAGGCGGACGGGGAGTCCGTTTGGTTTGAATCTTCAAACAAGGATTTGTATGAAAATCCTGGTGACTTGAATTTTTATTTCTTGTAAATAAACTAAATGCGTTCAAAGGTTTAAAGGGTTCAAGTGGAACCGTTTCATTCTGATAGCTATCGGAATTTTAATCCTTTGAACTGTTTGGATACGCACTCACTCTTTCGTTGTGGTGAATATGACCATCACCTGTATTTTTGTAATCTGCTTTAAATAAAAAAGGTTCCCGAAGGAACCTTTCTGTTATTTGTCTATCGAACCGGTTACACGCTTCATAAAATCATTCAGGGCGTCTCGTTGGGTTTTACCGGTTTTTATTTCCTTGTGAACCTCGATCGCTCCGGAAAAATTGGAGAGTAATTCCCCAATAACGTCCAATTCTTCGTCTTTCAATCCCGGAGCATCAATTAAGTACTCCAGTGTTTCGATCGTTTCATTCACGTAGTCTTCATCGTTTTCTTCGATGAATGTGACCATATGTTTAATTACCGGCAACCGCATCTTTAATTTCCTGAATGGTTTCTATTTTATTTCCCTGAGCTTGTTTTACCAGTTCTCCGCCCACAAAGCCAGCGAAAGTAGGCAGGTTGGAAACATCCGCAAACTTGCGTGAATTCGGTAACTTCTCCGCATCCACGTAATAGAATTCTATCCCTGGATTTTCCTCTGCCATCCGCTTGAACTTCGGCTTGGTGATTTTACAGTTACCACACCATGATGCTCCGTATTGAACCATCACTTTCTGATTGGTGTTCAATAACTGCTCTAAATTATCTTCCGTTAACTCTGTAAACATGACTTCTTAGTTTTTGCTTAAATACTCAGCTGTGCTGACACGGTCAGCTTTCATTGCTTCTTTTCCTTCTTCCCAGTTTGCAGGACAAACTTCTCCGTGTTTCTGAACGTGTGTGTACGCATCTACCAAACGGATGTACTCGTGTACGTTACGTCCAACCGGCATGTGGTTGATAGACTCATGGAATACGGTTCCTTCTTCGTCAATCAGGTAAGTTGCTCTGTATGGAACGTTGTCACCGATTGAATCCTCATCATACGGATCGTAATCCAGGATATCCAGTTCTTCAGCCAAACGACGTGTTGAATCTGCAATCAATGGGAACTTAACACCTTCAATTCCACCATTGTCCTTTGCAGTGTTTAACCATGCAAAGTGAACCTCAGCTGTATCACAAGATGCTCCGATAATCAACGTATTACGTTTTGCAAACTCTTCGGAAGCTTCCTGGAAAGCGTGAATTTCAGTCGGACAAACGAATGTGAAATCTTTCGGGTACCAAAACAACAATACTTTTTTCTTGTTATCGATTGCTTGTTTCAATACGTCGATCTGGAAAGTATCTCCCATTTCATCGATTGCGTTCACCACTACTGATGGAAATTTTTTACCTACTACACTCATTTTGTTTGTTTTTTTATGTTTGTTTATTTGTTACTTTTTTTGAGTCAAGAGTCACGATTTGGTTCTTATCAAAGTTCGGAAAGAAGCGAACTGTTTCCTATGACTTATGTCAGCTTTTTGGAGTCAAGACATTTAGTGTCAGGGATTGAGACTGATAGATTTAAGAGTCACTACGATGAGAGTCAGGAAAACAGACTGATACCATCCGGACTCTTCCAGTCTTGCCTCTTTCGATCTTACCTCTTTCAATCCTGCCTCTGACAGTCTAACCAATTATTTCCCCAGCCACGCTGCAAACATCCAGTTCGTTTTTTCTTTCTCCCGAACCAAATCGCTCATCATGCTGTTGGTTCCTTCATCGCCCAGTTCGGCAGACTCATTCAGGATTTCGCGTTCCAGTTTCAGAATCGTTTCCTGTGCATTCAGGATATAGGACATGCCTTCTTTTCCGTCGTGGATTGTTGGATTTTCCTTCAGGTCACTGTGCTTCAGGTAATCCTCAAAGCGATGAAGCGGTGTAATTCCCAATGTCAGGATGCGCTCAGCCAGATCGTCGATGATTACTTGTGTCCGTGTATACAATTCTTCGTACTTCAAATGCAATTCGAAGAAGTTCGTTCCTTTGATATTCCAGTGAATTGCGCGTAAATTCTGGTAATGTACCTGGTATGTCGCCAACAGGCGGTTCATCTTATTGTTCAAATCTTGCTGTGAATTCATTGTTATGGTTTTTTAATAGACTTCAAGACTTGGAGAGTTATGAGACAAGACGTGCGAGTCTTGATTCCTGGCTCTTTTAGTCTGGCCTTCGATTTCATTATTCAAAGTTGCTCATTTTTTAAATATAAATGATATTGATTAACTTTATAAATCTATAGAATTAATTTATCATGATTTCACCACAGCAGATTGCATACATCCTGGCGGTTTCCGAAACAGGATCTGTCAGCCGGGCAGCGGAACAATGTTACGTCACGCAACCCACTCTTTCCATGCAGCTTAAGAAAGCGGAGGAAGTATTGGGACACCAGGTTTTTCACCGCGATACGAATCAAATGGAGCTGACGGAATTCGGGAAAGACCTGATTCCCGTTTTGCAGCAAATCCAGGGAGATTACGGTGCTATTGAACGGATTCTGCAGATTTACTCCGGAACTTACCAGGAACGCTTGCGTATCGGGGTTATCCCGACTGTTGCAGCCTACCTCTTGCTGGATAATTTCCGGGAATGGCAGTCTTTGCTGCCGGCAACCCAGGTTTTCGTGGAAGAATTGAAGACCGAAGAATTGCTGGAAGCTTTGGACAACCGCAAGGTCGATCTGGCCATTCTGGCCGGTCCGGTTACGCAGACCAATTACCGCATCACACCGTTGTTTACCGAAGAAATCCTGGCGTATGCTCCGAGTATTGAAGGAGATGTTTTGCTGGTAGATCAGTTGAAAGACCTGCAACCCTGGCTTTTGAATAAAGGGAATTGCCTGCGGACACAGATGATGCAGTTTTGTTCGATCAACGATGATCTGCCGTCGAGCTGGAACTACCAGGGCGGAAACATGGATTTGCTCATGCGCATGGTGGATCAGCAGGGAGGGTACACACTCATCCCGGAATATTACCATCCGTTTGTGCAGCAGCAGGTCGAGTTCAAATCCATCCGGGACGAACAGGGGGCTTTTCCGGGACGATCTATTATTGCAGTGAGTGCATTCCGCCACGTGAACTGGGATTCAATGGAGAAAATCATTCGTTCCATTCAACACAAATACAGCAAGCCGGTTTCTAAGGAGCTGGAATTGTTGAGTTGGAAGTAGTAGGTTTAGAGAGGGACTATAAGACTTCGGGAGTCAAGAGCCAGGATGTTTGGGGTTTGAAGTTCGGGGAATGTTAATTAGTCAGAAAAAAGAATGATTGAACGTTGAATCACTAATTTTGTGCAACCAAACATTCAACCTGTATGTGCCGTTTAAGCGTACTTATTTTCTTTTTCTGCCTGTCGTTTTCTTCATTCGGACAGTTGACCGACCAGAACAAAATTCAACTGAAAAAAGAGCTTTCAGCCCTGGTCAATGCGCTGCGAAAAGAGAAAGGACTCAAAGCGTTGCAGTTTCATCCGTCATTGGAAAAAGCGGCAGAAATGCACAGCAAGTACATGGCTGAAAAGGGCATCCTGGATCACGTAGAAAAAAACGTGGAATTTTCCACTCCAACCAAACGGGTACTGAAAGCCGGGGGAACAGACCTGGAAGCTGCCGGTGAAAATGTACTTTACTCCACTCCGCAGAAATTTCCGCTGGATTCCGCCGCAATTGCTGTGCTTGCAAAAGAGATGTTCGAATCCTGGAAAAATTCGCCCGGTCATTATGCCAATATGATCAATAAGACCTACGAACTGGGAGATTTTGGATTCGAGGTCAATTCAAAACATGTCGTTTATGCAACGCAGGTATTTGCGAAAAAGGGAATAGTCGTCAAAAACCAATTGTCGAACAATGCGTTTGGCTTGAAACAAGGGCCGAAAGATTGTGCCAAAGACCTGGATGGTTTTATGAACCTGGTTAACCAGCTGGGAAACTCGATTGAAATTCAGGGAAATGAAGTGATGTTTTATTATTCTGATTTTGATCAGTTCAATCGAATTCTGAAGGGAGACAAAGACGGAATCGCCGTGGATATTATTCAGCGAAGCCAGGTTCCGTGTTCGGCTGACAATCAATTGGATATGTCGCCTTTTTACGACGGTGTTTTACTGAAACCACTGTATAAGAAAGAAATTCTGAGTAAAAATCAGGCGGAGAGCAATTACCGGTTGATTACTTCTCTGGGAAAGGTCCCGGAGCATTTGAAAGGCAAGGAGCTGAACATTTCGCTGGTACTGATCAAAAACGGAAATGCCTGTTTGTATCTTTCCCCCGGAGTAGTTCCTTCCGAAAATTATCACTTGAGTAAAGTGGAGCCCAAACTGACCAACCCGCCGGATGCCGTTTTCAGTCATGAAGGAATTATTGAATCGGTGGAGGTGAAGTATGATTTCAGACCGAGCGATTCGATTCCGCTCACGTATCCTTCCTTCAAGAGTAACGGGAGAGCTGTTCATTCGGTGTATATCCAGTCTTTTACTTCGATCGATGGAGACAAACGGGCCAATGATTACTACCACTACATGAGGGCGCAGACCATCAAAAAACATATCCAGTCTAAACTGAATGTGCCGAACGAAGCATTTACGATTGATGCGCGTGAAAACTGGGAATTGATGGATTTTCAAATGCTTTATTATTTCGCAGACGAATTGGCATCCATGAGTCGTGATTCGATTAAAAAGCACTATTCGGATTACGAGGGAATTCCGTGGAGAGAGTTGTTTCAGAAGCAGCGGCGGTCTACGGCAACCATTAATTTTATAGGGAAAATTCCGCCGAATGCTCCGATGAAGCAGCTGGCAGAAATGAACCTCCGGACTGCGCTGATTAATAAGAACTGGAATCAGGCCAACAGATCCATGTATGAATTGTATCAGCTGAAACAGTTTCCGCATTTTATCATCGAATCTCCTTACTTTGAAATCATCAAATCACAAAGTGAACTGACTCAGAATGCCGCTGCGCTTTTCATCATGTCGGGCAAAACAGATGATGATCTCGTGACGCAGTTTTTGTATGCATCCCTGAGCCGGTCAAAAGACCTGAGTTTTGAAGCGAAAGAAAACCTGGCTCTGCTCTATGCTCAAATTGCGTTTGAGTTGTTAACCGTTTGGGATTTACCGGCGCAGAGTCTGGCAAACGTCATCCACCCGACGCGGATCATTTCGATGGTGGAAGGAAACCAGTTCAGAGACGAAGTTATGCTCAATATGCACCTCACGTTTATCAATTACTTCGGGCAGGTCAATGATGCCAAAAACATTCGCAAATCGTTCGATTTTATCAGCTCGCAGTTTAACAACGTGACGCTTCCCGTGAAAGAAGAAATTGATTTGGTCTTGTTCTTTAACCAATGGAGCAGGTATGATCTGACTATCGATCGGCTCAAACCCCTCTTCAAAAATGGGAAGTTGAATGAAGAAGGCGTATTCATCCTTGCCAAAACATTGAGTTTCTATCACCAGGCTGCCGATCAGGCATTGTTGGATGAGGTCATGGCAAAAGCAATGGCGATGAATAAAGTGAAATGGTGTAAGTGGATCAATGCTGAGTTTCAGCAGCTGAGAAACCCGAAACTGAAAGAACAGTATTGTAAAACCTGCAAGTAGGGAGAGCGGCTCACTGAGATCGATCAAATATCATTAGGGTTTTGACGTATAAATTCCCACTTTTACAGTCTCAAATTTTTCACTTTTCACTTTTACATTTTCACTTTTCAAATTAGTATTATGGCTTTAATCAAATCATGCAGGGGAATCGAACCTCAATTCGGAGAAGATGTTTATTTGGCAGAAAACGCAACGGTGGTCGGAGATGTGATCATGGGGGATCGTTGTTCTGTTTGGTTTAATGCGGTGATTCGCGGAGACGTGAATTCCATCCGGATGGGAAACCAGGTCAATGTGCAGGATGGAGCGGTGATTCATTGTACGTACGAAAAAACCAAAACAACACTGGGAAATAACGTATCGATCGGACACAACGCATTGGTGCACGGCTGTACGGTTGAAGACAACGTGTTAATCGGCATGGGATCCATCGTGATGGACAACTGTTACATCGAATCGAATTGCATTATTGCTGCAGGAGCGGTGTTACTCGAAAACACACGTGTTGAATCCTGGAGCGTATATGCAGGAATTCCGGCTAAGAAAGTGAAAACGCTTTCTCCCGAATTATTCCAGGGAGAAGTGCAGCGTATAGCGAACAACTACGTGATGTATTCCGGCTGGTTTAAATAAAGACCTTGCCAGGGAATTGAAGTGATTTTTAGTCCCGCTGATGACGCGGACTCGCCAAAGGCGAGCGCAGATTGGATAGTAATACCTATCAGAGATATTCAGTAAAAAAGACCGCACTCGTACCTGAGACGGTCTTTTTTTGATGCATTTTATCCTAAAAATAAGGAGCGTTTAAAGATCAATCGGTTCTTTGTTGATGCAGTTGACTGTTCCTGCACTCGTTCCGGTAACGAACTTCCAGGAATCGGAGTAATAGTTGTAAGTCGACAGGAAATAACCTCCGGTATCATACAGGTAACCGGTTGAAATCTGTTCGTGAATTGAAGTGGGAAGCGCTGTAGAC
Organism: Fluviicola sp.; assembly: GCF_039596355.1. Lineage (GTDB taxonomy): Bacteria > Bacteroidota > Bacteroidia > Flavobacteriales_D > Crocinitomicaceae > Fluviicola. The sequence continues at coordinate 41,531 of NZ_JBCNJW010000002.1, read as the reverse complement.
AAATCACTCACGATGAGGATGAACGTAGAACTGTTCGTTAGAAGTGAACTGGCGTACCACATATACGGATTTGTACAGTTAAAAGTCGCGATCCGGTTGTATAAGCTGAAACCGCTTGTGGTAGCAGGACCGGCATATTTGTAGAGTGTGTAATACGAAGTATAGGTATAATTCTGGCTGCTGCTGCATTGTGTTCCCACCCGCCAGTTGACCCGGTTCCTGTTTTTGGTCGGAATCATGGAAATGGTACACGGATGACCGTCACTGCAGTGGGTATCGACCAGTTTGTCATAGAAAATCGGGTGGACACAGGTTTTGGTGTTTGCCTGCGGTTTCTTTTTACCGGCTTCTTCCGTGCGTGAAATAAGGGTTTCTTTTGTTTCTTTCTGGCAGGCATTGAATACGATAGCTCCCAGAAACAGGCCTGCTACTGCTATAGGCAGGTACATTGCTTTTTTCATGAGTAATGGTTTTAAGTGAATAATGTGTGCTCAAATTAGAAAATTTCAATTGGTTTTCCAAATTCATGTTGAAAATCAACGAAATAGAATCCTGGAAACGAAAAAGGCATCCGCTATTCACGAATGCCTCCTCTCTCTGATTTTGGGTTTTGATTTAGATCGAGAGGTAATGTTTTAAATCATCCGATGTTTTAATTTGATCAGTTATATTTTCCATCAGGAATACAGGCGTTTTTTTCGACAGATCGAGTTTGGGATCCTGTTCGCTTTGCAGGACATAAATTTCGCCCTCCGTTGTAAAGAGCAGGAAGATATTTTTTCCTTTGGAATTGCAGGTAAAACGCTTCGGATCAAAGCTGAATGACGCATTGACATCTTTATCGATCAGGCAGAGGATATCGGCATCTTTGATGGTTTTTTTCGTTGCCGCATTCAGGTATTTCGGTGAAACTTCCGTTTGATTGGCTAAGCGGTAGATTTGATCACAGTTGTAAACACCAAATTTGTCGGAGTTTAATCCGCGTACCAGGTTCGGATATTGATGTCCTTTGTCGCTTCCTTCGATCATTCGGCTGTCAGCATTTTCCGGATCTATTAAAACACCTTGATTGTTATAAATGACATCGTATTCCTGCCAGATGAGTTGAACGAGCGCTTCCACGTATTCCGGGTTGACCTTTAAGCGGTACTCCTTAGTCAGGTCCTGTGCAACACTTTCCGAGATTTTCTGTGGTTCTTTTCTCGCCAGGCTGCGGTAAGCTTCGCGGGTTTCATTGTCTAAAGTCACGATGGCATATGGAATGGACTTGACATAACTAAGTTTGGGTTCATCTCTTTTTACCTGTGCTTGTACGCTTTGCGAGGTTGCAAGGGGTGTGTCCGGCTCCGGAGTCATTTTCTTTCGGGGAAGTAAATCGTGTCTCAAAACAGTCCAGATTCCGGTTTCATCATCCAATTGATAAAAATTGATTCCTTCTTCGTTCCTGGTGCAGTTGAAATCAACCGTTACCTCTTTGGCAAGTTTGAGTGTATTTCCGTTTTGTGTTCCGCGGATTTCATACATTCCGGCCGAATTGAACAGGTAGGAGCCGGTTTTGTCCTTGTATTCCATCGGGATTCCTGAAAAAGCCATTTCTGCAGCATTTCGGTATTCGCGGTAACTGAAAATGTACATCCCGGCAACCGGTTTTCCATTTTGATCCGTTACAGCATACGCCGGAATATGAATCGTACTGCCGCTCGGGTGCGTAAACGTGCCGCCTTTTGCATTGTCCACATCAAACATGGAGAAAGGATTGGAAGGATCAGCTTGTTCGATCCGTTTGAAAGCCATCGGAGCCTGAAGTACATCATCTGTATAAATCCGGAAACCGTGAAAATACTGCTGAGCTTCTGCACGTGTTTTGGCCCCGGTTTGTTCAATCCACACAATGTGAGGATTATCCGTCTTCAAGCGCGGCAGGAGTTGTTTCAGGCGGTGCATGCGGTCTTCATTCAGCTGGTTTTGATCGAAATGTTCATCTTCCTTATACCGCGTATAAATGAGTTCAACCCGGGTGATCTTTTTCGATTGGAGGGCTTTCAGTGCTTTGGAGTTGGAAATGGTCTCGTGGGAAAACGAACCTGGAATCTCTGTGCAGTGCTTGCCTGCAGGAACCGCTTTCTCCACTTCCTGTTGTTCATGAGCCGTTTGCGCGGAGCAATGCAGCGAAAAAATGAACAAGCAGATAGCGATGGGTAACTTCCCTTTCATAAGTTTAATCTTTAGAGTTCCAGTGTATAATGTCGAAAAATGAAAAAGGTAAACACGAAAAGTGATTTTTATCAGAAAATAATTGTTCGAAGTCAGTTACTTTTGAGTCTATGAAGCAGATAGAATCAAAGAAAGACATCGAATTACTGATCGAAACATTTTATGGAAAACTTCTGAAAGATGAAACGGTCTCTCACTTTTTTGTTCATCTGAACCTGGAAGAACATCTGCCGCGCGTGGTGCAATTCTGGGCGTTTATTTTACTCGACGAAGCGGGATATAGTGCCAACATGATGGTCAAGCACGCAAGCCTGGATTTAGACGAAGCATCTTTTGACCGCTGGCTGAAATTGTTTCATGAAACCGTCGACCAGTTTTTCGAAGGGGAGAAAGCCGAATTGGCCAAACAACGCTCCACCCTGGTTGCCTGGACGATGAAGACGAAGTTTTTGAAATAATTCCGAATTACGAGTGCCTGATTCCCTATGATTTCCAACAAGTAATTCGTAATTCGTAATTCGTAATTCGTAATTCGTAATTCGTAATTCGTAATTCGTAATTCGTAATTTTCATCGCAATAAGGAAACATGCCCTGTAATGATCTCTGCATTGGCATAAGGCGCGCAGGAAGTATAGCGGATCACATAGCTGTAAATGTCTTCTTTGCACGCAATTCCGTTGTAGGTTCCGTCCCAGTGGTCTTCAAAGTCGTTTGACTGGTAAAGCAATTCGCCCCAGCGGTTGTAAATCTTTAAATCCCATTCCACCGGGGTGAGCCCCAATTTCGGATAGAAGTCATTGTTGTGTTCGTTTCCATCCGGCGTGAACGCATTCGGAACATAGACCGTAAACGGTTCAATCGCGATGGATTGGTAACTGGTGTCGCTACAGCCGTATTGATTAAACACAATCTGCATCGGGCGGTGCATGCCGTCAGTGAAATACGTGTACGTCGGATTCGGATCTGTGCTTCCGGCGTTTAATTCCCCGAAGAAATACGTGATGTTGAGTGCTCCCTGCGACAAATCCGTGAACTGGATTTCCGAATTACAAATATCGGTTTGCGTTTTATCGATGGAGAAGCCCGAGGTCGGTTTCGGGTGAATCGTAATCAAATCCTGTTGGAGCAGCGTAAAGGTATCGATACAACCGAAGGTCGAAATGATGGTCAGCTCCACGGAATAAGTCCCGGCAGTGGTGTAGATATGCAACGGACTGGTTTCCGTACTCGTGCCGCCGTCTCCGAAATCCCAGAAACTGAGCAGCGGCCCTTCGTGGTAGCTCAGGTTGATGAATTGTGCCGGGTAAGGTTCGCACTTCAATTCATCGCTGATCGTAAATCCAACGGTAGGAACGGAGAAGACCAGCACATTGGAATGAGCGCTTTTCGAACAGCCTAAAAAACTTGCTGTAAGCGTCACAGGGAATGTTCCGGAGGCATTATACACCACATTGTTCACATTCAGTGTAGTGGCAGTCTGAGGATTGGCATTTGCACCAAAACTCCAGGAATAGGTCGTAATGGAAGGCCCGGTTACATTCCCCACAAAATTGAAACTGTTGTCTGTGATACAGAGCGAATCGTTGTGTGTGAAAGAAACCTCCAAAGGCTCATAAATCGTAATATTCTGAACCAGCGTATCGGAACAGCCAGGTCCGCTTGTTGCAATCAGGGTAATCGGGTAAGTCCCTGCTGACGGGAAAGTATAAGTTGGTGAAACCGCCGTACTCACATCCGTATTGATTCCCGGAACACCGAAATCCCAGGAGTAACTGGTTGATCCCTGTGAACTGTTGGTAAATGTCTGCGTGTAGCCGGAACATTCGTGGTTCGTTGCGAAATCCAGTTCAGGAACCGGTTTGTCGTAAAAGAAGACCGGTTTGGTAATCGTGTCGGCGCAAACGCTGTAGGTTCCGATCAGTGTCACCACATTATTTTGAGAGGAGCTGAACTCCACGTTGAGTACATTTTGAGTCGTTGCTGTCTGCGGAGTGGCATTCGGGCCAAAATTCCAGCTGAATTGCGTGCTGGCAGGTCCGTTGATGATTTGTCCGTGGAAATCCAGCGTATTATCGATAAAACAAGTCGAATCGATGAAGGTGAAATCCACATGGAATGGATTTTCCAGGATCAAATCCATGTAGGCGGTATCGGTACACGGCCATCCGGGATTGGCGACAAGCATCACGTGGTATGTTCCCGGCTGCGGGAACGTGTAAGTCGGTTCGAACGCTGTACTGTTGTCTGTTGTAATTCCGGCAACTCCGAAATCCCAGTAATAACTGCTGGCTCCGAAGCTTTGATTGTCAAATGTAAACGTCAGTCCATTGCAATAGGAAACGAAGCCCGGAGTATTTTCCTGATCTGTAACGATGGCAGAAAGCTGCACGTTACAGTTGACTACGCGGAATAAGAAATCGCGGGTGACGGAATTGATAATGATCCCGTCGCGCCATTCGTTTACGCGGATTCCGACTACGTACAATCCCAGGTTATTGGCATCCACGAATAAATGTCCTGTAACCGGATCGATGGTGGTCGTTGATCCCGGCCCAAGTGGAATCGCCTGGTTGAAACTACCGCCCCAATTTACCAAAGGGTAGGGAGGAGCAGGAATCGGGTTCGGAGCCGGGTTGAAGGAACTTGCTCCTGCATTCGGAGTTACCAGTTCATACGACAAGCTGTCGCCGTCGGCATCCGTAGCACTGTGGTCGAAATTCAAATCTTCGTTGTTACAGATCACCAATGGCGGATAATTCGTAAAACGTGCCGAATTGTTGATATAATGATTGCCTCCTGCCGGTGGAATAAAGGCCTGTAGTGTCAGTCCGGTATCGTCCGGGTTGATCAGGTTTGTTACATTCGGTCCGCGGCAGCATCTTTGGTAAGAAACAATGTAACCGACGGCTGACGGCGGCAGGTTTAAAGTGATGGTATAGATGGCTCTTTCGGTACAAATTCCGGTCGGAGCAGTGATACATGGATTGTTAAAGACAATCGGAAGTACGGTACTTCCCGGGAAGGGAACGTTGTGATCCGAAACCCGCGTTCCGTTGGCCGTAAAAACACTTAGAGGAAGCGGAGAATCATACGCCGCACCACTCGAAGCACAGTCGCGATAGATGGCAATGTAGAACTTGTAATTGTTGTTTCCGAGGTAGTCATAGTAAATTTCTCCTCCCACAATATGAGAAGCCTGGGCGGAGAAGCCTAATAGTAACAATAGGAACAGAGTAAGGTTTCTAAACATACCCGGAGAATGAGAAATTAAAAGTCACTATTTTTTTTCATACGTGCCAACTATTTGATCTTTCATTGAGTGAAAGGTTTAATTTTAGATGTTAACGGAGAAAATATGTCACATGTTTCACGCTATATGAAATTTAGTTTCGAAATTGGTGACATGAATTTTCGGATTTGGTTGCTTTTTTCAGTTATTCATTTAACACTTTTTGGTCAAAGAGGGTTGATCCAGTACTCGAAAGAGAACGGGTTGATCTCCAATGAAATCAGAGACGTGGCGTATGACCAGGAAGGGTTTATCTGGCTGGCAACTCCGAAGGGAATTGAGCGGTTCGATGGTCAGCGTTTCATCCATTTCAAACACGATCCGGTTGATTCTTCCAGCATTGCATCCAACGACATCCAGGGATTGGTTTTCGATAAAAACCAAACAATCTGGGCGTTTACCTATAACAAAGGACTCGTTGCTATTCATACCGAAACGTTTGAGGTGAGGAATTACAGCAAACGAACGATCGGCTCTTTCGGCAGCAACCGCATCAACGCGCTGGCAGTGCAGGACCACAAAATCTGGTACACTTCCGCAGAAGGAAAACTCTATCTTTTCGACACGAAAACCAAACAAACGAAAAGTTTCACGTTCCCGGCTCTCGAAAAAGAAAGCCCGGTTCTGAGTGCTATTCTGATCGACAAAACAGACCCGGCGAAACTTTGGATCACATCTTCGGAAGGCTTGTACCGGTTTTCCGTAAACACGCAAAAATGGAAACACTATGAGTTCAGCCGCACAACGGATATCAGTCCTGTTGAAACGTCTTTTTACCGCAATGAAATGACGTCGCTTGTCGAGGACGATAAAGGAAATTTGTTCATCGGATTGCGCAAGGGCGGCATGCTGTATTTCAACCAAAACCAGGGGGTGTTTCGCGTGTTCCCGATTTCCATTGATGAGTTGAAATACCAGACGATTTCATCGATCGAATGGCGGGATGAACGCTATTTGTATCTCTGTCTTTTGAACAAAGAGATTTTGCTTTTTGATACCAGTAAGAAAGAATATGTACGGTACGAAGAATCGGAGCGAAGCGCAGTGATGCCGTTCCGGATCACGAAATTCGGTTCACAGCTGGTGATTGCCAGTTCCAATGCCGGGTTGTTTGTTCACGATGAATCCCTGATTTATGGTGCGAAAATGACCTCGAATCTGCAGCTGCGGAACGTGAAATATTCCGTGGATGGAAAGCGAGCCTACCAGCTTTTGGGAAGCGGAACGCCGGTGCTCCGGAGGATTCTCGGAAACGGCCCGGAGCAGATTCGTCTGGATGGATTGACGGATGCGAAATGCTTTTATTTCCTGAAAAACGGGAACATGCTGGTGGTGGGAGCCAACGGAGTAATGTTCGTAGACCGCGATTACCGGACGATGCGCAAAATGATCCATTCGGATCACCGGTCGATCGACCATCGTTTTCAGAATTCGTTGCTGGTCGGAGATTCGCTCTTGTTTGTGGGAACGCTGGATGCCAGTTTGCTCCGGATTCGTTTGAACGATTTTTCTTCGGAACGGATTTATGAAATTTCCAGTGAAACCAAATCGGATGAAACGCGGGAGTATTTTCCGCTGGCGATGATTCAGGTGGGGGAACGGGTTTATTTTTCTGAAAACGAGCAGTTGTACCGTTACAACATTCGTTCGGGGAAAGTGGACCGCGAGAACCTGTTTAATCATGAAAACACGGATCAGATTATTTGCCTGGCGGTAGAAGATCAGCAGAAACTGTGGATCGGGACGCGGGCAAGTGGTGTTTGGAGTTACGATTTGAAAAGCAAGGCACTGGAGAATGAATACACGTCGTTTAACGGCTTGCAGAATGATGAGGTGAATCAGTTGATTTTGGACAAATCAAAACGCCTTTGGGTACTGAATCCTTCCTGCGTAGCCATTGTGAATACAACGTTGCGGAAAGTACGCAGCCTGGAAAAGCGGAACGGAATCAGTGATGTGTTCGGGATCAATATCACACCAGATTCGATCTACTTTTTACAGCGGAATTCATATGTTGTAAGTGCGGTTTCAAGTAAACTCCCCGTTCGAAAAGTGGCCATGCCGTATATTCTCCAGATCAAGGAAATGAATGGAATCGGGCGTTTTTCTACGAATAAGTTCAGATATGCCTATTTTGAGAACAACCTCGTTTTTGAGTTCGGGGTCAAAGATTTCTCGAATGCGGAAAACAATATTGTGAGCTACCGGATGCTTGGATTAAATTCCAACTGGATCAACGGAAACCAGAAGAATGAAGCCTTGTATCACAATCTTCCGGGTGGAAAGTATGTATTCCAGGTGCAGGTGGTAGAAGGCGATGAATCGCGGATTATTTCGTATTCGTTCAAAATCACGAAACCGTTCTGGCTCCGCTGGTGGTTCATGACGCTTTCTTCCGTCATTGTTGCCTTCGGAATCTGGTACTACATGCGTTCCCGTATCCGGCGTATTCAAAGTACGGAGCAGATGAAATCGGAATTCAGTCTTCAGATCAACGAATTGGAATCGCGTGCGCTTCGTGCACAGATGAACCCGCATTTCCTGTTCAATAGTCTCAATTCCATTCGATTGTTTATCCTGAAAAACGAAGTCGACAGCGCGGCAGATTACATAGCGAAATTCTCCAAACTGCTCCGGATGATCCTGAATTATTCGCGCCAGGATATGATCACGGTTTACGATGAAATTCAGTCGCTGAAGCTCTACCTGGAGTTTGAACGCCTGCGTTTTGATCAGGATTTTGACTTTGATCTCCAGATTGACGGTCAGGAAGTGCTCGACTGCCAGATTCCGCCGATGATCATTCAGCCGTTTATTGAAAACGCGATCTGGCACGGCTTGATGCCCAGAACCGAGGATGGCGGAAGAATCCGGGTTTCGTTCCAGAAACAGCAGAGCGGATTGTATGTGATGGTTCAGGATAACGGAATCGGGAGGGAAAAAGCCAAAGAGAACAACCGCAAGCGTTCCCTGAAGGAGGGAAGTGTGGGATTACAGATTACCAAAGACCGTCTTCGTTCGTTAACCCTGCGCACCAAGCGCCAAAATGAGTTCGAAATCGAAGATTTAATTGACGAAAATGGAAAAGCAATCGGAACTTTAGTTACCTTGTACTTTGAAACACCAAACTAGATTATGAAGTTACGTGCAATTATTGTAGATGACGAAAGGCATAGTTTAGAAACTACTGCTATTTTGATCCGGAAATTTTGCCCGGATGTGGAGGTTATTGCCGAATTACAAAACCCGATTGATGCGGTTGAAGTCATCAATACCGAAGAACCGGATTTACTGTTTCTTGATATTTCAATGCCTAAAATGAATGGCTTTGAATTGTTGAATGTATTGACTTACAAAGACGCAGATGTAGTTTTCACGACTGCATACGACGAGTATGCTTTGGAAGGATTCAAGCAGGGAGCGGTTCATTATTTGGTCAAACCGATTGATGCGGAAGACCTGGTAGAAAGCGTTCAGCGTGTGAAAAAGAAACGTGCCGAAGGGAAACAACCTGCCGGAGTAAGCGGATTGGGTCTGAAGCCGAAAATTCCGATTTCTTCCCTGAATGGTGTGGAACTCATTGAAGTAGATCAGATTATCCGTTGCGAATCCGATGGGAATTATACAACCATTGTATTGCAGCAACGCAAGATTACGGTCTCAAAAACGCTGAAAGAAATTGAAAAACAATTGATTGATTTTCCGTTCTTTTTCCGCCTGCACAATTCCCATTTGGTGAATCTGAACCAGGTAGTGAAGTATATTCGCGGAGAAGGTGGATCGGTGATTTTGACCAACCAGGAAGAAATCGGCGTATCGCGAAGCAAGAAAATGGAACTACTCGAAGTTTTGGGAATCAATTAAGGACGGAGTTCACTCACTGAAATTGAAAATTCACAAAATCGAACCGATTAGTTGTTTGTCTTTCATTACATTTGATTAAAACGAACTTATGAAAGCTCTTCTACTTTTTGCTGCGATCTGTTATTCGGTAACGGGTGCTTATGGCCAGGAACTACTCAAATCGATTGGGAATACGGCCAAAGAAAAGGCAAATGCCCAGGATTTCAATACGACACGCAACAACAAGGAAAGAGGAAACTTGCAGCAAGAGAAGAACCGTTCGCTGAAAGAGTCGGAAAGTGCTCCTGCACCGGCTCCGGGGGCGGGCGCTGCCCAACCGGAATCTCCTGTGGAACCTTCAGGTGATTACCAGGCTTCGTACACGTTTTCAAGCAGTGTGACTTATCGTATTGAAAGTCCGAAAAAAGCAAATGAAACGCAGGAAATTCACTACAGTTTTGGTAACCAGGTGATCAAAATGGAAGCTGCGAATCAGGATATGTCGTCCATCATCGACTCGAAAAACGGGGTGATGATTCTATTGAATAACAAGGACAAGACAGCCACTGTGATGTCGACTAAAATGATGGAAATGGCCATGAAACAGCAGGCGATGAACCAAAATCAAGGTTCGGAAAAACCGGCTGCCAAAGTGACCAAAACCGGCCGTACAAAGACTATTTTAGGCTATAAATGCGAAGAAATCATCATCGAATCGGATAAGAAGACCGAAGCTTGGGTGACCAGCGAAGCTGGAATTGACGTGAGTAATATCTTTGCAAACATGGCTAAAACACCGATGTCGCAGGTTCCGTCAGAAGCATTTTCCGGTGGGGTGTTGATGGAAATGACTTCTTACGATGCCGAAGGAAAGGCCGAAATGCACATGCTCATGACTGCTTTATCGAAGGAAACGAAAATCATCAACATCGGTTCTTACAAAATCACTAAGCTATAGGGTAATTGGAAGGGTCGGGATACACGTATTTGTAGCCCAGATCAAGCGAATGTTTGTTGGAGATGATTCTTTCAGACTGGATTTTGTGTTCAAATTCCGGGGCTTCGATTCCCAGTTTTTGCGCCATTTCGGTATAGAAAGGTCCTTTGAGTGGATGCCCGGTCGAACAGCCGTTGATGGTTTCATTCCACAGTTTGTGTTCTATCACAAATTCGATCAATCTGACAGCATCTTCCAGGTGGATCAGGTTGATGCGTTCATGACTCTGGTAACTTTTCCCTGATTTTGCCATGGATGTTACGGGATATCTGCGCGGCCCCACCAAACCAGCCAGTCGGACAATTGTCAGTCGTTCGCGTAGAATGGAACTAAGTGCTAATTCTGCATACCCGATGGCGTTGTTCTTAATGGATCCCGGAGGATAGTCATCTTCCGTAAAAATCCCGTCCCGCTTCGGATAAACGCCCGAAGAACTCAATAAAATCACTTTGCAGGAAGAAGGGAGCAGATCAGCTACCCGCACACAATCTTTGGCGTATGCTTTTTCGTCTGTTTTGGAAGGTGTGAATGCCATTACCACGACGTCTGAATCCATGAAATAGGAATGATCCGTGAAACGTTTTTGCTGTGGATCGAAGATCACATGTGAAAAACACTCGTGAGCTAAATTCACCGAACGTGACCGTGTTGTTCCAATGACTTGAAACCCTTTGTTCAATAGTGATTTTGCGAGTGGTAGTCCCAGCCATCCCAACCCAATTATTCCGATCTTCATATCTGAAAGATACAGCAATAATTCGGGATTTTGAGTTGTTTTTCAGAAAATAACCTGTGGTGTTTTTTGAATCAGGTGCGGGTTTTTTAGTTGAAAAGATTCTGAAGTTTGATGAGCTGTTTTCAGGTAATCAGAATCTTTTCAACTGGTTTGACAGTAGTCAGGGCTTAACCTTTTTCGTTAATCCAGGTATTTTTTATCGTGTGGCGAACCAAATAATAGCGATTGTCTCTCCAGTAAAAGAAGCAAACGCAGTTGTTGATTCCGTCGATGATCATCTCGTATTCGTTTCCGGCATCGCTTTTCACGGTCATGGTGTACTTGATTTCTTTATCGTCGTATTCATACTTGGTGATGAAGTAATCGGAAGAAATGCCGGGTGTTGTGTGGTGGAAGGTCGTTAGCTCCTTGTTGAATTCGAATAAGGTTCCGTCTTCATCCGTCGACAAAACCTCCCATTCGGATTTTTCATCGTTCCAGACAGCATCCTGCCGGTAATTGGTCGAAATATTCAGCTGTGCAAGTGAAATGGTGGTGCTTAACAAGAGGCTGAATAATAAAAGTAACTTTTTCATGACGTAACAATTTAGTAGAACAAAGGAAGGGGAGAAAGTTGGGTTGGGCAATACTGCATTTGACGTATTGTTGGTTCGGGTGAGCAGAGGTCATTAATCGTTGGAATCTTAAATATTTTGGAGCAGGTTGATTTTGAGCGTGTTTATGGAGGGATAAGGTGTTTTTAGAGATTGTCAGAATCACTTTGATTGATTTCTTTGAGGTTTTAATGTTGGGAATTCCCAATTTCCCAATATTGGGACGAGCTATTCATTCTTGAAGTCCTAAATTTTGATAGTTCGCAATTCGTTTGCTCACTCGAAGGAAGAACTTCAAAAAAAATGACTTAGGTCATCGGATTCAAGACGCTTTTATCGGTAATTTTGGGCAATAAATAGCGACTATGTTTTCAAAAGCTTTTATACGATTAAACTGGATCACATTGGTATTCATCTTCCTGGTGATTATTGCAGGAAGCGTGGTGCGTACCTCCGGAAGCGGTATGGGATGTCCCGACTGGCCGAAATGTTTCGGAACCTGGGTTCCGCCGACATCTGAAGCGCAATTACCAAAAGATTACCGGAAAGTTTACGGAGAAAGACGTGTGAAGAAGGTCGAGAAATTCGCCAAATTCCTGACAGCACTCGGTATGAAGGAAACAGCTGAGAAAATCAAAAACGATCCGAGAACTTACGAAGAAGAGCCTTTCAATGCACAGCGAACCTGGACGGAATATGGTAACCGCCTGGTTGGTTTTCTGGCGGGAAACGGTGTTTTGATCATTTTCCTTTGGGGATTCTGGAAATACCGGAAAGACAAGCGTTTGGTGTGGCTTTCCTTCTTCAATCTCATTGCAATCGGTCTCAATGGCTGGTTCGGATCGATTGTCGTAGCGACCAACCTGGTGCCGTGGACGATTACGGTACACATGTTCCTCGCTTTACTGGTTGTTTGTCTGCAGTTACTGCTATTGCGCAGAATTAGTCCTGCAAATCAGAAAACGTTGAACCTGCCGGTTGCCATGAAGTGGTTGATCGGAATAATCCTGCTTATTACCGCATACCAAATGTTCCTGGGCACGCAGGTGCGCGAATACATTGACCAATTGACCATGAAGGGACTCGGAAGAGAATCCTGGACGAGTCAGTTCGGCTGGGCTTTCTTTATTCACCGCTCCTTCTCCTGGGCTGTTTTGGGGCTGATGATTTTCCTGGTATTTCTTAACTACAAAACGGATAAAGTACGTTCGGTTTACTGGGCCTTCCTGGTATTGGCGATTGAATTGATAGGTGGAGTTCTCTTAGCGTATGCAGACATGCCGGGGTTGGTACAAGTGTCTCATTTGTTGTGTGCTACTGTTTTGTTTGGAATTTTATTTATGCAGTTTATTCGTTTGAGACCCTTGTCGAAAGGTCTTTCCAAAAGCAGTATCCGCGGATAAATTTCGGCTTCTTCTTGTGCTTTTCGATTTGGGATTGGATAGAAATACTATATTTGCAGGCGTTAACATCGTGTTTAGTCTAATTACACAGTCGTTTGTTAACTTAATCGAAAGCGATGCTTTCTCCGGTCCTATAGCTCAGTTGGTTAGAGCAACAGACTCATAATCTGTGGGTCCACAGTTCGAGCCTGTGTGGGACCACCAAAACAAAAAAGCATTCAGCGGTAGTTGGATGCTTTTTTGTTTTTTGCCATTCTGTTTCCCTTTCTCATTCTATCCGGATTTCTTATGAATGCTTTTTTGTTTTCAGAGCGAAAATGAGAACGAGAATGAGTGTGGAATCCCGGTTCGAAGCTGAGATTAAGTATCCCCCTTTGGAGAAGAATGAGGAATGAGACAATTTGAATCTTCTAAAGTCCAACCCATTCCGATCCAAAAAACGGGAAGCCAAAAATTATTTTTGCAAATTGTTGTCGAGTATATTATATTTGCGACAACAATTATTTTTTCAAGATGAGACAATTGACATTTGCATCACTACAAGTGAATGATTTAGAAGCTTCAAAAGACTTTTATACCCGGAAATTGGGTTTTGAAATAGGGGATGCCAACCCGCAGGCCTGTGTCTTTAAGTACGGTCAGGGAGAGGCGAGCTTTGCAATCCGCACACCGCTGGAACCTTTGGAAGGAAGGGAATTGGGTGTTGGTGCAGCGCTTTGGTTTGCCGTAAGCGAAAACGTGGACGAATTGAAAGAAACCTTCATCGCGAATGGGGTAACCACGGCTGGCCCGATTATCGAAACACCTTTTGGAAGAGCATTCCACGTGAAAGACATCGACGGGTATAAACTGACTTTTTTGGAAACAAAGTAAGCCATGACTGCTGAACGGGAAACGAAATATTGGGTAATCGTGGCATCAAAAGACCACGTGAGGACCGGAATTGCAGAAGGTTTTGCCCAGGCCTGTCACGGAAAAGCCGGACCGCTGAAAAGAATGCGGAAAGATGATTTCGTGATCTATTATTCAGGAAAACAAACGATGGGTAAAATGGATAAGTGCCAGGAATTTACCGCGATCGGGCAGGTGAAGAGCGATGATACGTATTTGTTTCAAATGACAGCTGATTTTTGTCCCTCCAGGCGAAATGTGACGTTTTTCGACCACCGGGATGTTTCTATTTTGCCATTAATCAACGAATTGGAATTCATTCAAAACAAACAAAGTTGGGGATATCCGTTCCGTTTTGGATTTTTTGAAATCAACAAACACGATTTTGATTTAATTTCGACACAAATGCTTCAACACTAAATGGCAGAAAAAATAGAATTTAAGTTCAGTTCCCCGAATGATAGTCCGGGTTACCTGCTGGGGCAATTGACGCTCCTGTGGCAGCGAAAACAAAAAAAGGTGCTGGATCCGCTCAACCTGACCCAAACCCAGTTTGTCCTGTTGGCGGCGTTGGGTTGGCTTTCGCGGGAAAATGATCACGTAACGCAGGTAGACATTGCGAACCAGGGAAATGCCGACCGCATGATGGTTTCCAAAGTGCTTCGGACGCTGGAAGAGAAGAAATTCATCAGCAGGCAGGAACACCCAACCGACACGCGGGCCAAAGTGATCAAACTCACGGATGGAGGCGTGAAGGTACTCCAGCAAGCATTGACGACCATTGAACAGGCAGATATTGAGTTCTTTTCGGCGTTGGGAGATGATTTAAGCTTGTTTAACCGGCAGATGGTTAGTGTTATTGAACAAAACAGAGAAGATTAAACACCCGGAGTTCATTTCCGATTGAAGGTATATAAAACTAAAAATCCGCAGAACGTCTATTCCTGCGGATTTGTTTTTTCGGAGCGTTTCTTAAAATTTAAAGAAGAAATACGCTACTGCAGCCCATTCTTTCTTAATTCCTCTGGCGTAGCCTATGGTTCCATGGCTGCTGTTTTCAACAGTCCCATCGTTTTTGATATACCCAATGGTTCCGTGGCTGGAATTTTCAACGGTTCCGTCTGCTTTTACATAACCCACGGTACGATGACTGCTGTTTTCGATGGTTCCGTCGTTTCGAATGTAGCCGATCGTGTTGTGACTTCTGCCCTCGATCGTTCCGTTGCTTTTGATGTAGCCCACGGTACCATGACTTCTGTCTTCAATCGTCCCGTCGCTTTTAATATACCCAATGGTTCCGTGGCTCCCGGATTCAATCGTTTGTGCTTTGGAGCATGCTACGCTTCCCAGCACCATCATCATTGCGATTACTTTTTTCATGTTGTTATCAGTTTATTAGTGTACTAAATATTTTGTTGCTTTTCCGGCATATTGTCCGTCCGGAAACAGTTCCAGGTAATAATTAGGCCATTTTTCTTTGTTGCCATCAATCGTCACCAGTTTTTCACAGGCTTCCCAGATATTGTAGTCATTCACTCGTTTATCGTATCCCGAATGGAATGATTGCGTGTAAAAATCAAGTGCTTTTTCAAAATCACCCAGGAAAAAATGACATGCCCCGATCTGGCTTTCACAACTTCCTTTCTCGTATGCGTCCGTCGAATTCTCCCGGATGGACTCAAACAGCACAATAGCTTCAAGATACTGTTTTTTCGGAATGAGTCTGCATGCCCGGTTGAAAACAGAATGATACGTCTCGCTATCCATGTTGTCTTTTAACGACAACTGGATTTCTTCGATCTCTTCCATACTCAGTTTTCCCGAGTTTGCAAACAGTTCGTCTTTCTTCTTAAATAATCCTCCAAATAATCCCATTGTTTGTTGCGTTTAAGTTCATTAGATCAATACTTCTTCAATATCGGAGAGTTCTGTTTTCATGAAGATGTCATATATATTCGTGCCATCCTCTAAAATCATATGATCTTCGGTGAAATCGAACAAGGCAAAGCGGCACGTTTTGTCAAAATTGAAAGCGTCATCTTCCGTCTCCCAATAAGTGCTTAACTGGACTTCGTATACCCATTCTCCAACAACTTCCGAATCCTCGTTGTTCCACCAAACGATCTTGATAAAACCATTGGTCGCGTTGATCAGAAAGAGGAGTTGTTGTGCTGAAGCAGCCAGGTCTTTTTCTTTGTTTTCGATCATTCGGTCGACAACCGTTTTCAGGTCTCCGGCAATTTGCTTTTCGGTTGTTGACTCCGATTGGAAGATGGTTTCTTGTTCGTCCGGGGTGAGCGCTATCCAAGTCATTTTTGAGGTAAGTGTTTGTTCTGTTCTAACAAAAATAACGCATTCGGGAAACCCTGGTTTTCGAAAAAACGCGGCAATCCATATTAGACAGTCTTTGTTTTATATCCGCAGAATGTGGGAATATATTCGTTTTTTTGCCTGATTGCTTCCGGCGTTTATTGCAGGGTTGATGAACACGATCAGAGAAGCGAATATATCCATGACTATCCAGGGGGATTATGGGAATTATAAAGCGAAGGATCAAAAAGAAAGTAGTTCGATGACTTTTTCTTTAACGGACAAAATGCAGCCGCAACTGAACATTCGATCGATCAACGTACCGCCATTCACATATGAGAAAGATGGAATGAAGTTTAGTTCAGATGGGATTACTTTTGGTAGTGGCCATGTCATTATGCCGGATGCAACCTTTAATCAGATTGAGATGAAAATTTCCGGTGGATCCATCAAAGCTCCCAAAATTGTTATCCCATACAAAGACAAGGATAAGGAAAGTGATTCCAAAGAAACCAAGTGATTAATTGAAGTAAGTGACATGCTGTTGAGAGAAAGGTAATAACAAGTTGCCTTTCTCATCAATCAGCCCAAAGAGTTTATTTTGACTTACCCAATAATACCCCTTTTGTTCTTTACGTACATTTTTCATATCCGCGCAAGACAGTAGTTCAAGGCTTAATAATTCCATTCCGGCATTTTTGGGAACAAATTCATACACGATGGGTGCATAAAAATCAAATACATAAGGAGAAACAAGATGACCTTGCTTGTCAATCAGTTTCCATGCTTTTTTTTCGTACCGGATCATACTGATCGAACCATTGAAAAAGTCTGCCTGTGCTGCATCTACCTGGATAACAACCTCCCCCCGATGATTGATATAATTCCATTTTCCATTTTCAATAGAAACAGCCGATAAACTATCAGAAAAGCTTAATGCCGAATGATAAACCGGAGGAATCACAAATTGACCGCTTTGGTCTATAAATCCCCATTTCCCAGCTTGTTTTGCTGCTGCCAATCCCTCACGGAACTGTCGGGTGTCATCAAATATGGGAGGAATAATCGTTTGATGCGCACTATCAATAAATCCCACTTTTCCATCGGGGAATGATTTTCTAGCTAAACCTTCATACAGTTTGATTGAAGGTTGATAATCCGTTAGAATTTCACCTTTCTTATCCATGAATTTGTATTCTCCGAGTGCCACTTCAACCACCGCAATACCACAGCAGAAAGTGTAAGCACTCTTAAAACGGAAATCAATAACAACTTTTCCCTGGCGATCAATAAACCCCCAAAGTTTGCCTTTTCGGGCGGCACATAAATCTTCGCTAAAAACTTTGACTTCATCAAAAACAGGTTGGATCACTTCTTTCCCTGATTTGTTCACGAAACCCCACTTTGAACCTCTTGAAAAGCCTGCAAGTCCTTCACAAAAAGAAATGGCTAAGGAATCATATTGGAAGGGAATTCGCAATTTATTCTGTTTATCGATGAACCCCCATTTTTTTTTCATTTTAACCGGGGCTAATCCTTCACTGAAACATAATGCGTTGTCAAAATAGGCCCCGATAATCCATCTCCCTTTGATATTAATATATCCCCATTTCGCCCCTTTTTGGACAGGAGCAAGCATTGTATCCTGGATATCGATAGTTGATGATGGAGTCATTTCACGTGATTGAGAAATGCCTGTATCATAGACAATACAAAAAATGATGAGTAAAAAAATGGATAGCGAATAATTGGTTGAAGTGCTCATATTTAAGATGTTTGCAAAATGAGATTGCTTAGTGAAGCATGAAATTATGAAAAAAAGAAGAACCGACTTCGAATGGAATGAAGCTTTCATCTTTCTTTTGTTAAAAAATACAATCTTATGGACTGCATTCGGAAGATGGAGTGATAAATTCACCGTCCTAAAAAAACAATCATAAAACAGAATAACTTCTCCCCATGAGCGATATGAGCCGTTCCGGATCGCTTTGAAGCCAATTGATAAGGTTAAGAAGCATGTTTCCACGATAGTCATACGTACCATCAATTTGTTGGAATACGGTGTTACTGTAAGGCCAGCGGAACATACCGACATTCTGGGCAATGATTTCATCCCAGTGGATCAAAATTTCGGCTTCTTTTCTCTTTAAGGTAATTCCCTGACGGGAAACGGAAAATTCTTTGTAGTTGATACTCTCGCCCTTTGCGAATTTGTCGAACCATTTCGTTATGATCGGACGTGAGATTACATCGAACAATACAAGCCCGATCTGATGTATTACAGGAGTATACTTTCCTTCCTTCAGGAACATGGAAGCTGAGGTAAAAGAGATCGTATGATGCCCGCCCGTATGATAGATGTTAATACGGTATTCAAACCTTGAAATACCATGAGTAGTTAATTCTTCAATGCTAGAAGCATATCCTGTAGCAGAAGAAGTACTGATCGTAGTATCGCCATGCTGAATGTACTGCTTTGTAATCTCCAGTGGTACATTCTTTTTTGCCAGGCTTTTCAGTTCCTGGTTAAAGGTGCGGTCTGTGAAATAATCCGAAGCGAATGCCTCCTTCAATTTCAGGATTTCTTCATGTGCGGCCTCTTGAGGTCTGGGGTCTTCTGCATCCTTCAGGGGAAGTAATTTGACAAAAGAAATGATTTGAACCCGGTCTTTTCTCTTGAAAGATAACGCAATTAGTGCGGGTTTGCGCATCTTGAAAATCAACTCATAATTACCAGATTCTTCCCGGTTGATTTCAAAGCTTTTGATATCGGAAAAGGGAAGCCCGATGCGAAACTCTTTCTTTAGGTCGGAGATAAGAATTCCATTCGGATAGCGCTCGATTGAAAGGGTAGATTCTGATCGTTGTAATTGCTGATCGAAAGCCGGTTCCTGAACACCTCTGGCATATTTTAAAACAGGATCGGTTTTAGGCAGTTTCTTAAAAAGGGATTTACTTCCCAGGTGTTGTTTGATCTCTTCTTTGGTTTGTAGATACATACTGAGGTTTTGCCTATCAAAGATAGAGATAATAAACAGCTTCCTGATTCCCGGAAGAGCATCACACCTCAATTTTTTTCCGTAGTATTGAGTGGCCAATAATTAAAACAATCCGCAATGAAACGAGTAACCGGAATAGGAGGAATTTTCTTCAAATGCAAAGATACCGAAAAGGTCAATGAATGGTATAAAAAACACCTGGGACTGGACACCGGGCCTTATGGTGTGACCTTTGAGTGGCCGGAAGATGATTCCAGTAAAAAAGCGGTGACGCAGTGGAGTCCTTTTTCTGAAACAACCAAGTATTTCGAACCTTCCACGAAGGATTTTATGATCAATTACCGGGTTGAAGACCTCGAAGGATTGGTCGAAGCATTGAAAAAAGAAGGAGTAACGATCCTCGACGAACTGGCGGTGTACGAGTACGGAAAATTCATCCACATCCTGGATATCGAAGGCAATAAAATTGAGTTGTGGGAGCCGGCTGGTGAATAATGCCCGACAGCACTAGAAATGGACTTTCCACACAATTTTATAAATTTGTGTGGAAAGTATTTTTGACCACTTTTTGATCCGCTTGTCAATCAAGCGACCACTCCAGTTCATCTTTATCTAAAAACCAGTTTGATTACAAATTAATCTTTTTTAATTTAAATAGTAATCATTAATTTTGTCAGACCTGATCAAATCAACGAAACAATGTCTGATAATTTACCATATAAAAACGGGCGCGGAGCGCAGATTAATCCCCGGAACCGCTTCTTTGCGCAGGAAAAGGGAGAGGATTTTGATGATATTGATCCGTCTGAGGAAGACGATTTGAAGACCAAATTCATCGAAGTGTACCCGAAAACCATTGTCAATAAACTTACGAGTCCCGATGTGGGAATGTATTATTCCCTGAATCCATACCAGGGTTGCGAACACGGCTGTACGTATTGTTACGCCCGGCCTACACACGAGTATTGGGGGTACAGTGCCGGAACGGATTTCGAGCGCGTCATTCTCGTCAAGAAAAATGCACCTGAACTGCTGGAAGAAGCGTTGAAGAAGAAATCGTGGAAGGTTCAGACCATTTCGATTTCAGGGAACACAGATTGTTACCAGCCTTGTGAGCGTCAGTACCAAATCACGCGGAAATTGCTGGAGATTATGCTGAAGTACCGGCATCCGGTTGGGATTATTACCAAAAATACACTCGTTACCAGGGATCTGGACATTCTCTCGGAACTGGCCAAATTAAACCTGGTAGTGGTAAACATCAGCATCACCAGCCTGAAAGAAGAACTACGCCGGAAGCTGGAACCGCGCACAGCAAGCAGCCGCAAGAAACTGGAAGCTATTGAACTGCTGACCGGTCACGGAATTCCCGTCAATGTAATGATGGCTCCGATTATCCCGGCATTGAACGACGATGAAATCTTTTCGATTGCAAAAGAATCAGGACAGCGCGGAGCTTTCAGTATGCACCACCAGATCGTGCGTTTGAACGGTCCGAACGGAGAGATCTTCACGGATTGGGTCAACAAAAACTACCCGGATCGCGCCGAAAAAATATTGAATCAACTCCGCGATACGCATGGCGGACAGCTCAGTGACAGCCGTTTCGGAACACGTATGAAAGGAGAAGGAGTATACGCGCTGAACATTCAGCGGCAGGTGCAGCTGGCCCGGAAACGTTTTCTTCCGGATTTGCCTTTTCCACGGCTCAGTACCGATTTATTCGCCATTCCCGATACCAGCGGACAGATGAAATTGTTTGGAGATTGATGATTTCCAACGGAACAAACTACAACAACAACGAAATTCCGTTGACAGTGTTAAATGTCGTGTTTCAACGACCGTTTTCAGTTTACCGGAACCGGAATCATCCTGGAATTTAACCCGGAAGCACACACGATGCTGCTCAAACAGGGCGGGGAAGAGTTTTTATTCACCAGGGACTGAGGGGGCTTTTGACTGCCCGCAGTTTTTTTGTGCAGACACATATTTCAGCACCATTGGGAAACGAAATTCCTGTCCTTTGAAATATAGGAGGAACTCGCCGTACGAAGTCATACGCGGTCTGTGATATGGAATACACTTCAGGGTAATGACCGCCTGTTCGCCCGGTTGGATGAAACGAGAATCTGAACCCGAACTTCTGAGTTGAGAATTATCGTACCAGCTTTTGTACTCGTGTGGAACATGCAGCGCTTGTTTGGTTTGGTTGTGAACCCGGAAAGTGACTGAAAATTTATTGGCGTAGAAATTACAGCTGTCAAACACAAAATCACTGACTTCGAATTTCAATAAATCGGTATCGCAAAACAGCGAGTCGTGTCGCTCTGAAACCACAATTATTTTTTTGCTGTCAATAATTCGTTCCGTCCCCTGTGAAAAAACGGGAAGCGTTCCGGTAAGTACTAAAAAGAGCAGGAAGATGGTTTTCATAGTCGTTATTTTCCTGCGAAGCTAGGCAATCGGCGGGGTAGAATTTCTTATCAAACTGTTAATGCAAACCCAAAGAAGCAATCCGTGTTTTTTCCGTTGCAAATGAATGGTCTACTGGCTATCTTTAGCCTCTGTTTTAAAACTATAAATCATCCTGTTATGTCTGGTTTTCGATTGATTCTGATCTGTTGTTTGAGCTGTTTGTTCGGCACGGCAAATGCACAAACGTCTTTTCCTTACGATACACGGAGCGACAGCATTTCCATCCTGCATTACAACATCCACCTGGATTTGCGCGATTTCAACACGTTTGTACTGAAGGGACAGGCGCAGGTGATTTTCAAACCGCTGGTAAACAATATCACCGAAATCAAACTCGATCTCATGGGGCCGGCGGTAGACAGTGTGCACGATGCAAACGGAAACCTGCTTTCATTTGCGACCGCTCCGCTCGGTTTCAAAGTAAACCTGGGAACCACATACAATGCCGGTGATTCGACCGCGATTGAGGTGTTTTACCACGGAACAACCGTTCAGGATCCGACGTTCGGAGGGTTTTACTTCAATAGCAGCTATGCTTACAATGTAGGCGTTTCACTCGACGATATTCCGCACAATTATGGGAAAACGTGGTTTCCGTGTTTCGATAATTTCACTACGCGTTCCACATACGACCTCTTTGTAAATACACTTCCGAACCACAATGCAGCATGCGGTGGCGTACTTCAGTCTGTCACCGTGCAGCCCGATTTATCCAAAATCGACCATTGGAAGATCCATCAGACCATTCCGAGTTACCTGGTTTCGGTAGCAGTGGCGAACTACGTTTTTGTAAACGATACCTTTACGGATTATCAAAGCAACCCGGTTCCGGTGAAACTGGCAGCCCTGGCGTCGGACACTACGAACATGAAAAATTCCTTTGTCAACCTGGAAAATGCCTTTGATATTTTCGAAGGGAAATTCGGGCCGTATCGTTGGGACAGAGTGGGCTATGTACTTGTTCCGATGACTTCCGGAGCGATGGAACACGCCATGAATATTGCTTTCCCGAAAATTGCCGCAAACGGAGGGCTGTCCTGGCAGTCCGTGATGGCGCACGAACTTTCGCATCATTGGTGGGGAGACCTGGTCACTTGCCGCACAGCCGAAGACATGTGGATCAACGAAGGAAGCGCGGTTTACTGCGAATATGTGTTCACCGAAGAATTCTCGGGCCGAAGCAATTACGAAGCAAGTGTGAGAGGAAATCACAAAAACCTGTTGCAAACCTGCCATATCGAAGACGGTGGTTACTGGCCGCTTTCCGGTGTTCCACAAGAACATACCTACGGAACGACGACTTACACCAAAGGAGCAGACATGATTCATACACTGCGGGCTTATCTGGGAGACTCCCTGTTCTTCAATGGATTGGCTGAATTGCTGGAACAGAACCAATTTTCCGATATGGATGCTATCGAGTACCGCGACGACCTGAGCACCATTACCGGGGTAAATCTCGACAACTTCTTCGCAGACTGGATTTTCCAGGAAGGATGGCCGCATGTTTCCATTGATTCGCTTACGGTGACACCAAGCGGAGGACAATACAACGTAACTGTACATTTGAAACAAAAACTGGTCGGAAGGACGAACTATGGAAACCAGATTCCAGTGACGCTGACCTTGCGCGATAACAACTGGAACACCTTCGAAACGAAAATTCACGCTTCGGGAATGAACAACACGGTAACGGTGACCGTTCCTTTTCAGCCTTCGCTCGGATATCTGAACCGCGACGAATTGATTTCCCACGCAGTAACAGCAACGTATTCGACCTTCAATACCACGGGAAGCAAAACACTGGGGCATTCGAACATGATTCTGCAGATTCAGAACATCACGGATTCTGCTTTCGTAGTGGTAGAACACAACTGGGCAGCTCCGGATCCGGTTCAGAACTGGGCCTCGGGCTACCTGATTTCCCCACAACGATACTGGCGCATTGATGGAATCTGGGATGCCGGTTTTAACAGCAACGCGACTTTCCGTTACAGCGGACAAACCAGCGGTTCCATTGCCTACCTCGATCATTTGCTCATTACCGGATCGGAAGACAGTATCATTTTACTGTATCGTCCAAACCGATCGGTAGATTGGTACGAATACCCGACGTATACCAAAAACATGGGGAATGTGAACGATAAAACCGGTACGCTGAACGTCACAAACCTTCAAAAAGGAGAATACGCGATTGCATTAAAAGGACAAGACCTGGCGTTGAATGAACTGAACAAAACACCTGATGCAGTCTTGTATCCGAATCCGGCTTCCGGTAATGTGACGATTGAAAGTGCTGTTTCTGCAGACCGGATTGTTGTCAGCGATGCGGTGGGTAGACTGATCGACCAGCACCTGCAGCCGGGATCGAAAACCGGTTTTGATACATCCTCCTGGGGAAAAGGAACGTATTGGGTGACGGGTTACAGCCAGGATCAGCGCTTGTTTCACAAATTATTGATTGTGCGCTAAAATCCGGAAATGATTGATTGTTGATCACGCGAAAGACCAGTGGTTCAGATTGTTGGCTTTTTTTGTTCCATTTTTCAGCTCGATTTTCTTACAGAAAGAGAGAATATTCATCGAAACAAATCGTTCGGTCATTTTGAATTGAAAAGAACCCGGACTGGCCATTTTTTTCCTATTTTCGTTTGAAAATAAACGTATGAAACACATAATCACCTGTCTAATCTTCCTGGGAGGCCTCTCAACGTCAGTTTATTCCCAGTCGGAATTGAAGATAAATTGCTTCACATCTACCAATTCGCCGGATGTGTATTACAATGCTTTCTATATCGATGATCAAATGATTGAGTATGCTACCTGCGGATTGGATCAGGCGTTTTATGTCGGGGTGATCGATCCTGCAACCTGTAGTGCGTGGGCAACCAATTTCAATGGTTCCAACCCGGCGCACGATTTCGGGAATCTCAACAACGACGGCTATTGCAGACAGAGACCCGAGTCTTATTTTGTGTTCCGTCAGTCTGATTCCATGGAATTGGAAGGAATGAAAAACATGATTCAGCAAATTCCCGACGGTCATTCATTGTTTATTTACACTCCGATTTCATACAGCTATACAGCGGTGAATGCCGTAAACCCAGCGTTAATCCAGGAACTGGAATCCCGCTGGCTTCCCTCTGTGATCCAGGGAGAAGACATCATGGTGTTATATGGTATTCAGGGAAATGCGCAATCTTTTGTATCGGAAACAAACCAAACCAACGGACAGATTTCCTTTACAACAGCTGTCTGCGGAAGCCTGGGACTTTCTGAATTACAGTCGGAATACAGATTATTCATCAAACAGGAAGGAACCAAACTGACAATCAATCCGGATTTGGCGGTGGATGATTTCAGAATCCTCGACGCGGCAGGAAAGGCGATTTCCTTTGTGAGAACAGAAAATATCATCGAATTGCCGGTAGGAATTGCACCGGGTGTGTATATTTTCCAGGCATCTGCAGCGGGAAAAACACTTCACAGCAAACAACTGATCGGGTATTAAGCGATTACACATATTTCATGATTCGAAAACCGCGGTCAAACGATTGCGGTTTTTTTTATGGAGTTTGATCCCCGGATTTGCACGAAATTATCCTTAATTTCATGGTAGGAAATGAATTATAAAACAGGAAGAAATGACCGAGCTTGAGAGAAGCATCACATCTTACTTCGGAGTAATGGAAGCACAGAAACTGGAGGTCATTACCTCTTTTTTCAAACCGGAAACAGTGAAACGCGGTGATTATTTCCTCGAAACGGGAAAGCGGTGCGACAAGCTGAGCTTCATGAAATCCGGGCTCATGCGGATTTTTGTAGAACTGGAAAAGAAAGATATCACGCAGTGGATTACCACGAAAGGATATTTTGTGACCGATCTGTCGAGTTTTGTGTTTGATGAACCTGCGCGCTGGACGATTCAGGCTTTGACGGATACTGAAATTTACACCCTGCGGAAAAGCGATTATGCGAAACTAAGTGCTCTCGTTCCGGACTGGATTGTACTGGAACGCTTGTTTATTGCACGCTGTTTCACGATCATGGAAAACCGGATTTTTTCCCATCTGTCCATGACGGCCGAAGAACGCTATGCCCAGTTTTTTGAAAGCAACAAGGAATTGTTCAACCAGGTTCCCCTCCAATACATCGCTTCCATGCTTGGAATGACACCTGAAACCTTCAGCCGGATCCGGAAAAAGCAACTTCAGTGAGTTCTTGATTTTTGTCAAGAGTTACCTGCTTTGTTTCATCGAACTTTGAATAATTAAAAAACAAAGACGCAATCCGATGAAAAAAGAAATCAAAACAGAAATCCGCATCCAGGCTCCGGCCGAAAAAGTATGGAACATCCTAACCGCATTTGGTGATTACCCTCAATGGAATCCGTTTATCAAATCCATTGAAGGAACTGCCCGCGTAGGTTCGAAAATTACAGCGCGTATCGAAGCACCAGGTTCCAAAGGAATGACCTTCAAACCGACCGTCCTGGTTTTTGATCCGAACAAAGAATTCCGCTGGATCGGGCATCTGCTGTTCCCGGGACTCTTTGATGGGGAACACCGCTTTGAACTGATCGACAACGGAGACCATACCACCACGTTTATCCAGGCCGAAAAATTCAATGGAATCCTCGTGCCACTGCTCCGCAAAATGCTCGACGGTGGAACTATTGAAGGATTCCGTGCAATGAACAACAAGTTGAAAGAATTGTGTGAGAAGTAATACCTGTTCGAAAGAGTGCAAACGGCTTTCAAATCATGGTCTGAACCCTTTTGTAAACGCATTCAGCCGGTTCATCCATCCTTTCAGGAATACCGCATTTTTTCCTTTCCCGATGCGGTGAAAGAATGCGGCACGCTGTTTCACCAGCTCATCAAACAAGGCTCGGGGATCAAGCGCATTGGCAGCATTGATGGTGTTTATTCCGATTGCTCCGTCAACAACAACATGCCCTCCCAATTGATTGATAGCACGCTGTAAGGTCAGCCCGGCTTGTCTGGCTCCGGAGCCCCAGGCAATGGTCGTAACCATCAATCCGATGGAAAGCGAGTGAAATTCTTTCGCGCGGACTTTGGAATAGTAAAGCGAATCGAAAACAGCAAACCAATCGTCGTTCGACATGCTGAAAAAGCGTTGATCATTGGTTTTTCCGAACTTTTTGCGCCATACGGAATAGGTGATCCCTGCATTGGTGTGCCAGCCGGTTTTTCCGTTAAACGGAGTAGGGCAGGGTGTTTTACTTGCAGAATCGGAAGTGTTCCGGCTCAAACCGCCTTCCCATTTTCGCTCAAAGGCGATGAAATCGTTTAGTGTCATCATTTAGGTCAATAGATAAAAAATGAATAGTTTTTTCATTTGAAATTTACAACTCTTTTTCGAGTCTTGTTTCGGTTCTCAGAAATAAATCCTTCAACGGAGAAAGCATCTTGTAAAGCTGGTTTCGGGAAATGGAAAAAATACTACATTGCGGGAAATTTAAAATCAACCGTATGGGACTATTTGACTTCCTGAATAACAACAAACCTGAAAATCGGTAGCCGCATCCGCAATTGCAAGCGGCGATCGAAAGCTTTGAAAAAGAAATTTTTGAATTCATTCCCGGATACTTATAAGAGCTTGCTATCAGGTTGTTGCGGTGAACCAAATGCAGGTGTATCTGCTTTTTCAGGTGCTTGAAAGCATCAATAACCGGAAAGGATGAATTTATCCGCGAATTTACTTGCTAAAATGCCTGATTGTAGACTACATTTGGTGTAGAACCGCAACAAAGAATTCACATGAAAACACATCAGACTACTTGGGGGAAAGTCATTACTGCTTTTTGCTTTTGCACGTTTGCAATCGGAACTTCCTATTCCCAGCAGGATCATCAGCGCATAACCGGATCGTATTCCAATCCGAATAACATGGCCAATACGTATAAAGTAAACTGCGGATGCAATTCTCCCGGAATACTCCATTACGAAGATGCCGAAGGAGATCCCCACACGCTGTTGCTTTGTTTCGATACCGAGCCGGGAAGTTTTTATGAGATTTTCGAAGGAGAAGGGATCACTGTGGAAGGAAACCTGAGATTGGTGACGTGTGATGATAGTGAAACACACGAAGTACTGTTTGTTGTAAAATCCGAAATGGAAATTCAGAACCGCAGAGAATTGGTGCCTGAATTCATTAAAAAACAGCCGGGGCAGGGATCAAAAGAAAGATAGTATCCCGGTCTTCAATTTGATTTTGAAGTGATGTTGAAAGAAACTTTTCAGGAACTGGTATCCAGGTATACCGAAGATCAGCCTACGGTACAGGAACTCTGGTCTGAAATCGAAACGTACTATTCCGGTGAGGGCAGGTATTACCATACACTTCATCACCTGGAAAACCTGCTCAACCAACTGATAGAAATCAAACCGCTTTTGAAAGATTGGAACACCATCCTGTTTACGCTTTTTTACCACGATGTGATTTATGACGTGTTGAAGCCTGATAACGAAGAAAAAAGTGCGGAGCTAGCCGGGAAACGCATGAAACAGCTTCAGATTCCGGATGAAATCATCCAGCGTTGCAAAGCACAGATTCTGGCTACCAAATCACATGTGCAATCCGGAGACGAAGACACGAACTACTTTACCGATGCGGATTTATCTGTTTTAGGTCAGGATTGGGAAGCCTATGCCGTTTATGCGGAACATGTAAGAAAAGAATATGCCGTTTACCCGGACGCACTTTACAATCCCGGGCGTAAGAAAGTACTGGAACATTTCCTGGCAATGAACCGCCTGTTCAAAACAGCATATTTCTATGGAAAATATGAAAAGCAGGCGGTGGAAAATCTGAGAACAGAGCACAGCATGCTTTAATCTCTCATGAAACAAAAAGCTGTTTAAAAGCATAGAGGGCATATATACACATGCCCTCATTTTCTATTCGCTTATTAGGTTTAGGTGGTAGGCATTCATTCGTTCGGTAAAAGCTAAATTCACATTGTTTCTGATACCCTAAACGAAGCAGATTGAAAATTGGTTGGAAAATGACATTGAATGAATGATTGGTCTGCGGAAATCAGCGAGAAAATCAACTATATGGGAACATAACACACATAATCCAATTATTATTATTCATCTGCATAATTCGCGAAATCGTTCGGCTGAGCTCACGACGAAGTCCACGGGAGACAAGAATCAGTTGCCCCAAAAAGAAAATCGAGTGAATTCCAAAATCCACTCGATTTCCCGATTTTTTCTGAAGGGGTCTGCTTATTTTTTCGGCGTCTCGGATGAAGCAACGTTTTTGCTTTTCGGACTTTGATTCCAGTACTGCATAATGATAAATGATACGGCTACTGCACAGCCAATACCTTCAGTGAATAGTGTTAATGCAGCTTGACCCAGAGTAATGTTGTTGTTCCAAAGTATACCCCCTTCAAATTTGCTGATAAAATCAGGTTGAATAAACATGGCGTAAATCACAAACGAGACAAAGGATAGAACTACTGTCACGACATTAGCCAGAATCAGAGAAGCCCATCCTGACAAATAATCATTATCGTATTGACTTTCGTGATTTTTCCGCGCAAGTCGGTTTGTAAAGTAAATAATGATAAAGAAATTCAAAAACCGGAGCGAAGCTATATTTTCAAGTGAAAATAACTTCATGAGCAAAAATAGGAGTGCAATCCCTGCAAAACTATAAAGCCCATAGCGTATGGATTGAGATCGATTGTTCATAGCGGATACTATTTTAAAGTTGAGAAGAAGTTACAATAAAAAATGGTGACTTCCAACTATTTAACATTTGAATTTCCATGAGACCGGTGAACAAAATCAGCTTCCGGCTGTATCGGGAACTAAAGAAATTCTGTTACATTCGTAAAACTAAATCCCGGCTCATGAAAAACCTGCTTTATGTTATTGCAATGGGAGTATTCCTGGCTTCCTGCGGAAATCCTGCTGCACCCGATTCGGAAAATCAGGTGGGAGGAAAATCCAATGAACAGCCTGTTGAACAAATCAAACTGAGTGAATCGGATTTGTTTGATGGTGAAAGCGTGCGCCTGTTCCTGTTTCAAAACCCGAAAGCCAACCAGGAATCGAACCAGCAGTTTCTGAACGCGCTTGATGAGTTTAAAAACAAAAAGAACCTGAATGCGGCTGCAAGTGGTTTCCTGACTTCCATCATGACGTATCCGAGTTCAAAAGCATATTACGAATTGGGAAATGTATACATGGAGCAAAGCAACTACCAACAAGCGCTGAATGCCTATTCCATGGCTGAAAAACTGGGATATGAACCGTTCTCAAAAGTACTGTTCAATGTAGCCTGTGCCTATTCCCAATTGAAAAACTACCCGATGAGTGCCGATTACCTTCAATACGCCATTCAGTCCGGATATGCGAATATCGACAACATCGAAAAAGATGCCGACCTGAAAAACCTGCGGGAAGAAGAGCCTTATCTGTACAAAAGTAAAATGACGCTGGCACTGAATGGAGTTTCGGATGTGGAAAACCTGCACTGGCTTCAGTTCAAACGCAATTTTGTCCAGGCATCCTTTCCCATCAACCTGACGGATAACCAGGGAAAACCGGTGTTGGATGAAAAGAATCGGATTTCCTACGATTTTGAGCGCTTCATCTCCGAAATGCGCGATGAGCGTTTCTCGCGCGAAGTTAGTAAGGGATTCTTCAATTTTGTACAAGTAGCGGAAAACAACCAATTCGTGGCGTTGATCTATATCGTGAAAGACGAATTCAATGGAGATATGTCGCCGCTGACCTACCGCCTGGTGACTTTCACTAAAGAAGGGAAGATCATTGACAAGAAAGAGATTGCGGGACGGGAAGATTATTCCGAAAACCTGAAAATGTGTACGATCAACAAAGATTTGACCTTTACGATCAGTTATTACGAAACAACTTTCCAGAAGGATCCGGAAGAAGAAGGGTACTACGAAAACCCGATCGTGTCTAAAAAGAAAGTTTCTGCAGAGAAATACCGGATCAGTTCATCCGGTAAAATTCAATACGTATCTCCGGTTACTGTATCGGCTTAGTGCGCTGAAAGCAGTCGTTGGATCAATCCTTTTCTGATCAGGAATTCCGCCAGCAGCAGGTTGGGAATCCAGCTTGCCCATGACAGGATAACGTACAAATCCACCGGATTCATCTGCAGGTGGAAGACATCAAACAAGTAAGAGTAGAGCCGGAGTGAAACCGCCGAAAGCGTCAGCGCATAACTCCGCAGCATCCATTTTCCGTGAACGACGTAGTTTTTCTTCCGTACAAAGGAATAGGCCAGGAAGGTACTTCCGAGCCACAAAATGCTTAATATGACAAAACTTGCCTGGGCAGGATAACCACCGTTGGCATAAAATGACATGACCAGTGCGGCAGGTCCGGAGATCAGTAAAGTTGTGATGAGGTAAATGAACCCCGAAACACGGTGTATCTTCGGATAACGGGCAATGATCGTTTTGCTGAACTGGAACAAACCGCTGGTGATGATCAGGATGCTGGTAAACACGTGGATATAAAAACTAAAACGCCAGTGTTTGATATGGTAAATGAGCTGTTTGGTTTTCAAAAAATCGACACCACGGCGCATCTCGAGATACGGAAGTGAAAGCAACAGCAGCAAGTACGAAGCATACAGAACCCCGACCGCGAAAACGAACCAGCTGGCTTTTCTCATAGAAATAAAGAACTGTAAACTAGAAATAATTGAGAGTGATTTCGATTCCTCCCGGACCTTTGAAAAACGGTTCATCATCCTTTTTTTGAACCAGTTTGAAGGTCATACTCCGTTCCTTTAAGTACGTGTTTTTCTCCCATTCTATGAGCAGACTCTTATCGGAATTGAACTTCCAGGAACCGGTGACGGTTTCCAATTGCCTTGTTTTCTGTTCGACCGGGTAATACGTCAATGTTACCAATCCGTTTTCATCAAAGCTGAGATCATCATCATTCAGTTGGGAACGGGAAAAAACTTCCAGGAAATTATTTTCCGTAATCGGGCCGCCGTCGTAATAGGCTTTTTCATCCGATCTTTTTGGGATCACTTTCCGGGTAAGTTTGAA
Source organism: Fluviicola sp. (assembly GCF_039596355.1). GTDB lineage: Bacteria > Bacteroidota > Bacteroidia > Flavobacteriales_D > Crocinitomicaceae > Fluviicola. The sequence continues at coordinate 9,705 of NZ_JBCNJW010000002.1, read as the reverse complement.
CTTTTTGGTCGAAATCTTAGGATCTTTTGCTGTCCAGGTTGCATCTGCACTGAAATCCTTTTTCGAGATTTTCAGGACAAATACACCGTCATACGGATTGTCGCCCGGCTCGTTGAGCGTGAGTTCGAAATAATCAGGATGCTGTACGACATCACCGCTGATATTGCGCTGCAAGCCTTTGTGAATGTTGTATCCGACCGCTTTTTTGTCATTCACATACGTCAGAAAGATGTTGATGAACCCGTCACCGAAATTTCCGGTATACATTCCTCTCAGTGTATCGAAATCTGTTTCGGGAAACCAGGATTCCGTTTCAACAGAATCCGCTTTATTTTGAGCTGTTTCGGCCGGTTGCTGTGTTTTCGAATCGGAAGAACACGATTGAACGGCTAAAAAGCTCCATATACCAATGGACAGCATCAGAGATGTTTTCATAGCGAGATTATTTCACCGCTAAAAATAACTTTTTATTTGTCAATGAGGCCGAAATGGTGATGGATAATGTTGAAGAATCAAGGTCTGAGCAAGTTAGAAAAAAAACGTCATTTCGGAGCTTTTTTCTTGTCTTAAATGTCGGTTTATCGGTTAAAATTCGTATCTTTGATTGTCGACAAAAAACGCCGTAATCAGGATAGTCTGTGCGGGAAAAATTTAATTACCTAAATAAAAATCAAATGAAAAAAATCCTTTTCGTGGGATTGGCTTTTATGTCTCTCCTTTCTTGTAAAAAGCAAGAATTAACTCCTAATTCCAGCTCTTCCGGGCAAACAACAAAACCACATACGAATAACCAGGAAAAAAGTGGAAACCTGGTATGGGGATTGGGTGCTGATCACCGGGTGTATCGTTGGAATCCTGCCGGGAACAATTGGGCGGAGCCGAATGCTGCAGCTCGTATGTATGACATTTCCGTTAGCCAGGATTACAGTGGAGCTGTTTGGGCTTTGGGATATGACGGACGTGTTTACCGTTGGAATGCGACATCCAATTCGTGGGATGAGCCAAACAGTACAGCACGATTGACTCAGATCTCCGCATGTTCGGCAACAGAAGCTTGGGGTGTTTACCAGGTAGGTGCAGCACGTAATGTGTATAAAACGTTTAACGGAGGAGCAACCTGGTCTTTGATGCCGATGAACGGATTACCTAATTCTTCAGGGAATACCGGGTTGATGAGCGTTAGTGCAACGGATGGAAATTCAGCTATCGGTATTGGTCGCGATTTAAAGGCTTACAAGTTCAATTATTCAACGAACCAGTGGTCATTGATCGTTGCGGGAGATACGAAGATTTTCCGTTGTTTGAGTGGTGGTATTGCAACTGTTTGTTGGTCAATTGCATCAAGTCCAAGTGTGAATGATGTGGTTTACAAGTTAAATTATGAGCCGTGGATTTCCGGTGGAACGTATAGCTGGACAGTTCCGAATTCTGCAGGGCTGATGAGATTGCTTTCAACGAGTGTTGATGGAGTTGTTTGGGCTTTGGGATACGATAATCGCGTTTACAGATGGAATGCAGGAACCAATTCCTGGGATGAACCGAATCCTGCAGCACGATTGGATGATATTGCATCCGGAAATCAATAAATTGATTGAAAAGAATAAGGAGAAAGGCGGGCAGATTGTCCGCCTTTTTTCGTTGTTGTGATTCATTATGAATGCTTCTTCAATTTGGGGGCGATATTTCGATTTAAAACCTTATTTTTGAACTTTCGAAAACAATTTATGGAATACAACACCACGAGACCGAAGTTATTACTTCCGGAGTATGGTAGAAACGTACAGGAAATGATTTCCCACGCTATGGAAATTGCTGACCGTGAGGAGCGAAACAAAGCCGCACGCGCAATCATTGAGGTGATGGGACAATTGAACCCGCATCTGCGTGATGTGGACGATTTCAGACATAAGCTGTGGACGCATTTGTTCGTGATGTCTGATTTCAAACTGGATGTTGATTCTCCTTATGAAATTCCGAAACCGGAAATGCTTTCCAGCAAGCCGGAACGCATGATTTATCCGAAAGGACGAATCCGATACGGGCATTATGGAAAATATACGCAGGAAATTTTAAAAGACGCAAAAGATATCACTTCTTCCGATGAGCGCGAGTACCTGAAAACAACCATGGCCAATTTCATGAAAAAACAGTATCTGGCATACAACAACGATGCAGTTGAAAATCATGTGATTGCAAACCAGTTGAAAGAGTTGTCCCAGGGAACGCTGGTACTGGAAAACCCGGATGAGCTGATGAACACGAACCTGATCCTGAAATCATTTGGAATTCAGCCGAACAAGCGTCCGAAAAAGAATCAGAAAAATCAAAAGAATTTTAAAGGAAAAAACCAAAATCGTAAACAGAACTAAGTATGTCGTCTTTTGAAATTTACGGAGGGAAGAAATTAAAAGGAGAATTAACGGTTCAAGGTGCAAAAAACGAAGCTTTACAAGTTTTGTGTGCACCTTTGCTGACTGCTGAAAAAGTAACTATTTCGAACATTCCGGATATTGTGGATGTAAACAAGTTGATCGACTTGCTGCAAACCATGGGAGTGAAAATCGAAAAAGTGGAGCGGGGAACGTATGTTTTCCAGGCGAAAGAAATTGATCTGGCGTACCTGGAAAGCGAAGATTTCAAAAAAAGAGCGGCATCACTGAGAGGTTCGATTATGATTGTTGGTCCTTTACTGGCTCGTTTCGGAAAAGGATTTATCCCGAAACCGGGAGGAGATAAAATCGGGCGCAGAAGACTGGATACGCATTTCGAAGGATTTGCCCTGCTGGGAGCAAAATTCAACTACGATGCAGGCGAGCATTTCTATTCGATTGAAGCGAAAAAATTAAAAGGAACATACATTCACCTCGACGAAGCTTCCGTAACCGGAACCGCAAACGTGATTATGGCAGCTGTTCTGGCAGAAGGTACAACGACTTTCTACAATGCGGCCTGCGAACCATACATTCAGCAACTGTGTAAGATGCTGAACGCAATGGGAGCGAAAATCTCCGGAATCAGTTCCAACCTGCTCACCATTGAAGGAGTGAAGGAACTGGGAGGTTGTTACCACCGCATTTTGCCAGATATGATCGAGATCGGTAGTTTTATCGGGTTGGCGGCCATGACGCAGTCCGAAATTACGATCAAGGATGTGAGCTGGGAAAACCTCGGGGTGATTCCGAATACCTTCCGCCGTTTGGGAATCAAATTGGAGCGCAGAGGCGATGATATTTACATTCCTTCCCAGGAATCCTACGAAATTGATACGTTTATCGACGGGTCGATCCTGACGATTTACGATGCACCGTGGCCGGGGTTCACACCGGATTTATTGTCCATTATCCTGGTGGTGGCTACGCAGGCAAAAGGAAGCGTGCTGATCCACCAGAAAATGTTCGAATCGCGATTGTTCTTTACGGATAAGCTGATCGACATGGGGGCACAGATCATTTTGTGTGATCCGCACCGCGCAACGGTGATCGGATTGGGAAGACAACACAAATTACGTGGGATCCAAATGACTTCGCCGGATATCCGTGCGGGAGTCTCCCTGCTGATCGCGGCGTTGTCTGCAGAAGGAAAAAGCGTCATTCACAACATTGAACAAATTGACAGAGGATACCAGGATATCGACATGCGTTTACGCAACCTGGGAGCTGATATCCGACGGATTAATTAATACTCATTATGAAAAATTCAATCATCATTCTTTCAACATTATTGGTTGTCGGAGCGGCTTTATCTTCATTTAAATCGGTAAAAAGAGCACCCGGAGTAGGTTCAAAAGCTCCTGAAATTGCTTTGGTTGGAGTGGACGGAAAAACGGTGAAACTTTCTTCCCTGAAAGGAAAAATGGTTCTGATCGATTTCTGGGCTTCCTGGTGCGGACCTTGTCGTAAGGAAAACCCGAATGTGGTAGAAGCATACAACAAATACAAAAAAACGAAATTCAAGAACGCGAAAGGTTTTGAAGTATTTTCCGTTTCATTGGATCGCGATGAAGCGAAATGGAAAGAAGCTATCAAAGCGGATGGTTTGATTTGGAAAAGTCATGTTTGGGACAAATCCAATGAAGCCGGAAAGGCATATGGTGTTCAGTTCATTCCAAGCGGATTTTTGGTGGATGGTGAAGGGAAGATTGTTGCTTCCGGAGAAGCGTTGAGAGGTTTGGGATTGCACGTGGAGCTGGATAAGTGTAAATAGCCCGGTTTTTGGGTGGATCTGTGCTGTCGAAAAGACGCATCCCGCATAGCCTGTTCCGGCAAATTCGGAATGCGGGATTTGCTCAGTAGCAGTACGTGCTTCATCAGCCCGGATCGCACCAAATAACATCCCTCAAAATCCAAAATGCCCGGTTTGGCGTATATCACTAAAAACGATTGACCATGAAAAATGTTGTGATTATGCTCTCCCTGCTTTTCGGATTCAGTGCTTGCTCGCAGGAAACCCCGAAATCCGATTCAACCGCTGTGAAAAAGAATGTGAAGTACAACAAACTTACCCCGCAGCAGGAAAGTGTACTGATCGGCAAAAATACGGATCGTCCGTTTACGGGAGATTATTATCAGAAGACAGACAAAGGCGTGTATATCTGCAGACAATGCAACAATCCGCTCTACCGTTCCGAAGACAAGTTTGAATCTCATTGCGGCTGGCCGAGTTTTGACGATGAAATTCCCGGTGCTGTGATCCGCGTGCCGGATGCAGACGGGATGAGAACCGAAATCATTTGTGCCAATTGTAAAGGACACCTCGGACACGTATTTACCGGTGAAGGCTTTACCGACAAAGACACCCGGCACTGTGTCAATACAAGCTCCATCGTGTTTTATCCGTCAAAAGACCTGGATAAATTGCCCAAAGTGATTAAGTAAGTACGCTTATTACAAGCATGAAAATAGAAACGGAAGAGTTGCTCATTGTAGCAGCTCTTTTTTTTTGTTGTAACAAGTTGATTATGAATTGGAAAGGTGTTCTGGGTATGAATCTTGATTTGTTAAAAATAGAAATTTAACACGGTTTTTTGTTTAAAATAAAACAGGATTTCATAATATAGCCCCCTTAACAAGTAAAGCGCTATTTATGAAAACACTGAATCTTTCGGCGGCGGCCATGCTATGCATCGGTAGCTATTTGAGCTCTTACGCTCAGGAATTGAGAAAAGCTCCTTTACCAAAAGACGCGTATTCTCCAACAAAACAATTCCAATTTGAAAACCAGCGAAAAGTGAGCAAGGTTTATCAAACATTACCCGAAGTCTATATCATGGATTTTTCAGGTGCCAAAACAAAGGCTGTTTCAACCGGGATGGAACAAACAGTTTCGCAAACACTCAGTAAAGCATCGTATGTGGATTATTCCAATAGGAAAGCGATTGGAGATTTACTGTCGCTTCGCCCGGAAGCCTTAAGTGTGCAATTGCCGTTTGAAGGCCAGGTGTTAGTCTTGGATTTGGTTCAGGCTTCCTTATTCGGAGATGCATTTGCAGTTCAGTCAAACAACCCGGAAAAAGTACTGGGAGTGAAGCTTGGATTGTATTATCAGGGAACTGTCCGTGGAACGAACTCGGTGGTTGGAGTGAGTTTCTTTGAAGATGAGTTCAGTGTGTTGATATCGCGCGATACGCCGGAAGATAAAACGATCGAATGCGGGTTTCTCCGAACAGCCGAAAACGATAAAGGAACACACATCTTGTACTCCGATGACGATTTAACGCTCAACATTTCGCATCCATGTGGTGCAGAGAGTTTGGATCAATACCACCAGGCGGTCGAACAGCTTTCGAATCAGTATGGGATCCTGGAAGAAATGGAGAAAGCAACCTACAAGTGTGTGACCTACTTCTGGGAAACCTCCTACAATTTGTACACGTCGAAAGGAAGTTCACAGGCGGTTACCAATTACATGACTTCCCTGTTCAATAACTTCCAGATTATCTATAACAACGAACAAATCGGTTCCAAACTGAACCAATTGTTCATTTGGACGACACAAGATTCTTACGCCGATAATTTAAATACGTTTTCAGCAAACCGAAGCGGTTTCGGGGCAAACCTGGCGACTTTGTTCTCGACTACCGGTGGTGGCGGGGTCGCATGGCTGGATCAGATCTGCGGAAGCAATGAATACTACAAACACGGATTCTGTGGTTCGGTAGGAGGAACGATTCCTGCAGTACCGAACTATAGCTGGGCAGTGAATGTAGCGACACACGAGGTTGGTCACAACCTGGGGTCTCCGCACACGCACGCTTGTAGTTGGACAGGTGGCGCAATCGATGGTTGTGGCCCGGCTGCAGGGTACAGTGAAGGTTGTACCGGCCCGATTCCTTCCAACGGAGGAACGATCATGAGTTACTGCCATTTGAACAGTGTGGGAATGAACTTCAGCCTGGGATTTGGTCCTCAACCCGGAAACCTGATCCGAAGCAGGGTAAACAGCTGTATTACGCTGACCTGTGATACGGACGGTGGCGGATCAACCTGTACAACTGCTTATGAACCGAATGAAACGCAGGCAGCAGCAGTTGCCATTACGAGTGGAACAGCTATTTCAGCAGCAATAGCAACTGCCGGAGATATTGATTATTACAGGATCACCACTTCGGTTACAACCAACAATGTTTTCAATTTGGTAGGGCCTTCAGGCGTGGATTTTGACATGACAATTTACAACAGCGCCGGTACTCAGATCGGAGCAGGAGCGGGAAGTACGGCAACAGAGTCGGTGACACTGAACGGACAGGCTGCAGGAACGTATTACATTAAAATCTTCGGTTACAACAATGCGGCAAGTTCAACGTGTTATAGCCTGACTGCTACGGCAACTCCGGTAAACAATTGTTCAACAGCATATGAGCCGAATAACACCAGTTCAGCAGCGGCAACCATTCCGCTTTCAACAACCATTTCTGCTGCCATTTCATCCAACACAGACCCGGATTACTACAAAGTGACGACCACATCGGTTGGAACGTATCAATTTAACCTGGTTGGGCCAAGCGGGGTAGATTACGACCTCTATGTGTATAACAGCGCGGGAACCCAGATTGGATCCGGAGTGAGCACTACAACAACAGAGAGCATTTCGATCACCAATTTGGCAGTTGGAACATATACGATTCTGGTAACGGGATATAACGGTGCGAACAGTGCTACCTGTTATACCTTGAATGTTTCCAAAACATCCGCGACTCCTATGAGTGATGCGATTTCCACGGAAATCTACACGGTTTACCCGAACCCGGCAAAAGATAAGTTGTTCATCAACTCGTCAGGAGCGGAAGAGCAACTGACCGTCCAGGTACTCGATATCAATGGGAAAGTACTTGCAACACATCACTTGTTGAACAACTCGGCAATCGATGTTTCAGGTATCAGTACCGGGGTGTACTTTGTGAAAATCGTATCGGAAACGGAGAAGGTGACTCAAGTAAAGTTCATCAAGGAATAACGAAAAAGATTCTTTGAAAAAATCAAAAGAGGCTGTTCTTTCCGGACAGCCTCTTTTTTTGGTTAATCATCGGGTGTGTGGTGAATAGACTGTTAAAATTGGCTTAGATCGAAATATTGAATGTCCGGAAAATGCGCATTGAAGAAACCGTATCCATTGGTAATGTTGGAAGGATAGGAAATAGGCTCCATATTCAATTGGTTTAAAATATTTCCGCCATTGGTACCTCTTATTTTCAGGTAATTGAAATATTGTTCGTTGATGTTTGAAAGTGTGACCACGATACTGTCATGGGCGGTGACTCCTTCCAGTTTTACTTTTTTGGAATAGGCTCCTGCAAATTCCTTGTCGCTCACCAGAATGGTTTGTAAGGAGGAATTTTTACCGTTTTCAAAGTAATTTACTCCATCCATATTGCTGTAAATACTGGTTTTCGCATAAAAATTAAGCATATACCAATTGGATTTGTCCGGGATGTCATTGAAAGCAACGTTTACAAAGATGTTTGTATCTCCCGGATGCTTGTCTACCTGTGGCAGGCAGTTTGAAAAATCCACTTTTGGAAGCATAACGGTTTTGGAAGTGACCACGTGCTCTCCGCTTGTAATGACCAGTTCGTATTCCTGGTTGTAATCATATGCTTCGCTGTAGCTGATATAAATACCCGGATTGATTTCAATAAAATCAAAGGTTTGGTTATTGAATTTTACCTGAATAGTTGCTCCTGATACCAATAGGGAAGAAATATCATCTTCTTTGATGCCTTCCAGCACGGAGAAACTCTTGGTGAGTGTGATAATCATGTATTTATCCGGAATAAGGTGTGTGAAGACAACCAATTTTTCCGGTGCTGATTTGACGTTTATCGTAAGCGGTTTGGGGCGACAGCCCGTGAGTACCTGTACACTGATCGCGACTAAAACAATCAGCAGGCAGGAGGTGAATAATTTGATTTTGTTCATGTGTTGAAGTTTTAAAATTTAAAGTTCCAGCCGATAGATGGGATGAATCCAAATAATCCGGGTTGTTCGTAATGAACTTTTCCGGTATCAGGATCTGTACTTACGCGAACCTGAAAGGGCGTTGCCCGGTTGTAAACATTGTATGCTCCGATATGCCATTCAGAGCTGAATTGTTTGGTTTTATTTTTTTTCTTCTCTTTGGATTTGATAATGAAATTAACATCCAATCGATGCGACAATGACATCTTAACCGAATTCCGTTCCGCGTAAATCGGGATGATCTCCACCTTCGTCAAGCCTGCGTTAGGCTGGGCGTACTGACCGATAATCGGAGTGAAGCGCGCGCCGGTTGAGAGTTCAAAAATGCATGAGAAGCTCAGGCGTTTATTAATCGTGTAGATGAGTACATTGGTGAGATAATGCCTGCGGTCATATTTTGCCCAGAAAGCCTCCCCGTTGTTCAAACCGTCAAATTTTCGTTTGGTCCAGGATATCGTATATCCGATCCAGCCGCTCAGTTTTCCGCTCTCTTTTTTTAGCAGGAATTCTAACCCGGTTCCCCAACCTTTTCCCTGTATGAGGGACTCTTCAAAATGATCATTGAGAATAAGCTGGCTTCCTTCTTTGTATTCGGTCAGATGCTGCATGTATTTATAATACCCTTCGATCACAAAGGACGTATTTGCTTTGGGAAAGTACATATTGTAAGAAAGCGCTACCTGGTCCGAAATTTGAGGTTTCACCTTTTGGGATATCGGATACCACAAATCTGTCGGAAGGGCAACAGAACTGCTGGATACCCGGTGCATAAACTGGTACATTCTGGAAAACGATCCCTTAAAAGATTGGTATTCGTTGATCACATAAGTTGCATTGAACCTCGGGGACAAGCCGGCATAGGTTTTATTGACGGTGAAACAGATCGGAACAGATAACCCGCCCTGGATTTTCCAGCGGTTGTTTACATCGTATTTCACATCAGCATAGACATTCGTTTCTACGGTTTTAATCAACACCCCCTGCTTGCTTTTCAGGTATTCTGAAATTTCGCCTGAAGTCTTCACAATACTGGGTCTGAAATTGTGATTGGTCGCCTGAATACCGTAGAGAAATTTGGTTCTGGAATTTTTGAAATACTGAAAATCATACCGGACGCCCTGATCTTTAATGGCACTTTTGATCAGGATTTCATTGGTTTGCAAATCGACAAAACTTCCCTGGATGTTGTACTTGAATTGCGTGTAAATAAGAGACAGGTATGAAAATAACTTGGGGTTGAAGACGTGAGTCC